>CAMNRM010000001.1 GCA_946553025.1 uncultured Clostridium sp.
GTTCATCCGACCGGTGAATCTTGGTCGGCAGGCTCAGGATTCCGAGAGCCTATTACTGTGCTTCGCTTATCGGTAAACCATGCTGCCAGTAAAAGCGCCAGCAGTATCTGCGGAACAAAGTTGGAAAGCCATATGACAACGGTATTTTTAAATGCCTGCTGAAAAGAAGGACTTGACAATATGGCTTTAAAATTTCTGAACAGATCGTCCGAAAGAAAATGGATGGATGTTGTTCCCAGTCCCTTTAAATCGGTAAATCCGATAACCGCCGTATATACGGTCGGATATAAGGAAAACAGCAAAAAAGTAGCTACAAAAGGAATGCTGAAAATATAACCATATTTTGCATATCTGTCATACCCAGGTTTTTTACTCTTCATCGAAAGCTATACCCCTTTCTTACATTTGTGTGGACGGAACGGAAAGAAAAGCAGTGCAGACGATGGTTAGTCCGCACCGCTCACTCTTCTAAAGCTCTGTCGTTTTATGTACAAAATGGTTATTCTACAACCACATCAAGGTTATCGGCCACCTGCTGCTTGAAATCGGCAATCGCCTGCTCACGGGTCTTGTTTCCTGATGTATATTCACGTACCTGATCCCTCCAGTAGGTATTGATGGTTTCATCATACTGTGTCAGGTTTGTACCTTTTGCATACTGGTTTGCCGGAACAAAAGCTTCAAACATGTTCTGACCTCCAAGAAATTCGATTGCTCCGTCTGACTTTGACATTACCGTACCGCTTGCCACGGCATCTTTCGTACCGCCTTCACCGTTTAATGTACCATTCGCCCATTTATACTGTAATCCGTCTTCCGTGCAGTCCAAAGTAATCCATTCGATGACGTCGCGGAGTGCTTCGGCCTTTGAAGAATCTTTATTGACCATCAGCCAGGTGCCTCCCCAGAAGAATCCGATTGGCGGCTCACACACAGCCCAGTCGCCATAGGTGCCCTCACCCACGGCTGTACCGCCGCAGTTTGGAGCCATGGTGTAGTTGATCAGCCATGCAGGGCCGAAGAAACCAAACACTTCTTTCTCTCCTTCACCTTTGATATCGGCAAACCATGCATCCTGCCAGTCCTGGGTATCATTGTGATATCCGTTATCCTTTAATTTTTTTGATAAATCCAGAAATTCTTCCCGTTTCGGATCGATATTCAGCTTGCCGTCTACAATCCATCCGGCATCGGAACTGTTCTCTACCGCGTGCCAGATATCACCGTCGCCGGACACAATCCCGTACCCCTTTTCCTTCAGTGCTTCTGCCGCTTCAAAGAATTTATCCCATCCCGGTCCGATTTTTCCTGCAATCTCTGCCGGATCATCCGTTCCCCAGACATCCTTTGCAATTGAACGGCGGTAAATAAAAGCTCCGCCGGATGCCTGATAGCCAAGACCCACTAATTTGCCGTCAGGGTTTGTCCCGACATCAATGGTATACTGGGCAATATCAGCTTCTTTAAGCGCAGAATCAACGTCAATTCCCAAATCCTCATAAGGCATGGCGTACTGACTTGCACTGCCCTGGGTATATTTAAGAACAAATGCTGCTTCCGCACAGTAAATATCCGGGGCATCCGCACCGCCTGCAGCTAATGCCTGATCCAATGCAGGCTGATAGGCCCCATCCGTTGTAGCAATAATTGTTGTATTAATGTCATAGGCAAAATCCGGGTGCATTTCCTTATATTTTTCGATCATGCCCGGCACCTCATCCGTAAAGGCCCATACATTAATAACATTGCTCTTATCCGAGCTTTCCTGACCTGTTTTTGTGTCACTGCCCTGTGTTCCGGCTGTGCCGCTGCCCTCTGAACTGCCTCCGCACCCGGTCAACAAAGATGCTGCCATTGAGGCGCACAAGATACATGCTGCTAACTTTTTCATCATTTTCCTCCTTTTTGTAGGTTTTTTAATATTTGCCACCCCCAAAACTTCACGATTCCTACTGCTTGGTAGCATACTTTTATTATAGTGAAACCGGGCTTTTAATTCTTTTCAGTTTTTGCTTTTCGTTTAACAATTATTGCTCATTTATAGCAGAAAACAATCAATTATCACAGCAAAAAACCCCGCAAACAAAACATTGCCTGCAGAGTTTTTACCAAAATGATATAAAATTTTTGCTGCTTAAAATTTTCCCTAAAGCATAATTACCTTATCCTTCCCCTGGTCAACCCCTTCTGCGCCTTCGGTTTCCACTCCGGCACCGTTTACCAGGCGAATACGGACGGGCTTTCTTTCGCCCTGACCTTCTGCGCCTTCTCCATTCGTTCCATTTTCCTTACCATCTTCATCGCCTTCCGTCCGGTACTGCACGCGAACCTTATTTCCTTCTCTCTCCACGATAAGATGCTGCGCCTCTCTGTCCTTATCCCAGACGATGCCTTCGGCCCTTCCTTCGGTCAGATACACCCTCCATTCCAGGTTTTCGGTAAAACCCTCCTCTGCCCGCTTTATCTCCGGCGCGGTGGGGATGACGCTTTTCTCCCTCACCCAAAGCGGAATGGAGCAATACCCGTGCTCTTCTTTTATCCATTTTCCGCCTTCGGTTTCCTCTCCGGTCAGATAATTCGTCCAATGCCCTTCGGGAAGATAGTATTCGGCAATGCCTTCTTCGTTAAAAACCAGCGCAACGAGCAAATTGTCCCCCAGCATGTACTGCTTATCCAGATAACTGCAATTTCGGTCGTCTTCAAACTCCAGCGCCATACTGCGCATCAGAGGAATCCCGGTAAGCGAGGTCTTAACGCCGCCGCTGTAGAGATAAGGAAGCAAATCCAGTTTCAAACGGGTAAAGAAGCGCACCACATCCACGGCTTCCTCGTCATAGACCCACGGCACGCGGTAGGAAGTGCTGCCATGCAGGCGGCTGTGCGTGGATAATAAACCAAACGCAGCCCAGCGCTTATAAACATCCGGTGTGGACTGACTCTCAAAACCGCCGATATCATGACTCCAATAGCCAAAACCGCTGCTGGTCAAGGACAGGCCGCCCCGCAGGCTTTCTTCCATCGACTCATAATCCGACCAGCAGTCCCCGCCCCAGTGTACCGGGAATTTCTGTCCCCCGGCGGTCGCCGAACGGGCAAAGAGAACGGCTTCCTCCTTCCCTCTCTTCTTTTCCAGGACATCGTACACTGCCTGATTGTAAAGATAGGTGTAGAAATTGTGCATCTTCTGCGGGTCGGAACCGTCATGGTAAACCACATTGGTCGGAATCCTCTCGCCAAAGTCGGTCTTAAAGCAGTCCACGCCCATATCTAAAAGCCCTTCTAACTTCTCCTGATACCAGCGGCAGGCTTCGGGGTTGGTAAAATCGACAATGGCAAGCCCCGACTGCCACATATCCCACTGCCACACATCGCCGTTTTCCTTTTTAATAAAATAGCCCTTCTCAACACCCTCATCAAAAAGCACCGATTCCTGCCCGATATAGGGGTTAATCCAGACACAGATTCGGATTCCTTTTGCCTTAATTCTCTGCAGCATCCCTTTGGGATCAGGAAATACCCGCGCATCCCAGACAAAGTCCGTCCAGTGATATTCCCGCATCCAGCAACAGTCAAAATGAAACACACTTAACGGAATCCCGCGCTCTTCCATCCCGTCGATAAACTCCATTACGGTCTTTTCATCGTAGTTCGTGGTAAAGGAGGTGGACAGCCAAAGCCCATAGGTCCAGGGTGCCAGTCTGGCTGGTTTTCCGGTTAAATCGGTGTAACGCATCAAAACGTCTTTCATGGTTGGCCCGTTAATCACAAAGTACTCCAGGCTTCCTCCCTGTACGGAAAATGCTGCCTTCGTCACCTGTTCGGTTGCAATTTCAAACTCCACCTTCTCCGGGTGATTGACAAAAATCCCGTAGCCGCGGTTGGACAGGTAAAAGGGGATGTTCTTATAGGACTGTTCCGTGCTGGTTCCTCCGTCCTCGTTCCAGATGGATACCGACTGCCCGTTTTTTACAAAAGGCGTGAATCGCTCGCCCAGACCGTAGATTAATTCGCCTACCGAAAGGTTAAGCTGCTGGCAGAGATAGGCGCTGTCCTCTTTTCCCGGCGCATAGGGAAGTCCTGTCCAGTTGGTGTTGATGTAGGATAAATCCCGGCCTGTGCTCTTAGTTAAAAGCTTTCCGTCCCGCAGAAACTGCATCGCGGAAGTTTCCTTATCGATGAGCAGGGATAAGTGACCGCTGCTTACCTGAATCGATGCTTCGTCCTCCTGAACTTCCATCGCTCCTTCTTTAGGAAATGTTAAGGCAAACTCCGGCGTCTTTTTTCGGATTCCCTTGTGGTGAATTACTTTAACTCTGAGCATTTCCGGCATGGGGGCAGATACCTGAAGGGTTAAATTCACCCCGTCTAAGGTATCTCCCTTTCTTACAATTTTCCTGGTCGGCATACAAAGTTCAATCTTATCCTCTGCCGTTTTTACCTCATAAACCATCTGTGGGGAGAAACTCCCGTAGCCTTCCTTTAATAACCAGCATCCATTGTGAAATTTCATATTGTTTACTCCTTACTCTTCTAAAATTTTAATAATGAATTCTTTTTTATATTTCAATATCTTGCTGAAAGTTCTAAACTATCTGTATTTTTACGGTCACAGGCAAGCGATTGTCTACCTTGTCTGACCACAAATGCAGTCCTGAAAAATCCTGATGCCATTTTAACGGATCATCAAAGCCAAGGATGGTTACCTTTTTAATCAGGCCATGGAAAGGGACGTTGTCCGGGTTTTTGGTTTTAGCCAGAGATTGGATAACTGCCCTGCCGCTTTCCGGGTAATGGAGGAAAAATGCGTAAATGCTGCCTCCTTTTGCGGTAAAACGGATATCGTTTTCGGTGTAGGCGATTTCTTCCTGATCGGTGAACTGCCCGCTGACTTCTCTGGTTGAGCCTTCGCCCCATATGCGCCAGGGACGGCTTCCGTAGATTCCTTCTCCGTTGACCTTCATCCATTGTCCAATTTCTTTTAAAAGTTTTTGGTCGCCCTCGGGGATGGAACCGTCGCCTTTAGGGCCTACATTGAGTAACAGGTTACCGTTTTTGCAGACAGCCTGGATTAAGCTGCAGATAATTTGGTTTGCTGTTTTGTATTCCAGACTGTCGGTGTAGCACCAGGAATTTTTAGCCACTGCGGTATCGGTCTGCCAGGCAAATGCGGTTGTTTCTTTCAGACTTCCCCGTTCGACTTCGGGGATTCCGCTTCCAAACATCATGGCATCGTGCTTATAGCAGATGGAAACTTCCCTTCCCCACTCTGCGGCACGGTTATAGTAGTGGGCGGCAATCTTTTTCAGTCCTTCCTTAAATGCCCGGTGCTGCACCCACCAGTCGAAGTACAGCAGGGCGGGCTGATAGTTTTCGATAAGTTCTATGGTGCGCTGTATCCAGTCCTCTACAAATTCCGGCGTCGGGAAGGGACGGCTTTCTAAGTCCTGGTGATCGGGTTCTTTTTGGGCAGGCCAGTAAAAGTCACCGCGTTTCATCGGTTCTTTGATATCGCTGCAAAATTCCCTGCCGTGGCCCATAAAAAACCAGTGCTCCGCCCGATGGCTGGATGTGCAGAAAATCAGTCCGTTTTCTTCAGCTGCGGTTTTCCATTCGCCTAAGATATCCCGTTTGGGTCCCATTGTCCAGGAGTTCCAGGGGGACAGCTTACTTTTATAGAGCTGGAAGCCGTCGTGGTGCTCGGCTACCGGAAAGATGTATCTGGCCCCGGCTTCCTTAATCAGGCTGACCCATTCCTGCGCTGAAAAATTTTCCGCGGTAAAAAGAGGAATAAAGTCTTTATAACCAAACTGATCCTGCGGCCCGTAATGTTTTCGGTGCCAGTTCCACTCTTCTTTTTCCCGGATATACATATTTCGAGAATACCATTCATTTCCATGGGCCGGCAGGCTGTACAGGCCCCAGTGGATAAATACGCCAAATTTTGCCGAACTAAACCATTCGGGTGTTTTATGGCAGGCAAGGGAATCCCAATCCGGCAAATAAGGTCCTTTTTGTAAAACGTTTTCGATATAAGCTGCCATTTTTTCTCACCTTTTTACATTTGAAAGTCCATCACCGATTAGGCGATTCAATTCAGGTATTCCAAGTGCGCCCAGCAGACTTTTATTCATGGTGTTACACTCACTTGTGGGCGCATAATGGTTTATTTACAGATAATTCGTATATCCCTTGAAGAACTCCCCAGGGCAATTTCCTTTCCCTCCGATTCTTCGTCAAGGCAAAAGCACACCATCCGGCTCTCTCCCGGCTTAAGATTTACCTTTTCAAATCCCTTTAATTCCTGGAAAATCGAAGGCTTCTCATTTGTTTTCCCTTCGTCCGTTTTCCTTTCATCTGTTTTCTTTTCATCTGTTTTCTTTTCATCTGTTGGATTTCCATCTGCCTGCTTTCCCGGTCTAAGGTAAAGCTGCACTACTTCTGCCCCTTCGCGCTCCCCTGTATTCGTCAACAGACAGGAAACAAAGGTTTTTCCCCCTTCCCGGCGAAGTCTGCCCTCCGTATAACTAAAACTCGTATAGGACAACCCGTGCCCAAAGCAGAACTCCGGCTCAATCTTATACGCATCCAGATAGCGATAGCCCACAAAAAGACCTTCCCGGTAATGCACTTCTTTGGTTTCGGCAAATTCACCAATACAGTGCGCCGAACAATCCATATGCGTTTTGTAAAAGCTCTCCGGCAGTTTTCCCGACGGGTTCACCTGTCCAAATAATACTTCGGCAAGGGCGGTTCCGCCTTCCATGCCGCCGTACCATCCCCACACCAGGGCTTCGGCCTGATGAATCCAGCTTCCCATCTCCACCGGGCTTCCGCCAAGTAAAACAACCACCATATCCGGCTTTACGGCAAGAAGTTCGGCAATCAGGGCATCCTGTTCATAGGGAAGCTTCATATCCGCCCGGTCATTTCCCTCGCAGTCCTGTTCATGATTTAAGCCGCCGATAAAGATGACCCGCGCATAGGATTTTGCCAATGCCACCGCTTCTTCGCGCAGAGCCTTTCTTTTTTTCTCCGAAGTTTCTTTATTTGCATGTACCGCACCGCCCCCGTTTTCCAGGCTTGCTTCCTGCCAGTTGGTTTCATTTTCTTTTCCTGCGTCCTCTTCCTCATCCCGACAGTAGCCCGGCACAAAATCCACTTCTGTATTTCCGCCCAAAAGCTTTTTTATCCCCATTAACGGCGATATTTCGTACAATGCCTTAATCTCCGCGCTCCCTCCGCCATTGGCATGAAGGGCGTTTCCGTTTTCTCCGATGACCAGGATTCTGGAATGATCTTCCGGCGAAAGGGGCAGTAATTTACGGTTATTTTTCAATAGTACCACCGATTCCCTTGCCGCTTCAAGCGCTGTTTTTTGGTGTTCAGGTGTGTTATAGGTTCCTGACTTTCGCTTGCCGTCCAGCATGTGCAGACGCATCATCAGCATAAGAATCCGCACCACCTTTTCATCCACTGCAGACTCTGGGATTTCCCCGGAAAGAATCTTTTTCTTTAACGGATTTGCCATGCAGTATTCGTCAAAATCATAGGTCACGGACATCTCGATATCCAGAGAAGTTTTCGCGGCTGCTTCGGTATCGTGCACCCCGCCCCAGTCGGAAATGACCACGCCGTTATAGCCCCATTCCTCCCGCAAAACCTGGTCTAATAAATAATTACTGTAACAGCAATGCTCCCCGTTCAGCTTATTATAAGCTCCCATTACGGTATAAGATCCTGCATGAACCAACGTCTCATAAAAAGCCGGAAGATACAGGATTTTTAAGGCTTCCTCATCGACCTTTACATCTACCCAAAGCCGTTCGGTTTCCTGATTATTTGCCGCAAAATGCTTGACACAGGCCGCCACGTCCCACTGCTGAATCCCCTGAATAAAGGGTGAAGCCAGTTCCTTCGTCAAATAAGGATCTTCGCTGAAATATTCAAAATTTCGTCCGCAGAGCGGGCTTCTTTTTAAATTTATCCCGGGAGCAAGAATAACATCCTTTCCCCGTCCCCTGCTCTCCTCACCCAAAACGCTTCCTGTTTCCCGTGCAAGTTCCCGGTTCCAGGTTGCCGCTAATGCACTGTTGCAGGGCAGATAGCTTACATAATCATCGGTATGGCCCACAGCCTTCCAGCTTGCCGGATAAAAGTCCTGCCTGACCCCCATCGGCCCGTCCGACATCACCAGCGGCGGGATGCCCAGGCGTTCTACCCCTTTTGTCCTGAATAACTGAGCGCCGTGAATCATGCCGATTTTTTCCTCTAAGGTCAGTTTTGCCGTTAATTCTCTGGCTTCTTGCTCTAATATTTTGTCTTTCTGTGTTCTCTCTTCTTGTTTTCTGTTTTTCTGTGCTCTGTTTTCTTGCGTTTTGTCTTCCTGTGTTCTGTCTTTTATCTTCTTATTTTCTTCTGCTTTCATTGACGACCTCCATATGCGAGATACAAATAGATAAAGTGCTTTTTCTTGCCCTCATCCTATCAATCTTTGCCGAAAAAAAATACCTTACTTTTTTTACATAAAACCATAGATAATTGGATACCAGAATGAACAAATCAAACATCCGGCGTAAGCTTGTTTCATTCTTTTTATTTATCGGGCTTTTTCTTTGGACTTTTGGCAAAATGAAAGAAAATTGCCGAAAGTCTATTGACTATTTTATCATTCAACGATATACTGTTATTAGACTATTGGCAAAATAGCGAAAATTTGCCGTAAGTACGGAGGTGAGTCTTTTGGAAGCAGCCATAAAAAACTTTATCACAAAGCATCCTGTTTTTACTACGGGCGAATTTGCAGATATGCTCCGTATTAAGACCCCGGACATCGGACGCTCAACCATTTTTTATATCTTAAAAACCCTATGTACATCTGGTGAAATAACACGAACCTGTCGAGGACATTTTCATATTGCCGGAAAAAAAGATTATTGTTATGAATTATCTGACACAGCAAAAGAACTTTTTTCTTTCATTCATACAGAATATCCCCTTGTAGATTTTCAAATATGGGAACTTTATCAAATGAATGAATTTGTAAATCATTTGCTGGCTAAAAATACTATTTTTATCGAAGTGGAAAACATGCTGGATGAGAGTATTTTTCATCTGCTTTTTGAAAAATATCCTCATGTTCTCCATAATCCGGGAATAGATGAATATTACAAATATGCCGGTGATAAAACCATTATTGTCCAAAAACTGATATCCGAAGCACCGCCCTGCTCCTGCGATTTCAGACAGGCACCCCTGGAAAAGATACTTGTTGACCTGTTTGGGCGAGGAATTTCCGGCTCGATTATCTCTCGTTTAGAGTATCAGGCTATATATGAGGATTCTTTTAAAAAGTATAATATCAATCAGGCAAAAATGTTTCGTTATGCCCGCCGCAGAGGCATTGAAAAAAACATATTGGATTTTATTCATACAAAAACTAATATTACTTTGGATAATAACTACACTTGACAAGAAATGGATTCAAAAAAACCGTATTTAAAGCACTAGGAGATGCATATGCCTGTCTGGTGGAGGCAACCCGAAATTTAAAATCCCTCCATCACCCAAAATAATATCTGTTTTTTCATGTATTTTCCCGCCACTTTTTACGGTTGGCATAAAGTACTCCTTCGCTTATTCTTAAACTATCGCAGAAACAATAGCACAATATAGTAAAAACAAGAAACAAGCAGGAGGTTACACCATGAAATTCGGATATTTTGACGACCAGGCGAGAGAGTATGTGATCACCACCCCCATAACCCCGCAGCCCTGGATTAACTACCTGGGAAAGGATAATTTCTTTTCCCTGATTTCCAACACCTGCGGCGGCTACTCCTTTTATAAAGATGCCAAGCTCCTCCGCCTGACCCGCTACCGCTATAACAATATCCCCCGCGACACAAACGGCCGCTACTATTTTATCAAACAGGGCGATACCATCTGGAATCCCGGCTGGCAGCCGACAAAAACCCCATTAGATTCCTACGAATGCCGCCACGGCCTGGGCTACAGCCGCTTTATCTCGGTCAAAGGAAATATCCGGGCCGATTTAACCGCCTTTGTCCCCTTACATGAAACCTGCGAGGTCAACCACCTTGTGCTCACCAACCAGGGCAAAAAAGCAGAAACCCTGGAACTGACCTCCTACGTGGAGTTCTGCTTCTGGAATGCCGTGGACGATTCTACCAATTTCCAGCGAAACCTAAGCCTGGGCGAAGTCGAGGTCTGCGGTTCGGTGATTTACCACAAGACCGAATACCGCGAACGCCGCAATCATTTCGCTTACTATGCGGTCAATGCACCCTTTGACAGCTTTGAAACCGACCAAAAAACCTTTCTCGGTGCCTACGGAAGCATCGAACACCCCAAGGCCGTAGAGGAAGGAAAACTTCACAACACCATGGCAAGCGGCGGAAGCGTTATCGGTGCGCACCATTTTTCCATTACCCTTAAACCAGGCGAGTCCCGCAGCCTGATTTTCCTTTTAGGCTACAGCGAAAACCCGGTGGATGAAAAATGGGAAAAACCAGGCATCATCAATAAGCAGCGTGCCCAGGCCGCCATTGCCCGCCTTTCTTCTGATGCGCAGATCGACGCAGCCCTTGCCGCACTAAAAGCCGACTGGGAAAATATTCTCTCTTCCTATATCCTGGAGAGCAGTGACGAAAAACTAAACCGCATGGTCAATATCTGGAACCAGTACCAGTGCATGGTCACCTTTAACATGTCCCGCTCCGCCTCCTATTTTGAATCGGGAACGGGCCGCGGCATGGGCTTTCGGGATTCCTGCCAGGATCTTTTAGGCTTCGTCCACCTGATTCCCGACCGGGCAAGGGAGAGGATTTTAGATATCGCCGCCACGCAGATGGAGGACGGAAGCGCCTACCACCAGTACCAGCCATTGACCAAAAAAGGAAACTCCGATATCGGCAGCGGATTTAACGACGATCCCTTATGGCTGATTGCCGGAACCGCCGCTTATCTTAAAGAAACCGGGGATTTCTCGATTTTGGAGGAAATGGTTCCCTTTGACAATAACGAGGCACTTTCCCGACCCTTATGGGAACACCTGCGCCGTTCCTTTACCTTCACCCTCACCCACCTTGGCCCGCACAGCCTCCCGCTGATTGGACGCGCCGACTGGAATGACTGCCTGAACCTAAACTGCTTTTCCACCGAACCGGGCGAATCCTTCCAGACCTTCGGGCCTTCCGAGGGGCCGGTAGCCGAATCCGTATTTATCGCCGGGATGTTTGTCAAATACGGACGCGACTATGCCCAAATTGCCGAAAAGCTCGGTCAGCACGAGGAAGCAAAAAAAGCCGAAAAAGCCGTGGATGCGATGACGAAGGCCGTACTCTTGGCCGGATGGGACGGGGAATGGTTTCTGCGGGCCTACGACGCCCAGGGCAATAAGGTCGGCGCAAACGAGTGTGAAGAGGGAAAAATCTTTATCGAGCCGCAGGGCTTCTGTGTGCTGGCGGATATCGGCATCGAAGGCGGACAGGCAAAAAAGGCTCTGGACTCCGTCGAACATTACCTCGACACCAAGTACGGCATTATGCTCCAGCAGCCCGCCTACACCAGATACTATGTCAACCTGGGTGAAATTTCCTCCTACCCTCCGGGCTATAAGGAAAATGCCGGGATTTTCTGCCACAACAACCCGTGGATTTCCATTGCCGAAACAAGGATCGGGCGCGGGAACCGGGCCTTTGAAGTTTACCGGAAAATTGCCCCGGCCTACATCGAAGAAATCAGCGATATCCACAGCACGGAACCCTATGTCTACTCGCAGATGATTGCCGGAAAAGACGCGCCGAAACACGGGGAGGCAAAAAACAGCTGGCTCACCGGAACCGCTGCCTGGACCTTCGTCAATGTATCGCAGTACATTCTGGGTATCCAGCCGGATTACGACGGTTTAATCGTCGATCCCTGCATCCCCCAGACCCTAACCGAATTTACTATCCGCCGTACCTACAGGAATTGCCGCTATGCAATCCACGTAAGCAATCCCCAGGGCATAGAAAAAGGCGTCCGCTCCGTCCTGGTCAACGGAAATGACTATCCGGCAGGAAAGCCGCTACCGGTATACCCCGGAGAAAGCTGTAAGGTAGAAGTAATCATGGGCTTATCATGACAGAGGTATCAAGAGGTCTTTTCGAGTTTAGCGTCCGCTGTGTTCTTTTGCGGAGCGAGAGCGCAGTGACGACGGAATATGCTCCCACCGCAGCAGCCCCATGAACAGTTTTTTCCTCCCTTTTTTGGCAAAAACAAATGGACAAAGCAGGGAAAATGTTGTATATTTATTTGTGAACAATTTGTGAAATATTTGTGAACTGCAAAAAAACCGGAGGAAAACAAAATGTTAGAAACACTCAGAAAAAAAGCAAGAAAATCCAATATGTGGCGTATTGTCCTTTCCGTCATCGGCATCGGGATCATGATGGCAGTTACAAAGTTTGCTGTCCTCGATGTTATCACCGGCCCGGCCAAGATGGATATCACCGCGGCACCGGAAACCTATGAAGGCAAGTATGTAACGATTGACGCAGAATATTTTCTGTACGATTACATAGAACACACCACGACAACCACCAGTAAATCCGGCAGTAAGTCCACCCGCACGGACGGCTACAGCTATCTGGCCTTCCAGTCCGTACCCCAGGAGGGAAGCACGGATTCTATCTGGTATTTCTACAGCATTTACTTTGATAAAAAGCACCAGGACGAGCTGACTGCTAAAATCGATAAAACCTATGAATACTTAAATGATGAGGCAGGAACCGTTAATCCCCCGGAACCAGTCAAGGTTACCGGCACCTGGAATAAGATGGATTCCCAGACCGAACGCTATTTCCAAAAAGTTATAGGAGAAATCGGACTCCAGGAAACCGATCTGGATAAGTTTTACTTCTACGAACTGAATACCCAGGAAATCGGCGGTGTAAATAACACCTTATTCTGGGTTCTGACCGGTGCCAGCGTCTTACTTCTTCTCTTTGCCATCCTCAGCGCCGTCGGACTGTTCAGCAGCGCCTATATGAAGTCCTTACAGCATTACCTGCAGAAAAACCCAACCGTTTCCATGCAGGAAATCGAAGAGGACTTTAACTGTGCCCACCTGATTTCTTCCGATGTATGGATTGGGAAAAAATGGACCATCTACATGCAGGGCAACAAAGCCTACATCCTGACCAACAGCGACCTGATCTGGGGCTACTACTACAGCCGCACCGGACGCTACAACGTAAGCGAGATGCGCCTGTTCACCAAAGACAGAACCCAGCACGGCATCAGTCTAAGCGAGAAACACACCCAGGAAGCCTTGAAAATCTATGTCGATGAGCAGGCACAGATGGTCGTTGGCTACAGCAAAGATCTGGAAAAGATGTACAATAAAGACTTTAACGGATTTTTGGAATTGCGGTATAATCCGGTGATGCGGGCATTATAAAATCTAGTCAAAGGAAACTCGGAATGCCCGATAAAGCGGGGGACTTCCTCAAATAGGTTAAAAAACGTCCGTTTCGATGGTCTGCTTATTTTATGCATGACCGGGAAGCGGACGTTGTCTTTAGCATATACTTTTTATTTCTTTGTATATATTCTTTCTTGTTTCATTTGGTTCGTTTTCTTTTAATTCTATACACAATTTATTATGTTCATCTACCAATGCCCTATAAATTTTCCAAATCTCATCTATTTCTAACCTTTTCATATTTTGAATCTTACTGCCTCTTGGAACACATGGAATTACTGCTTAAAAGGCTTTCTACCTTATGGTACACATTCCCATTTCCTTCTGTATAGATAAAATTTGATGAAATTTCACTGCAATACGACTTCATAAATAATTGAGGTAATGGATCTTTTTTATTATCTTCAAATACATAGATCATACAAATACCTCTAAACTATCTTCGGTCATTACTATCGAACAATCTTCACTGTCTGAACTGCCCAAAAAAGCTGATTTACAGTCAATTAAAATGATACTTTTAGCTGAACATTGATTTATTAATTCATGACCTTCACTTTTATATAATTCATATCGGTCAAGCATAATCACTTTATTTTCTGCTTTTAATACTTTATCTAAAGTATCACCCCTTAATAAATCATCATAGGTAAACGAATCAACGGCTTCCCCATATGCTTTTAATTTTTTTAAATGTTTACATAATCTGGTTTTTCCAGTAGCAGACTCTGCATCAAATGTATATATGCCATTTTCCAAATTTATATTTACTGTAGGATTATATTCTGTATTTACATACATTCCGCTATACCTCCTATACTCATGTTAGGATGAAATGGTCTTTCTTCACCAATATACTTATTTAATCTATCTACTGTACTAAACCTGTAATTATCTAATTGTACATCGATAAGATTTCCATATTGTGTTGATATCGATAATCCATTATCTTCAATTAAAATATTTCCTTCTTTACATAATATAATAATAATATCCCGTGCATTGTATCCACATTCTGCCAAATCAATAATTTTATTTGGAATATTCGCCACACACAATGCCGCTTTACATCCCGTACTCATATCATTATAGTATAATTTGTAACCAAAGCGATCAATGTAGGAATTATCGTCATTATATTTACCTTTCTCAATCTTTTCTATCATTAACCTGTCTAATAAATTTCCTTTAATCTTTAACTTAGAAAACTCTTTTTCTACATCAGTTACTACTTCTTTATCTAATTTTGTATTGGTATCTTTTAAAAATATGTTAAGCACAATAAACACCCTCTCTCTATTGCTAAATGTTAAGCATAAACCATGAACTTCCAATACCTTTTTAGATGCTCCGGAAAAGATTTTTCTATTGTTACATAACTACCCGGTAAATCATCACCCCTTTACCGGCAAGCACCGCCTTTTCTCCTGCGGCATATGCTTTCTTTTCCAGTAAACTGCACCCGCTCTTCTCCATCGTCATCTCCACAGCCTCCTGCCGGTGATTTAAAAAGAAATAAAACTTCTCCTTATCCTTCTCCCTTACGCAGACCTCCACCCCGTCCCTGGGCGTCCAGATCTCCTCTATCCCGGCTTCCCTTGTCACCTCGCGCAGAAAATCCCGGTAAAATTCCGCATTGCTTCTCGTTCCGACGTACCAGGCGTTTCCTTTTCCCAGCCGGTTATGGACAATCACAGGGGTTCCCGCGTAGAAATCCTTTTCGTATTCCGCCTCACACTCCGCGCTTTCCGGATGCATAATATCACATAAAAGCTCCGCCGGATACTGCTTACCCCTCCAGCTAAACCCATTCCTCTCCCCCACAGGCAGGGCGTCAATCTCCTCCACCCAAACCCCGAAAATATCCCTCAATCTCCCCGGATACCCCCCGGTAATCACCAGATCATGCTCCTCTACAATCCCCGAAAAAAACGTAGCAACGAGCGTCCCTCCATCTTCCACAAACCGTTTCAGTGCCTGTTCATACCCGGTCTTTACCATATAAAGCACCGGCGTTACGACCAGCGAATACTTCGTCAAATCATCCTCCACCGAAATCAAATCCACCGGAATATTCAGTTCATCAAACGCCGCATAATACCTCTTCACCTCGTCCATATACTTCAAGTCACAGCTAGGCCCTGCCGAATACTCCAGCGCCCACCAGTTGTCCCAGTCCACTACAATCGCCGCCTTCGCCCTAATCCGGCTTCCCATCACCTGACTTCCCAGTTCCTTTAATTCCTGCCCTAACGCCACCATCTCCCGAAACACCCGCGTATGCTCATGCCCCGCATGGTCAATCAGCGCCCCGTGGTACTTTTCACAGGCTCCGATACTCCTCCTCATCTGAAAAAACAGCACCGTATCCGCCCCGTGCGCCACCGCCTGATAGCTTAACAGCCGCATCACGCCCGGCCTTTTTAAGGCATTATAAGAAAGCCAGTTCGTCACACTCGGCGTCTGTTCCATCAGCGCAAACGGCTGTCCCTGCTTAATCCCCCGCATCAAATCATGATTCATGGCAATCTCCGCCGCCGGCGTATCATTTGCCGGATAATTATCCCAGGAAACAAAGTCCATGTACTTCGCCCATTTCTGATAATCCAGTTCCTTATACGCCCCCATCAGATTCGTCGTCACCGGAATATCCGGCGTCACCGCCTTCACCGCCTCGTACTCCGCCCGGTAATTGGCAAGCAAAGAATCCGAGCAAAACCGCCGGTAATCCAGGGAAATCCCCTGAAACGTCGTCCGGTTCTCCTCAAAATGCTCACTCTGCAAATTGGGAACCACAACCTCCTCCCAGTCATAAAATGTATGCCCCCAGAAGCTGGTATTCCATGCCCGGTTCAATTCCTCTATCGTCTTATACTTCTCCTTCAGCCACACCCGAAACGCCGCCTCACACCGCTCACAGTAGCAGGCCCCGCCGTACTCATTCCCGATATGCCAGGCAATCACATTCCCCGACTTCCCATACCGCTCGGCTATTTTCCCCGCAAGCCGCTTAGAATACTTCTGAAACACTGGACTGTTCGGACAAGAATTATGCCTGCTTCCGAACTTCCTTCTAAGCCCCGAAAACTCCGTCCGCAAAACTTCCGGATACTTCCTCGCCATCCAGGCCGGGTGCGCCGCCGTAGAAGTCGCAAGAATCACATGCAGCCCGTTCTTCTTCACCATTTCCATAATCTTATCCAGCTTATCAAAACAATAGGTATCCTCATCCGGCTGCAAAGACGCCCAGCTAAACACATTCAGGGTCACGCAATCCACCCCAGCCAGGGCAAACAGCCGCATATCCTCCTCCCAAACCTCCTCCGGCCACTGCTCCGGGTTATAATCCCCGCCAAATGGAATTTTTTCCACCTTATCCTTTTCAAAAAAAGAACCGTAATTTTTCCCGTCCACTCTATCTTTCCTCCAGAATCATTGTCCTTATCTTTTCTTTTTATCTTATCATACTTGCCTTTGAAATCAAGAAATTTTTTATAAAATGATACCCAAAGAATAACAGGACCTTACATCTCCTCCGGCATCACTGTCGGGACAACCTAAAGTCCTGTTCTTCTTCTTATTTTTCCAAACCGCCTTTTTTCATCCATCGGATTGCGTCAGGCGTTTTTTCCAAAACCTTCCTTTACTCTTCCACTAACGCCACCTTATCCTTCACCATCGCCGTCAAAATCTCCTCTGCCCGGCTCATTCCCGTAGCTTCCAGGCTGGCGATCATGGCATCATAGTTGGCATCAAACGCCTCCGGCTTTCCAATCACACAGGTAATCAAACTCGACCAGGCCACCTCATCCAGCTTATTGTTCAAACCCGTAAACTCTGCCGGCATAACGTAAGCCCAAATCGGCGGAAATTCCGGGATTTCAAACTCCTCCTTCTGCGGGAAAATATCCAGCAAAAGATCCACTCCCCAAGCCTCACATGCCGCCTTCTGCTCCTCATTATACTCTGCAATTACCGCTTCCTTGCTTGCCGTCGTATAGGGATTTCCCGTGGCATCCAGCATACCTGTACCATAGGCCGGGAAGGGGAAATTATAGCGTCCCACACCCGTTTCTTTCTTATAATTCTGGTTGGCGCTTGACTCCTCGATCTCCTCCGGCGTGCGGTATCTCTTCCCGTTTTCATCCACAAAATAGTTGACATCTTTAATTCCCCAATTCGTCAGCACCTGGCCTTCATCCGAGCACAGGTAGTCGATAAATTTAATCGCCTCCACCGGATATTTGCACGCTGTAGTGATCGCCACGCCCTGACCAACCACAAGACCCTGATCCATTAAAAGAGGGCACTTGACATCTTCATTCATCGTCATAGGAAGCGGCGCATAAGTCTTTCCCAGCTTGCCGTCGGATTTTAATACCCGCTCTGCATCCTCATAATCCCAGTCCGTATCAAACAGGGCCAGCACACGCCCCGAAGAGATTTTGGCAATGTAATCCTCATGGGTCTGGGTAGCAAATTCAGGATCTAATATGCCTTCATTGTACATCCGGTTCATCCAGCGGAAATACTCTCTCTCCTCGTCCGAACGGAACTTATACACTGCGTTATAGTTCTCATCAACCAGCCATTGTCCGTTATCCGGTTCACCGTTGGCAATTGTTCCGGCGGGATTTCCCAGAGTGATCATCCAGTGCCAGTCCGAGGCCGATAAGGTAAAGCCAATGGTGGAAAGTCCTTTATCTGTCGTCGGATGTGCGGCAATATAATCCTTGAGCATCTTTTCCAGTTCATCTAAGGTTCTTGGAACCTCATAGTTATTTTCTTTTAATACATCCCACTGGATCTGCGCGGTTCCTGAACTTTTATAATTCTCAGAACCAATAGCGTAAGATGACAGCTGGTAAATCGACGGATCTTCCTTGGAGTATTTAAGTTTATCAAACTGATCGCCGTAAAGCTTTTTAATATTCGGCCCGTATTCTTCAATTAAATCCGTTAAATCCAATAACGCGCCCGCGTCGATTAAACTGGCGGCGTCGCCCTTTGCATAAATAATATCCGGGAAATTCTGCTCGGCAATCATTAAGGCAACCTTCATATCCTGAGCCGCCACCGGGTAATCAATCTTTAAACGGACACCCGTCGCCTCGGTAATGGCTTTGGCTACGGCATTATCCCATAGATCCTCTTCGCCGTCTGCATTATAAAATTCCAGTTCCAGGACGCCGTCCTCGCCAATCTGGCTTTCCTCCTTGGGGGAACAGCCTGCCATCATCCCCGCACACAGGGCAGCAGCCAGGGCAAAAGCGCCTATTCTTCTTTTTATCATTATCCTTTTCCTCCTTTCATGTTGCGCTACTGTTCACACGTTCACAGTAACCATGTTACGCTTCACATGCTCCCATCAGTCTTTCACAGCTCCTAAGGTCATGCCGCCTACGAAATACTTTTGTAAGAACGGATAAACCACCAGGATTGGAACGGTTGCAACCACGGTTACTGCCATGCGCACCGACATCGGGGAAACAGTGTTTGCCACCTGTCCAAGTGCGGCTGCGTGAGGATCGACCTTGATCTGCGCACTCTCCATAATCTCGTACAGAACGTACTGCAGGGTGGGCAGTTCACGCGCATAGAGATAAGTGTCCATAAAGGAGTTCCACTGTCCCACGGCGATAAATAAAGCCACCGTAGCCAGAACCGGCTTGCACAGAGGAAGAATAACCTTCAGCCAAATCGTAAAGTCATTCGCCCCGTCAATCTTTGCCGCTTCCTGTAATGCTAAAGGCATACCTTCGATAAAGGAGCGCACCAGGATAACATTATAAACCCAAATCAGGCCGGGGATAATGTATACCCAGAAGTTATTTCCCATGCGCAGCGTCCGCATAATTAAGAGGTATTCAGGAATCATACCGCCGCTGACGTACATGGTTACGATGAAAATAATGGTGAAGGATTTGTTAAAATAAAAGTCTTTCCGGCTTAATACATAGGCAAGCATTGCCGTAAAAACCACTCCAAGACCCGTGCCGACTAAGGTCTTTACCACCGACATAATCATCGGCTGCATCATATTATTTTCCGAAAAAATATACTTATAATTGGCTAAGGTAAACTGTCTTGGAATAACGAAATTAACGTTTCGCATGGTATCCATCGGGTCATTTAAGGAGATGGCAAGTACGTTTAAAAACGGATAAACCGTCATCACAATCATACCGCAAAACAGTACCATAAGTATGTAGTCAAATGCTGTTTTCCTGCTTTCTATCTTCATCCTTATCCCCTCCTATACCAGTTTGCTTTCGCCGACCATGCCTGCGACCTTATTGGCAATAAACAAAAGAATCAGGCCGACCACCGACTGGAACATACCGATTGCCGTACCAAGACCGTAGTTATTCGAGCCGATACCGCGGATATAGGCGAACCAGGAAAGTACCATGGCATGGTCCTGAACAATACCGTTGCTTAACAGCATCTGGCGCTCCATGCCGACATTTAACGCGCTTCCCACGCTCATAATCAGCAGAACAATCGCCGTGGGCTTGATGCCGGGAAGGGTGATATGCCACATCTGCTGGAAGCGGTTAGCCCCATCTACCTTTGCCGCTTCGTAGATACCCTGGTCGATTCCTGCCATCGCGGAAAGGTAGAGAATCGCGTCCCAGCCGACCTCTTTCCACACGTTGATAAAGCAGACAACGATCCAGAACAGCGGGGAGTTGGTGGACATCAGATGCAGGTTTACCCCGAACATGGTTTCCATCGCACCGCCGTCATTTAAGAGCATTTTGGCAATGCTGGCGATGATAACCCAGGACACGAAATGAGGAAGATAGGATACGGTCTGGGTAAGCTTTTTAAAGCCCTGCATACGGATTTCATTTAAGAACAGGGCAAAGATAATGGCGGCTGCCGTGCCGATCAGGATGCCCATAATGCTGATGCCGATGGTATTGATCATGGTCTGGGCGAAAAGGCGGTCGGTAAATGCCTGAATAAAATTGTCAAAACCGATGAATTTTCTCTCCCATATCGGCTTGGCAAAGGATTTAGGCACCACTTCCTGAAACGCCATCGTCCAGCCCCACAGCGGGACATACTTGAAAATAAACAGCCAGATCAGAAACGGAACGGACATAGCCAGCAGATAGCGCTGCTTCCACATTAATTCCATACTGAATGGCTGTCTGGTTTTTTTGTTGCTTTTTGGTTTTTTCATCCCATGATTACCTCCCGTTTTTTTCTTTTATTATAAAAACGGAAGGCAAAAATAAATACCCTGAAATTCAGACCTTTTTTCCCCTGATTTTTAGTGGAAATGTCACCCTTTTTTCCTTATTTTTTGTAACATTCATCCATTATTCCGCAGGGATACGGATCACAATCCTGGTCATTTTTCCTTCAATACTGCTGATAGTCAGCCCGTAATTTTCCCCGTATTTTAAGCGCAGACGCTGGTGGACATTGGACACGCCGATATGGGTGCGGTTTAAATTCCGGCTCTCCATCTCCTTTTGAACCTCTAAAAGACGCTCCTTGCTGATGCCCAGACCGTCATCCTCAACGGCAATCAAAATCTCACCTTCCACGCGCTCCACCTCAATCAGAATATGACCAATCCCCTCCTTGGTTTCCAGCCCGTGGATAATGGAATTTTCCACAATCGGCTGCAAAATCAGGGGAAGGACGCGGTATTCCTGCAGGTTTTCAGGAAGCCGGATCTGATACTGTATTCTCTCTTCAAAACGGTACTGCTGGATTTTTAAATAGGATTCCACCAGTTCGACTTCTTCCCGGATACTGACATCCTGACCGCCTGCCCGCAGGTTTTTGCGCAGGATCTTTGCCAGCATTTTTACCAGTTCTTCAATCTCTGCCTGGTGATTAATCCTTGCCTTCATGCGTATGGTTTCCAGGGTATTATACAGAAAATGCGGGTTAATCTGGCTTGCCAGAACCTTAAATTCCGCCTCCCTCTGCTGGGTTTTTAACTGCTCTGCATGAAGGCGTTCCTGATAAATCTCGGCTAACAGGTGCTGGATATCGCCGATCATTGTCCCCAGATAACCGTACAGATCGCTGATCTCGTCGCTTCCTCCCAGACTTGGCTTTAAGTCAAAATTTCCGGTTGCTGCCCTCTGCATCTGGCTTCTGAACTGATTTACCCGGGCGCTGAAGGACTGGGAAAACAGCCGGATAAGCACCACCGAAAGCAAAACACTGATAAAAAAGATAATTACACTCCGACTGATTTGGTGCACGGTCTGCTGTAAGATATCCGAATAGGCTTTTAATCCCACAATCTGTAAAATATCCTCGGATTCCCCAAGACGCATGGTATAACAGGTAATCACATAGTCTTTTCCGTCAAGCTCCAGCCCGCCCTGGGCGATTCCCGGACTGCTCCAGGCGGAAAGTTCATCGGATATTTCAGAAAGCAAAAAGGCTTCCCCGCAGGAAATAATCTCCTGATCGCGGTTTAATACCATCACCGTCGGACTGGTGCGGCTGGAAAGCTGTTCCCTCAGCCGTTCCTTCCGAAGATACATTGCCATTACACCCACAGGCTCGCTCTTTCTGGTCTTTAACAGGCGGGTGAGCACCAGAGTATCTTCATGATTTAATGCCAGCGGAAGCGGCATTCTCTGCCACGCAGCACCGCCGTCCTGTCCGCTGACCCTCTTATACCACGGCTCGTTTCGGACGCCTTCATCCACCCTGCGGAAATGGGCATTTTCGACAATTGTATCATTCTCCAGATAAATACTGACCCAGGTCACCATACGATTATAAAAATTTCCGAAATCCTCAAATTCCGTGTAGGCATGGTAATCATTCACGATCTCCTGATATTCCCTGTACTTCTTCCTGGAAATTTCCTCAAGTTTTTCGTTAAAATAAAAGGTTTTTGAGGCGGTGTTAATGGTATTTAACAATTCCTCCGTTTCACTCCCCAGAAGCTCCAGTTCCACCATCTCCGCCTGCTTTGCCTGAGCAATTAACAGCCGGTTCGTCCCCAGAATCAGATAAATCCCGATAAAAAGCATGGGCAGAATCCCGCCGATAATATAGAGCAGAAACATCTTTTCCCGAAGCTTCATGGCAAAAAAACGGGCAAATATCGTATGAAATTGTTCCTTTACAGCTTTTATTGCTTTCAACTTTCTTCTCCCTGGTTTTTTCTGTCTTCCTGTTCCATCTCGTCCCAGGCTTTTTTCTGGCCTTCTGTTTTCTCCTGCACATCCACCTGGCGCTGTATCCACCGCAGTTGGGAAAAGCCTGCCCAGTTCCCGTCGGCGCAAAGCGCAGAAAAATCCACCGCATACAGCCCTGCCACTACGCCGGTAAACCCTCCGGCAGCTTCGGAAGACAGGTGTTTTGCTGCCGCCTTTCCCAGATAATGGGTTTTTCCTCCCGTAACCACCCAAAAACGATAAGCTTCATTATCCGAAACAATTTTTAAACCCGTTTTTTCTTCCTGCTCTAAGGAAATTTCATTAACAATCTGCTGTGCATCCCCGATGTGCAGGCGAAGAGCCGCCCGTTTTTCCCTGCCGTTCCATGTGCAGAATAAATCATAATGATGCTCTTCGTCCATATAGACCGTCACCCCGGCTTCCCGGCATTCTCCTTTTACTTCCACCGAAAGACGGGTAAAAAACTCGGACTGGCGCACGGCGATAAAGGTGGGAGAATCCACATCACACAGCCTTACCGGCGTTCCCCGCAAATCCACGCCATCCTTATGAAAACGATAATTTTCTTCCCTTTTATCGCGAAGATAGAGCCAGCGCGGATTATCTTTGACACAATCCTCCGGCATAAAATCATACTGGAAATCTGTCTTTTGTTCTCCGTTAAGAGGCAGCTTTTCCCGTGCGTGAACCGTCCCGTCCTCTCCGGCGCAAAACCAGCCGTCCTCCAGCCAGTCCACCCTGGTCAGAAACACCTCCCGCCCAAGATGATGAAACGGTAGCCATTGGTCTATCTGGCGAAAGCCCAGACAGACGATATAATATCTTCCGTCCGGCCCCTTAATCAAATCTCCGTGCCCGATGCCCTGGATAAGGCTCTGATCCCCGCCCAGGTTCCGATTGGTCAAAACAGGATTCTTCTGCCATCCCTCAAACGGCCCATAGGGTAATTTCGCCCTTGCATAGGTTACCATATGCCCGTACTCCGTGCCGCCCTCGGCTGCCATCAGGTAATACCAGCCGCCGATATGATACAGATGCGGCGCTTCCACATACCTTCCCCCGCTGCCATGCCAAATCACAACGCTTTTCGTCAGCTTTTCTCCGGTTTCAATGTCAATCTCACACTGCAGGATACAGGGATTTCCGTTCTCGTCCTTTCCATTGCTGGTAAAATAAACCCTTCCCTCATCAAATAAAAGCGACGGGTCAATCCCTTCCTGATCGACAAACACCGGCTCCGACCATTCGTCGTAAATATCATCGGTATAAAGATAAAAATTTCTGCCAAGGGTATTATGGTTTGCTGCCATATAAAACCTTCCCTTATGATAGCGCAGCACAGGGGCAAACACCCCGCCCGAACTTGGCACCCGGCAGAGATCAATCTGCGTCTTTCTCGTTATGGCATGTCCTATCGGCTTCCAGTTGATGAAATCGCTGCTTTCAAACAGGGGAACACCCGGGAAATACTGGAAAGAACTGCAGGCAAGATAATACTTTCCATTCGCCTCACACACACTGGGATCAGGATAAAATCCCCGGATAACGGGATTTTCTATGATTACACTCATGGACGGCATCCTTTCTGTAAATAAAAATCATTGTAAGAGATAATTATACCGCGAAATCCATCGTTATTCCACTATAATTTTTATTCAGCGAACAACTTTCTGACTTTTACATTGATAACGCAAATTTACAGAATAAAATAACTTGCAGGACACCGGGAATCCTTATATAATAAAAAAAATACAAGTTCGGTCAGAAAAGGAGGAGCCATAAAATGAAGAAAATCTTTAACACCCATGGGGACTGCCAGCCGCAGCTGCACTACATGGTGGATCTCTCCAGCCGGCTGCAAAAGATAAAAGCCATGGTCGATGCCGGGCAGTATTTTACCATTAACCGGGCCAGGCAATACGGCAAAACAACGACGCTTCTGGCTCTTGGCGAATTTCTGCACGAAGATTATACCGTGATCAGCCTGGATTTCCAGCTTATCAGTCAGGCCGATTTTGAAACCGAAGAGCGGTTTGTTGCCGCATTTTCCCGGGAAATTTTAGACAGTGCTGCCGATATCCCGGCTTCCATCCTTGACCGCCTCTCCTTCTTTGCCAAACTTCCGGCAGAAAATGAGAATATAACCCTCTCGGTACTTTTCAAAACATTAATGGAATGGTGCAAAATCAGTACAAAGGAGCTGGTTCTGATTATTGATGAGGTGGACAATGCTTCCAATAATCAGGTATTTCTCGATTTTCTTTCCCAGCTTCGGGGCTATTACTTAAAAAGAAGGCGGATAAAAACGTTCCAATCGGTTATCTTAGCCAGCGTGTATGATATCAAAAGTATCCGTGGAAAAGTAAGTCTGGATGAAGCGCACAAGTTCAACAGCCCATGGAATATCGCTGCCGACTTCCTTGTGGATATGAATTTTTCGGAAAATGAAATTGCAGGCATGTTGAGTGACTACGAAGATGACTGCCGAACCGGGATGGATATTCCTCTCATCGCCGGCCTGCTTTTTGCCTATACATCTGGTTATCCGTTTCTGGTTTCGCAGTTGTGTAAGCTTATGGACGAACAGATCGCGGGCAGCCCGGAATTTCCCGATAAGCACTGCGCATGGACAAAGCCCGGATTTTTAGCTGCTGTCCGTATGTTGTTATCCGAATCCAATACCCTGTTTGATTCCCTACTTCAAAAGCTTGAGGACTACCCGGAATTAAGCCAGCTTCTTCAGGATTTACTGTTTAAAGGCCAGGAAATTTCCTATTCCATCGGTGTTCGCTCTATCGAAATTGCCCTGATGTTTGGTTTTGTAAAAATTTCCGCCAGCCAGGTACTTATCGCCAACCGGATATTTGAAACCTTACTGTATAATCATTTCCTGATTTTACCTAAAATGCAGAAGAATGCTATGATTACTACCTTAGAAGAATATGAAGCATTTCCCGAAGATGCACGGGCAGAAATTTTTGATGGTCAAATCTATTATATGGCAAGTCCGTCACAGGAACATCAAACCATTTCCACGGAACTGACCACCATAATCAATTCCTATATCAAAAACAGCAAAGGCCCATGCAAAGTTTTCCATGCGCCATTTGATGTAAAACTTTCTGATAAGCCGCTTACCATTGTCCAGCCCGATCTTATGATTGTGTGTAATAAAAACAAACTGGATGGAAAACGCTGTAATGGTGCCCCTGATTTTATCATTGAAATTATATCTCCCGGCAATCCGTCCGATGATTACATCCGAAAACTCTATTACTATAAAAATGCCGGTGTACGCGAATATTGGATCGTCGATCCCCGCCGCAAAATTGTAACGGTAAACTATTTTGAGGGAAATAAGCTAAATATTCAGTATTCCTTCGACTCTACCATTAAAGTTAATATTTACAATGATCTGCTCATTAATTTTTCTGAAATCGCTGAACTTTTAGGCTGAAATAAAAACCAGCGGCTGCAAGGCATCCATTTCTCCTTACAGCCGCCAGGTTCTAATTATCTGCAAAACGCCTATTTTGCCTTCACATCCACTTTATCCTCAACCTTCGTCAGCCAGAGTTCTTTGATCTGCCCGTCGTAAAATTCAATAACCAGCTTAATTTCGCCTTCCGCACATTCATTGAAAAAACTGTTATTCAGCACCAGTGCATCATCCTCCACATCAAATGCTTCAGAATTTTGCAGGTACTTCCACCAATTTCCTTTGACTCCCTTTTTCCTGTTTTTGGATTCACGGTCACAGACTTCCTACTTTTCAACCGCCTGGTAATCCGTCACTTCATAGGAGGTGTCATTAATTTTTACACTTCCCTTCTGCGTAACCTTTCCGGATTTAGCGACAATTACCTGGCTGCCTGCCGGAATCACTGGTTTTGCATCCTCTTTAATTTCCCCGTTTCTGTTCCAGTCCGACTGCTCATAGATATCATCCTCCAGAGTAATCACCGCTTTATCTGTATCTGAATCTGCATGAAGCATGGCACCGTCCGGCCCGTAAATATTGCCCTTAATCAAAGTATTCGTGTAGGCAAATCCGGTTTTGCTCAGATAATAATATTCATTTTCCTCACCCTTTAAGCATATGCGCTTATCAGTCTGAAGCTGTCCCAGAGTGTTCTCGTCCTGGCTGAGATAATAAATTCCTGCCGGTTTTATCGAAGCATTTTTCCCAATCGGGCCTCCCAGATCTTCAAACCCTTCATCGACAAACTCATTTCCGCTGATATCCGCACCGCCCGTACTGATTAACCCGGTAATCATATGTCCGTGGCCGTCGAAAAAGTACGTCTTCCCGTCAATTTTCTTATGTGCCAGTCCGCTGACATCCCCTGATTGAGAATCTCTTCCGCCTTCATTGTACACCCAGCCGTCGTCCGGATCACAGTAAAACCAGTGCGGATCGCTGTCGTCATTATCCGGATCATGAGCATAGAGCCAGCCTTTCACCCGCACCCCGGTTTCCTCATCATAATAACGGTTTACTCCGGTATCCCCCGTACTTGCGGTAACTCCCGGCTGCCATCCGGTCAGCATTACGCCGTTTTCATCAAAGAGAAAATGCTGATTATCCGGGTTTTCTTCACTGTTCTTTTTCAGCTTTCCGTCATAGCCAAAGTAATAAAATTCATAGGAATCATAGTCTTTTTCCGAGGTATCAAAAAACTCGTCATCCACCTCTAAAAGCTGCCACTGCATCCGCGCATAGCCCTGATCTTCATCACCCAGATAATAGGTATTGGTTTCATCTTCCTTGTTCCATTTGGTAATATCCTGCCAGCCGGAGAGCATGTGACCGTCACTGTCAAAGAAATAGACGCGGTCAGCATTGCCTTCTTTAAGCTTTAATGCCTTGCCCTCTTTATTGTATGCCCTGCCGTTCTGGTCAAAATAGTACCACAGGGTATCCACTTCCTCGTCGCAGATATCGTCGTTCGGCTCCGAAGCCCACTGATTCTTTACACGGACACCGTTTTCATCGACATAATAAGTGTAGTCGCCGTCCTTAATCACTTTGCTGACCGCCATGTAGCCGTCCTCATCCAGATAGTAATGGGCACCGTCCGCTCCCTTAATCCAGGTTTCCGTTTCCCTGGTGCCGTCGCGGTTAATATAAATCCAGCGTTCACCTTCCTGCTGCCAGCCGCGCTGAACATTTTCATCATCCGCCAGAACCGGCAGTGCACAGGAAGCCGCCAGCACAAGAAACATTCCGGCAGTCGTCAGGCGCTGTGTATTCTTTTTCATCTGCTAAATCCCCTTTCCACGTTGTTTTTCCTGAGATTCTTTCAAAGACTGCGGCGGTTTGGATGTGTGTGTGAACACCGCCGCAGATGAACTCCCTTCCTTATTTTCTTACTTACGATCCTCTTCTTCATCCCCTGCTTTCTGCTCATCTTTATCCGCCGCCTGAGCATCATCTGCTTTTGAGGAATCATCCTTTACTTCAGCCTGTATTTTATCGGTTTTGGTTTCCTGGCTGTCGCTTTTGTCTGCATCTTCGGTCTGACGCTTATCATCGTCGCTGTCCTGCTTCTCACGGTCAGCATCTGCACGGTCGTCGCTGTCCTGTGTTTCACGTTCAGAATGGTCAGCATCTTCCTCTTCGTCCTTATCCTCATCCTTTACAGCAGTTTCAGAATCCTTGGAAGAAGCTTTATCCTCCTCTTTGTCCTTTACTTCATCATTCTCTGCCGGAGCTTTGCTGTCATTCTCATCTTTGGATGTTTCCTGTACATCAGAAGATGGTTTTTTGGTTTCATCCTCTGCCTTATTCACGTCATTCTTATCTGTGTTATCTGCAGATTCTTTCTCGTCTTCAGCAGGAGCTTTAACCTCATCTTCGGTTTCCTTTGATTCTTCAGCAGGTTTTTTAACCTCGTCTTTGGTTTCTTCTGATTCTTCAACAGGTTTCTTAACCTCATCTTTAGTTTCTTCTTCCGGTTTCTGTGCTTCTTCTACAGGCTTTTGCACCTTTTCTATAGCTGGCTTAGCTTTCTTTGACGGTTTGGTTTCTTCGTCAGAAGTCTGTACTTCCTCTTCTGTATCTTCTTCGTTTTCAGCATTCCAATATAAGAAAGTAACATTCTTTACCCTCTGTCCCTTGAACTGAATGCTTTCTACATCTGCATCTCCGTCAAAGAAATAATATACCATCTTATTTTCTGGCTTTACTTTAACCTGAGTATCGCTATCTTCGTCAAAGATTATCGATACTTCCTTGCTGTCCGAAGCTACCTCTGCACGGATTCCCATAAGTTCTGCATCCATATCCTCTGGAAGGTAATAAATACCATTTTCATCAGCAATGGCTTCAAGTTCGATGAGTTCTTCATTGTCAGCTAATGTTCTTCCCGGCATACGATAAAGCATGTTGTTGGCGATGGTTTTCATGAGGGAGGTGGTTGCGGGTTCATCGTTAGTATAAATGAAAATTACACTGTTAATCGTTATTTCTTCCCCATCGCCGTCAAGTGTTAATCTTTCAAATTCAACTCCATCAGCAAATGTGTGCGTAGTATCCTCATTCTCCACATAATTTATCCAGCCTTCACTTCCTGATGCCCAGTCATTATAGTTTAATGTTAATGCAAGTTTTACATGCCCTGAACCCCCAGTAATATTAAACCGGATTGCTTTTGGTGTTCCTTTTCCTTCTGGAACATAATATTTTCCATCTTCTGCTGCTTCAACTTCAATTTCACTATCTGTTGATTCTGAATCTGAATAAATAAAAACAACATTATTAATTGTTATTTCTTCTCCATCACCATCAAGTGTTAATCTTTCAAACTCAACTCCATCAGCAAATGTATGGGTAGTATCTTCATTTTCTGTATAGTTAATCCAGCCTTCGCTTCCTGACGCCCAATCATTATAATTTAAAGTTAATGCAAGTTTTACATGTCCTGAACCTCCAGTAATATTAAACCGGATTGCTTTAGGCGTTCCTTTACCTTCTGGAACATAATACTTTCCATCTTCTGCTGCTTCTACCTGGATTTCGCCATCTTTTAATACTGGTTCCTCTGGCTGCGGTTCATCGGGTTCTTCCGGCTGTGGCTTATCCGGCTCTTCTGGTTTCGGCTGTTCCGGTGTCGGATCTTCTGCGTCATTGTCCCCATAAATAAAGATGACATAGGTTATCTCTGCGTTTTCATTTCCATCATATAAAGCAAAGGACACATATTCAACGTTTTGATCTTTTCCAAAGGTTAAATCCTTATCCGGACTTTCTGATGCCCAATACCCGCCATTTACACTGATATTGGCTCCCCATAAGTTCGTACCAGTAAACCGCATTCCCGTAGGATTACCCTTGCCTTCCGGAACATAATAATTTCCGTCGTCTTTCTTTACTGCCAGGGCTTCGTTTTCCTTTAATTCCGGCCCTTCCGGCTGTGGCTTATCTGGTTCTTCCGGCGTCGGCTCCTCCGCCTCATCCGAATAAACAAAAATCATATAATCCACAAATTTATTCTCCAGTTCCAGTTCCGTAAATAACGGCCTGGTTTCAAATTTATAGATTTTTTCTTCTCCGTCATGGAAGTCAATCCACGTTCCCCACGGGTCGGCATTCATCATCAGCATTGCGCCGTAGGCATTTCCGCCGCCGGAGGTCTTAAATCGGATGGCTGCCAGCCGCTTTCCTTCGGGCACATGGTATTTTCCGTCTTCGCCCTCGGTCATTAATTCTTCATTTTCGGCAAGTGTCGGCGCTTTTTCGGCCTTTCGCACACCGACTACGCTGGTAATCCGGAAGGAGGATTTAATGGTCCACAGGGATAACATTACGGTACTCTGTGCACTTCCTGCGCACCAGATATATTCTCCGTTTTCATCGGATCTTACATCCCACTTTTCGTTCGTGTAGTCCCAGTCGCCGTTGACTACAAGAGCGCCGCCAAGGTCTTCTTCTTTTACATCATTTCCATCGTATTCAAAATAAACTTTAACGCCGTCCTCGGCTTTATCGGTTTCTTCAATCGGTCTGGGATTAGCTTTGGTAGAGGAAAGTTCTACCCGTCCAATGGAAACCAGCTCTGCTAAAATATCCATTGCCGGAAGCTGCTTTAATACAAAGTTGCTGAAGGATACCGGCGGGAATGCTGCTCTTGCTCTCTGCGCTGCTGCGGTATTCTTTGTTGTAAATGCAAAGTAAATGGTATCATCCTTCGGTGTTCCAACTAAGGTTACGCTGCTTCCTTCCAGGCTTCCTGTCACCTTCGCGCCATTGACATCCTCAAAATATACGCTGTACTCGTCGCCCTCCTGCGGATCGGCTACGGGGTAAACGGTCAGCTTAATCCGGCAGTCCTCCCCAAGTTCCACATCGGATACCCGTGCAAGTTCAACCAGGGAGAATGGATAGGTCATTGTAACCGTAGGATTGCCCTTGTCATCGGTATCTTCACTTATCTCCGGTTCTCCAAAACTATCATTATTATTAATATCTTCAACGGCAAATCCCGGAACTTTTTCAAGGATTTCGCAGGAAACCTTATACATAAAGTACTTGTTATTTCCCAGATACCAGAGATTTAATGTTACTTCCCCGTCCGGCGGCACACAGTCCCAGACCAGGGTGTTTTTATTTCTTATTCCGTCGTCATCGGAACTGGTATAGCCGTTCTCGGTCGTTACCAGAGCGATACTTGGACTTCCTTCATCGGACAGATAGCTGACATTGACACGCACCTTATCGCCCACCGCATAGTCCGGACAAAAGTCCTTAATCTTAATCTTGTAGGCTCCGGTTTCGGTATCTTCCTCCGAGGTTTTGCTGTTTCTTCCCTGCTTTAATACGCCTTCTTTGACAACTTCTTTGCCCTCGTGCAGGGAATGATAGAGATTGGTTCTCTCATTATTCGTTTCATCGCCCACGGGTTCCGTGCTGTTATTCGGATAACGGCTGCTTCCTTTTCCGCCGCCACCGCCGCCGGAACCTCCGGAAGCCTTGGTTGTGGTCAGCCTCGGTGCATGTACCTGCTCGTCTTCTCCGTACAGCAGGGTAATTTTATTTCCCTTAATCGACAGTTCTTCCCTGCGGCTTCCGCCCTTGGATTCATCCGTCCAGAAAATCAGGACAGCAAGCTGATCGTGAAGCCTTGCCTTTTCTTCTGCGCTGAACATGTAGACAATTTCGTCAAATACACTGTTAAAACTCCACTGCGGCATATTGTCCCAGCCGTCCAGGTAGAGTCCTCCGCCGCCGTAGCTGTCCCAGTCGCTTGCGCAGTCCAGTTCAAACGCCACGCCGACCACCTTTTCCGGTTCAAATGCAGACTCTAACGAAGTCCAGCCGCCCGGTGTGATCGGAACGTCCACTCTCTGGTATTCCGGGAAATCAAATACTTTTTTCTGAATCTGACCAAACGCCTTTTTCTGTGCCAGTGCCTGATAGTTTGCCTTAACCACCGGGTCATAAAACTCACCGGTAATACGCTCAATCGTTTTCATATCCCCCGCATTGCTGGTATCCCAAAGCACAGGGCACATCCCATACTGCATAATGATTTCCGGCACGGTTTTCAGATAAGCACGGATACTTTCCTTTTCCTTATTATCCTCGGTCAGCACGCCGTACTCGCCGATAATTACCGGAGTCCCTTTAGAAAGGAAATGCTCGGCTAAGATATCCAAATCGGCTTCTACATTCTGAATATCCTCCTCGCTTCCCCAGGTCGTCACCGGAACCGCCCAGTCCACGTCATGCTCAGCCACGCAGAACGGCGAGGGGCTGTAATAGTGAATCGACAAAATACAGTGATTTGCCGGATCGTTTGGCATCTGGTAGCGCCGATCACAGGTCTTTTTAATATCCGTATTATACCCGGGAATCAAAAGATGACGCACGGCATTATTGCCCCCTGTTGCACGGACGGAATCCACAAAAAGCTGATTCATGGCATTTAAAATTTCATACTGCCGGCTCATGGTCGGTGCAGCGGGAAACTCCACTTCATTCATACCTTCAAAAATCAGGTGATCGCCGTAGTTCATAAAATGACTGCTGATCTGCGTCCATACCGCCGCATATTTGGCAGACGTCCCGTCCCAGTCCGTCGCTGCATTCCGAATCCAGGATGTATCTGCTGCGCCGCTGTCATGATGGACGTTTAAAATCACATAGAGATCCTCATCCATACACCAGTCCACCACGGTCTGCACAGCCTGAAGATAGCCCGGGTTAATCTGATTATTCGCGTCAATCCAGTGCGCCCAGCTTACCGGCAGACGAACGGTCTTAAATCCGCCTTCCTTGATCTTCTGGATAAATAACTGCGATACAAGATCATTTCCCCACGCCTTCTGGTACTGCCAGGGGTCGGTTTCCGTGATAAAGGAACCGATGCTGTCAAAGGTATTTCCGATATTATACCCCAGTCCCATATCCTCCACCAACTGCTGCGAGGTCATATCCCGCACCACGCCGTTTTTCCCGTATCCTTCGGCTCTGGCGGTAAAGGCCATACCGGAAAGACAGGATGTTGCGGTTACGGTTACTGCAAGTAATTTTGCTGCCGCTCGGATAACACGGCTTTTCCATGTTCTTCTCATCGCTACCTCCCTATTTGTGATATTTTTGTTACTGTGAACGTGTGAACAGCAACATATTTTTCCGTAATATCATTCTACCATCGGTTCCACGGTTCTTAATACCCAAAAAATCAGAGGAGAAAGTCTTGATTTTTAGAGATTTGCTAAAAGAAATCTATCTTTATCCTCAAGCGCAGAAAAAGGGATGCTGCAAAAGTGATTATTCACCACTTTTGCAGCATCCCCCAAAATCATTTTCCAAATAAGTCGCTGTGTGTTCCTGTTCTCACCAACGTCAATACAAGCAAACCATTTTCAATCCGATACACCAATAACCAGTCCGGCTGAATATGGCACTCGCGATGCCCTGTCCAATTCCCGTACAATGCATGGTCTTTATTTTTCTCTGGAAGCTGTTCGCCGGCTGCCAGTTTGCGGATGATGTCATCAAGAATTTCTATGTCCAGATGGCGTTTTATTGCCATTTTATAATCTTTCTTGAATTGACCCGTCCATACAATGTCCAAATGCTTCATTCTTTTAATGCCCGCAGCGCTTCCTCGACATCCGAGTAGCGTTTTACTGATGGGTCGCGGGCAATGCGCTCTGCTTCCAGCATTGCCGCAAGCGTTTCTTTGTTGGGCTGTTCCACGCGAACATCAAAAGGAAAACCGCCGACACGGAGAGATTGGCGAAGAAACACATTAATAGCGGTGGTAAGATTAACGCCTAACTCACCATATAAAGCTTCACACTGTTTTTTTATATCGCTGTCCAGGCGGATGCTAAAATTCGTTGTATTAGCCATATTTTTCAACTCCTTTCACTGCTATTGCACTTATATTATATATTATTTGCAATGCAATAGCAATAAATTGGAGAGAAATTCTATAAAAATTCATTCCGATTCTTCCGATACTCCTTCGGACTAATCCCCACATATTTCTTAAATTTCATATAAAAATAGTCAATGCTGCTGTACCCCACCTGCTCGGAAATCTGGTACACTTTTAAATCGGTTTCTTCCAAAAGCTTCTGTGCATTGGTAATCCGAATCCTGTCCAGGGAATTATTAAAGGTTTCCCCCATCTCTTTTCGGAAAAGCTTCCCCAGGTAAGCACTGTTATAGTTAAAGTTTTTAGCAATATTTTCCAGTTTTAAATCCTTATGGTAGTTCTTTTCCATGTAATAATACACCCGCCGGATAATATTTCCGCCTCCGCCGATGCCAATCTTTTTGCTAAATTCCGTCAGCGCCTCTTCATAGCACTGCAAAAGCCCTTTCATATCCTCTGCCGCCATCAAAAGCTTTAACCGCTGCTGCAGTGCATCGTTGGAAAAATCCGCCGAGGGATATTTCTTGGCAAGGCGCATCTGAATTTGAATTAAATCCTGAATCAGCATCAGCTTGATTTCCGATTCTTTAAACAAATGCCAGGTGCAGTACTCCCGAAGCAGCCCCATGGCCCGCTTAATCCCTTCCTCCTCGCCGACCTCAATCAGCATTTCCATCCATTCCACCGTCACGGCTTCATGGTTGCCTTCCAGATTGCAGATTAAATCAATGGTCAGAATATCTTCATGGTCAAAGATAAATTCCTGTTCCATCAGATAGCTGGCGCTCTCATAGGAGCAAAACAACTCCCTCCAGTCCCGGACATTATTTCCTATGGCAATTTTCAGCCCGCTGCCGAAATAACTTTTCAGCCGCTTATCATGCTTTTCCATCCTTGCCTTCCACTGCCCGTACTCCGCGCCCTGCCCGATTAAAACCACCTGATCTTCCATGGAAATCATCCCCTTGCAGGCCGTATCCCCGTCAATCAGCCGTTCCACCTTTTCCAGAAGCTTTTTCCCGCCCTTTTCCAGCCCGGCTTCATCCTCCTTACAGATCGCCGCGCAGAAAATCACCCCCCCGTCCAGGGACAACTGGTACACCGCAAGCTCCCTCTCCCATTCCTCAGCCGTTCCTTCATTTAAGACAATTCTCCGCAGAAGTTCCTGACGCGCCTTTTCCTCATTCTTTTCATGGTACTGCGACAGGCGGGCATGTTCCTCGAGTTCTGACCGGATTTTCTTCACATATTCTAAAAGTTCGTCCTCATCAATCGGTTTTAAAAGATAGCCGTCCACACCCATGGAAATCGCTGTCTTTGCATATTCAAACTCGGAAAATCCCGTTAAAATCAAAAAATGCCCCAAAAATCCCTGCTTCTTCGCCTCTTCAATCACTTCCAGCCCCGTCAGCCCCGGCATCTTAATATCCACCAGCACCAGATCGGGGTTTTCCCGCAGGATATTCGCCAGACCTTCCCGTCCGTCCCTTCCGCAGCTTCCCAGACGAAAGCCCTCCGCTTCCCAGTCAATCAGCGCCTTAATCCCTTCACGAACCGTCGTTTCATCATCAATAATCATTGCCGTAAACATCATCTTTTCCCTCCCCTTATTCAATGATGAATCTCTGTCAAAGTTATTATAACAGAAATACGACAATGAAAACACCGTAAAAATCAGCGTTTTTTCCTGACATATTTAGGAAAAGTTACTGTTCATGGGGGTGCGTAGGCGGGGCACATCCTATGCCCTATTCCTTCACCGCCCCCGCAGCCACGCCCGCCAGGATATAGCGCTGGAAAAACACGTAAATCAAAATCGTCGGCAGCATAATGATAATAATCCCTGCCGCCAGCTTCTGCCAGGAGCCCTGCTGCGCATTGGCAAAGTTCATTAAGAATGTGGTCAGCGTCCGCAGGGAGTTTTTCGGCATGTACAGATAGGGAACGTACATATCATTAATAATATTGATTGCCTTGATAATCACCACCGTAGCCGTAGCCGGAGCCAGAAGCGGGAAGATAATCCTCCAGAACAGCCCGAAATAATCGCATCCGTCCAATAGCGCACTCTCATCTAACGAGGTCGGCAGGGTGGAGATAAACTGCCGGTAAATATAAAGCTGCATTAAATCCGACGCCACGTAGATAACAATCGGTGCCCCCAGGCTGTTGTACAGCATTAGCCCGTTGATTATCTTAAACCGTGCAATCTCCGTAACAAACGTGGGAATCAGCATCCCCGCAAAGAACAGGCCCACAATCACCTTCTTAAACTTAAAATTAAACCGTTCAATAATAAACGCCGTCATTGTCCCAAACAATACATTAAAGAAAATGCTGACCACCAGGATAATTCCCGTATTTTTAAAGCCCACCAGCAGATATTTATCCTTCAGCACCTTGGCAAAGTTTTCAAAGGTAATCCTCTCAAAGGGCGGAAGAAGCAGGGGGGAGGTCTTTACCATATCGCCCTTCGTCTTAAATGCGGCAAAAAGGGTGAGCAAAATCGGAAGGATAACCAGGATAACCATACCGATGCAGATGATCTGCTTTCCTATCTGTGTTATTGTCCGCTGTTTCATCTACTTATCCTCCTTTAAAATCAGACCGTGAATCAGTTTATTCTGTATCACATAGATCACCACAATCATCACCATAATCGCCACCGCCATCGTTGACGCCAGGCCAAAGTTGGAGAAGGTAAATGCCGTTTTAATGGTGTACAGAGTAAAGGTCGATGAGGCGTAGCCCGGCCCGCCCCCGGTGATAACGAACGGAATATCGAATACCTGCAGCGCACCGCGGATGTTGTCAAAGAGGATGAAGTCCACCATCAGCATAATCGCCGGTATCTGGATGTACTTAAACATCTGCCATGCATTTGCCCCGTCCACCCTTGCCGCCTCCTGCACATCCTGCGGTAAGGACTGTAATGACGCCATAAACAGCACGATATGATAGCCGGAAAACCGCCAGAGCGACACGAAGGAAAGCACGAAGTTGACAATCTTCGGATCGGACAGCCAGTTCTGCTTTAACATCCCCAGATGCAGCAGCTTTAAGATTGCATCAAACGCCCCGTTAATCGGCGAGAAAAAGTAGGAAAACGCATAGGCAATCGCCACACCATTGATAATATAGGGCATGAACACCATGGTTTTATAAAACTTTGCCCCCTTAAGCTTCGACACCAGAAGTACGGCAAAGGCAAGCTCGATGGGAATCATGCACAGGTGCACGGCAAAATACACCCCGTTATTCTTTAAGGATTGCCATAAGTCCGCATTGTGAAACATTGACCGATAATTTTCCAGAGCAATAAAATCACTGCTCGGCGAATACCCGTCCCAGTTGGTAAAACTCATCCGAATTAAATCCAGCGCCGGAAATACCACAAAGCCGATTAAGAGCAATGTGGGCACAAGCAAAGAAACCACGATAAAGTTCCGTTTCTTCCTGGCAAGTGAGTTCATAAGAAGCCCTCCTTTTAAAAATCCGGCAAAACCTTAGCTTAATCGCTGTCATGTTTTGCCGGATTGTTTTTGAATCAGATACTCCGCAGGTTTGCGGATTCGGTTTATTTACGGTCTGTTTACTGAATCCCCAGCTTTGCTCTCGCTGCCTTCCATTTTCCATTCAGTTCATCCATACGCGCCTTTAAATCAAAGCCGTCGGTAAACATTTCCGCACCCAGCTTCTTATAGTCAAATGCCGTTTCGTTCTGGATGGCCTGGAAGTCATCACCGCCGCCGTCGTACATTACCAGTTCCATATCCGGCTGTGCCAAATCGGATTCGGCTAAAACCGCATGTTTTTCCTTCGGGAAGGTGGTCATGGAGGAGGAACTTGTCACGTAGTTAATAAAGCCCGGATACCAGTCCTCGCTGTAGAACCACTCCACAAATGCCTTTGCCAGTTCCGGATTCTTACTGTGGGTCGTCACGCCCATAAAGGAGTCGCCCTGAACGATAACCCGGAAGGGATCGCTCTCGCTGTTTCGTGCAGGCAGATAAAAGGTTCCCAATTCGGCGATATCATCCGCACCGCTTTCGATATTTTGCAGCCCCCAGTCGCCAAGGGCAATCATTGCCGCGCCCTTTTGTGCAAATAAGGACGTAACCTGGTCATTGCCCAGACCCAGAGGATCTTTTCCGAACACGCCGGAGGTAAATAATCCGTAAGCTTTCTCATAAGACTTATAAATATCGGTTCCCTCGGCAAACGGCTCATCCTGCTTCGCCATATCGTTCCAGTTCTGTCCGTTTCCGCTCTCTAATGCAGGCATAAATTCCATGTAGGGGTAATCCGGCCATTCATCCTTTGCACCCAGGGCAATCGCCATAAAGTCAGGATTTTCCGCCCCGAAATGCTCCTGAAGCTTCGTCGCTGCCTCCTGAAGCTGCGTCCAGGTCGTGGGAACCTCCACACCGGCCTCGGCAAACATATCCTTCCAGTAGTAAACATACTCATAGCCCGCCGTCATCGGAACGCCTAAAACCTTTCCGTCCAGGGCATAGCCGGCAGCCAGTTCATTATTCTTCGTTGCTTCCAAATCGGATAAATCTAACAAATAATCCTTAAATCGGGAAAGAGTAAACGGCTTATTAAACATCACATCGGGAAGCTGGTTCGCCGAAGCCCGCATCTTCATCGCATTCCAGTATTCGGAGTCATCCTTCAGCTTTTCGACCTCAATATTGGCATCCGGGTATTTCTCCTGGAACTTGCCGACCATATCATTTTCATCGATATAATCCATCAGGTTATTGTCCCAGATGGCAAACACCAGATCTCCGCTTAAATCTCCGCCCTCTGCCGGTGCCTCCTTGTTCCCGCTGTCTGCTGCGGCGTCGCTGCCCGGTGCTGCTTCGCTTCCCGCATCGGCCTGCGCTGCCGTCGTCGCTCCCGGTGCAGGGGCCTTCTCCCCGCAGCCTGCCAGGGAACCTGCAATCATTGCTGCTCCAAGAGTAACTGCCAAAACCTTTTTCTTCATAAAAAATCCTCCATTCTTTTGCTTCTTTGGAACTTATGCCCAAAGCATAACAAAAAAATGAAGGTTTTTCCATGAAAAAAGGTTGGATTTCTTGATGTTTCGTCAGGTGTTGTAAAAACCTTATTACCGTGAACACATATAAACCGTAGTAAAACTTTTTTGTCCAACTTTTTATCCGTTGACGATATAGCATAAAACAGATATAATATAACTAATATACGGCTATTTCAAACAAAACCGAGTAATATATTCACCATTTAACCCGCCACAAAATAACAGGAGGTAATTTTATGAACATTCGTCCTTCCGCAGCAATTCGTCAAAACTATAACGAAATTGCCGATATGTGCAGATCCACGGCTGAACCTGTATTTCTTACGAAAAACGGCGAAGGTGACTTAGTTGTTATGGATATTGAAACCTATAACCGGCGCGAAAAAATGCTGAAACTCCGGGAAGAACTCCTTGCTGTTGAAGAGGACCGGATTGCAGGAAAAACAGGATACAGCCTGGATGAGCTTGATGCCTGTTTAGAACAAGTCATTGAGGGGGCATTTCCTTTTTTTGAAGAAATGTACATTCCCCCCAATAAATACCACAAAATGTTTGTTGAGCCCTGGTACATCATTCTTTACCAAATTCAGGACAATACGGTTTATATTGACTATATCCTTGACAGCCGTAAGGATTATCCCTGGCTTATTCACCAATTCTAAAAATTTGAGGCATTCGTAATTCCTCCCTCTTGTGAAAATTCCAGAATTAAATGTGCGTTGTTGCGAATGATTTTCTTAAAATAAGTTAATTCCATATCTGAATACGCAAAAATAAGTTAATTCCATATCTGAATACGCAAAAATATCTTCCCACTGGTAATCCGGCAGCCAGCATGTGGCATGTCGAAAACCGTTTTTTTCATCTGGAGTTTCTATATATACTTTGACCCTTCCATCTGCTTTCATTTCAGAATGTGTTATTTCTGTATCATCATTAAGTGTCATATAGGGATACATCATCATTATTTCCTCCATTCCGCATTTCACAGTAATCTTCTATTGCCGTCAATACTTTCACTCCCCTGACCGCCCGCCGTTTTTCCGAAAGTCCCCCGGGCTTACGCCAAAGCTTTTCTTAAACATCCGGTTAAAATGCTCCACATTATGATAACCCACGCGCTCGCTGATCTCATACATCCGCAAATCCGTGGAAACCATCAGATTCTTCGCCTTCTGCATCCGCAAATCCGTCAGATACGCAGAAAATGTCGTCCCTGCCTCCTTCGTAAACCGTGTGCTGAGGTATTTTTCATTTAAGCCCACATAGTCCGCCACGCTTTTTAAGGTCAGTTCGGGGTTGGCATAGTTATCGGCAAGGAAGCGCTTTGCCCGCAGGATTGCGTCGGCCTGCACCATGTCATGGCGGTTTTCGATGTAATCCGTCACCCAGCGCAGGTAATTATTCATCCAGAGCTCCAGTTCCCTGTCAGAGCCAAGCACGGCAAGTTTTTCCCGGTAATTCGCCTCCTCGGGAAACAGCCCGAAGAAATCATCCCCGTACTTTTCAAATACTGCCGCCAAACGGGCGATAAATACCAGACACCTTCTGCGCCCCTCCTCAAAGCTTAACCCTCCCAGGACTTCAAAAAACCTTCGTTTTTCTTCCTCCAATGCCACCACATCCGCCCCGTACAGCGACAGAAACAATCCTTCATCGGCTCTCTCTTCCTCTTCCCGCAGATAGATTTCCAGTTCATCTTCCCATTCCCACTCGGCGCAAAGGGCATTTTTCCCGGATAATGCAGAAAGCTTAATTAACGAACTCCCCCGCTTCAGCTTGTCAAAAAGCCCCTCCCCGCAGGCCGGATCGCTGACGGCAGCAGAAACGGTAAGATTCATATAATCCCGCCACACCGACTGAAGCTGACGCACCACGGAAATAATGGTGTGCCGGTACTGCGCCCTGTCCCCGGCTTTGTAGGCAAGGACATAGTGCAGAGGATCAACGGCGGCAAGCTTCCCCCTTGCGGCTACTCTTGGAAGCTGCCTGGCAAGCTCCAGCACGGGTTTTTGCAGCTGTTCGCCCAAATCTTCCCCAAACCTTGCCGCCTGCTTCATCCCCTCATCGACCGAAAAAAGCACCATCCCGTACTCACCTTCAAGCTGCCCGATACCCAGACTTTCTTCGGCGGCATCGGAAAACACAGCTTTTTCCCTCCCGCCATCCAGAAAAATCGTCTGGTTTAATTTCTGCAGCAGCGCCAAGAGCGACTCCCGGCTTACATCCGATTTCAGCAGATAATCATAAGCCCCTATCCGAAATGCCTCCCGAACTAACGAAAACTCATTATAGCCGGAAAGAACAACCGTCAGCGGAAGAATCCCCTCTTCCTTTAACTTCTCCATCAGGGCAATCCCGTTAAGATCCGGCATCTTCATATCGACAATCAGCAGATCGGCGCGGTTTTTCCGCAGGTAATCCAGCGCAGGCTTCCCGCCGGAAAAATCGGCTGCCACATGAAACCCAAGAGTTTCCCACACCAGAAGCGAGCGCAAAGTTACCCGGATAATTGTTTCATCATCCACAATCACGACCTGGTTCATCTTACTCCCCCTCTTCTTTTTCCTCTTCCTTCTCCCCGGAAATCGCCGGAATCCTGATCCTTGTCCGCGTATAGCATCCCGGTTCACTCTCGATTTCCAGGCTGGCGGCTTCTTTAAAGTTCAGTTTCAGACGGCTGAATACATTTTCCAGGCCGATGCTGTAATTATCCTCCGGTTTCCTCTCCTTCCCGTGAAAAACTTCGGAAATCTCCTCACCCGTCATACCCCTTCCGTTATCCTCAATTTCAAAATAAAGCCTCTCATCCTCCCGCCAGACCTTAAGAGAAAGGCTTCCCATCTCCTCCTCCATATCCACAAAACCGTGAACAATGGAATTTTCCGCAATCGGCTGGAGCACCAGGCGCGGCATCAGAAGTTCCTTACAGTCCTCATCAACCGCACAGGAATAGTCAAACCCGTCCGAATACCGGATCTTCATCAGGTAAATATAGCTGTCCAGCACATCCAGTTCTTCCCTCACCGTGTAGAAGCTGCTGTTGCTGCGGAAAGAACAGGTGAGAATCTTAATTAACGCCTCCGCCATCCGCCGGATTCCCTCAAACCTGGAAACCTGGGCCATAAAACGGATGGAGTTTAACGTATTGACCAGGAAATGCGGGTTAATCTGCGACTGTAGCGCCCGAAGCTGGGCCTCCATCTTTTTTTCCTGCGCCGTTTCTTTTTCCTGAATCGACGACTTTAAGCGGCGCACCATCCGGTTAAAGGAATGAATCATCAGGCGGATTTCGCTTAAGCCCGCAGGCGGGATATGGGTTTCCAGATCCCCTTCTTCCACCTGCTTAAGCCCCTCCACCATCGTATGCACCGGCTGGATAATATTCTGCAGAAAGAACCGCGAAAAGGAAAAATAAAGCAAAAACAAGGCCCCTGTCACGCCCACGACGATCGCCGCCACCCGGTTAAAATCCTTCGTCAGTTCGCTTGTCTTTACCGAGGAAACCATCTTCCACCTGGTTTCATCCACCTCCGTGATAATGCAGGTGCAGGAGGTCTTTCCCACACCCCCTTCTGCCGGGATCTTCTGCTTGTACACCCCGTTCTTTTTTTCTTTCAGCCCGTTAAGGCAGGCTTCGGTCTGCAAGCCTGATCCCATCCGGAAAATCACCTGATCCCGGTCGTCTAAAACCACAACATCCAAAACTCCCTGGCCATGACTTTTTCCGATAAAAAAATCATTGACATTTGTCCGGAAAAATAAAACCACCATATCGATTTTTTCCGAACGATCCACCCCGATATCCGGTGCCAGCGCCACCGAAAGAACCAGTTCCCGGCTCTGGCTTCCCTTGGCAACCACCTTTGTCCGGGAGGTATCGTAGCTTCCCACAAAAACCTGGTTTTTCCGGGCAAGTGCATCCTGATACCAGCGCGAAGCCTGCACTTCCTCCCGCGATATCGCCGGCATCTGCTTTAGATACGTATCCTTTCCGTCCTTCATATAAATCATTCCGGAAAGCACCATCTGCTTTGGTGCCATGGCTACGGCAAAGAGCTGTTCCAGCTGCGTCGTATAATAATAACGGGCATTGCTGTCTGCCGTATCCGTCTTTGCGGCAATCTCCATCAGTTCATAATTATTGACATAAACAAAATGAGAAAGCTGAAGCGATGCATCTCTTATACTTTCGGTAAGGCTGGAAACGGCTGCCTTCTGTCTGCTTTCAATCGCAGAAACCGCCGTATTCTGCATCATTATGCGGATTACGCTCAGTGAAATCAGAAAAACCAGAAGCACCGGAACCACAACCATAGCAGCAAAACTGGCATAATACACTTTCTGAAGTGAACTGTGCTTATTCATCCCGTTCCACCTTTTAATATCTCCAGAAGTTCTCTACGGCTCAAGCTTCCCAGTGCCCTGTTTTCTTCGGTGACAATCTGTTCGGCAAGATCCTTTTTTGCCTCCTGGAGCCGCACGATATTTTCCTCAATCGTCCCCTTGGCAATCAGTTTAAACACCGAAACCTGTTTGGTCTGCCCTATCCGATGCGTTCTGTCCGTCGCCTGGTTTTCTGCGGCCAGGTTCCACCATGGGTCGTAGTGAATCACCATATCCGCGGCCGTCAGATTAAGCCCCGTTCCCCCGGCCTTCAGCGAAATCAAAAACACCGGCACGTCATCGCCCTGGAAAGCCTCCACCATCTGCAGACGCTTTTCCTTATCCGTGCTTCCCGTCAGAAGATAATAGCCAATCTCTTCCTCCTTAAGCCGCTTTTCCAGGATATCCAGCATGGAAGTAAACTGGGAAAACAGCAGTATCTTATGTCCCCCGGCCACCCCGTTGCGGATTAAATCCATGCAGGTTTCCAGCTTCGCCGAAGTTCCCCGGTAGGAATCATAGCAAAGCTGAGGGGCACAGCAGATCTGGCGAAGCCTGGTAAGCTGGGCAAGGATCTGGAAGCGCTCGGAAAAATAGCTGCTGTCGGTTGCCCCCTCAAGCTGCAGCTTAAGACTTGCCGCATTGGCCATGTAAAGCTTCTTCTGCTGACCTTCCAGTTTGGTATAGACATAATTTTCCAGTTTTTCCGGCAGTTCTTTTAACACATCTTTTTTCAGACGCCGCAGAACAAAGGGGCCAATCAGACGCCGCAGATTTGCCAGCGCCTCCTTATCCCCCTCCCGGACAATGGGAAGCTCGTACTGTCTGCGGAAAGCCGAATAGGAAAATAAAAATTCAGGCATCAGATAATCAAAAATACTCCAGAGTTCACTCAGGCGGTTTTCCACCGGTGTTCCGGTCAGGGCAAACCTTGTCCTTGCCCGCACGGCCTTTACGGCCTTTGCGCTCTGGGTTGCCGCATTTTTAATATACTGGGCTTCGTCAATGACCTGGAAGCGGAACGACAGCTTCTCATAGTATTCCATATCCCGCTTTAACAAATCATAGGAAGTGATCAGCACCGGATACTCTCCTTTTTCCAGAGTTTTCAGCAGGTCTTCCCGCTCCGTCCAGGAACCGGCAATGGTGCAGATCTTTAAAAAGGGCGCAAATTTCTGAAATTCATTCTCCCAGTTATACACCAGGGAAGCCGGGCAGACGATGAGTGAGGGAAGCTTTCTCTCGTTCTCCCAGTTCTTATATTCATCCACAAAAAGGGCAATCATCTGGATTGTTTTCCCCAGTCCCATATCGTCGGCAAGAATTCCCCCAAATCCATAGGCATCCAGGGTGCGAAGCCAGCGAAATCCCGTCTTCTGATAACCCCGCAGCACGGAAAACAACTCCTGCGGCACCGGGAAATCACTGTCCTCCACCACTTTCATCCCGCGGACGACGGCCTTAAACATCTGGTTCCGGTAAAAGCTTATGCCCGGGCCTTCTTTTAACAGGCTGTCCAGATACAGCGCCCGGTAGCCGGGGAGGCGAACCCCCTTTTCCAGAAGCTGTTTTCCGGACAGGGAAAGGCTTGTGCTTAGCCGCGCAACAGCCGTAAGCCCCTCATCCTCCAGCCGCAGAAACTCCCCGGTTTTTCGCCGGTAAAACGGCCGCTTCTGCTGGTAAGCCCGCAGGATTTCTTCCAGTTCCTCCCCGGTCATCCCTTCGAGATCGACCTGGATATCCAGCCATCCTTCCCCCATGGACACGGATGCATGAACCTTTGCCGGAGGAAGGATCTTCCACTGGCGCACGGTATCGGAAAGTTCCACCCGTCCAAGCTGTGAAAATTCCCCAAGACCATGCTCCAGCAGGGCATATAATGCCTCCTCATCGTTTTGAATCACCAGCTTTTTCCCTGCCTCATCCGGAAGCTTAAAATACCTGGCAATCAGCTGGCTGACCCGAAATTCTCCCGGCACATCCCGGCAGACGGTTCGGGGCAGCTTCTCATCCTCCACCGGATGAAAGGCATAGTCCCCATAGGAAAGCACCGGCTGCATCTGAACCTGCCCCGGGGCCTTGGAATCAAAGAAAAACTCCGCCTGCAGCGGCTCTGGCCGATAATTTTCCCACTGGATCTCATCGCCCTCAAAGATGCAGTAAGGTTCAATCCTTAAAAGCACCCGCTCATAGAACAAGGGCACGTCCCGCCCGTTAATCTGAATCCGGTTCTGCACCGCCTGCCCCATCAAATCCAAAAACACGCCCATATCCCGGCTGCATCCCTCGTCACAGCAGTAAATCCGGTTCGTTCCCAGAAGATACAGGTATTTTTCTCCCAGAAAAACCGGACGCTTTCCGCTGATGGAAATTTCCAGCCCGTCCTGCCCCTTCATCCGGATAGGGATGTGGAACTGAGGATTCTGCCGGCAGACCAGAAACTCCCCCTTCTCCGCCGGACTGCTTCCCGTTCCCAGTTCAACCTCCAGCACCTGGTTTTCCGTAAGGAAAAAGAACCGGTCACGGTTTTCCCGACTCAGATGAAATTCCCGAAGCGGCGGCTGGGTTTCAAAAGAAGCCCGGCGAAACTGCCCGTAATAGTCGCGGTAGGTATTTACCAGTTCCACGACAAACTCCACCAACGGGCGGCTCTCCCGGGTAAAGGCGTCCAGACAATGATAAAAGGCAAAGTTTTTCCCATACTCCACATAGGTCTTCTGGCGCATGGCCTGGGCAAAGGAGAGCAGATCCTTGACCAGATACATCCTCTCCCTTCCCAGTTTAAATTCCACCCGGATATCTCCGGTTTTGCGGTTGATTTTCAGCCTGGCGGCAAAGGAAACAAAGGATTCCTGCCCTTCCTGCTGGATACGTGCCACCTCACGGTTGGTGTATTCCCGAATCATTGTCCGCACTTCCGGGGAAGTATAGACCATAACCGGGTTTTTTTCTTCGCCAATCTTTTTTCCTGACCGCTGATAAGCATCCCACACGGCGCGGACATGCGGACACACGGCTTTTTCTTTATTTTCCTTACAGGAACAGGAAGATTCCTTAATCAAACTGCCCTTTCCCAGAACCCGGACGGCATAGTCCTGCCCCTGATCCTCTGCACGGGCTTTAACCTCCACCTCTCCTTTCCAGAAGGCATTCACGGACATCTGTTTAACCTTCAACAATAACTCCCCCTAATTCTGCATTTTTTGTTACTGTTTACACATCCGCAGCAAATGCGCAGACCGGCGTAAACAGTAACCATTTTTTACATCCGCTCCGGAGCCTCAAAGCCCAGAACATGAATACATGCATTCAGCACATCCCTGGCCAGATCAATCAGACAGATAAAGCTTCCCTGCCGGTTTTTATCTTCTTCGGTCAGGATAATCACATCCTGGTAAAAATGGTTGAAATCCTCGGACAAATCATAAATATACTGGCAGATCTTATGCGGTGCCCTTTCGGCAAAGCTGTTCTCCATCACCTCATTGTAACGGGAAATCTCCAGCATCAATGCCTTTTCTGCCGGGGAAGCCGCCGGAAGAAAGTCAAATTTTTCTATCTCCCCTCCCTGCTCCCGGTATTTGGTCAGGATGGAATTAATGCGCACAATCGTATATAAAATATAAGGCCCTGTATTGCCCGTAAAGGACACAAAACGGTCAATATCAAAGATATAGTCCTTCGCTGCCTGGTTGGATAAATCGCCGTACTTTAACGCTGCCAGACCCACAAGCTTTGCCGTATTCCTGGCATCCTCCTCTTCCATGGTCCGGTTTTCCATAATCCGGCGGTAAGCTGCCTCATTAATCTCTGCAATAAGCTGCTCTAAGCGCATAACCCCGCCGTCCCTGGTCTTAAAGGGCTTCCCGTCCTTCCCGTTCATCGTTCCAAATCCCAGGAAGCTCATGGGAATTCCTTCACGGACAAAACCGGCCTTTCTGGCCACCCGGAAAAACTGCGTATAGTGCAGATCCTGTCGCTTGTCGGCAATGTAAATATAGGCGTCCGGTGCAAAATCCTTCTCCCGCTCAATCACCGTTCCAAGATCCGAGGTCGCATACAGCGCCGCCCCGTCCGACTTCTGGACAATACAGGGCGGTAATTCCTTCGTATCCTCCGGCTCACGGATATCCACCACCAGCGCCCCCTGGCTCTCACAGGCAAGCCCCTTATCCTTAAGATCCTGAATCAGCCCGGGAATATATTTCTGGGCATCACTCTCCCCCTTCCACAGTTCAAAGCTTACATTCAGGTTCCTGTAATTCTTCTCCAAATCCGCCCTGGACACGGCCATAATATGCTTCCAGATGGCAATAAACGGCGGATATTCTTCCTGAAGCTTCTTCGTCGCCGTGTGGGCACGGTCGGCAAAACGCTTTGCTTCTTCCAGCTGTTTTTCGGCCTCCTCCTTGCTCATCCCCGCTGCCAGCCCCTCTTCCAGCTTAAACTTTGCCTTTTTGCTGGCTGCCGGATAAATATCCTCAAGTTCACCGATGGTAAACGGCGCTTCGGCGGGATATTCACCGGTATAATTTTCGTCAAAATAGCAGAGATCCGGCTTCCTGTCCCGCAGTTCCTCGATAATTAAACCCATCTGCAGACCCCAGTCCCCCAGGTGCACGTCCCCAATCATCCTGTGTCCTAAAGCCGCTCCCATACGCTTAATGCTCTCGCCGATAATGGCCGAGCGCAGATGGCCTACATGAAGAGGCTTTGCGGCATTGGCCCCGCCGTAATCCACGATAATCGTCTGCGGATTTTTGGTCTTTTCCAGCCCTAAGTCTTCTTCGGAGCGCATCTGTTTCATATAGTCAGCCACAAAAGCATTTCCCAGGGTTAAATTAATAAATCCGGGCATAACTGCCTCACAGGCAGAAAAAAGCGTACTGTCTGCCAGTTTCTCCACCACTTCATTCGCCAGATCAATGGGTTTCCTGTGATAAGCCTTCGCTGCCGCCATGGCACCGTTGCACTGATACTCGCAGAGATCCGGGCGGTTGGACAGCACAACCTTCCCAAACTTTTCCTCATAACCGCAGGCTGTCCACGCCTTTTTCAGTTCATTTTCAATAATTTCCAAAATTTTCTTCATATTTTTTACCATTCCTTTCCAAGACACAAACAAATGATGAACGCTGTGCACACTTCATGCCCCGTCCTGCCCTCTGGGGTCAAAGTACGCAAAAAACGGCAGCCATGAAATCTATACTGCCGTCTGTTGTGTTACTGCTCACACGTTCACAGTAACTCTGTTGTATCTTTTTTATTTTACGCACGTCCTAAATATTCGCTTGTTCTGGTGTCGATTTTTACCTTATCGCCAATGTTGATAAACAGCGGTACATTCACCTGTGCTCCGGTTTCCACGGTTGCCGGCTTGGATGCTCCGGTAGCCGTATCACCCTTAAAGCCCGGCTCGGTATCCGTAACTTCCAGTTCTACAAATAACGGCGGCTCAATCGAGAACACGCTTCCGTTATAGGAACATACCTTAACCATCTCGTTTTCCTTGACAAACTTTAAAGCGTCGCCGACCAAATCCGAATTCAGGGCAATCTGGTCATAGGTTTCCACATTCATAAAATTATATAAGTCGCCGTCAGAATACAGATACTGCATGTCCACCCGGTCAATTCTTGCTGCCGGGAACTTCTCCGTCGGACGGAAGGTTCTTTCCACTACGCCGCCGTTAATTACATTCTTTAATTTCGTGCGGACAAACGCAGCACCCTTGCCTGGCTTAACATGCTGAAACTCCAGAATCTGAACTACCTGGCCGTCAATCTCTAACGTAATGCCGTTTCTAAAATCACCTGCTGATATCATGAAGATTCCTCCTTAATTTTCGATCATTCCATTATCGTTTCTATTCTAAACGATAATTCCCGTATTTTCAACTGTTTTTTTCGCAAAATGACAGAATCACCTGCTCCGCCACCTCGTCCGGCGTTTTTTTGTCGGTGGGAATCGTTATCTGCGCCGCCCGGCAATAATAATCCCTGCGCTGATCCATCAGTTCCTGGATTCCCTCGACGGTCTTTCTTCCTTTTAAATTCGGACGGGAGTCATCCTTTTTTACCCGGGCAAGTATCGTTTCCGGACTGGCCGTAAGAAGAATCGTCTTTCCCATCGCCTGCATAAGGCGGATATTTTCCTCCCGAAGGACAATTCCCCCGCCGCAGGAAATCACTGCCGGCTTTATCTTGCTAAGTTCCCGCAGGGTCTGGGTTTCCCGATCCCGGAAATACTCCTGTCCATGGCGGGCAAAAATTTCATTAATCTCCATCCCTTCCTGCTCGACAATCCGCTGATCCATCTCAATCTGCTCGGCTTTAAGGCGGCGGCCAAGAAGCCTTGCTATCGTGCTCTTTCCCGTACCCATAAACCCGATAAGGAAGATATGGCAGGGAAGGGACGGATCATCCGGCGCAAGACTTTTATGAACGGCATCCAAAACGTTTCGCAGTGCCCGCGCTTCCATCTGCCCCGGGGCGGAAGCCTTCGTACCGCAGCCAAAGGTTAAACAGGAGCCAAAAGTTTCCCCGCACAGACGGCTGATTAACCCGTCCTTTCCCATGGACATCGTGATAAACGGGCGATCGGCATAGGTTTCCTTCATCGCCAGCGTAACCGAAAGAAGCCTTAAAACATCCGAAGCATCTTTTGGCATCACGGCAAGCTTTGTGATATCCGCGCCCCATTCCTGCATCCTGCAAAGGCGGGAGAGCATCTCCTCCTCCTTTGGTGTACAGGAAAAATCATGGCTGGATAAGATAACTTTTTTCCCCTGTCGGTGCGCCTCCCCAATAATGGCAGAAACCGTTTCCTTACCCGCCGAAATCTCCACGTCCAGCAAATCCGCCCCGCCTTCGATCGCCGCATAAGCACAGCGGATATATTCCTCTGCCAAAAGATTAGCCTCTCCGCCTTCCTTTTTCGTCCGAACCGTAAAAAGGACCGGCACATCCTCTCCCAGTATCCTGCGGATAAGCGCTAAACTCCGTGCAACTGCCTGCGCACTTAATAAGTCCGAAAACCCATCTGCCCGCCACTCCACAAGATCCGCCGGAAGCTTTTTTACTTCTTTTGCAGCCCTTTCTATCTCCTCTTGATTCTTTCCCATAAGCGGTACACAGATTTTTGGTTTTCCCTGTCCTAAAGTCACATTCCGCACGGTCACTGATGTCATCTTTATTGTCCTCCACAGCCTTTTTTGCTTTTATTTTTCTTCATCTTATTTTTCCGATACGCCCAGAGCACCGGCTTTTCCAGATAACGCTTTAAGACTATCTGAATCTCTTCTTTCGGGTTCATCGGCGTAACCAATATGCTGTAAATCCCCGCAAGATTCGCCCCTAAAATATCCGTAAACAGCTGGTCGCCCACAGCCACGGATTCCTCCGGTGTCGTTCCCATAAGCTCCATCGCCTTTTTATAACCCTTCGTCCCCGGCTTCCCTCCTTTAAAAACATAAAACGAGGCATGTACCTCCTGGGCAAAGGCTTTTACTCTTGGCTCTTTATTATTGGAAAGAAGGCAGGTCTTAAACCCAAGCTCATGCAGCCTCCGAAAAAGTTCAACCGCCTTTTTATCCGCAGGTGCATCGTGAAAAGCAAGGGTATTATCCACATCAAAAACCAAACCCCGGATTCCTTTTTCTGCCATCTTTTCATAGGGAAGCTGATAAGCGCTTTCCCTCCAGGTTCTGGGATATAATAATTGCAGCATACTCTCTCCTTTTATTCCGTTTCCTTCTGTCCGTTTTTATCATCCCAGTTCATGTGCAGTCCGGGTTTCCTTATTCTTGTACAACAGCATACAGACATCCTTCAGGGCTACTGCTTTAACAGCTTCCCGATTTCTTCCATAAATGTTCCGATATCCTTAAATTCCCGGTACACCGAAGCAAAACGTACATAGGCAACCTCATCCAATGCCTTTAATTTTTCCATAACCAGCTCGCCGATAACCGATGTGGAAACTTCCTTCTCTTCCATGGAAAAAATCTGATTTTCAATCTCATCAATCATTGCCTTAATCTGCGGAATCGATACCGAACGCTTATGGCAGGAATGAATAATGCCTTCTTCTATTTTTGAACGATCGTAGAGTTCGCGGGTATTATCTTTTTTAATCACCATTAAGGGAACGGTTTCCACTTTTTCATAGGTGGTAAAACGCTTTCCACAGGTTTCACACTGCCTGCGCCGACGAATACAGGAATTATCCTCCGCCGGACGGGAATCGATAACTTTTGTATCTTCAGCATTGCAAAATGGGCATTTCACAGTTTTTTCCTCCTGAATTTTCAATCTATTTCTTCTTTACAATATAAACAAATAAAGTTATCATCTATTTTTTTCCTGTCTACATTTTATCCCATAACCCTTTGTTTAGCAAGTTATTTTTTCCAGGAAATCCTATGCTCTTTTCACCATTAAAAATTTTTATCCTTACTCTAAGAAATTCTAATTAGCCAAATCCCCCATTTCGGACTATACTTAAAGCAGTTCTACATAAAGAACAAAACCGAACAAAACCAAGCAAAATGCAACAAAACACAGCAAAAACCATGGAGGATATGTGATGGAAGGTTTTCAGAATATGGTCAATGCCCAGCTCATTCTGCTTATTTACCTGGGCGTGGGAATGTACTGCAGAAAAAAGGGCATGATTGACGACCAGACCAAGAAAAAGTTAATCGATCTTATCTTAAAGATCACCCTGCCCTGTATGATTTTTAATTCCTTTAATAAGCCCTTAACCCCGGATATTTTAAAGAAAACGGCCCTTGCCTTTATTGTGGCCTTCTGCATTGCCGTCCTTTCCTGGCTTCTTGGGAAAATTCTTTATCGGCGCTATCCGCAGGAGAGGAAAAGCATCTTACAGTACTGCACCCTGGTCAATAATTCCGGCTTTTTAGGTATGCCCATGGTTTCCGCGGTTTACGGCGCAGACGGGCTTTTATACGCTTCCATCTTTATTATCCCCAACCGGATTATGATGTGGACGGCCGGACTTTCCCTTTTTACGGTTTCGGATTTTAAGAGCAAGTGTAAAAATATTCTTCTCAATCCCTGCATCATCACCGTATTTCTGGGCATTGCCCGGCGGATGCTTAACATCCCGGTTCCTGAATTTATCGATAAATCCGTGGCCAATATCGGAGCCATCACTTCACCGCTCTCCATGATGATTATCGGCACCATGCTTGTGGGGATTTCCTGGAAAGCCTTATTTGAACCCAGTATCTTTTACCTCACCTTTATCCGGCTGATTTTCCTTCCTCTGATAGCCCTGGTGCTTATGCGGATAATGCGGTTTGACCCCCTCCTCACCGGCGTTTCCCTGATTCTTACCGGAATGCCCGCAGGAAGCACCAGTGCCCTGTTAGCGGCAAAATACGGAGCCGATGAAGACTATGCCTCCCGCTGTATTATCACGACCACCATCATTTCCCTGATTACGATTCCTTTACTTATGCTGCTGATTTAACCTATCAAGGAAGTCCCCCGCTTCTAAGCCGCAAAGACGAAAGCGGTGGATTGGGGAACTTGCTTGTGCCAGATAAAGTCCATAAAAAAACAGCCAGGAAGAAGATTTTTCTCTCCCTGACTGTTTTTTATTCATGCCTTTTAGACCTGCTTTTTACTCCTCCATCACGTAATCGGTGCCGGATTAAAGATGCACAGATCATTATGTAATTTATATTTCTCGGCAAAGCTCTGCTTTCTGCCGCTTGCCACGTCGATAATCTCCATAAACAGCTTGGTTCCGATATCGGCAATGGTTGCTTCTCCGGTTGCGACCGGGCCTGCGTTGATATCGATTAAATCCGGCCACTGTTCTTTCATCTCATTGCGGGAACATACTTTAATGACCGGGGCAATGGCCAGGCCGTAAGGGGTTCCGCGGCCGGTCATAAATACCTGAAGTCCGATACCCGAAGCTAACTGGCACGGGCCGCAGACGATATCGCTTGCCGGGGTTGCCGCATAGATTAATCCCTTCTTGCTGGGCTTTTCTGCCGGGGACAGCACCTCGACGATGGGGGATGTACCGGACTTGGCAATCGAACCCATGGCTTTTTCTACGATATTGGCAAGACCGCCTTTTTTGTTTCCGGGGGTCGGGTTGGCGCTGCGGTCTACCTTTCCGGCATCTAAGTAGTTATCGTACCATTTCATCTCTGCTGCCAGTTTCTTTCCTACCTCCTCGTTTACGCAGCGCTCGCCTAAGAGATAGACGCCGTCACGCACTTCGGTTACCTCGGAAAACATCACGGTGGCCCCGCCTTTAACCAGCATATCCGCAGCGTAGCCCGCGGACGGGTTTGCCGTAACACCGGAGAATGCGTCGCTGCCGCCGCACTGCATACCGATTAAGAGTTCGGATAAGGGCAAGGTTTCCCGCTTCCTCTCATTTAAAATGGCAAGCTTCTTCTCTGCCATCTCCATCAAGGCATTAATCATCTCGTCAAAGCCTTTTTTCTCCTGAAGGATGATCACGTTCTCCGGAGTGATGTCGGCTTCCTCACAGAGCATCTCCACGGTAAATTTCTCACAGCCCAGGCCCACAACCATGAGCTGTCCGCCGAAATTCGGGTGCTTGGAAAGGTTTCGCAGGGCGCGGATCGGCACTTTCGCTTCCGGAGCATTAATCGCCACGCCGCAGCCGTAAGCATGGTTAATCGGTACAATATCGTCAACATTCGGATACTTGGGCAGAAGTTCTTTTTTCATCTTCTCCACAGCCACATTCAACACACCGGTTACGCACTGTACGGTGGTGCTGATTCCTAAGATATTTCTTGTTCCTGCCGGGCCTCCCCACGGGTTGACATAGCCCTCCCAGGTCGTCACCGGCGGCTCGGGCAGATCCGTTACCAGGTTCGTGGCAAACTTCATATCGTCTACATCGGGAGGTGTAGGCAGGTGGAGCATAAACTCGTTAATCCAGTCGCCTTTGCGGATATCCTCAATCGCATAGCCTAAAACCACGCCGTAGCGGATGACCGGCTGATCCTTGGGGATATCACAGAGTGCGATTTTGTGTGCCTGAGGAATATCATGACGCGCAATAACCCCGTCCATGATTTCCATTCCCTGCTTAATCTCATGAACCGCAATCGCTACATTGTCCTCATCTTTGATTTTTACAAAAATAGGTGTTTTCAATGCTGTTTCCTCCTTGTTTTTTTGTTGTCTTTATTATACCTCATTTTTATATATAAGTAAAATTAATAGTACTTCGATTTTTCTTAATTTTTTTAAGAGTAGTAAAGCCTTTCCTTTTGTTATAATGAGATTGGGGCCAAATGCTCTTTTTTGTCCCCGCAGGGTAAAACCACAGCAGCAAACCAGCCGTCTGCGCATCTCTGCGCACAGCGATAAAGGAGAATTCTCTTGGATACCAAATATTTAACCTATATCTTAACCATTGCCAAACGTCAGAATATGACCAAAGCTGCCGAAGATCTCTTCGTTTCCCAATCCTCCCTCAGTCAGTACTTATCCAAGCTGGAAAATGAACTGGGAACAGCCCTGTTTTACCGCAGTAAAGGCAGCTTAACCCTCACTCCCGCAGGTGAACTCTATGTCGCCGCCGCAGAGGAAGTGGTTCATATCAAAGACAACCTCTACCGCAGCATCCAAAACATCGACAACCGGGGGCATATCACGATTGGGGTAACTTCACAGTTCGGCTTAAAGATGCTTACGGAACTGATTCCCCCGTTTAAAGCCCTCTATCCGGACGTTACGATTGAAATCTCGGAAACCAACGTTCCTGCCCTGACCCGGCTGATCTTAGAAGAAAATATCGACTGCGGAATTATGGCGCTGAACACGGTTCTTCCCTTCGAGCAGCAGCAGGTGGATATTCTCCGGGAAGAGGAGGTCTTTCTTGCCGTCCCCAAAACCCACCCCTACTGCCGGATAAATTCGGATCAGCCCATAACCATTCAGGATCTGGCCGAATATTTCAGCGAGGACAATATGCTCCTCTCCAAAAAAGGGTCCACCCTGCGCAGCCTAACCGATCAGCTCTTTGAACGCGCACAGATTATGCTCAGTACGGTGTGTGAAACCAACAGCATTATCGCCACCCGAAGCATGGTTTCCATGGGCATAGGCATCACCCTGATTGGGGAATCCTGCGCAAAAAAGGAGGAAAATATTTCCTATTATCCATTAACACCGCGGCTCACCCGCTTAAATGCTTTTGTCCGGCGGAAAAACTGGAGGATGAACAATCCGGAAAAGCATCTGCGTCAATGCATCTTAAACTATTTTCCAGGCAGGTTATAATAGCATTGTACAGAAAAAAACGGCAGCCACATCACCTGTGACTGCCGTTTTACGGATTCACTTAGAAATCACATCCTCTATCCTGTCCGAATATCCGGGATAAATGATGAATTACTGCGCCAGTTCGTCAGCAATAGCCTTGATAGTATTGAAGATTTCCTCATCATGTGCTGCAGAATCTGCTGCATTTAAGTAGTAAGGCATCATATCTACGTTAGCAACTGCTTCCTGTGCTGCCGGATCAGCCAGAATCTGCTGAACCAGGTTCTCGTAGTAAGCAATAACGTCGTCAGAGGTGTCCTTCGGGAAATAGAAGGAGAAATCGCAGTCCGGATATACCAGATCAACGCCCTGCTCTTTTAAGGTTGGGATATCTGCAATCAGTTCATATCTTTCCTCGGTCGGAGCGCCTAAGCAAGCAAACTGTCCGGCGGTCAGATAATCTTTACAGTTGATGTATGCACCTGGCATTAAGTCAACCTGTCCGGATAACATAGCAGCAATCTTATCGGAGTTGGAACCAACGTCTACCAGATCCAGTTCAATTCCGGCGGCCTTCTCAAATGCCAGAATCTCATAATAAGTATAAGCGCCAACTTCTGTACAAGCCTTTAACTGTCCGGGAGCTGCTTTTGCTGCTTCGATAAATGCATTCAAATCTGCATACTTGTCCGGATTTACATATAACTGCTGTGCCGGGTCCTTGGCAAAGGTCGGGCCTAACTTAAATGCGCTGTAGTTATAATCGGTAACGCCGGCGATATTCGCTACGTTTACCAGGTTGTGGCCGTACAGGAAGGTATGTCCGTCAGCGGCTGCACCAAGTACCTGGTTTGCTGCTACAGAACCTGCTGCACCGTTGGCATTAACAACGATAAAGTCATTGCCGGTGATTTCCTTGGCATACTGAGCAAATACACGTGCGGAAAGGTCAGTGTTTCCGCCTGCACCTGCCGGTACAACGATGGAAACGGTGGTGGATGGTGCCCAGGAAGTTGCTGTGGTTTCTACCGGTGCTGCTTCGCCGCCACCATTATCTGCTGCGCCGCCGTCAGCCGTTGCTGCCGTCGTGGGAGCTGCCGTTGTAGCTGCAGTTTCTGATCCGCCGCCGCATCCTGCAAGGCCAAAAACCATTGCACCTGCTAAAACAGTTGCCAAAATTCTTTTTTTCATAGTCTTTCTCTCCTTTTCTCGGGCGTCTGCCGCCCTTTTTCCCCTTATATTTCGCTGTCCGAAAGCATGTCCAAATCCTCTTTCACGCTTTCTGACCGCTGATAACCCCTTATCTTGGCAAACCGCCTGCTTCTTTTGCAACTGCATCCGCACCCGGCAGAAACAGACGGTTTTTGAAACAAAGGGATTATTTCATTATACATGTAACTTTTTTTTAATGCAATATCTTTCTTTTCTGGCGGTCTTTCCTAAGCCGCCTTTTTCTTTGCCAGGTAAGCCTTGTATTCCTTATAGACAGACCATACCAGAACGCCTACAGCCACGAAGAAGAATACGTCGAAAATCGGCCGTGCAAAGAATGCACCAAAGGACTTATACTGCATGATACCGCGGCGCAGATAGGTTTCCAACATCTCTCCGATTAAGAAGCAGAGAACGAACGGCGTGGTCGGCAGGCTGAACTTGTGGTATAAGTAACCTACGATACCGAAGATTAAGATGGACTGTACGTCAAAGATACGGTTGTTGGTTGCAAATGCACCTACACAGCACAGTACCAGAATCAGAGGAAGCAGGATGTGTTTGGGCACCTTTAATACCTGAACGAAGCCCTTAATACAGGTCCACTCAACCACTAACATAATTAACGCACAGACAATACATGCGGCAAAAATTCCGTAAACAACGTCGGCATTCTTAACGAACAGCAGCGGGCCTGCGGAAAGACCGTGAATCAGGAAGCCGCCCAGCATCATCGCCGTAACGCCGTCGCCCGGGATACCAAGAACCAGAAGAGGAATCATCGCACCGCCGATGGTTGCATTGTTCGCCGACTCGGTTGCCACAATACCGTCCGGGCAGCCCTTGCCGAACTCATCTCTCTTCTTGGACATGTTCTTTGCGGTAACATAGGCCAGCATACCGGAGGTTGAACCGCCGATACCCGGAAGGATACCGATACCAGTACCGATAATGGAGGAGCGAAGGAAGTTCGGCAGATGGTAGACAAATTCCTTCATGCTGAAGCCAAAGCCCTTAACCTTCTTTACCTCGATGGTTTCAAGCTTGCCGCTTCCCATACTCTCTGCGGTACACAGAATATCGGAAATCGCAAAAATACCAATCAGCGTGGGCAGGGTATCAAAACCAGCCATCAAGTTGCTTGCCCCAAAGGTGAAACGGGGGGTTCCGTCGATAGGTGCCATACCAATCATGGTAAACATCAGACCGAACATACCGGCCAGAAGACCCTTAATCATGTTTCCGGAAGCCAGGATAGCTACCATCGTCAGAGCGAAGAAGCAGATACCAAAGTTTTCTGCCGGGGTAAATTTCAGTGCGATATCCGCCAGCGACGGAGCACAGAAGGTCAACACGATAAAGGAAAAAATCGAACCCATGGCAGAGAATACGATACCCAGGCCAAGAGCCTTCATCGCTTCACCGTTTTTCGCCATCGGATGGCCGTCGAATGTGGTTGCAATCGAAGAAGCCGTACCGGGCATGTTTAAGAGGATAGCCGAAATCAAACCGCCGGAGATACCGCCGATATATACGGCAACCAGCGTATTCATACCCATTGAAGGCGTCATGGAGAACGTCAGCGGCAGAAACAGCGCTACAGCCATCGATGCGGAAAGTCCCGGGATGGAACCAAAGATAATACCTACAGCCACACCCGCTATCATCAGCAGAAGGGAGGCCGGTTGACACACACTAACAAATGCATTTCCTAATAATCCTAATGCCTGCATAATCTCCCTCCTTATAAGTTAATCGTAAAGATACCTGCCGGAAGCACAATCTTAAATCCGTAACGGAATAAGAAGAATACGGCCATGGTAAAAATCACATCAATAATCAGCAGCACAATAATATCTTTTTTGCCGCGCTTGTCTTCCGGAGAAAGAACCAGCATCTGCAAAGGAAGGAATACCAGGGTAGATACGATAAAACCTACCGGCTGGAGAACAAACACATACACCAGCACCAGGATTACGCTTAAAAGCACCCGCTTATAATCACAGTCCGGAAGCTTTGCCGGGTCAATCTCTGCTGCGTGCATCTTAAAATTCTTAACGCTTAAAAAGGTCAGAGCAGCTGCAAGGACAAAGGTAAGTCCGCCGATAACCATAGGCATGAAATCCGGTCCGATTTCCATAACCTTGGACTTGGGCAGCATCTGGGCCATGACCATTAATATTGCAGACAATGCCATAAAGAATATGCCTACAATAATGTCCCCATATTTTTTAAAGAACATTTTCTATTCCCCTTTTCCACTTTTTTTGACGCAGCTTCAGCAAAGAGAAACCGCCGAAGCCGCTCTAAACTCGTTACTGTTCACAGATTCACAGCAACCTAAACTCTTCCTAAACCTTTTCCGCTTTCTGCGGCACATCAGCGCACCAGTGCCGGTTTGTTGCAGTCATATTTCCAGTTTGGAATCAGATACTGCATGGCTTTTGCATCGTCGCGGTCATGGTCTGCAAGCTGGTTGTACAGCTTATTTGCCTCCATCACCTTATCCATATCCAGTGTCACACCCATACCCGGCTTATCCGGAACCTGAAGATATCCGTCCACAATCTGCGGCGTATCCTTTAACAGGTTCTGTCCGTCCTGCCAGATCCAGTGCGTATCCAGCGCCGTGGGATTACCCGGTGCTGCCGCTGCCACATGGGCAAATGCAGTCAGTGTAATATCAAAATGATTGTTGGAATGGCTTCCCCAGGTCAGACCCCAGTCATTTAATATCTGTGCCATCCTTACGCTCCCGCCAAAGCCCCAGAAATGCGGGTCAGCCAAAACGATATCCACGGACTTTAATGCCGCTGCATGGTAGAACTGCCGCCAGTCGGTGGCAATCATATTCGTGGCTACCGGAAGCTTTACGGCGTTCTTAAACTCAGCCATCACCTCACGGCTGGAATAGCCTGCCTCCGGCCCGCACGGGTCTTCAATATAGGTCAGGATTCCCTCCATCGGCCTGCAGATATCGATAGCCTCCTGCAAGCTCCATGCGCCGTTCGGGTCAATGTTAATCCGTCCGTTTGGAAATGCCTTCTTTAAGGCTTTTACCGCTTCCATCTCTTCAGAGCCTTTCAGTACGCCGCCTTTCAGCTTAAAGTTCTTAAAGCCGTACTTTTCATGAAGCACCTGCGCCTGTTCCACGATCCTTGCCGGAGTCAGCATCTCCTGTCTTCTCAGCTTAAACCATGGATCTGCGCTGTCACTCTCGTCAATGTAGGGAAGATCCGGTTTCGCCTTTTCCTTATCGCTGACATAGAACAGATACCCCAGGGTTTCCACCTGATCCCTCTGCTTTCCGTCGCCTAAAAGCTCACACATCGGCAGATCCAGATACTGTCCTAAAAGGTCTAAAAGCGCACACTCAATCGCCCATTCCGCCTTAACCACGAACTTTAACTTGCTGATATCCAAGGTCTGGATGCCCTCGCCGTCATCTTCGGCTGCCCGCTTGCTTCCCTTATGTATGCTGTCTAAGATCGCCCGGTACTTTCCTATCGGCTGTCCCACAACCAGGGGAATACAGCTTTTGAGTGCGTCACAGGTGTAATCTCCGCCGTGAATCTCTCCAACGCCTGTATTCCCTGCGCTGTCTTTTAAAATTACCAGGTTTCTTGTAAACCACGGCGCATGTGCCCCGCTGAGTGTCATCAGCATACTGTCGTATCCTGCAACCGGAATAACCTGCATCTCCGTTACCAATGGTGTACCCTTCATTCTCATCGTCCTCCTTAAATTAAAGGCTGAACATAATCACCAAACATTCCCAAAACTTTGCCGAAACGATAGGCAGATTTTTTGATTTTTTATGTTCATTCCCTTTTCTTATGGTAAATGATAACAGAAAACGCGGAAAAAATCCAATTCTAAATCATAATTTTACCGATAAGGAAAACTAATGGGTTATGTCTGTATTATTTACCGTACCAGGCAGGGTTTCTTCGGATTAAACTTCCATCCCGGAATCAGGTACTGCATTCCAATGGAATCATCTCTTCCGCCCAGGCAGTTATCCAGGTAAACCTGATTTGCCTTCCGAATCTGATCCATGTCTACTTCAATGCCAAGACCCGGCTTCTTTGGAACAGCAACACATCCGTCCACAATCTGCAGCGGCTCCTTGGTCAGTCTTTCCAGACCTTCCTGCCAGATCCAGTGCGTATCCAGTGCATTATACTCGCCCGGAACGGCTGCGCCGACCTGCGTAAACATCGCTAAGGAAATATCAAAATGGTTGTTGGAATGGCTTCCCCAGGTATAGCCAAAGTCATGGCACATCTGGCCGACTCTTACGGAACCAGCCATCGTCCAGAAATGCGGATCGGCAAGAATAATATCCACCGCCTGGCTCTCTAAGGAATGGCTTACCTCTCTCCAGTCCGTAGCAATCATATTCGTCGCGGTCGGGAATCCTGTGCGGCGGCGGAACTCACTCATAATCTCTCTTCCGGAGTAAACGCCCTCAGCTCCGCAGGGGTCTTCACAGTAGGTTAAGATTCCCTTCATTCCCTTTACGTACTCAACCGCTTCCTCCAGCAGCCATCCGCCGTTCGGATCAAGGTCGATCCTTGCCTCAGGGAATTCCTTCTTCATCGCACGGATAACATCCATCTCCTCATTCCCGGGAAGCACGCCGCCCTTTAACTTGAAATCCTGGAAGCCGTATTTTTCCTTGGTTGCACGGGCAAAAGCTACAATCTTTTCTGCGGTAAGCGCCTCCTCATGGCGGATTCTGTACCACTCGCAGTCGGAATCCGGCTCGGAGTCATAGGGAAGATCGGTCTTCTTCCGATCGCCGACAAAGAATAAGTAACCCAGCATCCGTACCTTATCTCTCTGCTGTCCGTCGCCTAACAGCTCGCAGACCGGCACGCCCAGATGCTTTCCTAACAGGTCAAGACATGGCGCTTCAATAGCGGTAATTACATGTACGCCGGTACGAAGGTCAAAGGTCTGGTTTCCTCTGACATCTTCCTCACCCTTGGAATCCAGGTATTTCTTTACCTTTAACAGCGTGCTCTTGTACTCGGCAACCCGGGTTCCCTCAACTAACGGAATGCATTCTTCCAGCGCAGCCGTGATTTTCTTTCCGCCCGGAACCTCGCCTACACCCATCTCTCCGTTATCGGCATAGAGCACAACAACGTTCCTGGTAAAATACGGTGCATGGGCACCGCTCAAGTTCAGCTCCATACAGTCCTTTCCTGCTACTGGCCATACTTCCATTTTCTGAATTACTGGTGACATCTCTTTACCTCCTTAGTTTTTTACCCTTTTATATTACAGGGCTAATTTCTATGTTTTAAGTATACTACGAATTTTCTCATAAGTAAAGTTTTAATAACTAATGGCTTCTCTAAGTTTTTCTTATAGAAACTCTTGATTTTCACCAGAAAATAATGTAATATAAGGTTAATTACCACTATAATTACCATATTTATCCGATAATTGGAAACTATTGGCACAAAAGAAACATTAGCACGGAAACCAGGCGAAAAACAGTTTAAATGTTTACTGTATTTTCCAGAGGGGAAAAGAAATGGATACCAAACAAATCGAATATATTATTAAAATTGCCGAAGAAAATAATATTACACGGGCGGCCAGCAAACTCTACATCACGCAGTCTGCCCTAAACCAGCAGCTGATTAAGCTGGAAAAAGAACTAGGAACCCCGCTCTTTCACCGCTCCCGGACAAACTGGCATCTGACCGAAGCCGGAGAAATTTATGTGAAAAATGCCAAAGAAATGCTGCGGATAAAACGCGATACCTACCAGATGATCAACGACCTGACCACCGGACTTCGGGGCCATCTGTCCGTAGGCTTTACCGCCGGCCGCGGAATCACCATGTTTACTTCGGCCTACGCCATCTTTCACCAGCGCTATCCCAATATTATTATCGAGCCCAAAGAAGGGGTTGTGCGTGAACTGCAAAAGCTGATTTCCCAGGGCGATCTGGATATCGGCTTTCTCACCCTGACCGATGTGGACCGTACAACCGATATCTACGAAACCATCTACACCGAAGAACTGTTTCTAGCCGTTCCTTCCGGCCATCCTGTCGCACGGCTTGCCCCAAAAGAACCCGGGGTTTTTGCAACCTTAGATATCCGCACCCTGCAGTACGAACCCTTCGTCCTTATGGACAAGCGTTCCACTATGCGCACCATGATCAACCAGATTTTTGCCGAGGCCGGTTTTGAACCCCAGATCCTCTTTGAAACAGGAAATAACCACACCATTATTTCCATGATTCAATCCAATTTAAGCTGCGGGATTCTCACTTACTACTACGTAAAAACCCTGCCCTCCGGCATTACCTGCTTCCGCCTTCCCAGCCGCCCAACCTGGGAATTTACGGCAAGCTACAAAAAAGGCCGCTATCTCAGCGATGCGGCCAGATGTTTTATTGATTTAATGAAAAGTCAGTGGGGCGATGCAGGCACGATATCCGGTGAACTGCCAAAATAAGGCATCTTACTTCGCCGGTGCAATCCCGTATTCAATGGCATCCACAACCTTGTTCGTCGTATAAACGGCAAGCTGCGTGTTCCCCAGAACATAGCGGTAAACACCGAACTGCTCCTCGTAGTCTTTTCCGTAAGCCTCGATAACCTGTGCTGCCGTAGAGCCAATCTTGATTCCCTCCGGCGTGGAAACCGTATTATCCAAAAGGTAAACAAAGCTAATCTTATCCACGCCGTTTACCGGATATACGCCAATCTGAAAACCGGAATACGTATAAACCTTATCCTTTCCCTGATAAGCACAGGAATCCTGCTCAAACGTCTGCACCGGTGTTCCAAGAGCCGCTAAAACCGGCGCTGCCTCTGCGTCCGGCAGTATGGCAACACCATTGCTGACAAAGCTGTACGCGGTTTTTTCTTCCTGTGCGGCAGAGGTGTTTTTAAACCAGTCAAAAATCCCTGCCTGCGCCGGAACCGCACCGCAAAGGGCCATCCCCACGGCTAATGCCGCAGCGGTTCTTCTTACTTTATGCTTTTTCATCCTTATAAACCTCCTGATTCATCATGTAATGCTTTTATTCTACCATAAGTTTCCTGAATAAAGTATTACGATTTCTTTTCAATTTTAGATTTCTAATTTTAGATTTTCATGATAAGATTTTTTCAGAAGATTTTTATGACAAGATAACGCAAAGATTCTGCATCCGAAAGGAGTCAGCCCTATGTTAGTCGAAGCGCCCAAACCCTTTAAAACCTCCACCTACCGCATCGGTGCCAATTTCCGTCTGCTGGGAAGTCCGCCGATTGAACATGCACAACTTTTTCTGACAGTCTGCGGCATTGAACGGTGCAGCCCGGATAAATCTTATGGGCCAATGATAAGGGATGATTTTCATGTCCATTTCGTATTGTCGGGAAAAGGAACCTTAAACGTGGGCAAAAATACCTATCACCTCTGCCGGGGACAGATTTTTGTCACGCCGCCGGACGTTGAAATTTATTACTATTCCGACCCGGAAGATCCCTGGTATTATACCTGGGTATCCTTCAGCGGAAGCAAAGCGGCAATGTACCTGGAAAAAGCGGGAATTACCGCAGAGCACCCGGTGAGGGACATGTATATCCGGCCGGAAGAATTTTTAACCTATACGGAAAATATATTAAATCACCATGAACTGACCATTATCGATGAGCTGACCCGGACAGCCCTTCTCTATGAAATACTGGCCCTGCTTATCCGTTCCCGGCGTCAGAACCAGATAGAGCATCACCAGAAGCCGGAACTGGATTACGCACCGGATTTATATGTCAATCATGCCGTCGCCTACATCCACGAGCATTATGCCCATATGCAGGTGCGCGATATTGCCGAATACATCGGCATTACCCGCTCCTATCTGACCCATATTTTTAAGCAGAAACTAAAGGTTTCCCCGCAGGAATATCTGTTAAATTACCGCATGGAAGAAGGACGAAGGCTTTTATGCGCCACCAATCTTTCCGTGCAGGAGATCGCGGAACAGATTGGCTATGAAAATCCGCTGACCTTTTCTAAAATTTTTAAAAACGCCTATGGACTGAGCCCCAAGCATTATCGGGAAAAAGTTAATCCGCTCAATGAAACCCTGCCTTAAGCTTACGCATCGGCTCTGCATTTACTCGTCAGCGATTTCCTCATTCATAAAGGCGGCAATATCCCTGCACACCTCTTCCATGGTCATTTCTCCGGTATAAGCTTTGACCATGGTAGACTGTGAATAATCTTCCCATGCCTTGGTATTCTTGGTGTAAGGACGGATAACCATATCCTCGGTCATATCCAGATAGGCTTTTAAGTTAAATTCCGGCGCACAGTTTACCCAGGTATCCGAAGTTCCCTGATAGGCGGACATGGTTACGCCAAGCTCGGCCTGCTTTTTCTGTGCCGCCTCGCTTCCCAGATATTCCAGAAGCTTCCATGCTTCTTCCGGGTGCGACGTATTGGCACAGGATGACCAGCCAAGACCGTTATAGATGGTTTTTCTTACGCCGTCATTGGATTTTGGAAGAACTGCCACGTCACAGTTCTGGTCAATATATTCATTTCCCTTCATGGCGGCAACCATCCAGGAGCCCTGAAGAATCATAGCTACTCTTCCCGAACCTAATAATACATCCGGCGTATTTTCTGCCATAACCTCCTGTGTCGGCATACAGGTCGTCACCAGATTGTCATACCACCAGTTCATCGCATCAATGGTTTCCTGAGAATCCCACTCCGACTTGGTCTTATCCTCACTGAGCACGCTGCCGCCCATGGTGTAAATATAATTGTAATAACCGTCCTGGTTAAATACGGCAGGAGAAACAAAACCGTACTGTCCTTTTTCACTGTCAGTCAGCTTCTGTGCATTTTCCGAAAGGGTTTCCCAAGTCCAGGTTTCATCGGGATAGGAAAGTCCCGCTTCGTCAAACAAGGTCTTATTATACCAGAGGGCAATGGTGTCGTAATCCTTTGGAATTGCATAAGTTTTTCCGTCATACTGGTACAGCCCTGTAATATCCTCATAATAATTTGTCAAATCAATAACATCGCTCTGGGCAATCCTGTCGGTTAAATCCAGAAGAATATCATTGCTCATAAATTTCTGACTGTAGTTGGAATGCATCCAGAATACATCGGGAAGCGTCCCGCCCTGTGCGCCGGCTTCCAGAAGCGTCCAGTACTGATCCCAGGGAACCACCTGCAAATCAACCTCAATTCCCGTTTCGCTGGTAAAGTCGCCGACAATCTCCTTTAATCCCGGAAGCTGGGCATTGTCCCAAATCGCCATGGTCAGAGCACCGCCGGAAGACTGTCCTCCTCCCTGGCTGCCGGAATCACCCGACGGCGCATTTCCCGAAGAACCTGCATTTCCTCCGCAGGCTGCCAGAGAAGCACACATCGTTCCTGCCAACATAAGAGCTGCTACATTTTTCTTTTTCATTTTCTTTTTCCTCCTGATTTTTTATCTTTTTTATTTTCTTATTGAAATAGTGTACATCCGCTTTCCTTAAATTCCAGAATTTTCCTTTCCAAATCGGCGCGTTCCACGTCAAATGCCTGCGCCAGACAGTCCAGGCAGTAAAATACCTCTGTCCCCCGGTTAATCAGTTTCTTTGTCATGGCCATTTCATCGGGAGTGAGCGGGGAGCGGCATTTGCGGCATAAAGTTATTTTCGTTGTTTTCATACTTCGCTTCCATTTTCGTTTCCATTTTTATCAGCATTTTTCCAGGCGGCAGAAGTAGAGTTTACAGTCATGTCCCGGCACACGGGCGAGGCAGTAATCCCGCTTTACCCCCAGATCTTCTCCGGTAAAGATATCCCGCATATGGAAACCGTAGCCCGATCCGTAGGGAAGCCCGGCGTCGGCAAAGATGCAGTTCATTTCCTGTTCCTCTTCAAATAAATTATAGAAGGCAATCACAAATTCCTGATGGGATAAATGCTTGATAAAGGTATACAGCTGATCCTTCACCGTGCGGACAGGCTCCACGGCATTTTCCCTATCCGTTTCCGGCACACCCACACTGCATTTTCCCAAAAGATAAGGCGGGCGGCATTCTTCATCCTGATTGATGCGGATTAAATCTGTATTTAGCAAAAGTTCTTTCATCTCCGGTTTCATTTCCCGGATATCCGCCCCGATAATCAGCGGCGTCCCGGACAGGCACCAGAGCGAAAACTGTATCCGGTATTCCCCGTCCGTGCAGGTCTTTCCAATCGCTACATTGCCCCGGTTATACATACCGACCGTCAGCATATCCATATCGTTAAAGCAGTACGGCCCGGACTGACAGAGATGTTCAAGCTGGGAATGAAAAATCCCCATAAAGGAACGGAAATTGTCAAAAATATCTCCCGTCGAGCGGTAGGTATGAGCGCCAATGGAGCGCATCCACGCCCAGGAATCTTCTTTTCCCCAGTTGCAGGCGGCAAAAAGAATATCTCTCCCGGTTGCCTTTAACGCCATACTCATCCGATGATAGCGATTGCGGCAGTCCGCATTTTCCGGGAAATGGCAGAAGTCATATTTAAGATAATCCACTCCCCATTCGGCAAACTGTGCAGCGTCGGAAAACTCATGATCGTAACTGGAAGGATAGCCCGCGCAGGTCATTACGCCCGCACAGGAATACATGCCGAATTTCAGCCCCTTTCCATGAACATAATCCGCTACCGCCTTTATCCCATGCGGGAACTTCTCTGGGTCGGGCACAAGAAGCCCATGCTCGTCCCTCTCCTTTAAGGCCCAGCAGTCATCAATAATTAAATATTCGTAGCCCGCCTCCCTGTAGCCCTCGTCAACCATTCGGTCTGCAATCTGGAGAATTAATTCCTCATCAATCTTTTCCCCAAACGTATTCCAGGAATTCCATCCCATCGGTGGTCTTGCTGCTGTCATCTCTTGTTTCCTCCTTTATGTTTACTCTGGCCTTGCCAATATTGTTTATATTATTCTTTATATTTTTTATTCTTTATATTATTTGTATTTTTTGCATTGTTTCTATTTTTTATTTTATTTGCATTATTCAAAGTATTTGTATTATTTTTTGTGTTTGTCATGTTGTTAATGCTATTATAAGAAAACATAACCGATATGTATATAGACTGATGTCCGGCAGATATTCCATGATGTGCTTTTTGCCATACATTTTTTTCCAATATACTTTTTATTCCTGTTCACTGCTTGCATTTTTTCCCGGTTTTTGCTATAATTTTCAGCATAAGATGTAAAATAAAAGGAGGTGCTCATTATGGATATTTCAGGATTATCTGTTTCCATGTCTACCAGCAGCATCAATACCGGCCTGGAAATCGCCATGTTGTCCAAGGTTCTTGATTCCGCAGAGATTGCCGGTGAAGCATTAAATGAAATGATGGAAGCTGTTGCTATTCCCGGGTTGGGGGAGAATCTTGATATTCGGGTGTAATTCGTCGTATTTTCGACCTTTTGACCCTGGTATCATGAAATTGCTGCATATAAAAAAGACCATTAAGCAATGAACTGCCCCTTGCTATGGTCTTTTCTTCTTTTCTTTATTTCTTCATTCTGACAACGCTTCTATCGCCGCCCGCACATGGGCTGCATAAATATCCCGGATTGCCGGAAATTCACCCAGCCCTTTAAGAATACATTCCACCAAATAACCTTCTGCCTTAAGAATACTTTTCCAGGAATTTTCATCTTCCCCGGCCATATCATGATTGGCATGATCGCCGGATACAACCATCAATGGCTCAAGCACAACTCTGCGGTACGATCCATCCTTCGCCATTGCCGCCATAACATCCTTAATCGTCGGCTCTGCCTCCACGGTTCCGATAAAATAACGACACGGTTTATTTTTTCCCCGCATCTTAGCATCCGTCCTTCTAAGTTCCTCCTGAAGCCGCAGATAAACCTGGTTGGCCGCCGCCTCCGTGCCGTGTCCCATCAGACAAACTGCCGTTTCCCCGTCATCCCAGCCGTTATCATAGGACGAGGTAATATCCACAACAGCCTTTGCCACTGCCTGATAATCCTCTGCATCCGCCAGTAAAGGCTTTGCAAGAACTAATTTTACAAACCTGTTCCGATACGCCTCCACGATTTTTTTTACTTTACTGTATTCAAAACCATCCATGAAATGCGTAGGCTGCACCACCAGGCGCTTCACTCCATCTTCCCCGGCTCTCTCTAATGCCTTCTCTATACTGTCAATTTCCAGTCCGTCCCGCTGTTTCAGCTTTTTGATAATCGTTTTGCTGGTAAATGCACGATACTGCGCAAATCCCGGAAATGCCTCTGCAATCGTCTGTTCAATCGCTTCAATCGCAGCCTTCCGGCTCTCCTTATAACTCGTTCCAAAGCTTACAACGATAATTGCCTGTTCATTCAATGCTTTTTATCCCTTCTGGTATCCTTTGCCTGTTCATGAATAAATTCTCTTCCCTTCAATATCTTATCTTTGATTTACATTTTTTTACAAATTAATACGCTTTTACTTGCTTTTTTCCTTAATATCGTTTATATTTAATTTAGCAAAAAAATTCAATAACGAAAGGAAGTGGCTTTGCGTGTCTATTTTAAAACAGGAAGCTATAAAAATAATTGAAGAAATGCAGGAAGATGCCATGCTCCAAGTCGTTACTTATCTTAAAAGTATTGCATCTAATCACCCTGGGCAGGATAAACATTTACAAGGCTTTCAAACCCTGCAGTCCTTTGTCGGATCATTACCAGAAGACTTCGATTATAACCAGGAATTAGAAGCAATAAGAAAGGAAAAATATGATCGTTTTAATTGATACTAATATTATTTTAGATGTTTTAGCAAATCGGACGCCTTTTTTTGAAAACTCTAATCAAATCCTATCCTATTGTGCTTCTGGTAAGTTAAAAGGTTATCTTGCTCTTCATTCCGTTTCAAATATTTTTTATATTCTAAGAAAACATTTTTCTCCTGATGACCGCCGCAAACTCCTTCTCGGTATATTAGATTTTCTTCAAATAGCTAATGCTACCCATGAAGGAGTAAAGCGTGCATTAATTCAAAAACATTTTTCTGACTTTGAAGATTGCCTGCAAGATGAATGTGCAAAACGAGTTTTCGCAAATTATATCATTACCAGAAACACCGCCGATTTTGCTTTTTCAAATATTCCGGCAATTACTCCAGCCGAATTTATAAAAAAGGCACTTCTTTAATCTTTTGCCAATCCTAAAACCTGTTTTCCAAAATCTTCCCCAACTACTCCCAAAGGTATAAATCCCCCTCCAAAAGTTCCCGGTCAATTTCTTTTTTCATATTTTCGTCATTGACCAAAAGATACCCGGATAAAGGAAGGCTTCCCCGGCGCAGCCTCGCACGATACAGTTCTTCGTCCCAGACAGATTTTTCTTCAGCGCTTCCGTCAATAAAGTATTCCGCCCCGCCCCAGTCATCCAGTTCCATGGAAAAACTATGTTCACCTTTAAATCGCGCCGTATCTACCTCCATCTGAAAAAGCCGGACGCTTTCCTCATTCTCCGTAATTTCCAGCCAAATTCCCTCGCCGTTCGGATCGATGTAGAGGGTGCTGTACTCTCCTTCACCGGTTTCGTCAAACTCCGCCGCTAACTGGAAGGTTTCTTCCTCCGGATTCCAGACCACAATTTCCACCAGGTTTCCGCTCACAGGTCCTGCCGGCTGGATGGTCGGGTTCTCTGCCAAAGCCTGCCCCGTTGCTGTACTCTGCCCCGTCAGCGCCTGCCCGCCTGCATTCTGCCCTGTCTGCGTTTGCCCCGCTGCATCCTGACTCTCCGCCGCCGCTTCCGGTTCATAGGCATACATAACCACAAGATCCTTATAATTATCCCGGTTTAAGTCCGCCAGCAGAAAATAGGGCTGCATAACCTTCTCCTGGGCGTCTGTACTGGCAGAAGTCTTTCCGCCCGCCGAATTTCTCCCCCCCGCCGAACTTCTCCCGCTCCTTCCCTGCCTGGCCGCCTTGTTAATCTCTGCCTTTACGGCCTTCCGGTAGGTATCGTACTTTTCCATCGTGATTCCCTCCGGCCCCACATAGCGGTCGTCCGGGGTAAAGGCATTTTTTACCATGGCCCCGTCCTCGCCCATATAGTACCGGTTGCCGTCGTTGCTGTTTGTAACCCATCCGGTCTTCATATTTCCGTTTTGATCTACATAATAGGTCTTTCCCTTATCTTCAATCCACTCATCTTTAAGCGGTTCATCCTGATAGCCATAATACTGCCAATACCGCCCGTCCTCCGACAAATCCCATTCATCGCCGAAAACAGGCATACACAAGCTTCCCAGAACCATCATTCCGATAACCATTCCAACAACAACTCCCGCTGTTTTCTTCAAACTAAAACCTCCTTAAAATCCTGCTGCCGCGCTGCATAGATTCCAGTAAATATACGCTTACCGACTGCACTGACTGCATCCTCTGCACCCCCGGCATATAAGCAGAAAAGCAGGCTCCAAGTCAGCCTGCCCCTCTTTTCCAAACTTTACTTATTCACCGCTTCGTCAAACCTCTCCAGAAGCCGGTCAATAACATGAACCAGATTGCCGATCTCCGGCTTGGTCAGCTGTTCGTCGGCACCCAGTTCTTCTCCCTTAATCCTCATCTGCTCATTAATCAGCGAAGAGAAGATAACTACCGGAAGCACTTTCAGCCTGGAGTCTTCTTTGATCAGCTTCGTCAGCCTGTGCCCGTCCATCTCCGGCATCTCGATATCGGTAATCACCAGGTTGACTTTATCGTAGAGATCCGAATCTCCCCGGATAGAAGCCAGATAGTCCCAGGCTTCCTTTCCGTTATTAAAGTTCTTCACATCGGTAAATCCGGCACGCTGCAGGGCGTCGTCGATCATCTTCTGCAGAAGGATGGAATCTTCAGCAATCACTAAAGGCTTATCACAGATCGGCCGATCCCCCATCTCATCCACCTCGGAGAGCTGAATCGTGGTTTCCGGTGCAATTTCTGCCACAATCTTTTCAAAGTCAAGAATAGTTACCAGTTCCTCTGCACACTGGGCAATACCTGTCGCCACACCTTCGTCGCCGTGGGTTAAGGTCTTATCCGGCTTCTGGATATCTCTCCAGGAAATCCGGCTGATGCCCTCGATGCTCTGTACCCGGAAAGCTACGGTCATCTTGTTGAAATTGGTGACAATGAATAAATCCCTGGGCTTGTGCTCCAGCCGATCCCCGGTCAGATAATATCCAAGGTCAATAACAGTAATCAGAACATCTCTGGGTTTAAAGATTCCCTCTACTGCAGGATGGGCATGGGGCATGATCTTCACCTTATCTGCCATCATAATTTCTTTTACCTTAGCCACATTAATCCCGTAAAACTCCCCCTGAATCGTAAACTTCATGATTTCAATTTCATTCGTACCTGATTCAAGAAGGATACCTTCTTTTTCTTTGTCCACGCTCTTCCTCTCCTTCCTTATCTAAACCTTTATGGTTACTGCTCACACGTTCACAATAACCCTCAATGCGCCTGCATATAAACGCACCGCATTTTCCTTAAAGATGCTTTTCCGGCTTTCCTACCGTGCGAACGGCTACATCCCCGGTAGCAACGTCCAAAAGCATCGTCCTTGCGTATGTTCCGCCTGTATCCTCCGCCGAAATACGCAGTCGTTCTTCCATTAAAATCTTCTTCACCATCGCCGCATTCCTTTGCCCGATGTTTCCGAAGTCTGAATTCCCCTTGACGTCAAACATCTTCGCCCCGCCGGCAATCTTAACAATAGTTCTGCTCTTTACCATGCCAAAAGCCGTGAGTTTGCGCACCGTTTCCTTTATCCCGCTGTCCGCGTACTTAAACACCTTGGGATCGTTTGGATCGGTTTTATTGGGAAGCATAATATGCAGCAGGGCACCCAGTTTCAAAAAAGGGTCATAGAATGTAATTCCTATACAGGAGCCAAGGGCATAGGTAATGACTACCCCGGAACCCCTGGTAAACTTCATATCACCGATACCTACTTTTAAATCCTTGTCTGCCATTATGAAATACCTAGTTTCTCTAAGATTCTGTTAAGCGATGCTATATCCGGAAGCATTAACAAACCGTCGGTAAGTTTTTCGCCGTCCATAATAAATTCTGCGTTGATGTACATCAGTTTATCCGTTTCATAACCATATTCTGCAATGGGAACCGTTAAAATTCCGCCAAGCATGTTGATGGTTGAACTGGGAACGGACAAATCAATCTCCACACCGACCAGCTGGGTAAATGCATTGACATAGGAGCAGATAATAATATTTCCGATTTCCTCCAGTGCGGAGTAGTCCATCTCATCCATCTCTTCAAAAGATGTATAATGCCGGTTTAACAGCTTTCCCAGAACGGCATTGGCCAGATCCATCTTAAAGATGAACAGCATAAGACCGTTGACCTCATTCGACATCTGCACCAGGGTAGCCGCCACAAGTTCCTCAATCTGACCGATCTTATCGACGGTTTCCTCGTAGCTTAAGATGTTTACCTCAGGAATGGTAATCCTTACCTCTTTCTGCAAAAGTTTTGAAAGAGAAGTCGCCGCATGGCTCGTGCCGATACTGCTGATTTCCTTCATTACATCCAAATCCAGAAGATTCATATCTCCATAACTTTTAAGTCGCATTGTAATCCCTCACCTTACCTTCCTTCGATGTCCTTATCCTCTTAAGCTGTTAATGGTTGATTCAATCTCATCGGAGGTCGTCACCATACGCAGGGCATAGCTGTAGGCCCGCTGACACTCGATAATCCGCACCATCTCCTTGGCCAGATCCGTTCCCGAACTTTCCACAGCGCCCTGGGTCATCTCGGGATTTTCCACCAGAATCGGCGGCATATCCTCCGGCGGGGCAAATTCATTATCCCCTACACTGCGCAGGCGGCTGGGATGGGTGAAGGTGTAGAGGCTGACTTTCTGCTCGTCATCCTCCAGAAGAGATAAATCCTGGTTTTCCTGGTTCTCTTCATTTTCTTCGATCTCCCGCGGGTCACGCAGGCGGATAGGCTGGCCGTTCTGATCCAAAACCAGCTTTCCGGCATCCGTTGCCAGATAAAAACCGTCCTCTCTTTCACTGCGGTAAAAATGTCCGGTTCTGGTGTATGTAATCTCACCGGTTGTCGGATTCTGCACCATAAAGAACTGGTTGGCCTGGTGGATGGCGTAATCCAAGTCGCTGTTCGTATTCCGAAAAGTTGACGTATCAAAATTGGTGTAGGTTCTCTGCATACGCACGCCGTTTCCCGCCTGCAGTTCCGTGGTTGCATCTTCCGAATCGTTTAGATTAAACTGCAAAAGATCGGTGAATGCGGCTGTCTTTGGCTTAAAGCCGTTGTTGTTAATATTGGCAAGATTGTTGGAAAGAACACTCATCTTTGCCATACAGGTTCCTGCGCCTAAAGCGCCGGTATAAAAAGACTGATACATGGCTTCCTCCTTATAATCTTCCAACGTCCGAGGACGCCTTGCTCATAATCTGATCGTACATCTTCAGTACCTGGGCCGCACTTTGAAGCGCCCTCTGGGATGACATCATATTCGTCATCTCCTCAACCATATCGACATTCGACCGCTCCAGGGATTTCCAGATAATCTCCGGATTTTCTACTTCCTGGGCCGCCTGATTGGTTGAAAACATCCCGTAATCTTCCTTGTGAAGCTGCTCGTAATCGGCAAAATCCACTACCCGGAGTGTGCCGATCTGACGCGCCCCCGCTTCGTTCCCACCCTCGCCGAGGTCCTGGGAAACGCTGATAACTCCCCGCTCATCCACGGTAAAGTCCTCGTTTTCAATACGAATCGGCTGACCGTCCGTGCCCTGCACCCTGCCCATGCCGTTCAAGGTAAGAAATCCCTCGTCATCCACACTGAAGGAACCGTTGCGGGTATAGCGGATTCCCCTTGCCGTATCAATGCAGAAATATCCGCTCCCGGCAAGGGCAAAATCATAAATCCCCTCGGTCGATTCAAAACTCCCCTGCTCATGGTTGACATAGGTTCTGTCTGCCGTGCGGATCTTGGAAGTCGTTGCCATCGGCTCCGGATTCTCCTTATATCTCTTCCCTGTCCGGTAAAGCATCTCTTCCTGGAATGTGGTGCTGACCATCTTATCCCGCTTGTAACCGGCGGTCTGAATATTGACCATGTTATTACTGATAACATTCAGGTTCCGGCTCTGGGTCAGCATACCGGAAGTTAGGTTATAAAATCCCTGATACATGCCTGTTCTTTCCTTTCTTCTTTCTATAAATTAAAATCTTAATACGCACTCATATAAGCTTTAAGCTTTTTGATGGCCGAGCTGTGGATTTGGGATACCCTGGGTTCGCTTACGTTTAAAACCTGGGCAATCTGGCCCATATTTAACTCTTCGACATAGTAGAGGGAAATCACCATCTTTTCCTTTTCTTTTAAACTCTCCACAGCTTCTGCCAGAATCTGACGGGACTCTCCCTTTAAGAAAGCCCTCTCCGGCTGCGACTCCACATCATTTGCCGAGAGCTGGATGGACTGGTGTTCCCCGTCGTCCTCGGTAATCATATCCAAAGAGAGCACATTCATCATAATGCTCATCCGCTGGAGTTTCCGGTATTTCCGAATATCCATGCCCAGGGCCTGCGAGGTTTCCTCGTCCGAGGGCTGACGCCCCAGCTTGCGGTTCAGGGCGGTCTGCGCCTCTTCCACAGCCTTCACCTGCTTGCGGAAATCTCTGGGCATCCAGTCATTCTTGCGGACAAGATCGATAATCATTCCGCGGATACGCCTGGATACAAAGGTTTCAAATTTATTATCGCGCTCCGGGTCATATCTGTCAATACTTTTCATGATGGCAATTACGCCTTCATTAATAATATCCTCCATCTGGAGGCTGCCTGCATAGACATTGCGCATCTGCAGGGCAATGGTTCTTACAATGTAAAGATAGCGCATCACCAAAGCCTGCTTGACTTCCAGCTGACCTTCGGCCATGTACAGAGCTAAAAGCTCTTCGTTGGTCTTTTCTTCTAAATAATCTGCCGGAACCATCTTCTGCCACCCCCTTAGGCCCGGTTGCCCTACTGCTGTTCATAGAAAACAGCACTATGGCATTCCTTAAGCGCCCTTTCTTGACGGCTGCTCAAGAGTTAAACTGCCGATGGACTGAATCTGCACGTTATTGGAAATCTCGTTAAACGAGAGAACCCGCACATTCGGATAAAACTGGTCAATCAGCCGGTAGAAATGAACACGCATAACCTGCGAGGTCAGAATCACCGGGCTCTGTGCAATGCTGTTAAACTTCTTCAGCTGCACCGTAATTTGGTTAATCAGACTCTGGAGAATATCCGGACTGAGTGCCAGATAATATCCCCGGTCATTCTTCGACAGACAGCCTACCATCGTCCGCTCTAATTCCGAATCCAGCGTGATAACCTTCATACTGCCGTCCTCGCAGTACATCCTGGTGATGGTACGCTTTAATGCGGTACGGATATTTTCAATCAGGCCGTCCACATCCTTAATCGGCAGTCCTGTATCGGATATGGTTTCCAGCACCGATTCGATAATGGTTTCCAGATCCTTGATCGGCACATTCTCTTTTAAGAGGCTGGTTAAGATCTTCTGGAATAAACTGTAGGAAATAAAATTCGGGAACGCCTCGTCAATCAGCTCCGGCGATGTCTTCTTCGTATTCTCAATTAAGTGAATCACTTCCTGTCTGGTTATCAGTTCATGCACATGCTGCTTGATAACCTCCGACAGATGCGTAACCAGAACGGAAAGCGGGTCGATAACCGTATAGCCGTAAATCTCTGCCAGTTCCCGATCCTCCGGACGTATCCAGCGGCTGGGAATACCGTAGGCCGGCTCGATGGTTTCGATTCCGTCGATTTCCTTTTCCGGATTCTCCGGTTCGAGTGCAAGGAAGTAATCGGTTAAAATTTCACCCTTTGCCACTTCCTCACCCTTTATTTTAATACAATATTGGTTTGTATTCAAGCCCGAACTGTCCCTTAGGCGAATCGAGGGGATGACAAATCCCATGTCCTGTGCGTACTGTCTTCTAAAAATAATAATCCGGTTAATCAGACGCCCGCCCACGGATTCATCCACCAGAGGAATCAGGCTGTAGCCAAATTCCATCTCGATCGCTTCCACGGAGAGCAGGTTATAGACATTGTTGACATCCTTAAAGTACTCTTCCTCGCTGACCGGAGCAGGCTGTTCCTGTTCGGACGGCATATCGCCCATTTCGGTTTCCGGAGCGCCGGAAAAGCTTCTTAGGGTTCCGCCTCCCGCCAGGGCACCTGCGGCTGCAAGTGCAGGTTCTTCGCGAAGCCTGCGGGCAAGGAAATATCCGCCGGCAACTAAGAATACCGAAACAATTAACAGGGAAACCACCGGCATACCGGGGATAACCGCCAGCACCGCGATAACGATACCGCTGATCATAATCGCTACAGGCTGAGCCATAAACTGCTTGGAAATATCGTCATTCAAGCTTCCTTCGGAAACGGCACGGGTAACAATCATACCCGTAGCTACCGAAATCAGAAGCGAAGGGATCTGTCCGACCAGACCGTCACCGACCGTAGCAATGGAATAGGTGCTTAATACATTGCCTATCGTGTCGCCGGACTGGATAATACCGATAATACTTCCGCCGATAAGATTGATGGCCGTCGTAATCAATGACATCACCGAATCGCCCTTGACAATCTTCGTCGCACCATCCATGGAACCGTAGAAGTCGGCTTCCCGCTGAATTTTTTCCCGCCGCATCTTTGCCTGCTGTTCATCGATCAGACCAGAGTTTAAGTCGGCGTCAATCGCCATCTGTTTACCGGGCATGGCATCCAGGGTAAAACGTGCAGCTACCTCCGATACACGCTCCGCACCCTTGGTAATAACAATAAACTGCATCAGGACGATAATCATGTAGATGATAATACCGACGACAACATTTCCCTGAAGGATGAAATCACCAAAAGCCTTAATAATCTGACCGGAGGAACCGGAATTGGTCAGGATATTTCTGGTTGTCGATACATTGATTCCCAGACGAAACAAAGTGGTAATCAGCAGCAGGGACGGGAAAATGGAAAACTCCAAAGCGTCCCGGATAGTCATGGTGATAATTAAAATCATCATGGAAAGGGACATATTCAGAATAATTGCCACGTCCACAAACGCTGCCGGAAGAGGGATAATCAACAGCAGAACGATGGTAAGTACAAATAGTACGATAGAATAACTCAGTAACTTTTTCATGAAAGACTCCTACTGGAACATATCTTCCCGGTTGCTTACCTTGTAGATATATACAAGGATTTCCGCCACGGCCCCGTAAAACTCCGCCGGGATCTCCCGGTCAATCTCACAGGCGGCATACAATGCCCTGGCCAGCGGCCGGTTTTCAATTACATGTACCCCATGCTCCTCGCCAATCTTGATAATGCGAAAGGCGACGGCATCCTGCCCTTTGGCCAGAACCAGCGGCGCTCCGTCCTTATGCGGATCATAGCGCAGGGCCACGGCAAAATGCGTGGGGTTTCTTATTATGACATCTGCCTGGGGAACCTTCTGCATCATCCGGCTCATCGCCATCTGACGCTGGACATTACGGATTCTGCCCTTGATTTCCGGATTTCCCTCAGTGTTTTTATATTCATCTTTAACTTCCTGTTTGGTCATCTTCAGATTATTTTCATAATCCCATCGCTGGTAAATAAAATCAAAAAACGCCACAACAGCAAAAGCAAGACAGACCCTAAGAACCAGGCTATAGACCAGCTCCAGGGTTCGGGCAGTGGATGCAAAAACCTGCATATTGAACATTCTGCTGATTTCCATAATATCCTTCTTTAACAGGTTATATAAAAGAGCCATCAGCAATGCTATTTTAATCAGATTTTTTGCCAAATCCACCAGCTTTTTCAGGCCAAAGAGCTTTTTTAGCCCAGATATGGGGTTCAGCTTACTGAACTTTGGGCGCAGAGGCTTAAAGGTCAGATTAAAGCGTGTCTGGACACCGTGGGAGATAATTCCCAGAGCCACAGAGGTTAAAAGTATGGGCAGAGAACACTTTAACGCCGCTGCCACCATATCCACATAGATATTGGGGGATTCCGAAAAAGGCTCGACTCTGCCTACTGCGGAAAAATAGTGAATCATCACATCCCGCACTGTCCGGTAGATGTAGGGAAGCATACGGCGAAGCATATAAAATACGCCGAACAGCATAACGACCGTCGCCACATCTTTACTTTGGAACAGGTTACCGTCCTGACGGGCTTCACGCCGCCGTTTACCGGTTGGTTTCTCGGTCTTCTCCTGTCCGTTTGACTCTGCCAAGCTCACCACTTCCTTTCATCAGCCTGCGCCGTTATTTTATCCTTGCTCCTTTATTCTCTATGAACCGCCTATGGCTGCATCAACTGCAGAAGCTGTTCCATATAGATAAAGGTATTATCCATAATTACATACATTTTGTCTGCCATGGGGCTGAATAAAAGCACCATCATCATCAGGCCGACGATAATCTTCACCTGAAAGTTCACGGCAAACACATTAATCTGCGGAATCATCCGCATAAGGATTCCTATGGCAGCCTCCGTCACCAGTTCCATGGCAATCAGGGGAAAGGCAAGCTGAAGGCCCAGGGCAATATTTGCCTTAAAAATTTCCAGCATAAGCTGATAAAGTTCTGCCTTTAGCGCAACCTCGCCGAAGGGAATTAAGCGGGCCGAGGTGTAAAACAGCCCAATCATCCGAAGATGTCCGTTCGTGGTTAAAAAAAGCAGAGATAAAAGTGCATAGTAAATACCCGAAGTGATCGTCATCTGGGTATTGTACTGCGGATCGTAAACCTGGGCCATGGATAAGCCCATTGTATAGTCCATAATCGCCGAAGCAAACCGAATCACGGCATAGGCAAGTTCCATGGAAAAGCCCAGAGCAAACCCCACCATCAGTTCTTTCATCAGCATAAAGCCAAACTCCAGCATCGAGGAAGGCTCATGTGTAAGCTGCCCGTCCACCCCCAGATACAAAAGCAGGCTGAGCGCAAAAATCAGCGCTCCCTTTGCCGGACGGGGATAGTTCGTTCTCCCCAAAAGGGGATTGAACAGAATCGCTCCGCTCATCCGCATAAATACCAGGGCAAACAGGATAAACATGAAGTCAGCCTCCCATCATTCCCACCATCTGACGGACAAAATCCTGAAGCGTGGCTAAAATCGTACTGCCCAAGAACCCCATAACCGCTAAGATGGAAAGAAACTTCGGAACGAAGGTCATCGTCTGCTCATTAATCTGCGTAGCTGCCTGGAAAATGGCAATCACTACACCGATAATCATACTGGTGAGCAGAAAAGGCATGGTAAGCCTTAAGGCAAGCTGGAACGTATAATATAAAATATCAAGAATCTCTACATCCGTCATGGAATCCTTCCTTTCTCTAAACCCAAAGGCTACCGGTAAACCGTGGCAATGCTGGTAAACAGCAGTTCCCACCCGTCTACCGTGACAAAGAGCAAAAGCTTAAACGGCATGGAAACCATCGCCGGGGGCAGCATAACCATACCCATGGACATCAGCGTTGTGGAAACAATAATGTCCACTAAAAGGAACGGAAGGTAAATTAAAAACCCTGCAATAAACCCGCGCTTTAACTCCGTCGTCATAAACGAAGGCACAATAACCGTCAGGGGATAATCCATAGGGTCTTCCCGAAGTTCCGTTCCGGAAATCTGAAGAAAGTGATCTAAAGTATCCACTTCCGTATTCCTCAGCATAAATTCCTTCAGAGGGACAACCATCCGCTCCACAACCTCTTCCTGGCTGATTTCCTCCCGAAGATAAGGCTGGTAAGCTTCCACATTAATCCGATCAATCACCGGACTCATAATATACAGCGTTAAAAATAAAGCGATGCCCACCAAAACCATATTCGGCGGCGACTGCTGAACACCCATGGCATTTCGGGTAAAGGAAAGGATGATAATCGTCCGGGTAAAGGACGTCATCATAATCACGATGGAGGGCAGCAGGGCCGCAAAGGTGAGCAAGAAAATTAAATCCAGTACGGGGACATTCCCGCCGTTTAACTGTGTCAGAAGGTCATTCATCCCCTTCTCCCCCTTTCTTCTGACGGGGCGTCAGGTATTTTTTCAGCAGTTCCTGAAAGGGCGGCTGTTCCGGGCCAGGCAGCACGGCTTCCGGGGCAGAAAATTCCCCCTCCAGCCGGGTTAAAAGCTGGATGCCGGCCTGGCTTACGCCAAGCAGGTAGTACTGCCCGCCCACCTGCAGGAGAAGAAGTTTCTGGTTCTGTCCCACCTGGATATGCTCAACCACCTGCATATTTTTGGACACCGAAGCTTTTCCCCACTGCTTTCCCAGCAGCCTGCTGCAGTAATAGGCAAGACAGAAAACACCCACTACTGTTAATACTGCCTGAAACAAGGTCAAACCATTCATCTTATAAGCTTTCTGGATTTATTTCCCTGGACACAATTTCGGTAATACGGATACCAAAGTTATCCTCAACCACAACGATATCGCCCCGGGCAATACACTGACCGTTGACAAACAAATCCACCTGCTCTCCGGCCATCTTGTCCAGAACGACCAGTGTTCCCTGGGTGAATTCCAGGATATCCCGAACAAGGCGCTTCGTTCTTCCGATTTCTACGGAAACCTCCAGCGGAACCTTCATCAGCATCTCCTGGTTGGTCTTATCCTCTTCTCCGCTTCCCGCAGACTCGTAAACCTGGGAAGACTCTAACGGTCGGATAATCGAACCGCCGCCCTGTGCAGGCTGCGCTGCCGGTGCTGGTGCCTTTCCTACATTTTTCATCATCTCCATCATCTGCGCCTGCGTCTGCTGCATCTGATTTAAAAGCTGAAGCATCATCGGATCGGAACCCATCGGCGGATAAGGATAGTACGGCTGCTGTGCCGGTGCCATTCCCTGCGGAGGCATCGGTGCTGCTGGCTGCTGTGCCGGTGCAGCGGGCTGTGGAGCCGGTGCCGGCGGCGTTGGTGCTGATTCCGGAGCTGGTGCAGGAGAATCCCCGCGCATCGCAGCAAGCATCGCATCCATCTCGGCCTGCGACATCGTTGCTCCGCCTCCGGAAGATGCCGGTTCGGGTTCCGGTACAGGTGTGCCTTCTCCGCGCATCGCGGCAAACATCGCGTCCATCTCGGCCTGCGACATCGTCGCCCCGCCGCCCGAAGAATCCGGTTCGGGTTCCGATACAAGCGGCTTTTCGGGTTCCGGCGCAGGTGCCGGTTCACTGTCCCCTAACGAAGCCTCAAACGGAGCTAAAAGCTTCTTTGCCAGACCTATCGGCATAATATTCATAAACTCGCTTTCCATCTTGCCCTCGATTTCGAGGCGGAAGCGAACAACCACCATGCCGTCTTCATCAGTAAAATACTTATCCTTAAAATCCTCCGGTTCCCCTATCTCAAAGGACTTCGGAGTAGATATATTGACAATCATGCCCAAAAATTCGGACAGAGCCGTAGCGGATGCGCCCATCATCTGGTTCATGACCTCGCAGATTGCGCTGATATGGAGTTCGTCCAGTTCAAAATCCTCGGAACTGGTTTCCTCTCCCATCATTGTATTGACGATAATGCGCACGTCCTCCCGGCGGAACATCATAATGTTTTTGCCTTCCAGACCTTCTACATAGTCAATTTCCACACCAATCGCCGGTTCAAGCCTCTTAAATTCAAATTCATCCTTGCGCAGAACACTGGCTATAGGCGTAGTAATATTCACAATCGTGCTCAGCATAGTTGAAACTGCAGTTGCAGAAGCGCCAAGACTGATGTTCATAATTTCCCCTATGGCGTCCAGTTCCATTTCGTTAAAGCTGCTAGCGCCCATTGTTCAATCTCCTTTTTCTCATTTTTCTTATGGACGAAGGTTATTTACCAATGTCCAGAGCCTTCTGCGCCATCAGCTTCATGGCGTTTAACGCCGTAACATTTGCTTCGTAGGATCGTGTTGCCGACATCGAGTCAACCGTTTCCTTTAACAAATCCACATTGGGCATAGTTACAAAACCATTTTCATCCGCATCCGGATGGCCCGGGTTATAAACCTGCTTCATCTCCCGGTCATCCTCAATAATTCCTGCAACCCGCACGCCCGCATTTCTTCCGGGAAAACCCTTCCCCTGCGAAGCGGTGCGCAGAGCCTCACGAAAAGACCCTGCTCCATAACTTTCAAACAGTATATCTTTCCTTCGATAGGCGCCTCCGCGTTCCGTTCTGGTTGTGTCGATATTCGCAATATTCTCCGCAGCAATATCCATACGCATACGCTGGGCGCTCAAAGCAGACGCACTGATGTCAAAAGAACTTAAAAAAGCCATTCTGATTCCTCCTGCCTGACTACTGACCTAAAATCGTGTTTACGGTCTGTACGATACGCTCTGCGTTAAACGGCTTTACGATAAAGTCCTTTGCTCCGGACTTAATCGCATCCACAACCATTCCCTCCTGGCCCATGGCGGTACACATAACCACCTTGGCATTGGGATCATTTTCACGGATTTTCTTTAATGCCTGAAGACCATCCATGTTCGGCATAGTGATATCCATGATAACCATATCCGGTTTCTCTTCATCATACTTCTTTACAGCTTCTGCACCGTCCTGTGCCTCCACGAAATTATCATACCCGCTTTTTGTCAGGGCATTCTTCACCATCATCCTCATAAACGCGGCATCATCAACCAACATAATCTTTGCCATTTTCTTTTCCTCTCTTTTCTAAAAAATCATATTTTCTTTATTGTTCCTATTCTGACGCGGCAAGCTTTTCTTCATCCTCCGTCGCTGCTGCCTCTTCTAAGGAAGAATTATCGGTAAACTCCCCGTCCTCAAAGAGCCGCTGACTGATCTGGATTGCCACATTCTTCTTATAGACACCCATCTTCCCGGTAAACCAGGGCTGCCTTCCGATAAAGACCTTAACATCCCTATCCTTGGGCTTATTCATGTCGATAACATCGCCGACCTTTAAGTGATAAATATCGCTTAAGTCCAGGGCTACTGTGCCAAGCTGTCCGGTAATCGGAAGCTGGGACTGACGGATATTTTCCAGAATTGTTTCCCGGTTATCCTCAAAGGCGTAGCCCTTCGCCAGATGCTTGCGGGTATCAATCACCTGGAATATGGATTCCAGAAGATTTCCCGGCATACAAATCCTTATCCTCTCCACCGCAAGACCGGCCACATCCACATTCAGCAGAATAATGGCTACTGTTTCATCAACACCTACATCCTGTATCATACTGGGATTTTCTTCAATCCTCTGGGCTTCAAAATCCATATTCAAATAATTGGAAAAACCATCCTTTAATGCCTGAATAAGGTAGGTTAAAATTCTCCGGTACAAAGCAACTTCCACATCGGAATAACGATAGCCGGGCTTAACCTTAATTACCTCTTCACTGCCGCCCAGCATACGTTCAATCAGCGTAATCACCAGACCGGGCGTAACATAAATCATCAAAGGAACCAGTTTCCGGTTATAATTGGGAATAATGGTATTCACCATCGTAACCATATCATTTTCGTTAAGAGAGTTGACAAACTCGTAATAACGCCGCTCCTGAACTTCCATTACCGTGATGTCCGTCATTACCCTGAACACACCATTGACACGGGAAGTAATAATCCGCGCATAGTTTTCAAATACGCTCGTCAGGATTTTCAGCTTATCCTTGGTAAACTTTCTGGGGCTGTAAAAATCATATTTACTGTATTTAATCGTTTCTTTTTCCTGTTTGACGCTGGCCGCCTTTTCTTCCTGCTTGGCTTCCTGGGGTTCTTCCCCACCGCCGCCACCACCCTGCATGGACTTTAAAAGCGCGTCAATCTGACTTTGGGATAATACGTCTGCCATCGTTATAAGCCACCTTTTCTCATTCTTATTCGGCCGGCACTTCCGGAGCTGCCATATCCGGCGCTGCCGCCGCTTCAGGATTTTCTGCCTCCGGAATCATACTTCCTGCTCCCTCCATGCTGCCGTCAACCGGTACAAACCCTTCGGTTGTATTGTCAGACGCATCGCCTGCGGTTACCGCGCCCTCATTATCGCCGCTGTAAATCTCTTCATAGAAATCATTCATGCTCTTGATATCCGCGCCCTTATCCACAATCAGGAATTCCACCCTTCGGTTCTTTGCCCGGCCTTCCTGGGTTTCAAAGGTATCCACCGGACGGAACTGCCCGTAACTGATACCCACCAGCTTACTCGGGTCAATAATGTCCTTATTCTGAATATAGGCAGCTACCTCCGCGGATCGCGCAGAAGACAACAGCCGGTCAGTTCGCGGATTATTCGGCTTATTCGGGTCAGCCTGAGCAGTATGGCCCATAATCTCAATCTGTGAAATATTCTCCGCCTGGGGCGCGATAATATCACAGAAAACATCCAGTATTTCAGTGGCTTCGCTCGTCAGAATCGAACTATCTCCATTAAAAAACGCCTGGTTTTCAAAAGCAACAAAGGTGTAGCCCTCGCCCTGGGAAACGGATACGCCGTCGATACCGCTCTCCTGGAGCTTCTGCACAAGGGCAAGGAAAAGCTCTTCCATGGAATCCGGGGTCAGATCAACATCCATCTCCAGATTACCCGATACATCAAACTCTCCCTCGGCGATATTTTCATTAATCGCAATCTGCTGGGTATCTCCTGCATTGGGGAAAATACTCTTGACAAAGATTTCCCACTTCTGCTGGTTAATATCCGACATCGAGTACAGCATTACGAAGAAACACAAAAGCAGCGTCACCATATCGCCGTATGTATCCATCCAGCTTCCGCAATCTTCGCCTCCGCCGCCGCCTTTTTTTCGTCTGCTCATTATTTGTCACCACCTTCACCGCCGCCCTTCTGGGCTTTTAAGAGAAGCTTCTTCTGCTGCGACTGCTTCATACAGGACAGGAGATGCTCCCTCAGAAACGAGGGGTTCTCCCCTGCCTGAATTCCCATAATCCCTTCAACCACGGTCGTACAATATAACTCTTCTTCGGCCTGGCGGATTCTTAACTTCTTTGCTATCGGCTGACAGAAGATATTGGCAAAAGCAGAGCCGTAAAAGGTAGTAATCAATGCAACGGACATATCTTCACCAAGACTGCTGGCACCTCCGCCCCCGTCTAAGTTCAGACCCTTAAGCATGTTAATCAGACCGATAAGTGTACCAATCATACCGAATGCCGGAGCGTAGGAAGAAGCCTTCTCGTAAATACCGGCAACCTCGTCATGTCTGGCCATCATATCATCCATCTGCTTTTCCAGCATTTCCCTTACCTTTTCTGCGTCGCTCGCATCCACAATCATCAGGATACTCTGCTTAAAGAAAGGTTCCTTGATCTCCTCCGCTTTCTCTTCCAGGGCCAGAAGTCCGCTCTGCCTGGCCAGCATGGCAAAATCAACTAACTGATCCACCAGCTTTGGGATATTATACTTCTTTCCTCTGACCAGTACCGCAAAATGCTTTGGCACATCCTTCAGTATACGGAACGGGTAACTTGCGACAATCGCCGCTATGGTTCCTCCGACAACAATCGCCAAACTTTGCAAATCCACAAAGTTTCCCAGCTTGCTTGTTCCGATTCCCCATACACACAAGCCAATGGCTAATATAAAACCTATGAGTGTTGACACATCCATGTCTTTCTCCTCCTAAATAAAATATATGAAAAAGTCTATTTCGTCAATCCCCCATCGACAGCAATACAACTGAGGAAGAACGCTTTCAACTGCGCGATAACAGAATCTGCGGAATCCTTTACAAGAAAGTAATCACCATTCATCATCTTAATCTTTGTTTCGGGTATGGATTCCATCGATTCTATCTGCAAAATATTTAGATAGAGCACCTCGCCATTTAACCGTGTTACCCTGATCATACTCTTTCCTCCATCCTTGGGGTCCTGAATTACTCCAGTTTCGGAGTAGGAGCCTCGTCTTTCTTTTACTCTGTTTCCGGATATCCTGTCCATACGGGCTTCTCTCGCCCTGTCCATCATCCTCTGATCTGCACTTTTCCGCCTTCTCATAAATCATTACCTGAAATATAGTTCTAAACGACTGTGGGTTATCGTTTTATTACTGTTTTATTCGCGCTTAATTTGGTGGGGTTGTTATTGCTTGTTATTACTTGTTATTACTTACCTTCACTTATTAGCGCTTCATATTAACTAATTCATTCAGCATTTCGTCACTGACCGTAATCATCTTGGAATTCGCCTGGAAACCTCTCTGGGTCATAATCATATCAGCGAATTCTTTTGCGAGGTCTACGTTGGAGGCTTCGATGTAGCCGGACATTAAGGATGCTACACCCTCACCGCCGGGTACTGTAACATCAGCACGACCACTGTTATCATCATCGTTAGCCTTATAATAAGTCTGACCTGCTTTAGTTACACCTTCCGGGTTCTGAAAAGTAACAATGGCAATGGTTCCAATTGAAACACCAGGATGAGCCTTTTTATCATCATCAGTAACTGTAGCTGTAATTTGTCCCATTTTATTAATTGAAACACTAGTTGCTTTCAAGGAAGGGTCATCTTCATTAAACTCTGCAACCTCACCTGTACCACCTGTTGCAGCAGTAAAACCCGTTGGTATACGTATGGGCTTTAGTTTTGCATCCTCCTTAAGCACTCCTTTTTCATCAAAATTTTCATCTTCTGCGCGGAATCCATATACAAAATTACCATTACCATCAACAAGATAACCTTGACTGTCAACTGAAAATTGTCCTACTCTTGTATAATCCCAATCTGTTTCAGCAGTTTTTAAATTAGGGGCATCTTGACCACCTATAGCTATACCTGCCTCAACTTTTTTCACTGAAGTCATATAAAAGCCTTCACCATTAATGGATGCATTTAACCCACCAACATAAGAGGGTGTACTGGCAGTCATATCCACACCAATTGTCCCCATCAATGTACCATAACCATACTGAGCCGCATTAGAACCACCAGCATCTTCTGTACCACCCGTAGAAGCTGTAGATGTCTGATACATCGCTTCCTTAAATGTATAGGTCTGTGCCTTAAAACCAAATGTATTTACGTTTGCCAGGTTATGACCGATAACATCCATCTTATTTTGATGGGCACGAAGCCCTGCAACTGCTGAATCCATTGATCTTAACATAGTCTTATTATTCCTTTCTTCCGTTCCTTCGCCCCGCTCTTCTGACGGAACAAATCAGCGTCCTCATCCGAGGTCCCGCTTACATAAGAACGGCACTGTCAATATTTGTGAATACTCTTTCTCGCATATCGTTTTGTGACATTGTCGTAACAACCATATTATTCGGTACGTTTACAATAAATACTCCTCTGGAACCGATAATTGCCACATCTTTTGCACCCTTTTTTCTGGCGTCTTCCACGGCCTGTTCCAGATCATTCATTAACTGATTATCAACGGCAATACCCCGCTCATTCATACGTTTTGCAGCATGTTTGGAAAAATTCAAGCCGACCTTTGCCCTGTCCTGAAGAAGCTTATGAAACTCAGCCTGATTTCCCCCGGTTCCAGGCGCCTCAGTATTCTGGCCGGGGATGCCGGATTGTCGGTTATATCTTGACACTCCATTTACATCCATTATTTTTCCTCTCCAAAAGCTATCTCTTTATCTGCTACGCTACAGTTATCCCCCGTTATCCATTACTGCCTTATGCAATATCCCCCGTTCCCGGTGTTTCCGGCTTATCCGTTTTATCGGTTTCCCCTGGGTTTTCAGAGTCACCTGGCTTTTCCGTTTCATCCGGTTTTTCTACTTCATCCGGCTTCTTATCTTCTTCCGAATCATCTGTATCAACCTTTGTATTATACGGATCAGGCACCTTGCCCATACCTACAACATGCGCTAACTGATAGTTCTTCGGATCGTCTTTTAAGCGAATCGTGGGAGAGCCACTGGTAAAATCTATACTTTCTACTACTGCGTATTTTACTCCAATCGGTTCTTCTACACCCCATTCATTCTCTTTGGTGATTGCCATCGTTACTTCCTGCCCCAACAATCCGCCTGCATAGGTCTGCGTCGTAACCGAAGTTGAAGTATCTACGGCTGATGTCATCGCGGTCAAAGACTGTACCATCGCCATCTGTGTCATCTGCGCCATAATCTCGCTGTTATCCATGGGATTGGTCATATCCTGATTCTGTAACTGTGCTGCCAGAAGCTGAAAATAACCGGTCATGGAAATGGTATTTTTGTCATTGCTCTCCGGCTTATAGGAATTTACCTTATACGGACTAGTTGTTCCGCTGATATCACCTGCTTCTAATGCCATCTTGTTTCCCTTCCTTGTCTTTTTATCCTTTTCGATGAAAAAAACGAATCTTAAACCAGTCCCAGCCGAAGCTGCTGTGCAAAGGAATCAAAGCTTTGATGTTCTTCTTTATTTTGCTGGTGCTTTTCTTCCTGCTCTTCCCTCTCCCTCTTTCCATCGGGATTGCGGTCGTAGTTTTCCTGGTTGGTTTCCGGTTTTTGTGTGAAAATCACGGTTTCCTGGCCGGTCTTTTCTTCAAGAATTGCTGCAATCTCAGAAGCTTTCTGGTTCAGCAGTTCCAAAGTCTTCGGGTTCGTTGCCATAATGGATACGGCGGCCCGGTCACCCTCATAGCTTAAATGAATCGTAAGCTTTCCAAGGTTTGCCGGTTCAAGTTCTAAGGTAAGGGTTCTTGCCCCCTCAGCCATCTTTGCGCCGAGCATCTTTCCTAAATCCTGCGGAATGGTTTCCGGCGAAGTCTTCATCGAAACGGTTTCCGCCTTCTGTCCAAACAATCCATTTTGATTCTGCTGTCCAAACACTCTGAAGCTTTCTGCTCCTGCGGCCTGCACCTGTCCGTTTTCGCCTTCTGCGGCGCGGTTCTGGCTCTCCTCCGTCTTACGGCTTCCCTGCCCTGCAAATTCTTCCTGGGCGGTCTGCTTTCCGGTTTCTGCCTTTTCCTCTGCTTTCTGCTCTTTGGACACATTCTGGACTGGCTCGTTTACCTTTTCGGTATCCTCGGTTTTTTCTGCCTTTTCCCCGGTTGCTTTACCTTCATTCTTAACGGTTTCTTCCACAGCCTTTGGCTGAACGGCTTCTGTTTGCGCAGCTTCTGTCTGTGCGGCTTCCGGCTTCCCGGCAGTTTCCTGAACAGCGGTCTGTGCCGCAACTTCCGTCTTAACCTCCGTCTGTGCTTCGACAATACCAGCGAGTGCATCTGCCTGCACCTGCCCGGCTTCTGCCATCTCTGCTCCGACAGCATCCACAGGAACTTCCTCGGTCAGCAGTTCTCCCACTGCCGAAACCACATCTTCCTGCATTACGGATTCTTCTGCATTCCCCTCAGGACTTTGTGCAATCATGCCTGCCAAAAGTGCTGCGGTCTGCTGCATGGCGGCCTGCTGTGCCATCTCTTCGGCATCCGTGATTTCTTCGGTGTTTTCTTTGTCGGAAGAAATCTCCGGTTCCTTACCGCTTTCATTCTTCGGGTTTTCTTTTACATCCTTAGTGCTCTGCGATGTCTTGTTCTCCGTCTTCTGCGGGGTCTTTTCCTGACCGGCCGTTTTGGTCTGGTCATTCTTTGCCTGCATCAGCCGGATGAATTCAATCCCGGAATCGGAATTTTGCGTGCTCTGTACCCGGTTCGCCGTGTTTACCTGTATCTGCGGCCCGGGCATCTTTACTGCTCCATCCATCTTGTCCCTCCTTTCTTCTATCCTTTATTTTATGCTGCGGACTGCTTTTTGCTCTGTGCTTTTGCAGTCCTTTTTATAATCAACAGCTAAAGCTGTGATTACCAAAAATAAGTTGCAGACAAAAGGGATTTTAACTGTACTGCCTTTTCTCCCGCAGTGTTGTGTTGGAAACAAATTCTTCAATAAATAATTCGTCTGCCTTCATCACGGCTTTCTGGTATTCCTGAAATTTCTTTTCTTTTAATTTTTCAAATTTTGACGTGTCAACCTTTGCTTCCACGACTTCCTGCTTTTTGGCGTCCTCTTCCTGACGAAGTTTTTTCAGCCGTTCTTTTTCGGTATCGATAATCTCTTCCATCCGTCCTATACACATATCAAACAGCCGGTAGTCTTCTATGGCAGCGCCTTTTTCTTTGACCTCGTCAAAGTCGCTCTCATAACTTACCAGCTCCCTGTTCAATCCCTGAATTTCTTCCTGCTTGCGGTTCACCTTTTGTATAATTACCGCATGTTCGGACTTTAAATTATCCAGAACCTGTGTTTTATAGGCCAGAACAGTTTCCAGCCGGTAATTAAACTGCTTCAATGTTATCCCCTCCGAAATCAGCCAACGATGGTTTTAATGTGTGCTAAGGTTTCTTCATAAGTAAAACTATCGTTTACGCCCTGCTGCAGAAATGCATTCACTGCTCCGATTTTTGAAACGGCCTCGTCTAACGCGGGATTGGTTCCCCTCTTGTATGCACCGATGGAAATCAAATCCGCATTTTTCTGGTAAAGGCTTAAAAGGTTGCGCAGCCGGGAAGCTACTGCCCGGTGTTCGTCGGATACGATTTCCACCATAAGACGGGAAATACTTGCTCCGATATCAATTGCCGGAAAGTGGTTTTCATTCGCCAACTGTCTGCTGAGAACGATGTGGCCGTCGAGTATACCGCGGACGGTATCGGATATCGGCTCGTTGGTGTCGTCACCTTCAACCAGTACGGTGTAGACGCCGGTAATCGAGCCCTTTCCGAAGTTCCCGCTTCGCTCGAGAAGCTTGGGAAACTCAGCATAGATTGACGGAGTATATCCTCTGGCTATCGGGGGTTCACCGATAGCCAGGCCGATTTCTCTCTGTGCCATCGCATAACGGGTAAGAGAATCCATCATCAGCAGGACATCAAAACCCTGATCTTTAAAATATTCTGCAATGGTAGTCGCCACAAGCGGGCATTTCATGCGGAGCATGGCGGGCTGGTCTGAGGTTGCCACGATAAGGACGGATCTTCGCATTCCCTCTTCACCCAGATCCTTCTGGACAAACTCCAAAACCTCACGTCCACGCTCGCCTACCAGGGCGATAACATTAATGTCGGTTTTAACATTTTTTGCAATCATTCCCATCAATGTACTCTTGCCCACACCGGAACCGGCAAAGATTCCGATTCTCTGGCCTTTTCCTATGGTATTGAGTCCATCGATGGCTTTAACGCCGAATTCCAGCCGTTCCCTTATGGGGGGCCGGTTTAAAGGATTAATATAGGGGCTGTTCACGGTATAATAGCGGGAGGAAGGGAAGCCCTCCTTGCCGTCAATCGGCTCTCCCAGAGCATTGATAATTCTTCCCCGAAGGAAATCTCCCACAGGAACTTTAAGCCTTCGCCGGGTATTCCTTACAAAGCTTCCGGAGGATATGCCGCTGGTCGCCTCGTAGGTCATCAGCTGAATCTTTCCGTCTTTAAAGCCCACGACTTCCGCAGGCATCTGGCGGTTTTGTTCTTCGTTATAAATCATCACGATATCCCCGATACTGGATCGGCCGCCGGAAGCCTCCATGGACATCCCGACTACATTTTCAATTTTCCCGATATGGCTCACCGTTTCTGATTTACTAATCAGCGAAGGAATTTTTTCAAACATAAAAGCTCCTATATTCGTACATTTTCCAAAATGTCCTTGATATTTTCTATCTGGGTATTGACACTGACATCGACGATTTCCTCCGGCATCTCGATAATGCAGTCGCCCCGCTCTTCTTTATCCATCACGATAAACTTAATATTATCGGAGAGATGGGCAAGTTCATCTAAGATATCGGCGTCGGTTTCCATCATCATATCGTAGTCGCATTTGTCAATGTAAATCTTCACCCAGGCGGTTTTTTTCAGCTTTTCCGTGGCGGTAACAATCATCTTTTTAATAACTTCCCCGCTCGATCGAAGGCTGATATGGATGACCTTCTCGCCTATGGCAATGGCACAGTCCTTTAATTCATCAAGGTAACGGCGCATACAGTTTTCCTTCGCCGTTTCCACAGAACCTAAGGCCCTGCGAATATCGCTCTCAAAGGCGGTAAGCTTTTCCTTGAAGTTTTCCCTGCACTCGGCCTCGCCCCGGGCCATCCCCTCCCGGTAACCGGTTCCGTAGCCTGTGCGGTAACCCTCTTCTTTGGCGGCTGCCCGCTCCTCTTCGGCCTGAATATGGGCCTGTTCGAGAATCTCCTGGGCGGCCTTTTTTGCTTCTTCTAAAGCCTGCCTTGCTTCCTGCTCCCACTGTGCATTCAGTGCTTCCTGGGCAGAGGCAGCTTCTTCTAATTGTGCCGCCTCACTTTCTTTATATGCGTCCTCTTCGGAAAGAGGTTCCCTGAACTCTTCTTTTTTTTCTTTTCCCTCCAGCGTCAGGTGCGGAAAACTTGCTTTTTTCACTACGGGTTCACCCGTCGGAACCGCTTCTGCTAAAGGGATGTACTGCTTTACCAGCCCTGCCGCGTCCGGGCGCTTGATAATCCGGCTAGACGATGATGTTATCATCTTCGCCTCCCTTCTTAATGATTACCTCACCCCGCTCTTCTAAGCCGCGGATAATATTGACGATACGCTGCTGTGCTTCTTCGACATCTTTTAAGCGCACATTCGTCGTAATCTCCAAATCGCCCCGCACGGTGTCGGCTGTACGTTTGGACATATTGTTGAAGAAGATTGCCCGCATCTCTTCGGAAGCATTCTTAAGTGCATAGACAATATCTTTGGTATCGCAGTCCCGGACGAAACGCTGTACGGAACGATCGTCCATATCCAGGATGTTCTCGAATACGAACATTTTGTCGCGGATGGTCTGCGCGAGTTCGGGGTTGCGTTTTCCGAGTTCTTCAAAGATTTTCCTTTCACTGCTTCGATCAATATGGTTCATCATATCGGCTACATAGTCCACGCCGCCCAGGCTCATATTATCTTCGCTGGTAATGATGGTTGCAAACTTGCGCTTCATCTCTTCTTCCACGATGGAAATCGCTTCGGGCGATACCCGATCCATCTTTGCCATACATTCTACCGTCTGTATGCGCTTCTCGTCGGAAAGTTCTTCCAGAACCTGTGCTGCCTGCATCGTGTCCATATAGGCCATAATCAGGGCAATGACCTGGGGACGCTCATTTTGCAGCAGGGAGAACAGCGCCTTCGGATCTCCCTTCATAAAGAAGTTAAACGGCTTGGACTGGAGGGTTTTGGAAACTTTTTCCAGAAGGTTTCTGGCGGTAGATTCGCCAAAAGCCTTCTCCAGTACGTTTCTTGCATAGTCAAGACCGCCGTCGGTCATCATCTTATGCGTAAGGCAAAGCTTATAGTACTCATCAAGTGTGGCTTCGACCTGGGAATTATTGGTTTTTCCCAGTTTTGCCACTTCAAAAGTAAGGTCTTCAATATCCTGTTCGCTTAAATATTTATAAATCTGAGAGGCACGATCCGCGCCAAGAGATACCACCACCAGGGCCGCTTTGCTTTTGGGGTCGGTCAGGGGCATGATATCTTCTACTTTACTTTGACTGCTTTCTACTTCTGACATCGCCTAAATCATCCTCCCCTCTCAGCCAGCTCTGAATCAGTTTCGCTGCAATCTGCGGATTCTGATCCACGAACTCCGATATATTTTGCTTCAGACGCAGGCTGCGCTGCATCCGAAGATTAAGAATCTCTTCATTCTTCGTAAATTCATCCTCGACATCATCCAGACTCGGCACGGCGTGCGCCCGTCCGTCTTCGCCTTCGGACTCTCCTTCGCCTCCCGGAAGAGCATTAGGATCTTCGCCCTCTAAAACTTCTCCTTCACCAAGGATGAGCTGGGCTTTTTTCTTCTTCCTTCTTCTCAGCATCATAAGGATGATCAGAAGCAGTAAAAGAACGATGGCTGCACCAATCGCTGCCAGTACCTGCCATGGAAGCTGCAGAACCGTTTTGATGACATCATCTCCGCCGACCTCTGTTGTGCCGTCCGAAGGCTGAGTTTCTCCTGCTGCCGGGAACGAAGCGCGGACAACGGTAATCTTTTCATCAATTGCTTCAATCGGAATCCCTGCAGCATTCGCCGTCAGCCGGAGAAGATCATCCTGCTGAACATTAAGATTCACGGTTGTTTCATTCATCACAATCGTTACGGCTACAGAGGTATCCTCCAAAACACCCGGGTCTATCTCACGCTGCTCTTTTAACGTGTTATAGAGCCACAGCCGTGAAGCGCTCCCATTAGAATAAGAATCATCCACTCTCTCGGTTCCGTCTTCGTTCGTATACCGGGGCGTGTCGGCATTCGCGTCGGCTCCTACCAGACCTCCGGCATCCTGGGAAGCGGTATTCGTGCTTTCGTTCATGACATCTTCGGTCTGTAATAAACCGGTCTTGTCTTCGTTGTCAATCTTTTCCGGTACGGAATACTGGGTGTTCTCCTGAATTAAACGTTCCATGTTCAGGGTTCCCTTAACCGATACGGCTACATTTCCCGCACCGTAAAACTGCTCGATTACCCGGCGGACATTCGCCGCGATATTATTCTCCACCATCGTGGTCAGGCTGACCATATCCGAACCTGCGCTGGAACCGGAGTTGGTAAGTTCCCCGTCAACCTCCAGCATGGTCGCCGCGTCAAAGACACGGACATTGGTGAAGGTCACACCCTGGACAGAATGGGAAATCAGGTTTTTTACTGCCTGTGCCTTCTCTGCGGTTAAGCTGCTTCCGCTCTGCATGGTAATCACTACGGAGCCGGAGCCTTCCTGTCCGGAATTATCATCAATCACAAAGCGCTGGCGCTGTTCTAAGACAATGGTTACTTTCGCATCCTGAACTCCTTCAAAGAGGCGGATGGTTGCTCCCAAACGATCCTGAAGTTCGTAGAGCGTAATCTGCTCCTTGTCGGACTCTGTCGTCATCAGGCCCGTATTGTTTAAATACATATCGTATGTAAAACCGCTTTTCGGATATCCCTGGCTGACCAGACGGGCCCTGGTCTGCTCTACCGAAGTTTCCGGAACCCTTATCGCTCCGTCATTACTGTTATAGCGGTAGTCTATGCCCTGATCCTGAAGAAGATTTACTACCTGCTGGGCCTCTTCCTGGCTTAATCCGGTAAACAGCGTACTGTAATCAGTATTCTTCCCAAGATTCAGGATAAGTATGGCGATTACTGCAAGTACAATCGTTCCCCCTGCCAGGATGGCTATTAGTTTTCGCGTTTTTTCTGGTATGTTTAACCAGCTTTCTTTTAAATTCTGCACGTCTTTTTCCAACCTTTATTCTATATTCATAGGGAAACTTAAACACTTATCTTAATCAGTTCATTGTAAGATTCAATCGTCTTATTCCTGAGTCCGATCAGGACGTCTACCGCCAAACCGGCTTTTGCCTCGGCTATCGGCAGAACATGCGCGTCGTCTAACTGGCCTGTGGCTAATAAGTACTGCTTGGCTTCTACATCGGCCTGTGCTTCTTTTACCTGATTAATTGTATTTTTAAATACATCCTTAAACAAAGATGCTTCTGCATTAACCACCGCCGTCTGACGGACGTCTTCCTGTATGCCAATCGAATTCCACGGCATCATAGGAGTTATAAATGCTGCTCCTTCCATCATTCTCTCCCTTTTCTTCCTGCTTTACTTATTTTAACAAATTTTTAACAAACAAAATGAAAATGCTAGCCATCAACAAACCACGGCCAACATATCAAAATGTCTTTGCCGCATTCCTCAGACGGGTAAAATCATTATTCAGGGAACTGAGCATGAACTGGTACTGATAGGCGGTTCTTACCACTTCTATCTGTTCCTGGTCCATATCTACATTATTCCCGTCCAGGCGGCTTGATTCATCCCAAGTAATATGCATCTGTGCGTGTGTATCCTCAATTGCCTGTGCAACTGCCCGTTTAGGCGCTTTTTTATAACTGCTTGCATTCTTCAGACGTTTCGCTAATTCTTCCTCAAACGTTATGTACTGTGATTTAAACCCGGGAGTATCTACATTCGCAATATTATTCAGTGAAACCGACTGTCTGGCCCACAAATAATCCAACATCTTTTCTGTCAAACCTATGCCGTTTCCATATATTCCCGACATGCCCCTATCCTCTCCTTTTCCTTCTGTTTCTCTGTATACAGATAACAAACTATCTGATTTTTCAGCCTTTATTCTACAAAAAAACAGGAAATTCTGCGTTAATTACGCATCCGTTTGCAGTCGTCCTGTCGTCTTTTCCTACATATTTCCAGGAAAACGCAACCGTTCGGACACAAAATCACCCTTCCCGTAATTAAGCTCTTTATTATTATGCTACAAGGTTTCTGTGATGTCAAGTGAATTTCGGTCAAACGCCAAAAAAACCCACGGGAAAAATTTCCATTTTTCAAATAAAAACAAAGATATTTTCATCTTTTAATTTACCATTTTTACCCAATTACTAATCAGTTCATATGTTTATCGGTTATCCCAGGGAGGGTTTGCTGCGGCTTACATGCGTTCACGGTAAAAGGAAAAAAAGCAGGCGGAGAAATCTCCGCCCCAACTGTTCTTAATCTGCTCTGGTCTTTCGGTCTGACCTCTTTACCCTTATACCAGCATATTCAGCATACCCACGGTATAATAATTGCTTAAATTAAAGGCTCCGCTCCTTGCAAAGTTAGCAAACTGCATAAAGGAATCGGACATCGTGGAGGATTTGGTAAAGGATGTCGTGGTGTTGGTATCTGTTGAGGTAGCGCTGTGCTTTCCGTTCGCTGCCGTGGTTCCGTCGCTTCCGATAATCTTATCCACGGACGAATCAAGGATTGCCGTTGCCTTATTGCCAACACGCTCGGCAAAACCAAACTGGCCGCCGGTTAAGTTTTTAATCTCTTCCGGGTCTTTCTCCCAGTTTTCTCTGAATGCTTCCTCGTCAAAGGTCACTTTGCCGTTCGTATCATAGCCCATGCCCATGGCCGCCAGCGTCTTTTCATTCGGCATCATCCGCTTTAAAGACTCCATCTGTGCCTGAATCCCGGAACCTCTCTCCTGGTTGTTGGAAAGGAAAGACATCGTACTGTTGTACTTGCCTGTTAAATCCTTAAATGCAGAAACAATGTTGTCCAGAGCCGTATCTACAGCCTTGGTATTTGCTTCCGACGGATCTTCCTGAGCCTTTTTCACCGCTGCATCATACTTGGAAAATACGTTATCCTTCGCACTCATCTGCAGCTTTGCTGCGGATGCTTCCAGGTCTTCAAGCTGGGACTGATAGGCTAATAAAAACGTAGAGGTGCTGGCTGAACTGCCAACGCTGATCGAGGTACTGGAACTGGTGCCGGTCGTTTTATTGGTGCTGGATGTACCGGAAGTACCAGACGTTTTGTCCGTACTGTTTTTAATATTCTCGGCATCCTGTTTTGCCTTCGTTTCCCAGCTTTTGCTGTCCAGCATATTTGGCTGATAGCTGCTGTAGCCATTGTACTGATAATTGGTTGAAACTCCGCTTGACATAATTGGTTCTCCTTTCTGGTAGAATATACCTATTTACAATAAATATATCGACCCCGCCCGCTCAAATATAAGGGGACATCAGGAGGAAATATCACAAATCCGGTCAATATCCTTAAGTTCCTCCTCCCCTGCCAAAAAGGAGAAAACCTCCCCGGGATAACGCTTAATCACCTGGCTTCCCCCCGTATCCCCCCGGAGTGCCAAAAGTTCTTCCCGGTAACGCCGATGGAAAATCACCGGATTCCTTCTGCCGCCCTTCTCTTCACAGAGGCATCCTATGCTGAAGCCGTCCTTTTTCTTTGTATTTTCCAGAAATCCCCAGATAAATGCATTCAGGGTTTCCAGCTTAAGTCCCGGCTGATCGGCCACCGAAAACAAATAGTAATCGGACTCCCCGGCAGCCTGAAGCCCCAGACGGATAGAGGCGGTAATTCCCTCCTCTGCCTGATGATTCTCCACACAGATAAGCCCCTGCCTGCGCCCGAAGGTAAGGATTTCCTCCCACTGGCTTACCAGTACCAGGTTTATTTTTAGCTGAAGGTTTTCTTTCTTTTCTTTATGTTCTTTATATTCTTTATTTTTACCTTCTTCCTGCCAGCGGATAAACATTTCCAGCCCGTGCAGATACAGCGCCTTCCCGTTTACCGGTTCTAAAAGCTTGTTCCTGCCAAACCGTTTCCCAAATCCCGAAGCCATGTAAATTACGGCGATTTGCACTGTATCACCCTGCATACAATCCCTCTCTCTTCCAACTGTGTTCTGATCCATTCCCCATCCGTCCTCTTTTTTTCATCGTCCGCCTGGTTAAGCAGCACGAGGGGAGGAAGTTTGGGGATACGAAGCTTTAACTCCCGCAGATAGCCGTACTGCAAAAGAAAAAGAAGCAGTTCTTTATCCACGAACTCCTGTGCTGTCATTAGATTAGGCTTTCCTTTTTCTTTATCCAAATCCTCTTTATCCGGCAAAGTCTGACACAACACCCACCTGTGGCAGACCTCGCCCGGCGGCCTTCCCAGGGCGGACAATCCAAACACCAGGATAATCTTATCCGTATTTTCAGGAATTACCGGCTCGCGGCTCCAGTCCGGGAACTTTATCGGCTTTTCCTTCGCCCCGTCCGCCTCCACCAGCACCACATCCGCCGCAGAACAAACCGCCTGATAGCCCTCCTGCCCCGGAAATACCATCTTTCCTTCCGCCTCTGCCGCCAGGCCATAATAAACCATACCCTCTTCTTTTAACTGCTTAACAGCCTCTTCCCATGACTTAACCACCGCACTGTATTTTTCGGGAATCCACATATGCGTCGTCGTCACCACCGCCGCCGTTTTTCCCTGCCTGCGAACTTCTTCTGCGATTCTCTCTATACAGGTCGTCTTTCCCCCTGCGCCGATTACAGAAATAACAAAAGGTTTTTTCAATGCAGTTGTTCTGACTATGTCAACGATGTCAATCAAAGCAAAAACACCCCATTCTAAAAAAATAAACACATAAAAACCGACTAGATCTGATAAGCTGCTGTGAACGTGTGAACAGTAACCCGGCAAAGTTAAGCGGTCGCGCTCGGCCCTCATTTCCCTTGAAATTTGTTAAACTCTATGCTATATTATTTTTTGATATTCCCTGGGCAAAGATTTAACAAAACACAAAAAGGAGTTTCTTTGATGAAAACCGTAAAAACCGGAGCCGTTATCTCTGCTGCCGGGCACCATATCGATGCCCCGTTCCAGCCTCTTCTTCCCATAGGAAAAACCACCATTATCCGCCGTATCATTATTATGCTTAAGCAGGCGGATATCGACCCCATTATCGTTATTACCGGGCAGAATGCGGAAGAAGTAGAGAAACATATTTCCCGTATGCGCATTATCTGTCTGCGCAATGAGGACTACGAAACAACGCAGATGTACGACAGCCTTTGCATGGGCTTAAACTATATCGAAGATCTCTGCGATCGCGTCCTCTTTCTCCCGGTAAAGTACCCCATGTTTCTGGGCGATACCGTAGAAAAGCTGCTTGGAAGCCGGAAAAAGGCCGCCTGCCCCATTTATCAGAACCGGAGGGGCCATCCTGTTATCCTTTCCACAGACCTAATCCCCCTTCTTTTGCGCTATTCGGGAAACCAGGGCCTGCGCGGCGCACTTCGCCAGGAAGAGATTAATGCCCAGCTGGAAGAAATTCCGGTTGAAGATCAGGGGATTATCCTTGCTATCGAAGAGGATCGGGACTGCATCCTTAACTACGACCGCTCCCGGAAAATCCCGACCCACAGCGTTACCCAGCTTTACATCGAGGGGGATGATATCTTTTTCGGCCCGGGCATCGCCCAGTTTTTAACCCTGGTTGACCACACCGGCTCCATGCAGACCGCCTGCCGCCAGATGCACATGTCCTACAGCAAGGGCTGGCACATTGTCAAGGATGCCGAAAAGCACCTGGGCTTTCCCCTCCTCTCCACGAAATCCGGCGGAAGCGACGGCGGCTCCTCCGTCCTCACTCCAAAATCCAGGGATTACTTAAAGCGCTATCTGGCTATGGAGCAGGAGGTACAGCAGGCGGCAAAGGCTTTATTCCTGAAATACTTCGCGGATTTGCCCTGAGTAATCTTATGGACTTATCCTGAGCAATATCGCAGACCTGCCCTGAACGATTTTGTGATTTTAGGCGGGCAAAAATACTAACCTGCATACATTATCCCGTCAAAACAGTCATATTCGCTTATCCCGTTTATTGTTTTCGGCCAGGTCGCAAAATCTCCCCTTATCTGGCAGCGGCGTCCGTCCTCCAGTTCCATTTCCACAAAGGTCCGGTTATCCGTTCTGCGGAAATACAGACTGGTTCCGGCGGGAAGCTGCTCCGGGGTTTCTGCCACACTTCCATTCTCGGAAATCATCCAGGCGGGAACCGGGATTTTCGCGGTTAAATGCCGCTCCGGCTCATCGCCGTAAGTATACATTTCAATCGTATAGACATCGTCAAGCGCTTCCAGCCGCCCCCCGTCGCCCACACAGCAGTCACGGTAACCGCTGTAGGTGCTTAATGCATCCAAACCATCATACACCCTAAAGCATCCGGGATTCTCCATCATGGTTCCTCCCAAATAGCCGTGGGCATCCTCCGCAAATACTGCCGATTCCCCGGACAGGCGGAAAATATGGATAATGCCTTCATCGTTCTCCGCAGATACATAAACATAAAGATAGAGGGAACCGTCCTTCTGATGAATAAGGTAAGCCTCGTCAAACCAGCCCCTTGAGTTATATTCCGTGCTTGTTTCGTCAATATAGATATGAATCGTCTGCCTGTAACCGTCCTGGGCATCATAGGCGGAAACAGAAATTTCCTCCAGACTGCCGTCCCCGTCGGTATCTTCATAGACCGTCGTATAATTCTTCAGATTTACCGCATATTCTTCCGGCACACGGGTATATTCTTCCTTAATCAGCCCGGGATATTGGTCAAACGGTACGATAACCTCCGGACAGCCCATGGCATAGGCTCCCAGTTCGTAGCTTCCAAAGTCAAAGATGATTCCATGATAGCTTAAAGCCCAGCTCGCATCATAGGCGTCGGGGCCCTTTTTTACAATCTGCTTCTCCACCGTGTCACGGTAGTGTTCTTTCCCATCTCCCCAGGGGTATTCTTCATTCAGTTTCTTAATCACCGCATCGGCAAGCCCCTGAAGATCCGCCGTCACATCCGCAAGCGTCAGTTCCCTGCCGGTGGCGCTGTCAAAAGTTTTCGATGTAAAATACGTTCCGCCATGCGCCCCTCCGGTGTATTCATAATATTCACTGATGATACTGACCGTCTGTGCATCGGCCCGGTGCACATGCATCGTCTGAAAATATTCATAGCCATAGAAATATTCCTCGTTCATCACTTCCTGAACATAGGGAAGATTTTGCTGTTTCCACTGGACAGCCTGCGCTTCACACTCACCATTTAAGGATTCCAGCGCAGAAAAAAGACCAGGGAAATTTTCCTGATTAACCGAAAGGAAAGGATACTCCACCTGCATCAAAAGCTCCGTTCCATTCTGTTCATTCAGATACCTTTTCTCCAATTTCAGTTCCAGACCCCTGTTCTTTTCTGCTTTATCGGACACAACATCGGCTTCTTCTGTTCCTTTGCTGTCTGCGCCGTCTGCAGCTTCCCCGGTTTCTTCTTCCCCTTGTCCGATATTTTCTCCCCGGTTTTGCTCCTCCTGATCCTTACCATCCTTTGCTTTCCCGTCATTATCTGCCTTTTCTTCCTCATCCTTCCCGGAATCCTTGGTCAGCAAACCCTCCAGCACCTTTCCCGCCACCTGGCCTGAAACGACGCCTCCGCAGGCCGTAAGACCTGTCATACATACAGCTAAAAGCAGAGCAGCCACGCTTTTTTTCATCCTGCTTCCTCCCTTGTTTTCTTTAAAAATCCGCCGCCGATTAGGCGGTATTTTTCCCATTATTCTACCGTAGTTTACAGGAAAAATCAAGCGACCGTTTTCTTTAGAATAGTATAAGTTACTGTTCGTTACTGTTCACGCAGGTCTGCGCACTTGCTTGCCCTGACCTTAATTAACTCCCCGGCGACACTCACCGCAATCTCCGCCGGTGTTTCCGCTGCAATTTCCACCCCGATGGGCGTATGGCAGGCGTCAATCTCCTCCGGACAATAACCATCCTGCAAAAGCTTTTCCCGGATAACCGCCGCCTTATTTTTACTTCCCATAATTCCGATATACCTTGGATGCGCCCCCATCGCCTGCTTCTGTACATAATAATCGTACTGATGCCCCCTGGTCATAATGCAGACATAATCCTGGGGCTGTATGGAAACAGACTCTCCAATATGTTCCAGATCCCCCACCACGGTCTTTGCCGCCTGGGGAAATAATTCCGGTCTGGCAAATTCCTTCCGGTCGTCCATGACCACGCAGCGGAAGTTAAGATGTGCCAGAAGAGGAACCAACTCCTGCGCCACATGCCCCCCGCCAAAGACATACACTGTCCCGGCACAGACTAAAGGCTCACAGTAATATTTCCGCCCAAACACTTCCTTCTGCACCGCCCTTTTTTGGAAAAACTCCCTGGCAAACGCCCTGGCATCCTCTTCCCTGTCACAGACAGCCGCCTTTAAGCATTCCATCCCCATAAAACCGCCCTTTTGGGAATAAAGCCCCATCTGCCAGCAGGTTTCTTCCGTAATATCCATCACCAGCCAGCTATCCTCATCCCGCGCAAGCGCCTTCCTGATTTCTCTGCAAAGGTTAAGCAGGGCGGTATTCTGCGGCGAAGCATACTGAAAATATACAACCACATCCCCGCCGCAGACCATGCCGATATCCGCTGTCTGGTTTCGGGTCAGGGAAAAGCCGTGTACCGCGGAGCGTTTCCCCCTCATTGCCGCCAAACCTGTCTGGATGGCCTGATATTCCACCGCGCCGCCGCCGATGCTTCCCCGGATCGATCCGTCAGATAAAATCAGCATCCTTGACCCTGCTCCTCTGGGGGTTGAACCTGAACTGGCAATAATCGTTGCCAGAACCGTTTCCCTGCCGCAAAGCATCTGCTGTTCAAGTTCCCGAAATAACTCTTCCATCCTATTCATTCTCCGTTCTGTTTTATTCTGTATTGCTTTTTATTTTGTCACCCTTTTTTATTTCTGCCAGTCCTGCCGCTGTTCTTTATCTGTCATCCTTTTTATTTCTGCCAGTCCTGCCGCTGTTTTTTATCTGTCATCCTTTTTATTTCTGCCTGCCCTGACGCTTTTCTCTTTTCTTTACTCGCCCTCCAGCAAGAGCACTGCTGACGGCTCTACCCGCAGCCAGCCAGGAAGCATCCCTTCAATCCCTCGGGCATTCATCTCTTTTTCCTTCTTCCACCACAGGCCGTTTTCTAAGGTAATATACCATTCAAAAGGCATTTCCGAAACAGAAGCCTTTCCCACCGGAATAAGATTCCCTCCGGCTTTATCCTCCCATGCTTTTGCCTGTGCGTCAGGAACTTCTTTCAGATCATGGGCGCGTATTCCAATCGAACTGTGCCTTTCTTCCACCGCATCTTCTGTAACCAGTTCCAGCCCGTTCCAGTCCAGTGCACGAACCCTGTGTGCTCCTAATCGCTGAATCCGGGAGATATTTTTACATCCGGTCAGCCTGGCTGCCGGACAGGAACCTGGATGAGAAAAAACATCCCTGGTCTTTCCTGCCGTGAGAACCTTTCCCTTATCCATCAAAAGCAGGTGGGAACAGAGTTGGAATGCCTCGTCCCGGTCATGGGTCACCATAATCGAAATTCCTGAAAACTGTTTCAATACCCTTGCAAGTTCCAGCCTTAATCCCTCGCGCAGAAAGCCATCCATCGCGGAAAACGGCTCGTCCAACAAAAGCACTGACGGTTCATAGGCAAAAATCCTTGCCAGCGCCGCCCTCTGCTGCTGTCCCCCCGAAAGCTGCCCCGGGTAATGCTTTTCCAGCCCATGAAGTCGAAACTGCTCCACCAGTTCTTTAAGGCGCTGCCCTCGCTTTTCCTGCCCCAAACCTGCCCCAAACCTGTTTTTTTTGCCTTTTCTTTTTTCTGCCGCTTCTCTTCCCTCTAATCCCACCAGGATATTTTCCTCCACCGTCATATTGGGAAACAGCGCATAGTGCTGAAATAAATACCCCACCTGACGTTTCTGCGGGGGAACACAAATCGACTTTTCCGCATCAAAAAGCACGCTGTCCTCTTCCCCGGAAAGGACAATCCTTCCCCTGTCCGGTCGGATAATTCCGGCAATGGACTTTAAGGTCATGCTTTTCCCGCAGCCGGAAGCCCCCAAAATCCCCAGGCATCCTTCCCCGGCAGAAAAGGAAAGATCTAAGGTAAAATCCTTGAAACGGCGGTAAATCTCCACATCCAGCTTCACTTTTCTTCTATCTCCTCTTTTTCTCAGTCACCGTTTTCGCCCGGTTAATCAGTATCACGGAAAAAAAGGCGATTGCCGTAATCACCAGTACATAAGAATACGCCTGTTTCATATTTCCCGCAGCCACCTCCGAGTAAACCGCCATAGGAAGCGTCCTTGTTTTCCCGGCAATGTTTCCGGCAAGCATTGCCGTAGCCCCAAACTCACCCAGCCCGCGTGCAAAACTAAGCACGCCGCCGCTGATAATGCCGGGAAGCGCATTGGCAAAAAGAATCCGGCGAAAAATCGCCCATTCGCTCATTCCCAGAGTTCTTGCCGCCGCACATAAATCCGGATCAACCTGTTCAAACGCTCCCCGGGCCGATCGGTACATCAAAGGAAAGGACATCACCACCGCCGCAATCACCGTCGCCCCCCAGGAAAAAACAATTTTCACGCCAAAATACTCGATAAAAAACCTGCCCAGCGGACGCTTTACCCCAAACAGGTACAACAGAAAAAAGCCTGCCACCGTGGGCGGAAGAACCAGAGGAAGGGTGAATAATGCATCCACCACACCCTTCCACCAGTCATTGTTCATCGAAACCACCATCCACGCTGCCAAAATTCCCAGAAAAAACGTAATTGCAATCGACACTCCCGCTGTTTTCAAAGAAATCATTACCGGCGTCCAGTCCATCCCTGACCACTTTCCTTTCTTCCCCGATTTCCTCCGGCTTATTTTCTCTCTGTAAATCCGTAGGACTGAAATACCTCTATCGCTTCCTGCGAGGTTAAAAATTTCACAAAGCAGTCGGCAGCTTCCCTGTGCGCTGTCCCCTTAACCACAGCAACCGGATAAATCACCTTAGCCGACAGACTGCCCTCCGGTGCCTGGGCCACAACACTGACCTTATCCGCCATACTGGCTGCATCCGTTGCATAAACAATCCCCGCGTCCGCGCTCGCCGCAGCAACCTGGTTTAATACTTCCGTCACATTCGTCCCAAAACTGGCCTTTGCCGAAACATCCTCCCACAGTCCCAGACGGGTCAATGCTTCCCTGGCATACTGCCCAGCAGGCACGCTTTCCGGGTCGCCCAAGGCAATACTGTCTGCCTTTACGATTTCCTCAAACGCCGTAAAGCCTTCCTCCTGACCAGCAGGAACAATCAGAACAATCTTATTTTCCAGCAAATCCACCACCGTTTCCGAAGCAATCCACCCGCCTTCGTCCAGTGACTTCATCTGTTTTACTGCCGCCGACATAAACACATCTGCCTCAAGCCCTTCTTCTATCTGGGTCTGAAGCTTGCCTGAACTGTCATAGGTTCCTTTCACGGTAATCTGCGGATACCTTTCCTGAAACATGGGAATCAGGTCTTCTTCATACGCATTTTTTAAACTGGCAGCGGCAGCAATTAAAATTTCTTCGGATTCTGCTTTCGTTGGTTTCTCTGCGGTTTCTCCTGCTTCTTCTTTGACTGATTTCTCTGTGGTTTTTTCGGCTTCCGTTTTGGCTGATTTCTCTGCGGTTTCTCCTGCTTCGGTTTTGGCTGATTTCTCTGCGGTTTCTCCTGCTTCTTCTTTGACGGATTCCTCTGCAGATTCTGTCCCTGAACACCCGGAAAATATTTCCATACATACACAAACAGCAGCCAAAAACGCTAAAATTGTCCTTTTTTTCATGATTGCCCGATCTCCCTCTTACGCTTCTTTATCTGCCTTCTCCACCCGTCTTCTTCACTTACCTTCTCCCCCCATCTTCTTATCTTCCCCAGCGTCATTTCCACATTCAAAAGCGCTTCCCCTTAAAATATTCAGCCCGTGCTCTAATGCCCCAAGGATAAATCCCAGGCTTTCCCGAACCGCCTTGGGACTTCCCGGGAGATTTACAATCAGGGTTTTCTTTCGGATAACGGAAACCCCGCGCCCAAGCATTGCCCGGTCGGTAACTTCCATGGAGCGGTAGCGGATCGCTTCGGCGATTCCGGGGGCATTTCTCTCGGCAATTTCCATCGTTGCTTCCGGCGTCTGGTCACGCATGGAAAAACCTGTACCCCCGCTGGTCAGCACCAGGTCTACCTGACGGCTGTCGGCAAGGCGGATAAGTTCCTTTTTTAATAAGGAAGGTTCATCAGGAAGAAGCAAAAGCTCCAGCACCGCATAACCCGCCTTTTCCAGCATTTCCTTTGCCGCCGGGCCGCTCTCATCCTTTCTCTCTCCCTTTGCTCCCTTATCGCTTAGAGTAATCACCGCCGCTGTCAGAGGCCGCCCGGGATCTGCCGCCCTAACCTCCATCACGTCCCCCGGCCGAATAATGCCTTCCCGGACAACTCTGGCAAACACGCCCTCCCTTGGCATAATACACTCGCCCATCCTCTGATAGATTGCACAATGGCTGTGACATTCCTTGCCAATCTGTGTCATTTCCAGTTCAACCTCCCCGCATACCAGGCGGGTTCCCACAGGAAGGCTGCGAAAATCAATCCCCTCCACGACCAGATTTTCCCCAAAAGCACCGTCCTTTACATTGGCTCCCCGGGCATTAAATGCTTCTACGCGGTCATAGGAAAGAAGACTGACCTGCCTGTGCCAATTCCCTGCATGGGCATCGCCCTCAATCCCAAAATCCCGAAGAAAATGTCCTTCGTCAATCCTCTTTTTCTCCACCCCCCGAACAGCGCTGATACAAATTGCCCGAACAACGCCCTTTTTCCCAACAACACCTTTTTTTCCAAAATCCCCCATCTCTGTTTTCTCCATTCTTTTCCTTTCTCTTTTCTCTTTTCTTCATCCGTTTCTTCATCCGTTCCTCTGCCGCATCCTGCGGATTTCTGATAGAAAGGCTTACGGATTTACCCTCCGATCGCTGCCATAGGATGCATTTCCGTTATCTTTTCTGGCTTCTCAAAGCAATGGGCAGCGGGTTTTTTCATGATTGCTGTTTTCATAACTTCTTCCAGGTTTTTTTCCCCATCTTCCCGCAGAACAGCCCGCAGGTCTGCGCCGTCCTCAAAACACAGGCAGGTTTTTAACATTCCCTGCGCCGTTAAGCGCACCCGGTTGCAGCTTTCGCAAAACTTCCCGTGAATCGCACTGATCAGCCCGATGCTGCCCGAAAAACCGGGAATACGATAATAGACCGCCGGGCCAAAACCATGCCTTTTTTCCTTATCTTTTTCTCTTTCCATACCGGGAAATGCCTGCATCATTTCTTCCAGAAGCTGCTTATGATTCACGGTTTTAAACATTTTCCCGCAGCCAATCGGCATCATCTCAATAAACCGCACATCCACCGGATACTGCTGTGCCAGCAAAACCAGTGTTTTCCAGTTTTCTGCTTTGTTTAACCTTCCCATTTCCTCCCAATCCAGGGAAACCGCATTGATTTTTACCGGGACAGAAGCATAAGCTGCCTTTTTCACCACACGAAGCACCGCTTCCAGACTGTCCTGTCCGGTAATCTGCCGATAAGCCTCCCGATCGGTAGTATCCAGACTGATATTGATTCCGTCAATTCCCGACTGTATCAGTTCTTCCAGATATTCTTCCAGCAAAATTCCGTTCGTTGTCAATGTCACATGCTCGATTCCCGGCACGGTTTTCAGCTTACGGATAAGTTCACAGCATCCTCTGCGCACCAGCGGCTCTCCACCCGTCACCTTAAGATGCTTTATCCCCAGCCCCGCGCCTGCAAGGACAATTTTATAAATCTCGTCATAGGTAAGAATATCCTTATGGGACACAGATTCCACACCGTAGGGCATACAGTATTTACAGCGCAGATTGCAGCGATCGGTGATGGAAATCCGCATGTAGTCGATGGTTCTTCCATATGAATCGTTCATTTCTGTTCATCCCTTTTCTGTATTCGATGGTATTTCCTTATCGCTGCCGGAATGAAAAAATTCCCCGCTCTTTCCCCCGCTTTTGTGCACCAGATAAATCTCCCGGATTTCCATACCGCGGTCAATAGCCTTGCACATATCATAGACGGTCAGAAGCGCCGCCGAAACCCCCGTCAATGCCTCCATCTCAACCCCGGTCTTTCCCACGGTTTTTGCCGTACAAATGGCTGAAATCTCCTGTTTTTCCTGATCGACAGCAAATTCCACCGTCAGCTTTGTCAGCGGCAGGGGATGGCACAGGGGGATTAAATCAGAGGTTTTCTTCGCCCCCATAATTCCCGCAATCCGGGCAATGCCCAGCACATCTCCCTTTTTTATCTTCCCTGCCGTCACCATTTCCATACATTCCCGGCTCATATGGATGCTTCCTCTGGCTGTAGCTTCCCGAACCGTGTCCGCCTTTGCTCCCACATCCACCATCCACGCATTTCCCTGCTCGTCAAAATGAGTAAACTGAACCTTTTCCTTCTTTTCCACGATTTGATTCACCTTTTTCCTAGCTTTTCTGTTTTTTGCTTCTCTGTCTATTCTACTTCTCTGCACAAAAACCACCCAAACGGCTCTATTTTCCCTTCCCAAATCCGCAGTTGGGAAATGTGCACTCAGGACAGTTCAGACACAGGCCGCCTTCCCCAAGCCCAGCCAACTCCTCCGGTGTTACCGGATCATCCGCCATTACCCGGGGCAGTACCAGATCAAAAATCGTCCGCTTTGCATACATTACACAGCCCGGAAGCCCCATCACAGCCACGGTTCTTTCTTTAGCTTCCTTTCCGCCCCCTGTGCCTGTTTTTTCCATTCCGCCGACGGTTTTATCTGCACCGGTTTCCGCGTCTTTTCCCGCTTTCCCGGTTGGCACACCATTTCCTTTTACCTGATAATAAGCCAGAAGAAACATTGCCCCCGGAAGCACGGGTGCCCCGTAGGAAACGATTTTCGCCCCGGTGTTCTTAATCGCAAGCGGCGTTCTATCGTCCGGGTCCACGCTCATTCCCCCGGTACAGATAACGATATCCGCCCCTTGTTCAATCATCGAAAGAATTGACGCCGTTACCTTCTTATCATCGTCATTCCAAATCACATGATCGATAACTTCGGTATCAAATGCAGCCAGCTTTTCCCGAATCACCGGGGTGAATTCATCCTGTATCCTTCCGGCATAAACTTCATTTCCCGTGGTAACAATCCCCACTTTTTTATGTTTAAACGGTTTTAAGGCAAAAATCGGCTTTCCTCCGGTTGCCTCTGCCGCCGCTTTTTGCGCCGCTCTCATCTTTTCTTCTTCAATCACCAGGGGAATAATCCTGGTTCCGGCAAGCTTATCCCCCTTTTTCACTGCAAAATCCCCATGGCGGCTGGCAATCATCATCTGTCCAAAACGATTTACCGCCCGAAGCCCTGCCCGATCCACCTTCAGCAGGCCGTCACAGTTCGCCTTTAATTCAATTTTCCCTTCCTTGGGCTGTGACTTTTCCATAAATTCACCCATGCACAGTGAAGCAAGGATTTCTGCCGCATCATTTTCATGAAGCATCCCCTCCTCATTATCCCAGACGTAGATCTGATCCTTCCCTACACTGAGCAGCACTGGGATATCTTCCTTTCTCACAATATGCCCTTTGCGAAATACGGCATCCTTGGTAACACCTTTAATAATCTGCGTAATATCATGGCAGAGCACAGCCCCCTCTGCATCAACGGTTTGAATCAGCTTCATTTCCCTTCCCCTTTTCGTTCTATTTTTTTTTAAATAACGCTTCTGTTTATCAGTTTACATGAATTTTTCCGATTTGTAAACCTTATTTTTCCTGTTTCCTAAAAATTATTTTTCCCGTTTCTAAAAAAAATTGACGTACAGGAAGCCATAGCCTATAATCAGACTGTTAGGAAAAATGGCAAAATGCCAGCAATGCTGTAAAACATACGCAAAATAAAGGAAACGATAATGAATAAACAGACAATAAAAAAAATCGGCATTTTCGGCGGAACACAGGAAGGACGGCTGCTGGCCGAATTCTGCCGGGATGAAGATATAGACTTTGCCGTTTCGGTAGCGACGGCTTATGGGGAACAGATTTTAGAAAATACGGCAATTTGGGGCGGCAAAATCCACGCCGGGCGAATGAACGCACAGGAAATGGCACAGTGGATAACCCGGGAAGCGATTACCGCCGTCGTGGACGCAACCCATCCGTTTGCCCGGGCCGTATCTAAGGAAATCCGCTCTGCCTGCATAATCACCAAAACAGAATATCTGCGGCTGCTGCGCGAAGAAACAGAGGAAAAATCTTCGGATGCTTTTTTCCTGTCCTGGGTTTCCTCCTTTGAAGAGGCCGCTGCCCGGTTAAAGCAGGAACTTCTCTGTTCTCCGGAAAAAAAGGCGCTTTTAACCGTCGGAAGCAAGGAACTTGCCTGTTTTGCTGCGGAAAAAGCACTGCTTCCCCGTATATTTGTCCGTGTGCTCCCCTCCGTCGAAGCAATTAAGACCTGCCAGGACGCCGGATTTTATGGAAAACAAATCATTGCCATGCAGGGTCCGTTTTCCACAGAACTTAATAAAGCCCTGATCCGCACCGTACAGGCGTCCTTCCTGGTCACAAAGGAATCCGGAAAAACTGGTGGTTTTGAAGAAAAAATCAGAGCAGCCCGTGAATGTGGCTGTCAGGTCATCGCCATCAAACGCCCGAAAGAACATGGCGGCGAAGAGGATGAACACGGAAAATCCTTAGAAGAAATCAAACAGTGGCTGAGCAAAGAAAAACACCGAAAAAATAATACAGAACATCCACAGGAATCCGCAGAATATATACAGAAAACAAAAGAACACATACAAAAAACCACAAAAAACATACAAAAAACTACAGAAAACATACAGAAAACCGCAGAATGCATACAGAAAATAAAAGAACTCCTGCCAGAAATAACCTTACTTGGCATAGGAACAGGAAGTACCGGGCAAATCACCTTGGACGGGCTGCGGGCAATCCTTCGTGCAGATGCCTTTTTAGGAGCATCACGGATGATTGAAAGTGCAAAAACCATGCGCCGGCTGCTGTCGGACAGCAAAAGCATTCCCCCCTGTCCCCCGGACATTCATCCTGACGGTAAGCAGGAATCTATTGCTGAATGTATTACTTATAAAAAGGAAGAAATGCTTTCCTGGCTGATGAAACATCCAAAAATTAAGCACCCGGTCATTTTGTTTTCCGGCGATACCGGATTCTACAGCGGCACAAAGGGCGTGTATGAACTTCTGAGGGCTGAATTTCCCTCTGCCCTTCTCTGCCTGCTTCCCGGCATCTCTTCCCTGTCCTATTTCGCAGCAAAAATCGGACGTCCCTGGGAAAATACAGAAACAGTAAGCTTTCATGGACGAGAAGAAATCATCGACTGGACATTTGCAGATAAAAAAGAACGATTTTTTCTGCTGGACGGAGAAGAACGGCTCTATCAAATCTGCCAAAATCTCCTGAAAAACCATCAGGAAAACGCCACACTCTGGGTTGGTGAAAACCTGTCCTACCCCACTGAAAAAATCATCTGCGGTTCTCCTGAGAAACTGCTGAACATGCATTTTGAAAAACTCCTGGTCGTATGGGTTCGGCCTGGAGGGGTTTCTGAGGAAGCAGAAAAGTTGCTGTGAGTGATTGAACAGTAATCAATAACTATAGGAGAGTTTCTGTAATGCCGTATACCATAAAGGATATGATGTTCGTGAACCCATTGAAGTTAGGGTGCTTCCGGACAGAATTGAAATTGTCAGTTATCCTGGTGCCGACCGCTCTATTACAGAAGAGGGCTTACGTACTTACCGTGTATTCAACAGGCGCTATCGTAATCGCCGTATTGGTGAATTTTTGAAAGAGATGCATCTCACGGAAGGCCGCAATACCGGCTTCAAAAAAATTTTAAATTCATTGGAACGGAACGGATCTCCTAAGCCTATTTTTGAAACAGATCCTGAACGAATGTCATTCTGCACCACAATTCTGATTCACCCATATTTTCTCCATCAGGATAAAAACAAATATGACACTGTAAATGACACTGTAAATGACATCCCAAAACTTACAAAAACAGAGCAAATAATTCTTTCCTATATAATAAAAAATAATCAGGCCACAATTAATGAAATTATGTCTGCTGTGAATAAAAGTAAAAGTACAGTAAACAGAGCCATTAAAAGCCTAAAAACAAAAGGATTATTGTCAAGAACAGGATCTGATAAAAACGGTTCTTGGAATGTACTTCTTTTTCATTAAGATGAATTGTCTATTAATAGTCTTAGAGGGGACTGCTGCATTAAAATCGTGTAGTGGCCCCCTCTATATATTCATATAAACTTATACCAGATTCTCTTAATACACTGCCAAATTTACAGTTTACCCATTCTCCTGACTTCCTACCAGCAAAGCACCTCATTCCCCGTTTCCGTCACCAGCACCTGGATTTCCCACTGTGCGGAGGGGTTTCCGTCCTCGGTGTAGGCCGTCCATCCATTGCCGTCGTCGATGTAAATCTCCTGGCAGCCCATATTGATCATCGGCTCAATGGTAAAGACCAGCCCGGGAACCAGAAGCATTTCCGTCCCCCTTCTGCCAATGTAGCCCACCCAGGGATCTTCATGGAATTCCAGCCCAATCCCGTGGCCTCCGATTTCCCGGACAATGCGGTAGCCGTGCGCCTCGGCGTGTTTCTGAACGGCTTCTGCCATATCGCCTAAAAACCCCCAGGGTCTTACCTGTTCCAGCCCGAGTTTTACGCACTCTTTTGTGACATCCACCAGCTTCTGTTTTTGCGCGGAAACCTTCCCGATACAGTACATCCGTGAAGAGTCCGAATAATAGCCGTGATAATAGGTCGAAGCATCGACATTGACAATATCCCCTTCTTTAAGTACCACATCCGCCGAAGGTATCCCGTGGCAGACCTGTTCATTCACCGAAGTGCACACGCTGCCCGGAAACCCTTCATAATTTAATGGCGCAGGAATCCCCCCCGCCTGCGTGGTCAGGTCGTAGACCCACTGGTCAATCTGCTGTGTGGTCACGCCCTCACCGATATGTTCTCCGATATAATCCAGCACGGCAATATTAATTTTTGCACTCTCCCGGATTCCTTCAATCTGCTCCGGTGTCTTAATCATGTTCCGGGCAGGGACGGTACAGCCCCTCCGCCGGAAACTTTCTATCTTTTCATCAAACGCCAGATGACATTTCTTATATTTTAACCCGCTCTTGCACCAGCACAGGTCGTTTCTTCCCATTAGCTGTACAGCATTCATTCTTTCTGCACCGCCCATATTCTGACCGGTTCGTGTACCGGCGGCTCGCCGCATAAAACCCCGCTGTCCCATATTCTGCATCTTATTTCTGCTCCTGCACTTCTATTTTACGGATTTCCTTCGTGCGGATTTCCTCACACACGGCCCGGATAAATTCCTTCAGATCCTTCTGTCCTTCATCGCCAAGGAAACGGCTTCTCACGGCTACCTTTCCTTCCATCTCCTCTTTTTCGCCGACCACCAGCATATAGGGAACCTTGGCCAGTCTTGTTTCGCGGATCTTATAACCAATCTTCTCCGAGCGGGTATCCACCGTGCAGAGAATACCGTTTGCCTTTAATTCGGCGGCAACCTTATCGGCGTAGTTCAGATACTTATCGGAAATCGGAAGCACGCGCACCTGCTCCGGGCAGAGCCAGGTCGGGAACATTCCTGCGTACTTTTCAATCAGCCAGGCAAGCGTCCGCTCATAGCAGCCAAGGGACGTCCGGTGAATAATATAAGGACGCACCTTATCCCCGTTCTGGTCAATATAATACATATCAAACTGTTCCGCTAAAAGAGCATCCCACTGGATGGTGATCATGGTATCTTCCTTGCCGTAAACATTCCTTGCATTAATATCCACTTTCGGGCCATAGAAGGCAGCCTCGCCCACATCCTCCACAAACGGAATCTCCAGTTCCGTTAAAATCTGGCGGATATGCCCCTCGGTTTCCTCCCAGACCTCCGGTTCGCCGATGTATTTCTCCCGGTTATTCGGGTCCCACTTGGATAAATGATAGGTTACATCCTCATTGACGCCCAATGTGGTCAGGCATTTCTTTGCCAGGGCCAGACATCCCTTAAACTCTTCCACCATCTGATCCGGACGGACAATTAAGTGTCCCTCGGAAATCGTAAACTGGCGCACCCTCGTTAAGCCGTGCATTTCCCCGGAATCCTCGTTGCGGAACAGGGTGGAAGTTTCACCGTAGCGCAGGGGCAGATCGCGGTAGGATTTCTGGCTTGCCTTGTAGACAAAATACTGGAACGGGCAGGTCATCGGACGGAGGGCAAACACCTCTTTATCCTTCTCCTCATCGCCCAGGACAAACATCCCTTCCTTGTAATGATCCCAGTGACCGGACATCTTATATAAATCACTCTTTGCCATCAACGGCGTTTTCGTGCGGACATAGCCCCAGTTATTCTCCTCCTCATCCTCAATCCAGCGCTGCAAGGTCTGGATAATCTTTGTCCCCTTGGGCATTAACAGCGGCAGTCCCTGACCAATCACGTCAACCGTGGTAAACAATTCCATCTCCCGCCCCAGCTTATTGTGGTCGCGCTTTTTAATATCCTCCAGATGCTGCATATAGGCTTCCACTTCTTCCTTCGTGGCAAATGCCGTCCCGTAAATTCTCTGCAGCATCGCACGGTTGGAATCCCCTCTCCAGTACGCGCCGGAGGAAGAAACCAGCTTAAATGCCTTAATGCCCTTGGTGCTCATTAAATGCGGGCCTGCACAGAGATCCACAAAATCCCCCTGGCTGTAGAAGGAAATCACGGCGTCCTCCGGCAGATCGCGGATTAACTCCACCTTATACGGCTCGTTCTTCTCCTCCATAAAGCGGATGGCTTCTTCCCTTGGCATGGTAAACTTTTCCAGTTTTGCGCCCTTCTTAATGATTTTCTTCATTTCCTTTTCAATCTTTTCCAGATCTTCCTGCGAAAAAGAAGGAGAATCAAAGTCATAATAATAACCCGTATCAATCGCCGGCCCAATCGCTAACTTTGCCTCCGGGAAGAGGTTCTTCACCGCCTCAGCCATCACATGGGAACAGGTATGGCGAACCACCCGAAGCCCGGCCTCATCCTTTGCAGTCAGGATATTTAACTGGCAGTCATGGTCAATCACCGTCCGCAGATCAAGCACTTCCCCGTCCACTTCCCCTGCACAGGCCGCCCTGGCCAGACCTTCGCTGATATCGAATGCGATATCTATAATGGATTTACTCTCATTATACTCCTTCACCGAACCGTCTTTTAACGTAATTTTCATGTTCAAACCTCCTGCTTCAATGATAAATGCATCAACAAAAAATAAAAACCAAACACAACAAAAAATCCCTGAACAATCAAGTAAATGACTGTTCAGGGACGATAATTTTCTTTAATTCAGTAAACGAACTATCGCGGTTCCACCCTGATTGCGCTGTAAAAACGTTGCGGTTCCTATGGACAAATCGATAGAAACCGAAACAAAGAAAGCGCCTCTTCGTTAGACGATAACGGTGTCGGCCGGGCCTGATAAAAGCCGCTCCAGGGTGGTCTTCGGATGATTCCCCACAGGACAGTTGCACCAAATTTGTTACTGTTTACGTCCATGCATTCGTCAAACCGTAATTCAAATTCTGTCCCTCTCTGTATGCTTCCTCATCTTACTCTTCCTGTCATCACTTTAACCTCCCGGTATCTTTTGCACCGGGCTTTATTTTCTTTTTTCTCTTTTATCCTCTGTAAATCCATCGATTGTTCGCGGAAATTTTCCTGCTGGTTTTCATTATAGCAGGAAATAGGCGTTTGTCAAGAAGCGAAAAAAAAGATTTATTTTGGAAAATTTTGTAAATTTATCTTTCCTTTTTCGATAGGATCGGTTATAAAATCTTACATACAGCGGCACAAAAAGATAATATAAATTACTATTTTCATCAATCCGCACAGCCTTCTGTTTCTGTCGCTTTACAAACTTTGTAAGTTTTGCATAAAAACAAGGTGATTTTTTGTTACAAATAGAATATTTACTAAATCTTCTCCGCCATGTATAATGAACAAAATAAAAACTTTGATTACATCTATGTATATTCTGGGAATTGGCTCAGAGTTTCTACCAACTACCGTAATAGTTGACTACATAATTTTTTGTAGTCAGCTTTTTTGTTGTCCTTCTCCAAAGATTTTTCGTTACTGTTCACATATTCACAGCAACGATTTTTCAGCATAACTCCCATACAACCGACCGGCATATATGCACATAAACCTATTCTTCTAACCAGAAAGGAGTATCAATGAACGAATTCATAAACAAACAAAACTTCATCCTAAAAGGAAACATTCTCTACAGCAAAACTCCAACCGAACTTTCCGTCACCGACCAGGGCTTTCTTGTCTGCTGTGACGGGATTTCGCAGGGCGTTTTTCCGGTGATTCCTGAAAACTATGCCCATCTTCCCGTAATGGACTGCAAGGATCATCTGATTATCCCGGGCATGACGGATCTCCACATCCACGCCCCCCAGTACCCCTTCCGTGCAATCGGTATGGATATGGAACTGTTGGAATGGCTGGAAACCCATACCTTTCCGGAAGAAAGCCGCTACGCCGATGATATCTATGCCCGACATGCCTACGCCGTCTTTGCCGAAGATTTAAAATTAAGCGCAACGACTAGGGCCGTGGCATTTGCTACCATCCATCCCCAGGCAACTGCCCTTCTGATGGATGAGCTGGAAGCAACCGGTCTGAAAACCCTGGTCGGAAAGGTGAACATGGATCAAAACTGTTCGGACATTATCCGTGAGCCCAGCGCCAAAACCTCGCTCTATGTAACGGTCAAATGGCTGGAATCCATCGCTGGAAAATACCAAAACACCAAACCCATCCTCACCCCGCGCTTTGCTCCTACCTGCAGTGCAGCCCTTCTCGAAGGTCTGGGAAAACTCCAGAAAGAATACCGGCTTCCCGTTCAGTCCCACCTGTCCGAAAACCTGTCCGAGATTGCCTGGGTGAAGGAACTCTTCCCCTGGTCGCTGTTCTATGGGGATGTCTACGATCATTTCGGACTGTTTGGCAGGGAAGCACCGACCATTATGGCGCACTGTGTCCATTGCCCGGAAGAGGAAATCGAGAGAATGAAAAATAACCGTGTATACATCGCCCACTGCCCGCAGTCGAACGTCAATCTGGCTTCCGGCATCGCCCCCGTGCGCCGTTATCTGGAAGAAAGCATCCCGGTCGGCCTAGGAACCGATATCGCCGGCGGAGCCAATCTTTCCATGTTCCGCTGCATTGCCGATGCCATCGGCATGTCCAAACTTTACTGGCGGCTGATTGACCAGACAAAAAAACCGCTGACGATGGAAGAAGGCTTCTATCTGGCAACGGTCGGCGGCGGCTCCTTTTTCGGCAGGGTGGGAAGCTTTGCCCTGGGATACGAGATGGATGCACTGATCCTGGACGATAAAAACATCCGCACCACCCGAAACTTAAGCACCAGGGAACGCCTGGAACGCTATCTTTATCTGGCAGAGGAAGGCGGAAAAATCTCCGGAAAATATGTAGCCGGAAAGAGAATTTTCTAAATACCGGACAATACCTGTTTTTTTAAACCATGACAATGCCAAACAGCTACCTGCAAAACGATGTGCCGGATTCCTGCGCAGCATACCCCCTGGGCGTCACCATATAGTCCCCGATTTTCCGGGTCTGGGAGTTTCCGATATAAACCGTAGTAAACATATCCGCCTCCCGCCCGGCAAGTTCTTCAAGGGAAAGAATCTCCATGCTCTGCCCGGCACGGCCGATATTTCGCACGATCCCGCACACCGTTTCGGGCGGCTGGCTTTCCAGAATAACTGCACAGGCCATGCCAAGATATCCCTGCCGCCTTTTGCTGGACGGGTTATATAAGCAAATCACAAAATCCGCCTCTGCCGCCGCCCGAAGCCTTGCCTTAATCTTCTCCATGGGCGTCAGGCAGTCGCTTAAGCTAATCACGGCAAAATCATGGGTCAGCGGTGCACCTAACAAAGCCCCGCCCGCCAGAGCTGCCGTAACGCCCGGAAGAACCGTCACCTTAACCCCCGGATACTGCGGCAAAAGTTCCAAGATCAGCCCGGCCATGCCGTACACCCCGCTGTCGCCGCTGCACACCATCGCCGTATCTTTTCCCCCAGCCGCCGAAGCCAGAGCCATCGCACACCTTTCCCTCTCCCTGCGCATCGGTGTAACCAGATATTCCTTTTCCCCCAGCCAGCCCTTAATCAAATCCACATACACCGTGTAACCGGCAATGACCGAACAGCGCTCTAAAGCCTTTTCTGCCTCCGCCGTCATCATCTCCCGCTTTCCCGGCCCGATTCCCACAACATATAAAACCGCCATCTTTTCCTGCTCCTCCAAATAAATTCCCGCGCTGCATCATTATGCTGTCTGTTCATTGATTTGTTATTGTTTTAACTTTCACTGCTTTCATCTGCATATCATTACAGATATTTTATTTTTATCTGCATAGGACTTTAATTTTCACTTCTCTCATCCACACCCGCCCGAAATCCGGTGGTAAATCCCGGATCATAGAGTTTTGAACGAAGGTAATCTTTCTGTGCCACTGCCCTGCCGACGATAATCAGTGCGGTTTTTTTCATCCCTTCCCTCTCCCCTGACTCTGCCAGCCTGCTCAGCACACAGCGCACAATCTTTTCCTCAGGCCAGGTTGCTTTATACACAATCGCCGCCGGGGTATCTGCAGGATATCCTCCATCCATCAGTTCCTTCTCCAGTTCCTTTAACATCCCCGCACTTAAAAAAATCACCATCGTTGCCTGATGTGCGGCAAATGAACGTATACTTTCCTTCTCCGGCACACCGGTTCTCCCCTGCATCCGGGTAATCACCACGCTCTGAGAAACCTCCGGAAGCGTGTACTCCATCAAAAGCGCTGCCGCCGCCCCGCAAAAAGAACTCACCCCGGGGCATATCTGATAAGGGATATTTCTGGCTTCCAATGCATCCATCTGCTCCCGGATCGCCCCGTAAATACAGGGATCTCCCGTGTGCAGGCGAACGGTGCTCATCCCCTTTTTCTCAGCCTGCACAATCTCTTCAATAACTTCCTCCAAGGTCATCTCTGCACTGTCCAGTATCCGGCATCCCTGCTTTGTTTCCTTTAACAATCCGGGATTCACCAGAGAACCTGCATAGATAACCAAATCTGCCTTCTGCAAAAGCTTCAGCCCTCTTACCGTGATTAAATCCTCTGCCCCGGGTCCTGCCCCTACGATAAATACCATGTACCGCCCTTCCTTCCCGCATTTTTAATCTTTCTTATCGTTCTCCGAAACCATCCCAACCAGTTCCTCTGCTCCGTCGGTCATTCCCAGAATTCCCCGCTCGTCCGTGAATAAAATCACTTCCACCCGGACACGGCCTTCGGCTTTCTGCTTTACCTCCATTCCCTGCCTTACCTCTATTCCCTGCCTTAACTCCATTCCATGCCTTATCTCCATTCCCTGCCCTACCTCTATTCCCTGACTTACCTCCATTCCCTGCCTTAACTCCGTTCTCTTCCTTAACACGGCAGAAATCCGCTGCATGGCAAGCACCATCGTTTCTTCTCTGAGTCCTTCCTTTTGTTCCAAAACCCCAAGAGCCTCATCCACCGTGACACAGTCTAAAATCTGCCTTGCCATTTCCCGGGAAGCACCGCAGGCGGCACCGTAGGCAGCCAGACATTCCATACGGCCGTCGGCAGCCTTAGAATGGGTGTTCATCACCCCGGCAGCCAGCTTAATCAGCTTTCCTGCATGACCCACCAGAAGAATCTTCTCTATCCCGGCATCCACGGCCATATCCAGGGCCTTTCCGATATAATTGCTGCATTTTACCGCTTTTTCCACGGGCAGCAAAAGCTTTTCTTCCAGGAATCTCTCCCCATAATTTCCCGGAACCATCAAAAGACATTCTTCCTTTTCCAGAGCCTTCTGACCGATTTCCAGACGGATCGTTTCCAGCAGCGCCGGTTCGCTCATCGGCTCCACAATCCCGCTGCTTCCCAGCACGGACAGTCCGCCCTCGATGCCAAGTCTTGGGTTAAAGGTTTTTCGCGCAATCTCCCGTCCTCCCGGGATTTCCAGTGTAATCCAGACCGAACCTTTAAATCCCGCCTTTCCGGCAACACGGGCAACTTCCGCAAAGATCATCCTTCGCGGCACGGGATTAATCGCCCACATCCCCACCGGACAGCTTAATCCGGCCCTGGTTACGCGGCCAATCCCTTCTCCTCCCCGCAGATAAAGGGTAAGTCCATCTCCCGTTTTCTCCACATAGCAGTTATGATCATGATGCGCAGAAGCCGCAAAAACATCCCCTGCGCAGGATGCCCCCAAAGAAAGCTTGCCGTCACACAGAGCATCCGGCAGAAGTTTATCAGCGCACAGAGCACCCGGCAGAGATTTACCGGCATCCAAAGAAACCGTAGAACAAATACGGATTCCGTCCGTGATATCCGGATCATCCCCCGCATATTTTTTCACGGAACAGCTTGCCCGTCCTTCTTTCTTTTCCCGGCTCTCTATCTCCATCTCCAGGCAGATTCCCTTTGGCGTTAAAAGAGAAACCTTCTCTGCACATAAATCCTCAAAAAGAAGCTGCGCGGCTGCTTTCGATGCCGCTGCCGCACAGCTTCCTGTAGTAAATCCCCGCCGTAAACCGCCCTCTGTCCGGGGGATAAAGGGTTGTGCCCCCGGTATCATAAAATATAAACCCCCTGGGTATCAAAATCAAGGAAGGCTTTCTCTCCTGCCTTATAAATCTTTCGGTTTACCGGGTTATAATCCGTAATCTGTATCTCCATACCGCCTACATTCACCTGATAATACTGGTAAGCCCCCATAAAGGTGGACAGTTCCACATCGGCTTCCAGATAGCCGTACTCGGCCAGAGCTGCCGCCTCCGGACGGATCACCAGCGCCGCTTTATCCCCGGCCTTGGCTTTGGCGAAATTATTGACCTCAAGTTCCTTTCCGGCAACCCGGATCTGCGCTTTTTCTCCCTGTTCTCCACTCACCGATAAAACCTCGGCATCCAGGAAATTTGCCTCACCGATAAAATCTGCCACAAAGCGGGAGTTTGGATGATAGTAAATCTCCCTTGGCGTGCCAATCTGCTCCACCTTCCCCTTGCTCATAATAATAATTTTATCGGAAATACTCATGGCCTCCGACTGATCGTGGGTGACATAAACTGCCGTAATCCCCACCTTCTGCTGGATTTTCCGAATCTCCGTGCGCATGGAAACCCTGAGTTTGGCATCAAGATTGCTTAAAGGCTCGTCAAACAAAAGCACCCCCGGCTCCAGCACCAGAGCCCTGGCAAGAGCCACGCGCTGCTGCTGCCCGCCGGAAAGCTGGTTGGTCATTCGCGATTCCATACCCTCCATCTCCACCAGCGTTAAAATATTCATCACCCGCTCGCGGATCTCCTCTTTGGCAAGCTTGCGGATCTTTAAGCCATAAGCGACATTGTCAAACACGTTATAGTGCGGAAGCAGGGCATAACTCTGAAAAACCATCGCCGTATCCCGCTTATTGGGCGTAAGATGATTAATCGCCTCACCACCCAGGTAAATCTCCCCTTCATCCGGGCTTTCAAACCCGGCAATCATCCGAAGCGTTGTCGTCTTCCCGCACCCGGAAGGCCCAAGAAGCGTGACAAATGTCCCCGCTTCGATATCTAAAGTCGTATCCTCCACCGCATAAAACGCTTTGCCTGTTTTCGGATCTTTATAAATCTTGGAAATATGTTCTAAGCGAACCCCTTTTTTCTGTTTTTCCATCGGCCAATCCCTCCCGAAATAAAATTTAGGAAATCTTCCTGCTGACACCGAAAAACCGAATCAGCGTATTCATGATCAGCACCGCACCGTAAGTAATGGCAATCAGCACCGTAGCATAGGCACAGGCTACCCCGTAATTTCCCTTTTCCGCCTGTTCGTTAATCTGGCAGGTAATCAGGAGAAAATCCGGTGTTACCAGAAGGATGATTGCCGAAATTGCCGTAATGCTCCGCACAAATGCCGTGACCAGACCGCTGAAAAACGAATCCTTGATCAGGGGCAGCGTGACCGTCATAAATACCCTCGCCGAATTCGCCCCCATATCATAAGCGGATTCTTCGATGGACTTATCAATCTGGCGCAGTGCAGAAATCCCGCTCCGGGTTCCGGTGGGAAGACTTCTTACAATAAATACAATAATCAAAATCAGTCCCGTTCCGTAAAGCCCGCTCAACACACCGGTTCTGAAAAGCCCGTTGGCGTAGCCGCGGATATAGCCGATACCCAGAACCGTTCCCGGAACAGCCATGGCAAGCATGGATACAAATTCGATAAAGCCCTTCCCCTTAAAACGCTTCTTCACCACCAGATAGGCAATCACCATAGATAAAAAAGCGGTAAGCGGCGAGGCAATCAGCGACAGCACAAAGGAATCCTTAAACGCTTTCAGCCCGCTGGTTCTGAGCATGTACTGGAACCATTTCAGGGACAGGCTGTAATCCCTTCCCCACAGGGTAAACAGCGCACCAAAAGGCACCATCACATACATCAGCACAACAAATGCCGCAACCAGCGTACAGAAGATCGTCAGCGGCACGGTTACGCTCTTATCCTCAATCAGCATACGCATCCGGGAAGCTTTTCCGGTCAGCGTCGCTGCCGTCTTTCTCTCCAGATAGTATTTTTGAATTAAAAACAGCACCACGGTAAGCGACAAAAGCACCACCGACATCGCCGCCGCTCCCGTGGAATCATAGGCTCCGGTCACCTGCAGATAAATCGTCGTTGCCAGGGTATCGTAGGAGCCGCCAATCAGCATAGGGTTGGCAAAATCCGCCACCGACTCGATAAACGTCACCAGAAAAGCATTGCCCAGTCCCGGAAGAAGAAGGGGAAAGGTCACGCTGGTAAACACCTTCCACCGGCTTGCCCCCATATCCCGGGTCGCCTCCTCTAAGGACGGGTCGATATTCTTCAACAGCCCCTTAAGCATCAGATAGCAGACCGGGAAAAACGTCAGAGTCTGGACAATGGCAATTCCCTTCAGCCCGTAAACATTAGAATCGTAAATCTTTAGCAGTGAGCGTGTAACAATTCCGCTGCGCCCAAAAAGCATAATCATAGACAGCGAAAGCACAAACGGCGGCGAAACCACCGGAAGCATGGAAACCACGGCAAAAAGCTTTTCTAAAATCTTCGTCCGAAGCTTCACATAAACCTCCACATAGGCAAACAAAAGCCCTATTGCCGTCGAAGCAATCCCGGTAATAAATCCCAAAACCAGGGTATTCTTAAAGGCTGTCTGGAACCGCTCTAAACTCAGCACCCGCGCAAACACGGCAAAAGTAACCCGCCCCTCCTCCAAAAAGCTGTCCACCAACAGCATCAGCAGAGGATATAAAATAAATAATGCCAAAAAGACGAGCAGCACAACAATCATACTGATTAAAATCGGATCAGAAAAAAACTTCTCCCTCTCCAGCCTTGCACTCTGTTTTCCTGCCACAAACCTTCCCCCTTTCTTTTTTGTATGTAGATTTTTCCATGCGCAGGCACACCCTAAAACAGCAGATGCTGCGTAGCGCAATCCGCGCATTACGCAGCATCTGTCCTTACTTTACTTTTTAACAATCTTAGGATTTACTCGGTCAGGAAACGGCTGGAATCTGCACTGTCTGCATTGCTTCCTAAAGCTTCAAAGAACTCTTCCACATACTTGGAACTGTTCTCTTTAGCATCCTCAAAATCATAGTCGATTGTATTATTCATATCCAGACCAAAGCGGGTTGCCTCTTCCGGCTGGGTTGCGTTAGAGAGAACCAGGAACTGATAGGAACCGGCTTCCTTGGCATGATCTACACATTCCGGGGAAAGCGCAAACTCAATCCAGAGTTTAGCAGCGTTCGGATGGGCGCAGCCTTCAAAAATCGCCGTAGCGCCAACCTCAAAAGAGGTGCCGTCTTCCGGAACAATCAGTTCGATATTATCGTAACCCTGCAGGATCTGGTAAATACCGTCATGCAGGAAACCAATACCGATAACACACTCGCCGGGTCCTACCATCTTGGATGGGCCGGAACCGGACTTCGTGTACTGGTTGATATTCTGATCCAGCGCCTTAAAATACTCCATCGCCTCATCGTGGCCCTTCATCTGAATCATGGTATTAATCACCAGCTTTGCCGTACCTGCGGTATTCGGGTTGGAGAGCATAATCAGCCCCTTGTACTCTTCCTTGGTCAAATCATCCCAGGTCTTGGGCGCTTCCAGGCCAAGGCGTTCCAGTTCCTCGGTATTTACCATAAAACCCAGGATACCTTTATAAATGCCGTACCAGCAGTTGGTCGGGTCTTTATAATCTTCGCTGATTAAATTTGCTGCATTCACAGCATCATAAGCCATCAGAAGCCCGTCCGCTACCGCTTCATTATAAGGATCGGTCGTACCGCCAAACCATACATCCGCCGACGGCTTCCCGGCTTCCTCGGAAATCTTCGTGTAAACTTCCGACGTGGACAATCTCTGGAACTTCGTCTTAATTCCGTAGAGAGATTCAAAATTCTTGCAGGCTGCAGATAAGTATTCCTCTTCACAGGAACCGTACACCGTCAGTTCCCCTTCGGCCTTTGCCGCCTCAATCAGTGCATCCATATCCCCTGCCGGTGCTGCCTCTGCTGCTGTGGTTTCTTCCCCTTCAGCTTCACTTTCGACAGCTTCGGTCTGTGCTTCCGTAGGTGCTGCCTCTGCTGCAGTCGTTTCCGGAGCCGCTGTCGTCGCAGTCCCTCCACCGCCGCCGCAGGCAGTCAGGCCAAATACCATAGCACATGCAAGCGCCAATGCCAACTTTTTCTTCATAATATCATTCCTCCTTTATGTTCGCCGAACTTTTGTCGGCCTATGTGAATTATATCACAAAGAAGACGAAATAGGAACCCCTTTTGTAAATTTTGACCAATATTCTCCAGAACTTGTTGCTGTTCACACGTTCACTGTAACCATGCGTTCATTGCAACTCACCCTTTACCTTTTAACTTCTTCTGCTTCCCGGTAAGCGAAAGAATCTCAATCTTCCATATGGCGGTGACCGAAAGGCTTCTCTGAATAGCCTCATCAAAGTTTGCCATATTCGTCGGTGTGTGGCGCTCGCACAGCAGCCGGAGTGCATGAATCTTTTCCTTATCATCCGTCACCTCACCAGCCCGGCCAACGATAACCGCCGATTCAAATGCCGTCGTAAACTTATCCAGTGCCCGGCAGGTATCCCCCACACAGGCCATAGATACTTCCGGGTTTTTGCGCAGGGCATCTATCTTTTTTCCCTCCTTCGCACAGTGGAAATATACTGCCGAACCGTCCCGCACAATCGTAACCGGGATACCATAGGCTTTTCCCTCAGTGTCCACCATGGACAGTACAGCATACTCACACTTATCCACCACTTCCAAAGCAAATGCTTCATCCATTTCCCGATCTTTTCTTCTCATATTCTATTTTCCTCCATTCTCTGCACAGCAGCGCAGCCCCGTTTTATCGGGCGCAGCCCTGTTTATTTCATTGACTTATCCAAAAAATTCCGTTAAAATAACAGACAAACACAAATCATCCGAACAAATCACATACAATAAGGGGGTTCTGTCCATGGAAGCCAAAGAATTTAATGAAACAAAAATGCTGCAATTTGCCGAAGACGAAATTATTCTTAAGCAAGGCTCTACCGAAAAAGCATTGTATAAAATTATCCGGGGAAAGGCTATTGTCTATTTTAATTATGGACAGGAAGATGAATATATGGTGGGAATGCTTTCGGAACAGAGATGTTTCGGAGAACTCTCCATCCTCTGCGGCAAACCCAGCATTTACACGGTCGTTGCCTATGATGATGTTCTGGTTATGCGTATACCCGAAAAAGACTTTGACAATTTCATCCGAAATAACAGCGCCAACGCCATCGGCATTATGCACAACCTGGCCAATACCCTTCTCACCCTCAGCTTCAATATCAATCTTATCCTGGAAGAACTGGAACAGGAAAAGAAAATCAAACCGGATACTTATAAGGATATTACAAAAAAAATCCGCCTCTACACCGCATTAAATGCAAAAGACACAACAAATTTCAATACATCCATTTAAAATCGTATATTCTTTCCTTGTGCTTACAAATATTCACCAAAAAACACCGGACAGACACATCCACAATTTTTGTGAACAGCCTGCCCTGTGTTTTTTCATCTAACAAATTAAATATTCAGCAAATCGCTGTACTCCTTCAGCGCCCCATCGGTTTCATGCGCCAGAACTTTCTTTGCCAGAATCTTTCCAAGCTGTACGCCCTCCTGGTCAAAGCTGTTGACATTCCATACAAAGCCCTGGAACATTACCTTATTTTCAAAATGCGCAAGCAGGGCACCCATCGTCCTTGCATTTAACTGATCCCCGATAATAATGCTGGAAGGACGGCCTCCCTCGAAGTTCTTATTGCGGTTCTCGTCGGACTTTCCGCAGGCAAAGGCTACGATCTGGGCGGCAACATTCGCGCAGAGCTTCTGCTGGCTGGTGCTGTCCTGAATCACGACGTCCATGCCAATCTGGTTATTTCTAAAGCCGATAAACTGCAGCGGCACAATCGCGGTTCCCTGGTGAAGAAGCTGATAGAAGGAATGCTGTCCGTTCGTTCCGGGTTCGCCGAAAATCACCGGGCCGGTCTGGTAGTTCACGCGCTCGCCGAAACGGTTTACGCACTTGCCGTTCGACTCCATATCAAGCTGCTGTAAATGTGCCGGGAAGCGGCTTAATGCCTGGGAATACGGAAGAACCGCCGTGGACGGATAATCCAGAACATTCCGCTCATAAACGCCAATCAGCGCATCCAGCATCGCCGGGTTTTTAAAGAGATCTTTATTCTTTGCCAGCTTGTCTTCCTCGGCAGCTCCCTCAAGAAACTGTGCAAATACCTCCGGCCCAAACGCCAGGGAGAGTACAGCACCGCCTACCGCAGAACTGGAAGAATACCGTCCGCCGATATAATCATCCATAAAGAATGCTGCCAGGTAATCATCACTCTTGGCCAGCGGAGAAGTTTCGCTGGTAACGGCTACCATATGGCGGGAAGCATCCAGCCCGGCATTCTTTAACGCATCCTTGACAAAGGACTCGTTCGTCAGGGTTTCCAAGGTTGTCCCGGACTTGGATACCAGGATAAAGAGGGAGTGCGCAACATCAATGGACTTTAACACAGCTGCTGCATCGTCCGGGTCAACATTGCTGATAAACTTTGCCTCCATCTTAAACGTTCCCTGCTTCTTCGCCCAGTTCTCAAGCGCTAAGTAAATGGCACGCGGCCCTAAGTCGCTGCCGCCGATACCAATCTGGACAACCGTGGTAAACTTCTCGCCTGCCTCATTGGTAATCTCTCCGGCATGAACCTTCTTAGCAAACTCGGCAACCTTTTCCTGAACACCGGTATAAAACGCACGCTTATCCACGCCGTCAGCCACAACCGCATTCCCTAACTGTCCGCGGGTAAGATGGTGGAGTACAAGACGCTTCTCACCGGTGTTAATCACTGCCCCATTGTAAAGTTCTTCAAATTTTTCAACAAGCTGTGCTTCTTCGGCAAGCTTTGCCAGACCCGAAAGCACCTCGTCGTCCACCTGCTTTGCCGCATAATTGTAAGCCATTCCCTCTGCCATGGGAACCGTGTACTTCTTCACACGCTCTGCGCCGCTTTCTCCGGCCATCACCTGCGTCAGTTCCACCGGCTTCATCTTTGAAAGCTCCTGGATGGAAGTAAGGGTATCCATGTTGTTCCAGTTAATCATGTTCTTGTCCTCCTTGATTTAAACTGGAATAATTATACTATTAAACCCGCCGTTCTTCAAGTATTTCCGGCAATTTCTAGCAAAAACTATCCGCCCTATTCTATCCCTCCATCCCCTCACATAAACATATACTAATTTTCCTCATTGTCGGAGTTTTTATGAAGCAGACCTTCCTCTCCCTCTCCCCCAAAAAACGCGCCTTCTTAACCGGAACCCTTCTGCTCACCGGTACAGGCTTTCTCTGCCGGATTCTCGGCTTCTTCTACCGTATCTTTATGTCCAGAACCATCGGTGCAGAGGGGCTTGGCATTTATAACATGGTACATCCGGTGTTCGGCATCTGCTTTGCCCTCTGCGCCGGTTCCATCCAGACCGCCCTGTCCCAATACGTTGCCTCCAATCAAAAAAAGGGCCGTGCTGTCTTTCGCACCGGCCTGTTTATTTCTTTAACCCTGTCCCTGCTGCTGGCTCTTCTGATTTGCAATACCTCATCCTTTATCGCCCAATATCTTCTCTTAGAACCACGCTGCGAACCCTATCTTCTGATTATGGCCCTCTCCGTTCCCTTTGCCGCCCTGCACGCCTGCATTAACGGCTATTACTACGGAATGCAGAAATCCCACGTCCCCGCCTTCTCTCAGGTCGCCGAACAGGTGATCCGCATGGGGGCAGTGTTTGGCATCGTACAGATATTGCAGCAAAACGGAAGGGAAATCACGGTTTCTCTGGCAGTCTATGGACATTTAATCGGAGAAATGGCTTCGGCAGCCTTTACCTTTATCTGCCTCATCCTCTTTCCCCCAGCCAGAAAAAAGGCCGCTCCGCCGGAAAGCCTCCATGCAATGCAGCCAGAAACCATTCATACCGTACACCCCCCCCACTACGCCCTTCCCCTTCTCGCCCTTGCCCTGCCTCTGATGGGAAACCGCCTGGTCTTAAATCTCTTAGCCAGCGCCGAAGCTATCTGGATTCCCAACCGGCTCACAGCCTACGGCTTAAGCAGCAGCGACGCCTTTTCTATCTATGGCGTTCTGACGGGAATGGCACTGCCCGCCGGTGTCAAGTAGGAGAATAAAGTTTTTTATTTTCAGCCATGTAACTATTTTTTACTTTCAGCTAAGCATTCCCATGCTTTACGCAAACACTATCTTACAGCTTTTTACATGACAGGCAATGCCGCATCTTATGACCGTACTCATTCCATCCAGATATAATTGGCTTTCATACCCATCTTCTTTAATCTGCGCTATTGCTTCTTTGCAGCCTGCATCCAGGTTACCGTCTTCGGCATACTTCATTTCAATCACAATCCCTGTCTTTTCTGCAAATATTTCCACAACAATATCCGCATAGCCCTTACCGCTCTCCCTGTTAGAAATTACCTTCCAGTCTTCTTTAAAGCGCAATAAGCCAAGTAAAAAGCCATGGTAAAAGTTTTCCTTTAATTCCTTTCTGACCGCCGTGTCCCTGACACTAATAGTTTCATTCAGATATTCAGTAAAAATTTTCTCTGCTAACTTTTGATCTGCATCTTTAAACGACTTACAGAAAGCATCTAAACGACTTTTATCTTCTCTGGCCTTATCCTGCATCCAGGTTCTTATCTGCGTCATAAAAATACCATGAATTTCCCGATTAGGTATGACTAGCTGAACCCGTTCTCCTTCTGCTTCCCCCCGCTGTGTCAGATAACCAGTAGTAAAGAGAATACTCCAAAGATTCTCGACATTATCATACAATTCTTTATACGTTAATTCCTCACTTACCGCTTTCCCTATAGATTCACCTGCAATCAAACATTCAATCTCATTTCTGGTACTGGATGATGCCCGCTCAAGAAGCTTTCTAATGATTTCATTGCTGCTGGTATTTGTCCAAAAATCCTGCGGCGGAAGGGTTCTTTTTGCCAGAAGCTTGCTGACATAATTAATCACATCCCAGGGGCAATACACATCGGCATCCCCAAAATGATAACCGTCATACCATGCTTTAATGACGTCATATTTATCTTCAAGCCCATACACATCCAGCATTTTTCTCACTTCATCATCGGTAAAGCCAAACCAGGAATCACATTCCGCATCGGTAATCGAAAAAACTTTAAGATTATTTAGTCCGGTAAAAATACTCTCCTTCGATACCCGAAGGCATCCCGTCAGCACGGCAAAATATAAGCTGTCATTAGTTTTCAATGCCTGCTCAAACACTCCCCGGATTAAAAGCACCATCAAATCATAATAGCCCTGCTCATTTGCTTTTGCTAAAGGAACATCGTACTCATCAATCAAGATAATTACTTTCTTTCCATAGTGCTTTTCCAACAGTACAGACAAAGTCTTCAAACTGCCTATTAACACTGCATCTGACATGGAAAAAACTCCCTTTCCTGTTTTATCCACCGTAATCAGCTGTCTGTACATCTCCTTTTCTTCGCTGGTAAGCTTATCACTTGAAAGCAGTTCATAAAACCGCATAGCTTCATTGCCAATAACCGACCCCATCAGCAATCGAGCCGTTTGATAATCTGCCCCATTTACACTTTTCAGGCTGATATTCACAACCGGAAATTTGCCCATATATCGTTCGCATAATTCTGTTTCCTCTGCAATAGCCAACCCGTCAAAGATGGCCTTATCCACGTCAATTTGAAAAAAACATTTAAGCATCCCCATCGTAAGCGATTTTCCAAAACGACGGGGGCGGGTAAACAGATTTACTTTTCCCCGACGATAAAGCAGTTCTTTGATCATTCCTGTTTTATCTACATAATAAAATTCTTCCGTGCGAATCTCCTCAAAATTTTCAATTCCAATCGGGAGCATTTTCCGTTCTACAGTATTCATTTAATCTGGCACTCCTCTCTCCCATATTCTGTAAAACATAAATCCCTTAAATTAGCCGACAAAGCAGAGAACTCCCCTGCTCACAGACACCCTGTCCTCTTAATTTACACGCATAAACCTATCTCCATTATATCGTATCCGAAAGATAATTCAACCTTAATTCAACTCAATTTTCACCCTGTCCACATCATACACCCAAATCACCTTCACCCATTTCTCAATCATCGCTCTGTCTGGTTCCTGAATTTCCGGCTTTTTCGATCTTTCCAGACAAATACCTCCCTCATCTTTCGGTCTTTCCTCTCTTTCCCCTTTCTGCTTTACATCTTTTTTATCGTCTGTTGTACTCTCCTTCCTGCTGTCCCTTTTTACCCTTTCTTTTTTCTTCTCTGACCAACCCATCTGAAGGTTAATTAACCTTAAAAGCAAACACAGCACTTCTTTTTCCTTCACATATCCACGAAAACACTTACTTTCTGGTTGAAGATGCGGCTGCTTGCAGAAAAAGGAATTTCCGCTTTCCCCTTCGGAAAACTTAACATATAAAAAGCGCCCGCAGCATCCGCATCGAATCTTCCGGTAAAGCAGATGATGTTCTTTTCTATACTTTCCCCGTTTTCGTATCGGCCTTGTCTGCTGTACCTGTTCAAAATCCTCTCTGGAAATAATCGCCGGTATACGGTTTTCTCTGCGAACCCATAAATGCTCTGCTTTTTCCGCCACCTTTCCGCTTCCCAGCCCCAGCCCCTGATACCTTCCGACAATCAATGTTCCGGTATAGCGCTCATCCCTGAGAATTTTAAGCACCTTCGAGGAATCCCAAACCGATACCTCCCCATCCTGCAGACCATAGCCAAAATCTCCATTTTTCCTTTTCGTCATTGCAGGGGCAAGGCATCCTTTTTCATTTAACGCCCGTGCAATTTCAATATTTTTCTTTCCCTCCAAAGCCATTCTAAAAATAATTTTCACAACTTCTGCCGCCTCTTCATCCACAAGATAGGGCGTTTCATCCTGTCGGCTTTTTTCTGCTTCTATCTTCCGATAACCAAAGGGATAAGATCCGCTGCACAGCTTCCCTTCTTTCATCATCTGCCCCTTCGCCGCCTTCACTTTCATGGAAATATCCCGGCTGTACAGTTCGTTTAAAATCCCCTTAAAGGGAACTTCCAGACTGCTGTCCCCATGGAAAACCGCACTGTCATAGCCGTCATTAATGGAAATAAAACGAACACCCATAAACGGAAAAATCTGCTCCGCATAGTCGCCCAGTTCAATATAATCCCTGGTAAACCGCGAAAAATCCTTCACCACCAGGCAGGCAACCTTATCTTCCCTTAACAATGCAAAAAAATGTTTTATTCCAGGCCGGTTAAAATTCGTCCCCGTATAACCGTCATCCGCCAGTTCCAGACTGGACATTCCCCATAAATCACTTTTTTCCATCACATAATCTTCAACCAGCTTCCTTTGATTTGCAATACTGTTGCTCTCCTCGCTTCCCGGATCTTCCAAAGAAAGACGATAGTATTTGACCAGAAGGCGGCTCTCTCTCTTCATCCCCATTCCCCCATTGCGGCAAAGCTGAAATAAACTTTAATTCTGTTTTTTTCAAACACTTCAATCCGTTCAATTAATGCGTTCATCCATGCTTCCGGCAAATCCTCATCCTCGCCCATCTTCCCCCCCGCAGTTTTTCCTCTCACTATCTCCTCACTTTTTTTTTCTTTTTCCCGGCGGGAAATCTCTTGCTCGCAACAGGCTTTCCGATAAAGATACTCCTCCCGGTCAATCTTTCCTTCTTTCCATTCCTGATAATATAAAGCTTTTTTCCTCACCAGTTCTTTTTGTTTCTCTTCATTTTCTTTCCGTTTTTGCAGAACTTCTTCTAATCTCTGTTCTAATCCCGGCAGTCGTTCTTCTTTCGGCCTGCTTTTTCCCTCCCATAAAGAAACCTCGCAAAACACCTTCATCTGCTGCCTGACCAGAATTTCCAACGGTTTATACAATTCCTGCTCCGGTAAGTATTTGCGGATGCAGGTGCCGGTTCTTTCATAAATCTCGCAGATATACCGCCAGCGATCCTTACAGCCCTTTACCTCCTTTCTGACCATCGCCTTTCCACAGTCGCCGCAATAAATCTTTCCTTTTAACATCCCCTTATCCTGTGCTTCATCTGTCTGCACTAAGGTTTTTTTCACCATTTTCTGATATCGTTCACGCCTCTCCTGACGAATCTTCTGCACCCGTTCAAACTGTTCTTTCGTAATAATGGCTTCATGCGTCTTGCAGACAATATCCCAGTCTTCCCGGGATAACATCTCCTTCTTTCCCCTTATCTGCCTGCTTGCTTGTTTTCCCTGAACCATATCGCCAATGTAAATTCGGCTGTTTAAAATTCCGGCTACCGTCTGCGGATACCATCGGGAGGAAGCGGCATATTTTTCATGCTTTAAAATTCCTTTTTCATATTTATATCTGGCCGGACACAGAATCTCCTGCTGGTTCAAATACTTTGCTATCGCAGAATCGCTGTATCCCTGCTCCCCTAAAAGAAAAATCATCTTCACATAAACCGCAGCTTCCGGATCAATCTTTATCCTATGCTTATCCTCCGTTTTTTCATAGCCATACATCGCATAAGCCCCGATAAAACATCCCTTTTTTCTCAATACCTTTTTTGCCGAACGTTCCTTTTTAGAAATATCCACGGCATAATTTTCATTCATCAGATTTTTTAGCGGAATCAAATAGGACAACTGTGTTGAAGTTGCCGTCAATGTATCAAAGCCATCGGTAACTGCAATAAAACGAACATGGAGAAAAGGAAAAATATATTCGATATAGTGTCCTGCCTCCAGATAATTTCTTCCAAAACGCGATAAATCCTTTACTATAATACAATTAATTTCTCCACGTTTTACGGCTTCCATCATCTGTTCAAAACCATTTCTGTGAAAATTTGTCCCTGTTTTTCCATCGTCAATAAATACAGAAATCAACTGAAATTCCGGCTTGCCCTGAATAAAATCCATCAGTAAATGCCTCTGGTTTTCAATCGAACCGCTAACCTCCTCCTGCCCCCCTGTTCTTCCATCCTTATCCGACAGGCGAAGATAAAACCCTGTCCGATAAGGCAAAACATCGGCTTTTGATTCTTCCATCGCCTGATTCCTTTTTTTTCTGCCCGTTCCCGCCATTTTTTCTCCTTTTTCTGCCCTTACTCTATGAATGGTTTTAAATCCCCTGGTATAATTTTACGATATTTAAAGCCATTTCATCGTTGTATTGAAAACGAAAGATAATTTTTATCCTTTTCTTTTCATAGACAATGATTTTTTCCACCAATTTTAATAACAGGTTTCTGGACAATGAAGAGAAATTTTGATATTGCAGGAAATCATCTATCCATTGATTTTTCCGAATATATTCCCGTCGGCATAACTCCTGTTCTTGTTTTAGAGAAGCCTTCTTTTTCTCAAGTTCATCCATTTGTTCTTTATAAACTTGTTTTAATTCAAAATATTCTTTCTTATCAATCACTCCTTCTTCCAGATCTTCATACAGGCTAAGATTCACATTCTGCAGCCTGACCATCTCTTCATTCACTTTTAATAACTGAATATCTATTTTTTTCGTTTCATCCCGAATAAGCGGCACTCCCTCTAATGCCGAAATCGCTTCCCTTAATTCTCCCATAGCCAGAATATGACCATTGATTGCCGATAAAACGGCCTTTTCCAGTTCTTTTTCACTGATCATATGGCTGCTGCAGATATTTTTATCGTTCTTATTTGCCGAACATATGTAATAGGGATATTTTCTTGTCTTTCCCTGAGAATTTTTCCCCGCGCTCACCAGCTTTCGATTCATGCGGCTGTGACAGTCCCCACATTCCATAATACCCGAAAATAAATTTACGCATTCTTCCCCCGGCGATGACCTGGCATCCATTTTAAGAAGATTCTGCACCATAAAAAAATCATCCTCCGAAATAATCGCATCGTGCATATTTTTAACCGTTATCCATTCCTCCGGCTTTTTTTTAATGATTTTCTTTACCTTATAGTTCGGTGTCGTCCTCCTTCCCTGAACAACCCATCCCAAATAGTTTTGATTGGTCAAAATCCGGCCTACGCTAACAGGGCTCCATTTTGAAGGCTTATCCGTGCCAAATCCGCAATAATACTTCGAACCCTGTGAATGCTTATATTCTGCCGGAGATAAGACTCCCATTTCATTGAGCTTATCTGCAATTTTTTCATTACTTATCCCGGATATTCTCCACTGAAAAATATCCCGCACAATCAAAGCCGCATATTCGTCAATCACCAGATGATTTTTATCTTCCGGATCTTTTTTATAGCCATAAGGCGCAAAAGAACCGATAAATTCTCCTCTTTTCCGCTTAATTTCAAACTGGCTTCTTACCTTAATCGAAAGGTCCCGGCTGTAAGAATCATTCACCAAATTTTTAAAAGGCAGCATAATACTGTCTTCCATATCATCCGTATCTATGCTGTCATAATGGTCATTAACCGCAATAAAACGCACACCTAAACAGGGGAAGATTTTCTGAACATACTTCCCCACTTCAATATAATTTCTTCCAAAGCGCGATAAATCCTTAACAATAATACAGTTTATCCTTCCTGCTTTAATATCCTCTATCATCGCCTTAAACGCAGGGCGTTCAAAATTTACACCGCTGAATCCGTCATCAATTCTTTCCCCGCAAAGAACGATATCCTGCTTATCTTTTACATAATCTTCAATTAAACTTCTCTGATTGCTGATACTGTTGCTTTCTCCTTTTCCCGAAACAGCAAGATCTCCGTCATCCGTTGAAATACGATAATAAGGGGCAGCATAATAGATCTTTTTTGAATAGTCACGCAAAAAAATCACTCTCCATATATTTACTTTATTTGACTATCAATAAATTCTTTCAGGCAATCATTAATACTTTTATCCGTATCACTATATTCAACTTGAACGATGAGTTTCCCGCATCGGAAAAAATATGGATTTTTAATCTGCCGTACAAATTCCTTTATCCGCTCTTTTACCGGTAAATTTTTATCAATTTCTATCTTTTCGATATCTGCCAGTTCGTCTGGCTGGATCGTTTGAATATTTAGATTTTTTATATTTTCCATAACCTTCCCCCTTTGGACAAATATATGTACTATCTGGATTGTCCTATTCGGAGAAAATTATTTTTACTGCTATTTACAACCTTATAGCCATACCGTTCCGCAGACAACTCCTAATCGGATTCTCTGCACTATTTTCTATCCCAAATCAAACCAATAATCTGCATTTCCATATTCATTATAGTAACGGTTCAAGAAATCTTTCAATTCTTTTATCCTTCTTTGAACATATTCCCTATCTTTTCCGCCATGATGATTAACCCAATCAAAAATAGAATCTAACTCGGTTAATACGCTTGGAACTGCATTTATTGAAAACATCCCGCAGCATACAAATATTTTGATTTCACACGCAGAAATAGCCTTTTCCCAGGTTTCATCCCAAATATTTTGAAATGAAACAGGTATTTCAGCAATCTCCTGGCTTTTAAAAGGGTCAAACTCCTTACCTTTAAAAACAAGTAGAGAAACTGACATTGTATCACCTCCATGCATTCCCATTTCTCTTTCCGTTCTTATCGATTATAGAAATATACTTTGCTTTCTTTTCCTTTTCACGCTTTATCTTCTTACCGCCTGGTGTTTCCGGTACAAAATTTACATCAAAAAAAATAGGAATAAAATCAGAAAACCCCGCAATTTTCAGCGTTTTTATCAGCTTTTCTAATTTTATTCTTATTCTACTGCATTTGCCCTTTATCATGTTCCCTTCCGCCATCACCAACTCCATGGCGGTACTTCTCCTGCCTTCCGTGGCGCAGGCCCAGGCAGAGGGAAAGCAGACGCAAATTTCCACGGCAATCTCCATGGCCCTGCGCTACAGCCTGTACATGGGGATTCTCTGCACCGGGCTTTTCTGCCTGTATGGGCTTGACCTGGGAAGCAGCGTCTTCCAAAGCCCGTCCGCAGGTGCCTACATCCGCATCCTTGGCTGGCTCTGTCCCTTTATGTACCTGGCAACCACGCTGGGCAGCATCTTAAACGGCCTTGGAAAAACCTCTTCCACCTTTTTGCAGAACGTCTGCGCCCTCTGCCTGCGCCTGGTTTTTGTCCTCCTTGGCATCCCTGTCCTGGGAATGAAAGCCTACCTGTGGGGAATCCTGGTCAGCGAAATGTTTCTGGCCTTCTGGCACATGGCAACCCTGCGCCGCCTGACCTCCTTTACCTGGGATGCGGCGGATATGCTGGGAAAACCTGTGATTGTCCTGTTTTTAGGAATCTGGCTGAACCAAAAACTCTGGCAGCTTTTTATGACCTTCCTTCCCGCCGCCTTAGAGCCCGGTGCCGCCTTCTCCTTTTTTGGCACGGCAATGAAAATCCTTACGCTCTGCGGCTTCTACGGAAGCGGACTGCTTGTCTGCCATCTTTTGCGAAGGGAATAGGCATTTGCCTGTTCCTTTTACCTGGTTGCAAACTTTTCTATAAACTTTTTTAGAGAAACTTTTAAAATAATTTCCTGAGAAAAATAAACATCCGGTACAAAAACCCTTCTTCCGGCCGAAACACCACGATCTCGCCCTGTCCTGCAAACATCCGAACGCCATAGACAAGCAAAAAAAGCGCTGCCCAGAGCCAATACCATTGCTTAAATATTCTTTTTTCAAACAGGAAAAGAACAATTATTAACGCCGGGAGCCAGAACAACGGATGGTAATAAAATGCAGCGCAAAAATCAAGCCTGAAAAACGACAGCCACGCCCTGGTCATCCCGCAGCCTGCGCAGGAAATGCCCGTCATAAAGAGAATCGGACAGGTTATGCCCATCATTCCCATTATGCCGTACATCCCAATAATCACAGCAACTGCCGCCCAATCCTCTTTTTTCACCTGTTTAACTATTTGTCCTGTTTTGAGCAAACATCTTTTCATTATATGCCCTTGCTAACTTATTGATATTTTTCATTTGGATATGGTAGGCCACAAAAACACCCAGACCACAACAGCAGCTTCCGGGAAACATCCATAAAATCACGGTTGTTCCGTTTTCGTCAATATTTACCCCATATCTGGACGCATTTCTGCGCAGGCGATCAGCAAACTGGCATTGCCAGATATATTCATAAATCCCACAGGTGACAAGAACCAGCAAAATATGCTTCAGCAGTCCGGCAGTTTCCTCGCCGTCCCCCGCGCAGATAATATTTGCATCTTTTGCAACACTGTAATAATAATACCAGGAATAAATGCCGCAGGTTAAAAAAGTCAATAGAATGAACAGGAACAGGCTCCGGTTTGTCTTCAGCGCTCCTTCCGCCGCCAAGCCTGACTGGAAAGAAGACTGGCCTCCATAACTGCCTTCGCTAAAGGAAGACTGTCCTGCACTACGTCCTTCTTTGCTTGCTTTTGCCCTGGATAACTGCGCAGAAAGGATTTCAAATTCCGTCTGGAGTACGGTAGGAAGGTCTTTTACCATCTGCTTTACTTCATCCATTGACCTTCCAAGAAGCGGCTTTTGCCCTTCCCTGGAAAACAGTGCAAAAAGAAGAGCCAAAACAGCGAGAGCAAACAAAAGGATCAGCAGTTCCGATAGAAAAGCTTTCGCCGGCATCCTCCCCCGGTAGACAGCAAGGATAAGAATCACATTCCAAAGAAGACGCAAAACCGCCACAGCAACGTGCAGAGCCTCTGCCAGCACAACCGACAGATAGAGGTATTCCCCATTTTCATTCGTGCGGCGCATGGCTAACAAAAACAGAGCACCCACGAGCAGGACAAAAGAAAGCATCCACAGGATGGAAAAGAACAGTGCAATAATAGAAATAAACAAATGCCATCCGTCAAAAATCCTGCCAATTGCAGAGAAAAGTGAAGGAATGAACATTATTGTCTTAATCAGATAAAGAACCACAAATACCAGCGCAGCAATCTTTATCATACTGTTTTTTTCCGGTTCTGGCGGCTCTGACCGTTGTGGCGAAACAAATGACGAGCGATTCCCAGCGGTTTGAAAATTTATGTTTTGATAATTTGTGTTTTGATGGTTTGTGTTTTGATGGTTTGTGTTTTGATGGTTTGTGTTTTGATGGTTTGTGTTTTGAATATTTCTGTTTTGCTGATTTGCATTTTGCAAAATCCCGTTCTGCGACGGCTTGTTTGGAACCGAATCCGCATGCCAGATATCCGCACCGCATTTCTCACAAAACTGCCTTGTGTCCTCATTAAGATGTCCACACTTCCAACAAATCATAACATTCCCCCTATTCCGGCAGATTGTACTGCCTGGTTATCCCCCTTACATCTGTTTCGTAGTATAGCATAAAAGGCTTGATTTTTCAATGGATTTTGGGAATAAAGCAGAAAAGCAAATGAACTGCCGCCTCATAATTAAGGTTCGATTTCGTCCGAAAAGATATGGTGTTTTCTGTAAAATTATGCTATACTATAAACAATTTAAAATTCATTGGAGGGATTTTTATGACAACAGAAGCAGCATGGGATTATGCTATTGGTATGATTAAGGTAGATGGACTCGAACCAACCGAAGATTTTAAGAAATATATCGAACTGGAAAAATCTGGTCAAGCCACTACAGAAGACCTGAAAAGATATTTAGATAAGAAATATAAGGTGAAAGAAAATGCTTGACCCATATGTATATCCTGGCACAGATGTTTTGAAAAATGTTTTGAACATCAAAGATAAAGAAATGTTGGATGGTGCAGAAGCAAATTATGTTTCCCTCCGCCTTAGAGAACTTGCCAAAACTCCATTGGCAGGAAATTATGATTTTTCCCATTTTTCTAACATGCACAAATATATATTTCAAGATATTTATGAATGGGCTGGAAAAATTCGTACCATAAATATAGAAAAGGAAGAGCCAGCACTTGGCGGATTATCTATAGAATATTCAAACAAAGAAAAAATCAAAGATGACCTATCCATGGCATTAAAACAAATGGTTTCACGCCATTGGATAACACTATCCTTAAATGACAAAGTGAAGTATTTTTCTAAAGATTTAGCAGCAGTATGGAAAATACATGGCTTTCGTGAAGGTAATACCAGACTGGCAGTAACTTTTTGCTGCCAATTTATTGAGGCGCAGGGAATTTCCATTAACCGGGAAATTTTTGAGAAACACAGCACATATGTTAGAACTGCACTTGTAGCATACTCGGCAGTATTTCACGATTTAGGGGATTTATCGAAAAAAGACTATCTGGAAAGGATTATCAGGGATTCACTAAAAAATACAAGGAAGGAATGGCAGAAAAAATGAAAAGAAATTTATGTTCAGCCCTAATCGTCGATGTCTGTCCACATATCCAGGAAACGATAGCGCAGATAAGCCTGGAGTTTTCTTTTCCACCGACAGTAAGCCGAAAAATCCTGCCCCCATTTTCTCTGATTTATTACCTTGATGGCATTGATTGCCGTTTCCCTCTCTGCCAGAATCTCTTTTTCCATTTGTCCTGCCAGAGCATAGCCTTCTGGTTCCGGTAGAAAGTCAGGGAATTTATCTACATCTATCCGGTATTTTCCCAAAGGAGGCTTTTTATTGCGGTCACGGATTTTTCGTTCTGCTGACAAAAGTTTTTCTTCCCAAACAGTGATCGCTGCAAAAGGCGGAAGCAGGACTTCCCGCTCACCGATCGCCTGGTATTCCTTTCCCAACACCTTTTCAAAATCCAGATGTGGGACATCCGGTGGAATATGAACTTCCAGCAGAATTATCCCATCTTTTTGGGCAAACTCCTCCTGAAATCCAGCCATGGAAGCGGAAAAGAAGGAGTGTGTATGCCCATCCTTTAACATCGCCAGCGAACTGATTCGTTCTACTCGCTTGGCAATAATTTCCTCCCCGTCCCTTTTCCTATCTGCCCGCTCGACCGCAATCCCCTCCCCATTCTTTTTCCTGTTATCCCGGCACAGACACATCAGACGAAAGATTCTGCAATACAGTCGGATAGTTTCTTCCAGTTGTTCTGCAAATACCGTCTTTAATTGCTTCCCCTCCTTATCAATCCGCGAAAACTCATTCTCAATACCGGGAATCAAGAATGCGTTTAATGTACGGTATGCATCCCTGCTTCCATAAAAAGAATCCTCTGACTGCCGGAAAAGGAGATTACCTGCCTCATCACGAAGCCGGATATCTCCCCCATAAAGTCTGAGGGCATCCAGCGCCGCCTTTGGATTATTTTCATTTCTGCCTGCATTGATTTCAACTTTCCATGCGTTCAATCTATCACATCCCTTCTCTGCGGATTGAATCAGTGCTGCTTTACTGCTGCCATCCCCTTTTCTTCTCCCCAATGCCGGATTTCGGAACTTCCGGACTTCTTCATCAGTGCCATAATCGGCTTTTGAAACATTTCCTGGTAATCCAGATCTTGCTCAACAAGCTGTTCAAACCGTTTTTCACCAAACCACAGATTCGCCTTTTCAAGGTTATCCCATGCCAGAAGTACATGCCGCAGTTGGGATTCAAAATATTTCCCCTTTGCCTCCAAACGTCCACGGATATACAGGAATCCACAAAAAGCAGTCATCCTAATTTCGGTCTTGTCCGTAAAATAATAATAAGAAAACAGAAGAACTGCATAGTAATACAAAATTCCACTGTCCTTCTCCAGGCATTTCCATGCCCATTGGATACAGTTTCTATGATACTGTTCCGGGATTTCTGTAATACAGTTTACCAGTACAGAAAAAATATCCTGCTCCCACTTCCTGCTGCCAAATAAATCAAAATGGAACGTATTCCACGGCCCATCCATATACCCTGACAAACTATCCTTTACTTCATTCGCAGTGCCTGGCAATATGTATTTCTCTATAAAAAAGACTGCGATTTCCCTCTGCACACTTTTTTCTGCCACCCGGCCAATCTGACTGAACAGTTCGCAGATATCCATGAAATAACCTTTTGATATTTCTTTATGGTTCTCCAAAAGCACACAAAATCCCCGAACAATGGCAAATACTTTTTCCTTCGGCATCAAATACCAGTTCTGATTGGTAAACTTTTCTTTCAGGCTGAACAAAAACCGGGAATCATATCCAGATAAATCTTTATCCTTCAATTCTTCCAGAATCGCTTCTGCCGCCCGGCAAATTCCTTCAATATCTATGTCCTGGCGTTCCAGCAAATTATTGATATCAATTAATGTATCCAGTTCCTGATACATTGAACAGGGATCTGGTTTCTGGCAGGTATGGACAAATTGATGCAGACGAACCTTCATCTCGCTCCCCCACCGTTTACTCAAGATAATGCAACTTTCATAAGCTACATTTCTCTTTACTTGTTCAGAAGGCCACTTTTCAATCATTTCCAGTGCCTCTTCACAAAGAGAAAGAGGCATATATTTCAGGCTGTTTTTAGCAAGCTTTTGATTGGGAGAATATAAAAAATAGTTTTTGAAAATCCGCTTAATCAAAGAAAACACCCTGTTCCAATCCTCTCTGGAAAACTGATATGCAGCCTGCCACAAAAAATCATATTCTCCCAGATCAAAATGATGCTTCTGGGCTTGAATAAACGGATCATATTCCTCTACTATCCATTTTAATATCCGGCTAAGCTGCCCGGAATCGAAATCCATAATCAAGTATTTCAGCCACTGAATTCCATAATTCCAGGTGCACTTCTGAGGATTGGATGTAAGAAACCGCACAAGCTTCTCATACCCTTCAGGGTAATGATAATACATTTTCGCCGCTAATTGCTGCATTTCTTCTTCGGAAAATTGTTCGGAATCCAGACTTTGGACAGAGGAAATCACTGCCTCCAGCAAATATTCTGCTGTTCCCTGATATACGCCATATTCGTCCTCGTAGATAGCCAGATCAAAAAACCATCGAGATTCATTTCTCACCGATTCCAGATACTCCCCCATATTCCAATACTGCAAAGCTTCCAGTTTTCTTAAAGAAATTAAACGAAGCACATTGGATCGTTTATTGGCACTTTTCCTTTTAAACGGTTGAATCTGATTCTCTGCCAGTGAGATTTCTATTTCACTTTCTCTTGAATGCCAAAATTCTGCCCGTCCCTGTTCCCCCACATTTCGCTGATACCTGCGAACTCCGTTTTCGCGGTCACTTACCATTGGCATCCCTTTATCAATTCTATTTAATTCAACAATCCAGCCAGTCATGTTCTGGAATCCCTGGACAGCACTGAAAAAATCAGGATTCTTTTCTGCATAATCAATCATCTGCTGAATATCCTTTTCCATGCCTTCCCAATCTGCCCCAAAAAAATGCTTCCAGGCCCTTGCCAAGACCGGATAATCTGTCCCCGCCAGTTCCTCTTCGCTTATCTCTTCACTTCCATACAGAATTTTATCCTGCAGATTCAGACATTTCTGCTGTACTTTCAGCATATCTTTTACCTGGCTGCCCTCTTTCGCCTGTTGTCGAATATGTTCAGCAATCTTATGCCATGCCTCCGATTCCCTGTCCCAAAACCAAAATAAATCCACCACCGTTCGCACTAACTGCATGGTGGCAAAATCATCTTTGAGATTTCCATAATCATATAGCATCAAGTATTCCTGATAAAGCTTCAGCGCATCCGATGTAATATAAGGCTTTAAAAAGCAAAGCAGAACATCCAACAAACCCTGATAAGGTCTTTCAGGCGCATTAACTTCCGGAACATCCTTATGACCAGAACGAATATTTAAAAAGAGGGGATTTTGGTGCATCCTCTCTGCCGCATCAAAATCAATACTTTCCTTCTCATAAATCAAAAGATAGGCAAGTGCCCAGTAAATCTGCTCCACCTTTACAGAATGAGGCTTCATCATCTTAAACACTGCCCCGCAGATATGGCGCAGCTTTTCAATTTCACCGTTCACATAAGCTTTCTCCGCCAAGTCATAGGCATATTTTAGTTTTTCTTCGATTGTCCCTTCTCCAAAAAACACTCTTTCCTCCGGATAGAGCAAGCTTTTCGGATGAAAAAATGTATCTAAACCGGACAAATCCATAGTTTCCAGCCCAATCTCATCCAATCGCCTCCGTAGTTCTCTATTCCCTCCATCCTGGTTTCTGGCCTCCTTCATAAAGGTAGCCATCAAATGGGGAATCAGGTCAAACTGAAACTCCGGCATTTCATGATAACAATTTAATTTCCGGGAAATCTCATCCTCTTCTTCCGGAATCCCATCCCCCGGTTCAAAATCCAGATGCTGAATCTCTGCTTGAATTTCGGTCAGTTTTTCCTGATATAATTTCACCAGCCGGTAATGGTTTCGCAGAGTCCGGTACAGCATCTCCAAATAAGGACTCTCTGATGGCAATCTCCGAAACCTCACCACAATCCTGTGATTTTTCACCCCATCCACATGCTTGGTTATGGCATGACGAATCCAGTGGGCCTTATTCTCTATAGTGCCGTATCGGTGCTTGATCAGGGTAAGGGTATCGCAGCGGTCGGCATCCTCATCCAATAAGTCGCAGACCGCAATCACTGCATTCAGAGCCCCAATCCGCTCCTCCTTAAGACCCGCAATCATAATCTGAGGCTTTTTTGTCACAAAATCCGAATCCCAGGGCCATCTTGCATGGGACTGAGCCATGCCAATAATAATATCCAGATGCACAGATAACTCTTCTTTTAAATCCTCCGCATCCAGATAGTCGCGCAGAAGGTACTTTATCAGCTTTTCAATACGAATCACATGGGTTCGCCGGAAACATCCGAAAGCCCTTTCATATGCTGAAGCCGTTCCTTCTCCGGCACATCCTGCTCATCCTGGGACAACATACCGATATCATGGATCAGCAAAGCAATCAAAAGATAACCTGCTTCCTGCGATGAAATTTTATTCAGCCACCCGTCACTTTCGCCCCACTCGGAAGCCCGCTTCACGATACTGCAGATATGCGGCAGAGCATGATTTGTAAACTCCGGCATATGGCAGTTATCCGCCAGACGGTCAATCCACTGTATAATTTCGGTAACTATATTCGTAAAATAGCAAAAAGGCGGCTGAATAAACGCCTTCTTCGCCAGCGGACTTCCTAAAATATAATCGGTAGCCTGCGCTAATTCAATATCAAAACCTGGAATATCCTTCATTGGTGAATGCTCCTCCTATCACAATCCCCGGCTTACAAGTGATCGATATTTTCTCTTTAAAACATACAAAATCACTCCCGCATATTCTAACCGTTGTTCAGCAGCCTCTATCTCATCAATTTTCTTCTTTACTCTTGAAGAAGTGCATTTCCCTTCATGGTCTAATTTTGCAATAAATCTTTTACATCGAAGATAGGCATCCTTACGCCCTTTTACCAGTTCTGTAGATGTATCTGCAAGAAATTTTCCATCTTTCCAGATTCCATTTAAACGCAGGATATTTTTCATATCTTCGTTCATTTTTTCATCTGGAGGATCTGTTTTTATAAATCCATCTTTTTCATATACAATCTTATCCATTTGCTGCCTGTTTAATGGAGAAATCGTAAGTTCTGCCTCATCTGCTTTATATGCATCACAACAAAGAAACTTTTTCCCTTCTCCTGCCCATTTTTTCCCTCCATCACAGACAGCCAACATATTTCCATAGTCCAACGCCTGTTCTCTATCTTTGCTCAGAGGATACCAGTGCTCGATAGATGTCTTCAGGCCATTATTTTGAATTCTCCGCATACAGTAAGCACACAAATAGTGCTGTTCTTCAAGCAGACTTTCCCGAATTATTTCTTTAGGAAGTGATTCAAATGCATTCCGAATCACATCTGTGTTTCCGTTTTTTATTCTTTTCCATTCCGGACTGCTTTTTATCTTGCTTACCTTGCGTATCATTTCATGAGGAGGAGTTTTCTTTTTTTCTATATAAAGCATCTTTATCCCTCCCAACAATTCAACGCAAGTTCTTCCCTTGCAGCTCGAACATCTGCATGATCCTTTCCAAGCAAACTTGACATCTTCTCAATAATAAGTTCTGCTTCTCCCCATGCATCCTGGGAAACAGCTTCTTCAAATTGTAAATCCAGTTCCTTCACTTCTTTTAGTTTTTCTGATGTTCCCTGACGGAAATTCAGCACATCTTGAACAGAATAACCATATGCATCTTCTAAATATATAACTTCCTGAGCATCTGTAATCATAAGAAGTGGTTTATTTTCACAAGAAGAAATTACAATAGGGGAATGTGTTGCTAAAATAAATTGAACTTTAGGAAAGGTTTCTTTTAAGGCTTTGATAATGTTCCATTGCCATTTTGGATGTAAATGCATATCAATCTCATCAATCAGCACAATGCCCGGCACTTCTTTCCACTGTTCTGCTTTTTCTGGATTCAGCAAAGCTAACCGATAGGCCAGATTCATAATCATCCACAATAGGGATTGATATCCTGCACTCAGATTTGAAATCGGCATAACCGTATTCTGTTCTCTATACACCATCTGCTCTAACTGGCTGGAATAGTAAATCTCAGGCACATAATCCAAGGCACTTATTTTTTGCATAAAGACAGATACAATTTCCTTAAATGCTTCGTATTCTCTGATTGCCTGTTTTTTCTGAAAAGCATTTAACTCCATTTTTAAGCACCATGCCTGGATTCCCTTGATATCCAAAGAATAATCTAAGCAGCCTATATATCCGCAACGCCTGTCATTTAATTTTTTCTTCAGTTCTTTTCCAAAATCGCCCCGGCGCATTTGCCATACCCTTGCATCACTTTGAAAACAAAGTAATGGCAATACCGTATCCGGATCATTAGACTGCCTTTTCATCCATTCTATGATACCGTCATCCTTTATCTTTGTCCTTGTGTTCCCACCTTCATCCTCCCGGTATCTTTTCCATTGGAATTCCCTGCCATTTTCTTTCAATATACAGGCAATTTCTGCCGGACGCCCATATTGGATTCCTGTAGAAGCATCTCCTTTTTCATCTACAGTAAATCGAATGTCGCTTTGCAATATGTTCTTCGCAGGTACTCCCTGAATGCCTTTCAACATTCCAGACAAAGCCACCGCAATTGCTTCCAAGACCGATGTTTTTCCAGCTCCGTTATCACCAATTAAAAGGTTAACTTTCGGTGTAAATTCAATTTCCATATTTTTTACACCCTTAAAATTTTTTATTGAAACACTTTTCAAATTCATATTCGTTTACCACCTTAATGAATAATATAAGCAAAACTCAGTATATATAATCGTTCTTTACTCTAACTATAGCTTTAGGTTCTTTTACTATTTTTCAATATTCTCTTTTAATGGTAACACAAAGAGTTCTCTTTTACAAGAAAATAATCTTTAATTATAATTGCTTCAATAAACCTTTGCAGATTACAAACTTCCCCATCTCTCTGCTTAAATAGAGTTTTCAAACTTTCTTGCCTTTGCATAAAAGGTTCCTACAGGCATAGCACAGGCTTCTGCCGCCTGGCGAAGGGTTATCTTCTTTTTTCTCCAGTCATGATGGATACTCCCGAAATTTTCCGGATAAGGAAGGGCCGGGCGGCCAAACTTAACCCCTTTGGCTTTTGCTGCTGCTATTCCTTCCGCCTGGCGCTGCCGGATATTTGTCCGTTCGTTTTCTGCTACAAAGGACAGTACCTGAAGGACAATATCACTTAAAAATGTCCCCATTAAATCCTTTCCCCGCCGGGTATCCAAAAGCGGCATATCCAGTACAACGATATCAATCCCCTTTTCCTTGGTAAGAATCCGCCATTGTTCCAAAATCTCCTCATAATTGCGCCCTAACCGATCGATACTCTTTATGTACAGCAAATCATCCCGTTTCATCCGCTTTACCATGCGTTTATACGATGGTCGTTCAAAATCCTTGCCGGATTGTCTATCTACAAAGATGTTTTTTTCTGAAATCACCAGCTCCTTCAGTGCAATCATCTGCCTGTCCTCATTCTGCTCACCCGGATATAGGCATAAACATTGGCCATAAATTCCCCTTTCCTGTCATACGCAAAAACAGACCTGTTTTCAATTATGACAACCTTTCTTTTTGTATTTTTTGTCATTTTAATCGAATGCCAGAAAGGTCAAAAGGGGTTTTGGCATCAATTCCATTATTCGTATTATTTTATGGAAATTATTGGGAATAAAGTGATTTTTAGAACGATTAATGAAGAAAACACAGATTTGCTCTAAGATTGAAGTCAAAGAATATTTTCTTTCCGCCGGTGTTTCTGATACAAAATTTACGCAAAAAGTTTCCGATACAACATTTATGCAAAAAAATAAGAATAAAATCAGAAAACTCTGCAAATTTCAGCATTTCTGTCAGGTTTTCTAATTTTATTCTTAATCTATCATTTCTTATTTGATTGTGAAATTATCTACAATATTTGATCGAGAAATTATCTACAATACTTCCACTTTACAAACATGTTTTTTTGTCTTTTTACTGTAGCTAATCCCGACCGCCAGAACTTTTCCCGTGTATTTAGGTTCCTCCCCTAACTTTCCTCTTAACCGCAGCACATAGTTTTTATCCTTAATCTGTTGAATTGCCTTTTTAGGTGTACTTCCTACTTTCAATTCCAAAATCAAAGCATCTGCACTCTTTACTTCCGGATAAAAGATGAAATCTACATATCCCTTGCCTGCCTTATCTTCCCGTTCCACACGATATCTGTCCCGTGCTGCAAGATATACAAGATTAACTACTGCCGCCAGTTCAATCTCGCTATGATAAGAAAAAATCGGCGACTCTGTATTATGAGCATATTCAAGGATATCTGCCATGGTATTCGTATCTCCCGCCAGTGTAGCCGCCAGCATCCGTTCTGATTCCCTGGCCAGGCTGTAAACATATCCCAGACAATCATTATTCAGAAGAAGTTCATTAAACTTATCCATCAGTTCTTTGTTCGGAATAGACACCTTCTTATTCTCATAAGTCAACAGCCCGTAAACCACCATAGCAGAATAAATCTGATTTTTTGTTTTAAGTTCCGTCCCTGTAACCGCATATCCCTGAAGAGCAATCGGAACCGTTTCTCCTGATACCATCAGGACAATATCATCTCTTACATCCTGAATATTATTGCGAATGTAGTAAAAAATTTCATCATAAGGTCCTGAACTGGTCCAATAATTCGATAATTCATTATCCGTCAGAGCGCATACCACCGATCTGGGGTTATAAATCCTCTTCCCTTTTGCCGTACAATAGCCATCATACCAGATTCGCAGTTCTTCTCTGGTAATTGCAGGTTCATCCGTCCCTTCTTGATATCGTTCAAATAATTTATCAACCTCAGCATCTGAAAATCCAAAATATTCACTGAATTTCTTTTTTGTCGCCATATCATATTCCAGGAACATATTCAGTTCCGAACCCCCGGAATATTTTGCTATAGGGAGAACCCCTGTCATGTACGCCAGTTCCACATAAGCCTTTCCTTTTAATAAAGACTTCAAAAATAAGAGATATGCTTCTTTATCCTCCTGCGTAATAAATGACATATGAAACATAGCATCCCACTCATCCATAACAAAGATAAATTTCTCACTTTTTTTCTGAAAAATATCCGTCAGAATATCCCATGTCGCTTTCTTTGTATCAATGTGCAGATCATCATAAACCCTGGCAAGATCATTATTTATCCCATCCTGTATACGGGCAATATACTGTCTGTAATTTGTGCAATCCCTTGGCACTTCACTGAAATCAATATAGACAACATTATATTTATTCAAATGGGTCTTATAGTTTTCATTCCCGGCAATAAGCAGACGTTCAAATAATTTTTCGGAATCAACAGCCTTTCCAAAAAATGCAGCAACCATACATGCCATAATACTTTTTCCAAACCGCCTCGGCCTTGTGATACACAAATATTTCTGTCCATCGACTTCCGCTGCACTTAAAATCTCTTCAAGGATAAGTGATTTATCCACAAAAAACCTTGTTCCGGCAATTTCTCTGTATACTTCAAATGGTACTCTGCTGTTCAAATACCTTCCCATATCACCACCTCACTCCTTTCTCAGGATTTCTTGCTTTCTTATTTACTATCTTTTCTCAATTTATCATTTTTTCCACTTATTTATCTATATCAAGTATCATATTTATTTCTTCATCTTAATATTCAATGATCAAGTAAATTTTTAAATATTCAATCTATCTTTAATTTTTTCTAATTCACTTTTCATTATCTCCATATTCTCATTTTGATAGTAGTCCAAGTTATCCTGATAATATTGGTCAACAGCGCTAAAAAATTCTTTCAAGCTATATACCTCTTCTTTCTCTTTGTCTGCCACAGGCTCCTGAATTACAATCACTATACCATTTTCTCCAAAATAACCTTCTTCTAATTTCTCAAATTCTTCTGCAAAAGCATAGGAAATGCATTCATCTATTGCAATACCGTTCCTGGTAAAATAGGATTCAATAATATCAATCAATTTATTTCTTTTCATATCCAAATAATAAAAAAACAACTCTATAGCATTCATTTTTTCATATTTTTTACACATCAATCGTTTTTTATTTACGCCCAAATTTTTCATACCAATGATATAATGGAATAGAACTAAAATTCTCTATTTCCAGTTCATTCTTTCTTAGCTTAAATGAACCACCCCGCTCAAATAGTTCGATAAGCGGTTCATACACATTCATATATTTTCTTGCTTCCGGGTTATTATCTGCTAATTGTGCTAATTTTAAATAATATTCGACAATTTTGCTTTGATAAATTGTTATTGATAAAAATTCTTTTGTTTTATCTGTATAATATTTTTCAAAATTCGCTTCACTAGGTTCTCCCATTATCCAAGCTATATCAGAAACTAATGGCGGATATCGTTTAAATAATGTTTCCGTATAAAAATTTGCTAATCTCCGCAAAAATTCCACCCCTGAATCTCCATCTTCTGGAGATACTCTTGTACCGACCTTATCCCAGTCAATATGATTTATTCTGTCTATTGCTTTTTCAAAATACACCTTAATCCTCCCTATTTATACCACAAATTATCCGAAATAAAATCAGAAACGAGCGCCGTATTTATACGATCTCTGATATTCCATTTATCGACGAATTCTAAAATATAGCTTATTAATTCCAAGGCATTTTCTGAATCAATGATAAAAACCGTTTGGTTATTCAACACTCTTTTCGTCGAAATATTCAATAATAATTCCTCTTTTATGCGTTCAACAAAATCAAACATCATTAATTTAAGACAAATATTATATCCATCAAATGTAGCCCAAATCTCTGATTTTTCTCCCATATCTTTCCATTTTATTCTTAATCCATCGTATCTAAACCACTTTATATTTCCATCAATCTTTTCTAAATCTATCATTTTTCTGACTTACCTTATATCCTTGAAATCATTTATAATACCACAATCTTTCATTTAGTTCTGCTTTTCCCTCTCCTCTTCCTGCTATTCTGAACTATAAAAATCACCTGCCTTTATTATATAGCATCGCAAGACAAAGCACAAGAATTATTGGTGGATATTTTTTGATATTTCGCAAAAATCACAGATAATTATAACAATTCTGAAAATGAAACAAAAAGAAAAACAGCACTTAAATTACTAAAAAGAGGGAAACAAACCGTTGAAGAAATCGCAGAGGATACCGGTCTTAGTGTTCCGGAAGTAAGACAGCTTGCAGGACTCCAAACTGTGTAAAATAACAAAAATTGCCATTTTTTTACAGCAAGCTTATAGCAAACACGAAAAAAACTGCCCTGGCAGAAGATTAACCTCGCTGCCAGAGCGGTTGCCTTATTTATAGAAACCCTGTGTTTTACATCGCCGAATTCATATCGACCAACATTTTTTGAATATTTTCTTCATTTAATTCATGCGTTGTAGTTTCATTTACTTCTTTAAAAAGATATCCATTTTTCATCGCATTAAGCTGGCTGTCATACACAGACTTTGATACTTCATTCCCATTAATACTATATTTATCGTATGCATCAGAAAACTCTGCTGTTGGAACAATCATTCCATTATTAATTGTATAAAAACCCTCATCGCCTATCGTACTGCCGCTGCTCATAATTACGGACTTCATCCAGTTTCCCTGATGTACATAGGAAAAATCTCGTGCATAAAAATCCCTAAGCATACATAAATTACCCTGATAATAGGTATATAAACAAGTATTTGTCCTGTAATTTAATTTGGTACACCCAAAAATAACAAGTTCCGGCACCGCATCTCCATCCACATATACAAGCTGGAATCGATGTTCATCAAAATAATCATTTTCTCCGCCTTGCGGAATTCCATGCAGCACATTACGCAGGACTTCAGCATACTTTTCCAGATATCCCGCCTGTACATTGTTTTCCTGAATCCATGCTCCGTCTGCTCCAACCTGATAGCCGTCAGGCGTTGTTGTATTGACCAGCATAGCCCCATCTGTCCCTACATAATAATCTCCAATCCAGGCATTGGATGCCATATAGCCGTCATCACCAATATAATACCATTTTCCCTCATCCGCGATCCACTCTGACGACGCATAACTTCCATCATCTTTTGCATACCAGTAACCTTTTGCATCTTTCTTCCATTCCCCTGCAAAGGCGGTAATTCCCCCACCCAGCACTGCTAACATGGCCGTACATAACATTATTTTACTTCCTTTTTTCATCTTGAAATCTCCTTTATATAATCATTTTATTCTAATCATTCCATTCACAGATAAATACAATATTATCATTTACTGTTCCATGCCCAAAATCTCCATATTCCCTCTTCTTCTGCATCGCTAATTCCAAAATATGTATTTTCATAACCTACCGTTTTCATGGCATCATACAGTGCTGTATTTTCTTCTCTGAAATTAATCCCTCAGCCTTTAGCCGTATGATATAAAACGTCCGTACCCATTCGAGTTCTTGTTCCATTGTTTCACCCAATGCGAGCAAACGTCTTTTTCCCAAACGCCGATCCAGCAAGGCAAAAATACGAACTAATGGATTATTATGTACAACGCTTTTTTCAATACTTTGATTGTCAAAAATATGAAACGCTTCATAGAAAAACCAATTATCAAAACAGCCGTCGTTTAGTGCGCCCTCGTAAGCAAGTTGAAATGCTATCTTTGGGTTTTCATTTCCTGAAGTACTTGAACGCAACTTCTGGTACCTTTTCCAATAATTTTGGTCGTAATCATAGTAATTACTTCGTAGAACTTCTACACCATCCAGCCGAATAGCAGCACGGCCTTCATGGTCTGCGCTTTTGCTGTAACTCGTTGCAAAATACTGAATATGTCCTTGTAATGAAGAGCATAAGTAATCACTCTCAAGTTTTTTTCGCATAGAACTCCATGTTGGCATGATTCCCTCCTCATTATTCAAAAGCAAAACAATCATCTAACAGTGGTTTTTACGAAAAGGCTGTTCTTCGATAAAACATACTGGCGGCATAAATTCTTGAAAATTCCATGCATGATTTATATTTTTATTTGAAATAACCATACATGGAATGTCGAGCAATACACAGATATCTTTCACTGCATTTGCGTAGTTGCCGCATACTCCTTTTCCATACAAAATTAATGTGCGAGGATCATTATCAACTTGTTACTGTTCACACGTTCACAGCAACGGGCAAAAATCCATGAAAATCGCCTTCGTCGATGGGATTTTTGCTCACTAGCCCAGTTTAACATACGGTCAGCGCAGCAGGTGCGCAGACCTATGTGAACAGTAACATCAACTTCTCTTCCTTCATAATACGCATTCTTAGCAAACCAGGTCTTAATATAGCCCAACTGCCGTTCCTGATCCGCTGAATATTGCCTGGCTTCATCTGCTATTTTGTTATCTTATGAAAATAATCCGTATCTTCATAAAGAAATGTAGCCATACTATTTACCTCGATAACAAAATAGGTTGCCATAGGGCTGTTCACCACTCTGCCCCACGACGTATACATAGCCTGCAATGCTCTTTGCTCTTCTTTATACAAAGCAGGTGTTGGCAGTTTTATATTAAATCATAGTACAAAATCTTACGATAGCTGGACATTGCAATCCTTAATCAAATTGTCATTTCTTACCATTGTAAAACAAAAAAATATATAAAACAAGGTGTGGCAGACTTTGTGGCAGATTTTTATTTTAGTTTTAGCTATTATATTGCTATTCTTTTCAGCCTAACCCATCTGCTTCTTTAATACTCTTCTGCCCTAGCAGACTAAATATTTATCTTATATTACTTTACTTTCTCTTTTTCCTTTTAAATAAGATGTTTCCAGAGATAAAGCAAAAATAAAGCGTAAATAGGGGTTGTGTTGCTGCGAAAATAATTCAAATATATTAGTAGAAAAAAATGACAAAAAATGTTATAATAAAAACGTAAAAATTATGTGACGAAAGAGAGAAACAGGAACATGCGGAAAATAAAGGTCTATTTGGATACTTCAGTAATAAGTTATCTTCAACAGGAAGACACACCAGAACGAATGAACGATACATTGGCTCTTTGGAAGCAATTTGAAACTGGAAAGTATGATATTTGCTTGTCACAAATAACACTTGATGAAGTAGGTGAATGTCATGAACCCAAAAGAACTACACTTTATAAATATTTAAGCAAAATTAATTACACAAAACTGGAAATTACGGATGAAGTTTTTCGTGTTGCAAATCAGATTATAGATATGGGTATCCTAAAACCTAAAAGTATTGATGATTGCCAACATATAGCTGCGGCTGTTGTATATGGATGTGACTGTATAATATCTTGGAATTTCAAGCACATTGTTAATATAAAGACAATCCGTGGTGTCAGGGCAATCACACAGCTTGAAAACTATAAAAACATTGATATTATGAATCCATCTGTACTATTGGGAGGTGAAGAGTAATGATACACACATTAGAAATTAGTCCAAATTTTACAATTGAAGATATACACAAAATTCGCGAACACAATTATGAGATAACAAAACATATGACATTAGAAGAAAAACTTCTTTATTATAATACCCCAAGAACGGATGCAGAAAAGCAAATTGAACTGCTTAAAGCACAGAAAAATTGATAAATATTACCCTCCTTGTTCTATTTGTTTCATATTATAGCATAAAAATTTTGATTTTTTAATGAATTTTCAGAATTTTTAAATCCGGTAAAAATATTTGACTTACAGTGTTAGACGCGCTACATTAAACATAAGGAAAACAACTGCCCACAAAATGGTTGACCTCCATAAGTAATTATAAACCTACCCCGGCCGCCAAGCACAAGGTAGGTTTATTTATTTTCAATTTTCTAAAATTTTCCTAAACACAGAAAAGTCAGATTTGTGGCCAATACAAAAAAGTAAGGAGAATCTATTCAATCAAAGGAATAGATACCATAAATTTCTTCAATATGACTCCCCTTGACCTTTATTGCTAAAACCATCCAATACTCTTTGCGTGCATAAAAATCATCCAGCCACGCCTCCGCACTTTTTCCATTTACGGGGAAGCCATAATCACTTTCGGTTTCTATTACCACTCTCGTAGAAGCATCCACATAAAAATCTCCCCGAACCAACTCATAATATCCCTCTGTCCAATGTCCATACCTATTTGTCCATTCCTCATCATAACCTTGAATAATACCAGAATAATGATAAACACCATTTTCTTTGACCAGAGGGCCACAAGAGCCTCTGTACACAGCTTCATCATCCCTTAATACATTATTTACCGGCCACAATTCACTCTCATTATCATTCGCAATTAAAACATCTTCTTGTATTAGGATGTCCGATTTTTCCATAAACAAATCGTAATCCTTATCTCCCTGCGCTGTATCTAAAATCACATAAGTCGAATAGCTATCAAGAATATTTTCCGTATAATCCGGTTTAAAATCATATAATTTATAAGTCAATCCCCCTTCTCCCTGATAAATCCCATCTTCTCTCTCAAACAAACAAGCCTTTCCATTCCTTATACACAAATAAAGTTCATAGCGAAAATTATAAGATATTTTTTTTTCTATCTCTCTGACCTGATTTTGAACAATCGTATAGATATAAATGTGTGTTGCCACATAGGGATCATCATACCCATACCAAACCACAATCATCTCTTCATGTCCATCATGTGTCAAATCTGCCAGCGCGACCCTGACATTTTCTTTTCCCTCAAACTGCTGAGAAATAAAGGCTCGATAAAGTGCCTCATCTGCCGCATCATTCTGCTTATTTCCTGATTCAACCCATTGATCATTTCCTTCGAGCTGATACAGCCTTCCGTTAATAAATTGAAAATCATCATCCGTAAGCGGTTTCTTTTTTTCTTCAACCGTCCCGGCAATCAATTCGGCAGTTGATTCTGTTTCATCACTTATTTGACTCTGTTCAGATAACTCTTGTTCCTGACTAGCATCGGAATCTAAAGCAGTACTATCTATTTGTTCATTAGATACTTCATTCTCATCAAAATTCATTTCAAAAAAATTATCTGTTTTCTCTTCAGCAATTTTTTCAACTTCACTGGTCTGAATATTTTCACTTTGGCAACTCGTTATCAGAATTTCCATTCCAATAATTATTGCCATCACCAGGCAATTTTTTTCATATGCACCTCCATACTTTTCTGAACAATCAAAAAATAACTCGGCTTTCTTGACAAATATCTTTAAACAAAGTCTATAGCTATGCCGTCTAAGTGCATTCCATTTGATTGTTTTTCATTTTCATACAATCAACAACATCAGCTAAAATACTATGGAGTTTGAATATAAGAAAGTCGAGTTATTTTAATATATTTTATTTCTGCTTTTTATTCTTAATATCTACAGGTAGATAGATTTTATTGAACTAATACATCTTTAAGTAAAACATCTCCACTACGGCTGGAATCCAAAGTAAATTTAATATATTGATGACCAGTAATATTTACAGAAACATTCTGCGCACTTGTTTTATAATTAATTGTATCCGATTTCCATAACAAAGCATTATTATCCCCATACACTTTAAGGAGCCCATTATATTTTGCACTCATCTCTGATCTTGGTGCATAAGTAAAAGTAAGTGTTGTATATTGATCACCTATATAATATTCCACATGAGATTTTGAATTAAATGACATACTGAACAAACAACCCACACCCAGCCATTCCTGACCTTGTGTTGTTTTTTGGCTAGAAGAATTAAAAAAATCATACTCATCCACAGGTTCCAATTCAAGTACATTTACTGGTGCCACAACGTTATTTACCACCTGATTCTGAACCGGAAATGTCTGCTGCATTTGTACCACACCATTTACCATCCACGCACCAGATGCATTAACCATATATCCATCTGGTGTTATTGTATTTAGTAAGCAATATCCCTGCGGATTAAAACAGTAACATTCAGCTATTCCATCATAATTTCCATCAATCCACTGCCAGGTATTTGCCGAAACTGTTCCATTATCATTTATCCACTTCCATCCATATCCATCAGAAAACCATTGTCCTGCACATGCTGGAATGCTCATTATCATCGATAATACTGTAGCACATACTATTATCTTAAATCTCTTCATCGTATAATTTCCCTTTCTAATTTTTTATGGACACTTAATTGCTGCCATTTTCAGCTCTTTTTCACTTTACACAAGCATCATACAGGATTTAATTTACAAAAAGGACTCTGGTAATTGATTTGATTTTTTCGTCCTGTCCTTCTCCTCCAAAAAAGCTGACATACCGCAATTCTCTTTTTGCCGTATATGCTACATTTCCCTCCGGGCCATTTGGTACAGTAAAACTATCCACAGAACCGGAATCAGCCACATAGAAAATTCCCGTATTGGCATCATAATTGGTTAAAACTGCTGCATGGGTTGTTGTTGCTCCGGTGATTGTTGTGTGTCCCACTGCATCCCAAATAACAATTCCTTCCGGATGTTCTGCAAGCATGGATTTTAACATTTCTTTTTTCTGATCTACAGAAAGATTCTGAATTCTGATATAATTTCCATCTCCAAATGACCAATAATCCCCTTGAATAACTGTATAATCTCTTCTTCCTGCTCCATCAATAAGCGGTATGGTAATCGGGCGTGCTGCCAAGCCTACACCATTAACCCATGCATAGCCCTCAACACTTCTCTCATTAAGCAATGTATAATTTCTTCCTTCAAGAAACGCCTTACTCCTTACCATGTTTAATGTTGCAAAAAAGGTACAGCTCACACTACTTGTCTGATGCAGATAAAACCCTTCTGGAAATGTCGGAGTATTATTGGTTGGAAACTGCATTTGTCCTATTCCGGATACACCAGCAGCAGGAAGAGCAGGTTCAGCTTCTGTTCTAAACGTCTGATCCTGAGATTTATACTCTACCCCATCGGCAATTACATAAAACTGATAATGATATTCTGTTCCCGGCTGCAGTTCACCATACCATTTTCCAGTATCATACCACATATCGGTAATTGTACGACTGTTTACGGTTTCTTCAATTTTTTTCATATCCCCAGCAGGGCCAATATAAACTCCAACTGTTGACATAAACATTTTTGAAGGATTACTGATTTTTGCAGATACTCTTGCACTTGTCTTGGTAATTTGTGAAGCATTTACCCGATAAAAACTAATTGACGCAGCATATACACAAAATGCAGAAACAATACTCAGCGTCAGAATACATACCACATAAAAAAACTTTGATTTTGACAATTTCTTCATCATTAACTTCCTATCCATAATTTTCTCCATTCTTTACACATTTACAACATAAGCAAACCTGCCAATGTTCAACCCGTTCCCCACAAGTCTTCAGCAACTAATGCCCTTTCCCAAATTGCCCGGTTCAAACTTTCTTCGATCTTCGGATCTCCGGTTTTTTGAAGTCCGTCACCATCCAAATAGTCAAACTGACCCCCATCTCCAATTTCCCGAATTAATTTTGAATCTTCAAAATAATACCGATATTCGTTTACTCCATCAGTGCCATAGATAAAAATTACCTGACCATTCTCATAGTAACATTCTACGATCGGCAGTGTTAAATACATATCATTTTTTAGCACTGCTTTAGTCAATGTCCCATCTTTTTCAACGAAATCAATATAATTGTCCGTCTGCAAAATCTGGTAATCTGTCCTGGAATTAATTTGATTGAACACTTCGCGGATATGCTGTATCTTTTTTTCTTGTTCCTCCATCCGATAAATCCAGATATAAGGTATTTCAGGCGAATCAATATGAATTGAGTTTCCGTCCTTATCAAAAACAAACAACATATTATTATTTATCAGACTATCATCGCAAAGATAAGAACCATCTGCTTTCCTGAATTTAAGAGAATTACCTTCCCAACTCCACCCAGCTTGTGCTGTAATAAAACCTGCCAGTGACAGCATTACCGCTGCTGATAAAATAAAAGCTGTTTTTTTCATACACCATTCCTTCCTAACTGAATTATTTCCTTATTGTAATTCAAAATTGTAATTCAAATAAGCCCAACATCACGTTAAAAATATTGAAAATACCTCCCCCATTATTGCATCCCACCTTTCTGCTTTAAAATACAAATTCTGATAAATTCAGTTTATCTCATTCTATTAATTTCCACAATATGGATTGCATAATTTACATGTTTTCTGCAAAATTTACGTTACTGTGAACGTGTGAACAGTAACAAATTTACAATACCCCCGGACAAAGCCAATCTCTTTCCTCTGCTTTGCCCAAGGGCATTAAACTATATTATTCTTTTTTATCCATCAGACACACCGAATCAATAAATTCCATCACCGTCTTCGTGTCGGCCTTCGACTGTAAAAGCATATAAAGCGTCTGAAGCTGATTCGCAAAGTCATGTTTCATTGCACGCATATCCGTCAGATTTTTCTGCACCTGAAGATAATACTCCAGCTCCTCCTGCCTTTTAACCATAAGCACAGAAAGATTTTCCTGTGTCTGCATACGCGAAATCAGGTGATCGACAGAGAAAATAATAAAACATGCCAATAAAAAATTCATGCTGAACAACAATGTCCCCATATAAATCATTGTGCGATCCAAACGGGGATAGGTTCTTAAAAACAGAACCAGAGAAAAAAACTGATAAACAGGAAAAATAATATAAATCAACAATTCCCTTTTCTTCATTTGATGCAGAACAATTTTTTTCAAGGCAATAATCAATATAAAAAACAGAAAACACAGCATATTGCTTATAATTACTCCTGCCGCCATGTGCATACTGTTTTCCGTTATATCAAAGGGTATAAACTTCGATGAATCAAAAATGATAAACAAGGCCGCATAGGCACATAGTTCAGTAAAAACAGCAACCGCCAACATACTGAACAGGGTAAACAACTTTACTTTTAACGGTTTAGAAAAACAACAAAAAGTAAAATATAAATTTGCAATTTCCATCACAAGACCGCGTGGCCAGGCATAGGGAGTTACGAAACAAAAGAACATCGCATTGAGAACAACAAAAACAGAAAACTGTCCCCAGCGGCGAATACATGTACGGCGATCTTCGGCAAGCATACTGCTGACATAAAAAGTACTCAACATCCCATTGATAATATGATGAAAACATACTACCATAGTAATTTCTCTGTTCTCCATTAAACCTTCTCCTCTTCATCTTCTTTCTCTGATTAAGATAACCTTCATGCAAATACCATTATTCCTGTACGGCTTATTCCTTATCCCTCTGTCAGATGAAGCAAAACCGACACAATAAACCGCGTCTGCTCCTGCTTAAGCGAAACCTGACCATGGTATTTTTCTGCAATTTGTTCAATCAGCTTTAATCCGTACCCATGTTCTGATGCATTTTCCTTCGATGTGCGGAAAAAGTGATTATCCCTGACCGGCAGCTGTTCGCACGGATTTTCTGTTTTAATCACCAGATATCCTCCCCGGACAATATCTGCTTTCACTGTAATATATCCGGAAATCGTCGTATTTCTTCGGCAGGCTTCTATTGCATTATCCAGTAAATTACAAAATAAACTGCATAAGTCCAGTGCAGAAACAGAAACGTTTTTTGGTATCAGAACAGAAATATTCATGCGTATTTGTTCAGCCTCTGCCATTTGTTTTTTCAATGTCAAAACGGCATTCACCACTTCTTCGTCACAAAAACGCGGAAAAGGATTTTGGGAAACCTGTTCCTGCGAAAAATGAATCAATGTACGAATTTCAGGATTATCCGGATTTTCTTCCAGCATATCCCGAATGGCCTGATACTGTGAAAAGTAATACTGTTTCAATTTCTCAATATCTTCCATATTTTTATTCGCCAGCTGGCAGTAATCATATTCTACCTGGCGCTGCGTATAGAGTGCTACCAGCTTTTCTTCCATTTCAATTTTTTCGATTAGCTTATCAAGTGAAAACATCAGAACAAAATTAATGAAAATATTAAAAATGAAAATCAATGTACCGGAATAAATCATTATACGATTAATTTCCCGATAATTTTTCAAATAAAGAACCAGCAGAAAAATCTGATACAGAGGAAGGAAAAGATAGAATGGCAGTGTCCGAATTCTCATCCGATAGTGCACGGTTTTAACAACAGCAAGATCTATCGTCAGAAAAACAAAATACAACATATGTTCGATCATTAAAAAAAGGAAAAAATACATCACATCATCAGAAAAAACATATCCTGATTTTGGCAGAAAGGAAAAAAGAATAGAGAAAGAAAGTACTCTCCTCATCCCCATAAACAGAATAAGCTTCATTAACGCAAACACATTGTTGAGAATCATTTCATTAAAAAAAGATAAAGCAAGTCCGGAAATCCATAGCATCTCAGCAGCTACAGAAAGAATTCCCTGCGGAAGCAGAAATGCACAGATCATATTCCCAAAGATTAAAATTCCGCTGAATCTATTCCATCGTCCGGAAAACACTTCATCCTCCGGCAATACACTGCTGCCAAGATAATAAATACTTCCAATACTGCTCATTATCCGAAACAAACAAAAAAAGCTATAAATTTCCCAATTTTTCATAACACCTGTTCTCTTTCATTTTCAATCATAATCATGATATAAGATAATTCCAATACATCGTTCAGGAAATATAATTATTCCTTCCCATCCATTAAACAAACCGAATCAATAAATTCCATCACTCTCTTTCTATCCGCCTTCGACTGTAAAAGCATATAAAGCGTCTGAAGATGATTAGCAAAGTCATGTTTCATTGCACGCATATGATTTAAGTTCTTCTGTACCTGAAGATAATACTCCAATTCCTCCTGCCGCTTAACCATAAGCACAGAAAGACTTTCCTGTGCCTGCATACGCGAAATCAGATGATCCGTTGAAAACATAACAAAAAGTGCCAATAAAAGATTCATCATAAACAATAATGTTCCCATATAAATCATTGTGCGATCTAATCTTGGATAGGTTCTTATAAACAAAATAAGAACAAAAAACTGATAAACAGGAATCGTAATATAAATCAAAAATTCTTTTATCTTTATTTGATGCAGAACCATTTTTTTCAAAGCAATAATCAACATATAGACCAGAAAGAACAGCATGTTAATAACAATTACTCCCGCCGCCATGATCATACTGTTCACGGTTATATCATAGTGTATAAATGCTGATGAATCAAACACCAAAAACATAACCGTATAGGTAGATAATTCAAGAACAGCATCGATAGCCAATGTACTGAACAGTGTAAATAATCTTGCTTTTAATGGCTTGGAAAAACAGCATAAGATAAAATACGGTGTTGCAAACATTATCACAATACTGCGTGGCCAGGAATAGGGTGTTAATAACGCAAAAAAAATCATCACTAGCGCACAAAAAACAGAAAACTGCCCCCAACGGCGCAAAAGCATTTCTCGATCTTCAGAAAGCATAGTGCTGATATAAAACGCACTTATTGAACCATTTAAAATCTGATGAAATCCAACCACCATAGTAATTTCTCTGCCGCTCATCTGAAATACTCCTTACACATCATTCTTTTTACCCACAGTTCTTCTTACCCATCTTCATTCACTCATCTACACTCATCCTCTTTCCCATCCAATGATAATAACGATGAAAGATAATCCCAATATGTACTTCGGGAAATGGACTGAAACGTCCGTCCAATCGGAACCGTCATTCCATTATTTAAAATAAACTGCGTACTTGAATACTGAGAAATATGATATAAATTCACAATATAACTCCCATGGCAGCGCAGAAATCCATCGCCAAGCAGAGGTGAAAGTTCTCTTAAACTTTTAGGAACCATAAAGTCTTTTATTTCCGTCCGAATTAATGTATGATGTTGATTTTTCTCCAGATAAAAAATTTTAGACAGAGGGATTCGTATATTTAATGAAGGAAAGGTAAGAGAAAGGCATGGTTCCTCTGCATTTAAAATACCTAATGCTTTATCTATAGCTTTCGGAAGCATCTCTTCCATCTGTGATTTTAAAACAAAATAAATATGCTTCGTTTCATAAACCATCGTTGCATAATCAATATAAGCCGTTAAAAAAATAACCGGACAGCGAGGAGAAATATCATTAATCTGTTCCGCCAGTTGAATTCCATTTTTCCACTGCATCTGTATATCAAGTACAATCATATCCGCCGAAAATGTCCTTTTGGAAAGCAGTTCATCCAGCTTTTCTGGAAGAAGTTCCACACAATGAAAATCTATCGAAGGTTTTTGTTTTAAATAATGAGCAATACATTGACTGGTATACTGCATATGTAAAAGATTATTATCGCAAATATAAATATTCAAAAACTCACCCTGTTTCTTACCATCTTTTTCTATAAAAATTGTTAAAGTGTACTTTTGCAAAGCAGCTTATCTTTTATACTTAAATGGAAAAATTTGTTGAAAAAACAGGCTTTTTATGCTATAGTCAACATGGATGTTATCAATATCTGAAATTTGTAAAAGTACACTTTTACAAATTCTATAGAACTCTTGAATTTGAAATAAAAAAATGCTATGATTAAGACGCAAACAGAAGGGAAACACGCTTCTCATCCCTCATTCAACCTCTCTTCCATGACTTCTTCAAGCGTCATCGTCTGAGGAAGAATGCCGAAAAGAGATTTGGCTACATCAACACGATCCTGGAAGGGATTTGTAAGTTTTGCAACAACCTTACCATATTGCGTGATAAAAATATCCTCGGTAGCTGCAAGGATAAGATATTTCCCAAGATTGGCTTTTAGTTCAGTTGCGGTTATTAACATTAAAAATTCCTCCTTTCATTGTTTTCAGTGTAGCAAACCCAAATAATAGCGTCAAGATAATCGGACGATTTTTACAATACAAACACCATAGACAAGGAGGTCTGATTCATGGTATTACCAGCAAAACAGGCACAGTACACTTTTGCGGACGTTCTCACTTGGGATGAGGGCGAAAATATTGAAATTATCAGCGGTAAAGCATTTATAATGGCAACACCGTCCAGAATCCATCAGAAAATCAGCATGGAACTTTCCCGTCAACTCGCAAATTATCTTGAAGGAAAAAGCTGTGAGGTCTATCCTGCTCCGTTTAGCGTCAGACTGTTTGAACAAGATGGAGATAGCCCGGAGAACGTGGATACAGCCGTTGAACCGGACATTTCCGTAGTGTGTGATCAAAACAAATTGGATAAGCATGGCTGCAAAGGGGCACCGGATATGATTATTGAAATTCTTTCTCCTTCCACCCGGCGGCATGACCGGCTTGTAAAGCTGAACCTATATCAGCGGGCAGGGGTTCGGGAATACTGGATTGCAGACCCGGACAATCAATCCGTCCAGGTCTTTACACTCGAGAGCGGCATACTGAAAATCCGTGAGGACTATGGACGCGAAGATATAGCGAAAGTCAACGTGCTTAACGGATGCTTCATCGAACTGAGCAAAGTGTTTTCTGAATAAACGATGCAGAACTTCAAACCATGCAAAACGTCAAACCATACAAAACCCCAAACCATACAAAACCCCAAACCATACAAAACTCCAACCCATACAGAACAACAAAAAAATCCCCCTCAAACATCAGGAATCAAAACCTCATGTCTGACAGGGATTTTTCTAATCTTATCAGCTTATCAAAAAAACTGACCTATTCTAATTTTCTAACTTCACCTTACTCTTCCCTATTCCAATCTTCCCTAATCCAACGCCGCCTTAAACTCCGTCCAAAGCTCCTCGTGCAGTTCGGTTGCCTCCGAGCCTACGTCCTGGATGAATTCTCCATTTGGCACATCGTCCGTACTGATAATTAAACTCTTCTGAAACTCCTCCGGCAGGAATTCATAGGATGCCTTGTTCGGGCACAGATAATAGGTCTGCTGGGAAACCTGCGCTCCGATTTCTCCGTCCAGGATGAAATTTAAAAATGCATGGGCATTATCGCTGTTGGGTGCCTGCGAAGGGATAAACGCGGCATCTACGCCGAATCCCAGCCCTTCCTCCGGATAAACCACCTGCAGATCCGGGTTCTGGCTCAGGGCAAGAACGACCTGCGAAGTGAATAAAAATGCAGCGCTCACTTCCCCGCTGAGCAGATAATCCTGGGTCTGGTTCTGGCTTAATATCCGGACATTGGGTGCTAATTCCATCAGCTTACTTCCTGCGGCCCGGATAACATCCAAATCTTCCGTATTAAAGGATTCGCCCATGGTCTTTAAGGTCATGCCCATAACCACACGCTCGCTGTCCATCAGGGCCACGCTGTCCGTTAAGGACGGGTCCCAGAGCGATTCATACCCGGTTATCTCTGCCGTCACCACCGAAGGGTCATACACAATCAGGGGGATTCCCGGCCCATAGGGAACAGTCAGCTTATTATCCGGATCGTAGAAAAAGTTCTGGAATATAGGATCGATATTGCTGTAATTCGGAACCTTCTCCTTATCGATCTCCTTCACCAGCCCTTCATCCGCCGCAATCTTAATGATATAATCCGAGGCAATAATAATATCGTATTCCCCGCCGCCGCTGGTTTCCAGCTTCGCCAGCATCTCTTCATTGGCCTCAAAGTTCGTATAGTTTACCCGGATTCCGGTTTCCTCTTCAAAGCGGTCAATAATATCCTGCGGAACATACTCTGCCCAGGTATAAATATTCAGTTCTCCCGGATCGCCGCTCTTTTTTTCTTCCTCTGCTGCTTTTGTATCCGCAGGTTCTGTGTTTTCCGGCATTTCTGTCCCTTCGGTATTCCCAGCCTCATTTGCCGGTGCCGAATTTCCTCCCGCGGTATTCTCGCTGCTCTTTCCACAGCCCTGTAAGCTTGCTGCCATCACTGCCGCCGCCAGCACAAGGGCAGCGGGCTTTCTAAATTTTCTCATAAAACGTCCCTCCATTTCTGTCTTTTCCACTCTATCAGAAAAACAGATGTTTGTCCAGTACCTGCGGCCATTTCTGCGGTATATTTTTGTCACACCTTTTTCGACAAAACACAGGCTGCATATTCAGACTTCACATTCCGGAGTTTCAGAAACAGACGCAATGCCTTTTTTCCGACCCGCACCTTCTCGCCTTCGCCTACGACGTCCCCTGTTTCCTTCCCGTCCGGCTTCCCATCCACCGCGAAAGTACCACCAGAAGGAAGGTTGCCGCCAGCATAATCGTACACAGGGCGTTAATCTCCGGCGTTACTCCGGATTTTAACTGGGTATAGATCCGAATCGGCAGGGTATTCGTCCTTGCCCCGGTAACGAAGATGCTGATCACCACATCATCTAAGGACATAGCAAAAGCAAGGAGCATACCGGAAATCACAGCCGGGGTTATCAATGGAAGCGTAATATCAAAAAATGCCCTCCGCTCCGAGGCCCCCAGATCCTTTGCCGCCTCCACCAGAGATTTGTCGATGCCGACCAGACTGGATTTTACCATCATAAATACATAGGGAACACAAAACGTCGTATGCCCGATAACCAGTGTCACCATCCCAAACGGCAGACCCAGCATGGCAAAGAAGGCCATAAATACCATGCCCAGGATAATCTCCGGAATCATAATCGGAATCATGGAGATATATTCGACAACCCCCTTGGTTTTCCACGAAATCCTTGCCATGCCCACAGCTCCCAAAGTTCCGATAATTCCCGCCGCCCCGCTGCTTAATACGGCCAGGACAATACTGTTTTTCAGCGCCTCCAAAAGGGAGCGGTTTTTTGCCATCTTCCGATACCAGTCCAGCGTCCAGCCTGCCCAGGTCGTGGTATGGCGGGATGCATTAAAGGAATACACCACCACAACAGCGATGGGCACATACATCAGCACCAGAAGAAGGGCCTGGTAAATTACAGAAAAGGAAATAAAAGCCGAAGTTCTTCTCTTTTTCTTCTTTTTCATAACAGCCCCTCCAGTTCTTTCACCCCGGACACCTTACGATAAATCCGAATCATAATGGAAGTAAAAATCATGAGTACCACCGAAAGGGCTGCGGCAAACGGCCAATCCCTTCCGCTCTGAAGCTGGTTCTGGATAAGGTTTCCCACCAGCATCACCTTTCCTCCGCCCAGGATATCCGCGATAAAAAACAGGCCCATCGAAGGGATGAACACCAGCACCACGCCGGATAAGATCCCCGGCAGGGTCATTTTCAGCGTAATCGTAAGGAATGCCCTGGCCCTTGTCGCCCCGAGATCCCTGGCTGCTTCCACCAGGCTCCAGTCCATCTTATCCGTGCTGGAATACACCGAAAGAATCATAAAGGGAAGCAGGGAATACACCATCCCCACCAGCACCGCCGGATAGGAATATAAAAGCTTCAGCGGCGCACCGGTAAGATGGAGCCCCATCAGCACCTTATCCAAAATCCCGTTGCTGCGGAAAATAATAATCCACCCGTACATCCGCATCAGGGCACTGGTCCAGAAAGGAATCACCACGAAAAGCATCATCAGGCTCTTTGCTTTTTTCGGAAGCCTTGCCATAAAATAGCCGAAAGGATAACCGATAAGCAAAGTGCTTACCGTCGTCAGGACCGCTAACTGAAAGGATTCTTTAAAGGTATTCAGATATACCGGCTTTAAAATTTTAAGATAATTATCCAGGGTAAATTCATTCACCACACCCCAGGTCTGTGCTCTGGTGAGAAAGCTTAACACCAGCAGATACACGATGGGCAGGGCGACGAAAAAGAGGGTGAATGCATACAGCGGAGCAACCGTAAGCCACCAGCGGTTTCTTTTTCGCTCCCCGATCTTTCTTTTTTGTTTGGCGATATTCTCTTTCATTTTCCCTCCAGATCCACGATAATCCCATGCTCCGGTGCCCAGCTGGCTGTAACCATATCCCCGGCAGCAAGCGAAGAATCCATGCCCTGACGGCTGGCAACCAGTTCTCCCAGCGTCCCGCCGTCCAGGCTGATTTTCAGCAGACCCCCGACAAAATTTTTTTCCATCACCGGAAGGCGCAGCCCCGAGCCCATCTCCTTTTGCAGAAAGATATTTTCACTGCGCACGGCAATGGTTACGGGCTGCCCCGGCTTCAGACAGCCTTCCTGCCCCTCGCCAAGCCGGGCGCAGACCTCCGTCCGCAGCGGCTTTGCCCACGACGGGGAAGAACCGTCCTCCATATCGGCGTCAATATAGGCAATGCCCTCATCCACCTTCACCAGCTTCCCGGTAATTAAATTTGCCGTTCCCACAAAGCGGGCGACGTAGCTGGTTTTCGGATGGTAATAGACCTCATTGGGCGTCCCCACCTGTTCAAAACGGCCGTTTTCCATCACAACAATACGATCCGACATATTTAATGCTTCTTCCTGGTCGTGGGTAATGTAGATAAAAGTAATTCCCAGACGCTTTTGTATCCGCTTTAATTCCACCTGCATCTGCCGGCGAAGCTGCAAATCCAGCGCCCCTAACGGTTCATCCAAAAGAAGCACCTGCGGATTATTCACCACGGCCCGGGCAATGGCAACTCTCTGGCGCTGCCCGCCGGAAAGTTCCGAGGGCATACGTTTTTCATAGCCGGAGAGCTGCACCAGTTCCAGCATTTCCCCGACCTTTTTTTCGATTTCCTTTTTCGGAACCTTTTTTAGCTTCAGCCCATAAGCCACATTGGCAAACACGTCCATATGGGGAAAAAGGGCGTAGTTTTGAAACACGGTGTTTACACTGCGTTTGTTCGGCTCCAGATCCGTAACATCATTTCCGTTCAGCCGCACAATCCCCTCATCCGGCGTTTCCAGGCCGGCGATAATCCGCAGGGTCGTCGTCTTTCCGCAGCCGGATGCGCCAAGAAACGTGATAAATTCCCCCTGTTTAATGGAGAGGCTGATTCCTTTTAAGACCTGGGTTTCCCCAAAGCTTTTCTTTATTCCTTCAAATTCCAAGATATTCTCCGCCACGATCTTCCTCCTTTTCTGTCATCTTTAGATTGTATCACAAAAACAAAACTATGCAACACTTTACTTTTTTTCTTTTATTTGCTAAGATGATACCAGGGTTAAAAGGTCGAAAATACGACTGCACCCTGCCTGTATCCAGGGTTTAAACCTAAAACCCGCGGTTCATAAGCACCAAAACCTATTGACGAAAAAAACATTACTGCGATTGGAGCAACCCTATGAAAAAAGAAAAAGACAGCTTGAAATCCATCGTTTACCGCCAGACCCTCGACGGCATTATCAAGGGAGAATATAAAGCAAACCAGATTATTAACGAACAGGAATTAGTTGAAAAATTCGGTTTCAGCAAATCCCCCGTCCGCGAAGCCTTAATTGCCCTGTGCAATGAGGGGGTTCTGCGCAATATTCCCCGCTACGGCTATGAAATTATCCGTTTAACCAGCAAAGACGTCAGCGAAATCCTGCGCTTCCGCTTTTTTCTGGAGGGCGGTCTTTTAAGGGACTGCTACACCCGGATCAGCGAAGAACAAATCGAGCGCTTATACCAGCTCGACGATTTATGCAATGCCTCCGTCGATGATATGTGGGTGCACTGGGATCACAATATGAATTTCCACCTCTATCTCCTGTCCCACTCCGGCAACACCTATGCCTACCAGCAGCTGGAAAAATCCATGGGTATTTTAAAGCGAGCCTATGCACAATTTTACTGGGATAAATGGGACGCCGAATACAACCCCATCGATATGCGCTATCACCGGGATATCTTAGCCTGCATCAAGGCAAAAGACATTGACGGGGCTATAGAAAAACTCGAACTGGATCTTCATGAATTCCGAAGTATTTAACCTGTCAAAGAAGTCCCTTGCTTTTAAGCCGTAAAGACATTTCCTTTAACCCGGTCAAAAACAACTCCAATAAGGACCCGGACATCTTTCGTCCAGGCCCTTATTTGAGTTTCTGCAGTTTTGTTTCTGCTATTTTTGTTCCTGTATTTTACTTCCTACAAACCCTTGCTCTCTTCGTATTTTTCGCGCACGGCAATAGCCAGCTGATCGGCACAGGAAGTCGGTCTTCTTCCGCAGGTATTTCCTTTTAACATGGATTCCAGCTTATCTACGGTCATTCCGTCAACCAGTTTTCCGATGGCCTTTAAGTTTCCGTTGCAGCCATTGACAAAGGTAACATTCCTCACCACATCGCCTTCCAAATCAAACGAAAGGGAAGACGGGCAAACATTGTGCGGTTTTACGGTAAAATGCATTTTCAGTTCCTCCTGTTCCTACGCAATAAAAAGTTAAAGGAAATTATGCTGCTATCGCAGCCTCATCCAACTTCATCCACATTCACCCGGTCAATCATAATATTTAAGATTTCCGTATCGGTGATCTTCATCCCCACTCTTCCGATATACCCCATGCTCTTAATCGTACCTTCCACATCCTCCTGGACAATGCCTTCGCCCGGCTGGAAGCTGTGGTGCTTTCCTGCCATAAAATGTGCCAGAACCGCTGCGTCCACCGCCGAGGCAATCTTTGCCGCACAGGAAGACTTTGCACCGTCACAGACGATTCCGCCGACATTTCCGATGGTATTGGTAATCGTCAGCCCCACTTCCTCCTTCGTTCCCCCGTAAAGATAGGTAATGGCGGCACCGGCTCCGCAGGCAGCACTGACGGCCCCGCAGTAAGCCGAAAGACTTCCTATGTATTTTTTCTGATGAATGGAGATCAGGTTGGCAACCACCAGAGCGCGGTAAAGTTTTTCTTCGGATACCTTTAACTCCCTGGCAAATTCAATTACCGGAAGAGATACCGTAATTCCCTGATTTCCACTTCCGGAGTTAATCACCACCGGCATGGAACAGCCGCCCATCCTGGCATCCGACCCTGCCGCAGCCCTGGCCCTTGCCCTGGTCTTTACGTCATCGCCGTAATACTCCAAAAGCGTCCGTCCGACCTCTGCCCCGTAATGATTTTTCATCCCCTCGTCGGAAATCGCAGAGTTTAAGGTGATCTGATTCCCAATCGCCTCCTGAATATCCCCGATTTCCACCTCATTGGCAAAATCGATAATCGCACTGACATTTAAGAGGGATTTATCCACATAGTCCGGGGATTCTTCGCTCACCCCATGCTCGAACAGCACCTCGCCGTCCTTAACAATCCTGGTAATTAAGGTATGGCGGTTGATAATGGTAACTTCGGCATAATGCTCGCCCTTGATTACCTTCGCCACAATGTAGAGGTTTTCCACCCCCTCCTGCAGCCTGCACTGACAGAATCCGTCGGCGACCAGTTCTTTTGTCCGTGCAATATCCTCCGGCGTAATATCCTCCAAAACCTCCAGTTCCCTGTCCGCATCTCCCCCGACAATGCCTAAGGTAGCCGCAACATCAATTCCCCGCAGCCCGCCGGAATTGGGAACCGTAACCCCCATAACGTTCTTAATAATGTTTCCGCTGCAGCACATCTCCACATGATCCGGAAACTCCCCCAAAACAGCGCGTGCCTTTGCCGCGCCGTAGGCAATAGCGATAGGCTCCGTGCAGCCAAGGGCAGGAACCAGCTCATTGTTTAAAATCTTTACATAATTTTGATACAGGTTCTTATCCATCATTCTTCTCCTCTTGTAAGCATACCATTGATACTACTATAAATATATCATTGGTCATATCAGATGTCAATGCTTTCCAGAGGAGAAAAACTATTCCTTATTTTATTATCCGACAAGCAGCTTTATTCATTATGCCAGGTCAGCCGGCTTTATTCATAGCGCCCGGACGAAAGGATCATTTTCAGGATACGCTTAACACAGGTCTTTAATTCCTCCAGGGTCAGGGTTTTTTCTTCCAGTTCCTTTTCCAGATTCTCGTAATCCTTTAAACTTCCGGGCATAATTAAATCATTGCCCGCCCGTATACAGCCGGAAGCCGTGCAGGTTTCATCCACCTCCGTCGTTGTCCAGTCCGTCATAATGATTCCCTGAAATCCCCAGTCCTCCCGCGCAAGCTTCGTGCAGATGCCGTGGTGGTTTGCCGCGTGAATCCCGTTAATCTGGTTATAGCTGGTCATTATGGCCATGGGCTGTGCCTCTCTTACGGCAATCTCAAACCCTTTTGCGTAAAGTTCCCTGAAGGCCCGTTCCGAAAGAATACTGTTGGAATGCATCCGGTTATCCTCCTGGTTATTGCAGGCAAAATGTTTAATCGTCGTTCCGCATCCCTTCCTGCGCTGAACGCCCCTCGTTATTGCCGCCGCCATCTTTCCGCTGATTAACGGATCTTCGGAAAAATATTCAAAGTTCCGCCCGCACAGAGGGTTCCGGTGAAGGTTCATTCCCGGGGCAAGCCAGAGGGTTATGTCAAACATTTCCATCTCTTCCCCAATCATTTCCCCTACTTCCTCTAAAAGATCCACATCCCAGGTCTGTGCTAAAAGTGTTCCCACCGGAATCGCCGTACAGTACTGAAAATACCGGATTTCCCCGTCCTGTCCGCTCACCGGTGCACAGAAAAATCCCCGCTCAATACTGGCTTCAAAGGGAAGGGGCATAATCTTTCCCCCATAAACCGAATAACTCTGGTTCAGACGAAGCCCCGCAGGCCCATCCGCCAGACTGACCGTTGCAACTCCCAGATCCTTTGCACAGGAACTGGTTTCCCCCGCCGAGCCGGGAACCAGGGTTCCGGCAGAACCAAGGTTGCTGTTAATGGCAATATTTGACTCGCCGCAGACCATCTTAATCATCTGCTTCACGCTAAGCTTTGAAAGCAGTTCATCTGCATCCTTCTCGATTTGTGCGTACTCGGAAACATCCATCCCTCCCGGCAGAGGTACTTCCTTTTTCTCTTTTTTCTCTTTTTGAAGCTGACAGGCTTTTTTAAGCAGATCGGCGTCCGCTTTAAGCACCATAACTCCCTCGGCCTTTCCCCGGCTCGTCCACTGCAGGTAGCGAAGCTGGCGCACGGAAGGCGAAAGCGTCTTTTCCTTAAGCATAGCCGATAATTCCTCCGAAAGCGGGCAGACCGGAGCCGTCTTTTCTACTACCACCAAACGATCCAGATGGATCAATGCCTTTAACGCACTGTCCGCTAAAGAATTTCCAACCCAAATCCCATAATAACCCTCTTCCAGAATCCATCCGGAGCTTTCCTCATCATAGGAAGCCATACGCTCCGCAGGAAATCTCAGCACAAGTTTCTGGCTCTCCTTCGGGCTTAACTCCTCTGTCTTTGCAAAAGCGCAGAGCCTGCGGTACTCCTTTTCCAGCTTTCCGTCCGGAAGCGAAACATAAACCTGTACCACTTCCCTGCCGCTGTAATGCGCACCGGTATTCGTCACCGTCACTTCCACCAAAACCTCTCCCGACTCCTGATCCAGGGAAACCTTTTCTTCTTCCAGGGCAAAGGAGGTATAGGACAATCCAAACCCAAACGGATAGCGTACAGGCACGTCAAAGGAATCAAAATAGCGGTAGCCCATGTAAATGCCTTCGCTGTACACTTCATCATTAACATTTCCGTTATTATGAGAAAAACTTTCTGCGTTGGGGTAATCCTGATAGGTTAAGGCCCAGCTGTCCGTAAGCTTCCCGCTCGGTGTTACCTTCCCGCTGATAATATCACAGAAGGCATGTCCCCCTTCCATCCCCGGCTGCATCACCTGCAAAAGGGCAGAGATATTTTCAAATTCATCCATAAAAGACAGATCCACCAGTCCCCCGGTATTCACCACCACAATCACCCGCAAATAGCGCTCGCAGATCTCCGCAAGCATGGCGTGCTCCTCTTTGCTGAGGAGATAATCCCCTTCTTTGCAATAGCGGTCGGCATTTTCCCCGGCAATGCGGCTGAGCACATAGATGGCGGTTTCCCCCTCCCCGGACGTAACCGCAGGCCCGGCAGGAAGATAAAAGGGAGTTGTAGAATAAGCCGTAAAAAAATCCAGAGGTTTTTCGGGATTTTCCTTCATCTTCCGAAAAATCTCCTCGCGCCAGGAAATCCTTGCTTCCTCATAACAGCGGTCATAAGAAAAAATCCAGTCCTCATTGGCAATCTCGTAGCCGCCGTCTTTCATTCCCCGGTAAATGCTGATGCTTTCCCGCTCGTTTACATCGCCCGAACCGGTTCCCCCCTTAATGGTCTTTGAAACACCCGCGCCGTAAAGCGCCACCGGGATTTCCTTAGAAAGAGGCAGAACCTCCCCTTCATTTTTCAGCAGAACTAACCCCTCCGCCGCTGCCCTTCGTGCCAGCTGACGGTGCGGTTCTTCATAGGCCCCCGGAAAAGAACTGACGCTTCCGGTAAATTTCTGTGCTCTTATTTTCTTCATCGCTGTTTTCCTTTCTATAATCTTGCTTACATTGTTTCAGCGTATCACATCTTTAGAAAAAAAACAATCATCATAACTTGCCCTCCATCGTAAAAAACAGAAAAAATATCTATTTTTTAAAGTTCATGTATATCTGCGGAAAAAAAGGTAATACTGTAAATGTAAACAAAAGAGAAAAGAATAACTACTTATCCTCCCCTTTTTATCCGGCTCATCTGTGAAAACACAGGCGGGCCGGATTTTTTGCTGATAAATACAAGGTTTTGGCTGTGTTATATTTTTTAGAAATAAATCATTTGTATTTCTTATGATTTTCCGCTATACTAAAAGTGATAAGAACTGCTGTTTTATTTTTTGAGAAAGCAAATCTAACTTGGAATGCAATGAGAAAAACAGGAAAGGACAGAAAATGGAACAAAAAAATACCAATGACAATGCAAATAGCAATACTGCTGCAGATTCCGATACGGATATTGCAATTGCCTATCAGAATAAAGATATTGTTTCTAAGCTTTTTGGGGATCAGATGAAGGGAAAATCCCTCTCTTTATTTGGGCTTAAAACAAATCTAAAGGTCGTGGATATTCGCCCAACCAATATCCCCATCATTCAGGCCAGGGAATTGCGGATGGATAATCTGTTTGAATTAGAAGATGGAAGCGTTGCCATCTTAGACTATGAGAGCGAATACAAGGAAGCAAATTTTACCAAGTATGGTCGTTATCTTATGGATGTTATTGACCGCTATTTAAAGGAAGGAAAACAGCCGGATATTCATATGATGGTCTTGTATACCGCAGATATTGAGAAAACAAAAACGGTATTCAGCCGAACAGCCTGCCAGATACAGGTGGAAGCTTCTTACATGACGGGGCTTCCTTCGGAGGAATGGCTTAAAGAAGCCCAAAAAGGTATTGCTGACCATGCAGTTACCGATGAAATCCTTATGCATCTGGTTCTTCTTCCTCTGACGTATAAAGGAGAAGAAAAAAAGCAGGAAGCTATCCGGGCATGTGTGGATTTAGCCAAACAGTTACCCGATAAAGAACAGGAAACCTTTGCTTTAGCAGGAATATTGACATTTACAGATAAAATAATCAATGATGAAACAAAACGCTATATCAAGGAGGTGTTAGGAATGACACAGGTGGGAAAAATGCTGATGGATGAAGGAAGACAGGAAGGAAGACAGGAAGGCTTACAGGAAGGCTTACAGAAAGGTC
>CAMNRM010000002.1 GCA_946553025.1 uncultured Clostridium sp.
GCAAAACCGTGGGATTCCATGGTTTCTTAGTGTTACAAACTTTTAACTCACAAGCTTTATACATGATACAATTTAACCTAATGGAATGAAAATAAAAAGAAAGAGAGTAAAAACAATGCAAAAAAAATCACCCCCTCTGAATCAAAAACAAGATAAGATTCTCGGCGGGCTTTTTGGACTGTTAATCGGAGATGCCCTTGGTGTTCCCTATGAATTTTATCCGCCCGAACAGCTTCCTGCCTACCAGGATATTGAGATGCAGCCGCCCGCCGGCTTTAAAAGAACCCATTCCTGGGTAGAAGCAGGAACCTGGTCGGATGACGGCGCACAGGCGTTATGTCTTTTGGACAGTCTGCTGTGCTGCGGTTCGTTTTCACTGGATGATTTTTCCAATCGGCTTTTATCCTGGTATGAGCATGGGCTTTGGGCCGTAGAAAATGTAGTATTTGACGTGGGAATCCAGACCTCTTCTGCTCTTCGCGCCTATAAAAACGGGTATTCTCCCGAGATCTGCGGCAAGATACGTCCCGAGGGCAAAGGTAACGGTGCCCTGATGCGGGTTCTCCCCCTTGCCCTGTGGCATGATGATAAGGAAAAACTGGTGCTGGACGCCCATGAACAGTGCCTGATTACCCACGGACACCTCTGCAATCAGGTCTGCTGTGCCCTGTACTGTCTTGTGGCAAATGCTCTTTTTGAAGGTGAAAATCCTAAAAAAGCCATCCAGACAGGCGTGGATACGCTCCGGCAAATCTATCGGAACATGCCGGAGTATGCCCGGGAACTTGAGTGGAGTATCCGCCCGGACGCCCCCTGGGAAGGCACGGGAAGCGGCTACGTGGTAGACAGCCTCCGCAGTGCCTTTATGCTGCTGGAACAGACCAAAAACTATGAAGAATCCGTAAAACGCGCTGTCTGTTTGGGCAACGATACCGACACGACCGCCTGCATCACCGGCGGATTAACCGGCATATTCTACGGCTTTTCGTCCATTCCCGAGCGTTGGATTTCCATGCTGAAGGAAAAAAACCGGGCGGAAGAACTGTTTCAAAAGCTTCTTTGCCGCAGAAATATGCAGCCAACGCAGGGCGTTTAGGCTATTTAAGGAAGTTCAGCCAATCAAAACAGCAAATGCCTCATAAGGCCGAAGCACGCCCTCTTTTCCGGGATTTTCGTAGTTGGCAATCAGATACCTACCGCCGTTAAACTCTTCCGGTAAAGTAAATGCCGTTTCTTGATCCGTAAAACTGCAGACCACAAGAAGCTTTTCCTTTCTAAGCGTCCGCTGATAGGCAAAGATTTCTTCGCTGTCCGCAAAAAGAAGCTTGTAATCGCCGTGGACAATGATGGGATACTGTTTTCTTAAGGCAATTAACTTCTGGTAGTGATAAAATACGGAACCGGGATCTTCAAGGGCGGCTTTGGCATTGATTTCCTTATAATTCGGATTAACCGGCATCCACGGCTCGCCCTTCGTAAATCCGGCCTGTGCGCTCTCATCCCACTGCATCGGCGTGCGGGCATTGTCCCGGCTTATCCTGGTAATGCAGGGCCAAAATTCTTCATGAGAAACACAACCGGATTTGCACCACTCTTCGTAGGCGTGGATGCTTTCAATATCATGAAAATCCTCCGGATCTTTAAAAGGATAATTGGTCATGCCCAGTTCCTCGCCCTGATAGATATAGGGGGTTCCCTGCATCAGGTGAAGGCAGGTGGCAAGCATCTTTGCCGACAATACACGCCACTGGGGTGCATCATTGCCAAACCTTGATACGGCTCTTGGCTGATCGTGGTTATCCCAGAATAAGCTGTTCCACGCCTTTCCATAAAGTTCGTTCTGCCAGCGGGAGAGAATCGCCTTTAAGGTCGTCAGGGGCATCCTTTCGTCTGTCCATTTCCCATACTTTCCGCAGCTGTCCACATGCTGGAACTGGAATACCATATTTAATTCCTGTTCATCCTTTCCCGCATAGCGGCAGGCTTCCTCAGGGGTAACACCCGCGGTTTCCCCCACCGTCATCAGGTCATATTTTGACAGTACTTCCCGGTTCATTTCTTTAAGATAGCTGTGTACATTCGGGCCATGGACGCAGTAGGGAGAGTAATCCCCGTAAAGTCCGCGGATTTCCCCGTCCGGCATTTCCTTTGTCTTGGAAATCATGCTGATAACATCCATGCGGAAGCCGTCAATTCCCTTTTGGCACCACCAGTCCATCATGGCAAAAACTTCACTGCGCACCTTGGGGTTATCCCAGTTTAAATCCGGCTGTTTTTTTGAAAAGAGATGAAGGTAGTACTGCCCCCGCTTTTGGTCAAATTCCCAGGCGCTCCCGCCAAAACATGCTCCCCAGTTATTCGGTGCAGAACCGTCCTCTTTTGCATCCCTCCAGATATAATAATCGCTGTAAGGATTATCTTTATTTTTCCGGCTTTCCACAAACCAGCGGTGTTCATCCGAGGTGTGATTAACCACCAGATCCATAACGATTTTCAGACCCTTTTCATGTGCCTTTAAAAGCAGTTCGTCAAAATCCTCCATTGTTCCAAATTCTTCCATAATGGCTTGGTAATCGCTGATATCGTAGCCGTTATCGTCGTTGGGCGACTGATAGACGGGCGACATCCAAATCACATCCACGCCCAGGGTTTTTAAATAGTCCAGGCGGCGGATAATCCCCTGCAAATCCCCAATGCCGTCCCCGTTGCTGTCCATAAAGCTCCGGGGATAAATCTGATAGACCACAGCTTCCTTCCACCATGCAGTATTCGTTTTGTTCTCCATCATGCTCTTCTCCATTCTTTTACTGTATTTTTTATGTATATTTTTAATCTTTTATGTTTCTTTCCATATACTATCCTACTTGATTTTCCCGGAAAAATCTTGCAGTATTTTTTACTATAAATAACACAATCTTGACATTATATACAAATACCCTTGACAAATCTTCTGGAGTGTGTATAATAACAATCAAAATATACAAGTACCTGTATGAAATAAGGAGGTGAACACAACGTGGACGATATCTATACAGCTGTTTATGAGAAGCTGTCCACACTGCAATGGCTTATGAAACGCCGTCAGATGTTCAGCCAGGCGGAATCCGGGCCGTTTGCCGACTCGACAAGAGGTCAGGGGCGCATCCTTGCCATGCTGAAAATCCAGCCGGAAATTGCCACAAAGGATTTAGCTTATCTTCTGGGCATCCGCCAGCAATCGCTGAATGAACTGTTGAACAAGTTGGAAAAAAACAGCTATGTGGAGCGCAGGCCATCCGAGAAAGACAGGCGGGTCATGGTGGTGCATTTGACCGAAAAAGGGAAAGAAGCCCAGGAGCCGGAAACAAATTATCAGGAGTTCCTCGGTTGTCTGTCGCCGGAAGAATTGCAGCAATTCGGCGAATATTTAGACAGGATTATTGCCGCTTTCCGGATGGGAGCAGGCACAAGCGAGGACGAGGAGGCAATGGCCGACTGGATGGACAAAGCACGAAAACGTATGGGTGATGAACAATTTGAACAGTTAATGTCCATGCGTGAACGAGCCTTTGGCCCCTTTGGGCGAGGAGAAAAGCCGGATCATATCCCGGGGGCGGAGCGCTTCTCTCCCGATTACGATGGGCCTGTGCCAGACAGAGGCGGATTTGGCTTTTTTGGCGGCAGAGAAAGAAAATAGAATCCATGGAGGCACCATATTCGTTATGGAGATAAGTCCTATGCGCATAAAGCGCATAGGACTTCATTTTTTTGGAGGTGATGAAATGAACCCAATTATTCAAGTAGAACATTTCGCAAAGAAGTACGGAAATTTTACAGCAGTAGACGACATTTCCTTTACCGTGGACGAGGGCAGCATTTTTGCTTTCCTTGGCCCCAACGGTGCAGGCAAGAGTACAACCATCAACACACTTTGTACCATCCTGGACAAAACGGAGGGACGCCTGTGCATCAATGGGCATGATGTTTCCGGCGAACGGGATTTGGTACGAAAAGACATTGGAATCGTATTCCAGGATTCAACCCTTGATACAAAAATGACCGTGGAGGAAAATCTGAAATACCATTGCAGCTTCTACAAAGTGCCGAAAGATGAGGTGCAGGAACGCATTGACTTCGCGCTTAGCCTGGTGGAACTTACAGATTGGAAAAAGGCCATTGCGGGCAGTCTGTCCGGCGGTATGAAACGGCGGGCCGAGATTGCAAGGGGACTGGTTCATAATCCGAAAGTATTGTTTCTGGACGAACCGACGACCGGACTCGACCCGCAGACGAGGGCCAGTGTCTGGAGATATATTCAGCAGCTTCAAAAGCAAAAGAATATGACCATCTTCCTGACGACGCACTACATGGACGAGGCAGAGATCTGCTCGAAAATTGTTATCATGGATCACGGTAAAATCGTTGCCAGCGACACGCCCGAGAACCTGGAACGCCAATATACCAGCACAGAGGTGGATGTTGTCTGCACACAGACGGAGCAGCTGGAAAGCGTGCTGACACAGCGGGGCGTTTCTTATGATAAAACCGAAAACCGCATGATTTTTTGCACAAAGAACGCACCGATGGTACTGGAAATTTTATTTTGCTGCAGGGAAACCATCCTTAATTTTGAAGTGAAAAACGGGACGCTGAATGAAGTGTTCCTTGCCATTACAGGAAAGGAGATCCGAAAGGTATGAACCCTATCATCGCAATTATTGAAAGAAATCTGCTGAACTATACCCGCAACAAGGCACGGCTTTTTGGAAGTCTGTTTATGTCCTTTTTTATGCTGGTGATGTTTTCATTTTTGATGAGATCCTCTATAAGTGGTTTGGGCCAGCCCATGAACTATCTGCTGGCCGGCGTCATCATCATGACGGTTTTTCAAACCGGCATTAACCATTCCTCCGAGATTTTGTCGGATATCGCAGGTGGTTACATGAAAGAAGTTATGGTGGCCCCCATTTCCCGCAGCGAAATTTCCATCGGCAACATTGCGGCGGGAGCGCTGGTCGCAACCTTGCAGGGGGCCATTATGATGATCCTTGCCATTTTTCTGGGGCTTCATGTTTCGATTTTGCAATTTCTTCTGATGTTGATCCTGATGCTGCTCTCGGCGATGACTTTCAGCGCGATCGGTCTGTTCCTTGCAACCGTTTCCCGGAACGCCCCCGCCTTTCAAACCGTCAGTTCCATGGTCATGATGCCCCTGACCTTTGTTTCCGGCGCATACATCCCCACAACGATCATGCCCGGTTTCCTCCTGCCAGTGGTCTATCTGAATCCACTGACTTATACGACCTCCATTTTCCGCTATATTGCTTTGGGCGCGTATAAGCTGACCACGATGGAACTTTTAGAGCAGGGCATGGCGTTTGCTGTCGGCGGATTTGTGATTACACCGATTATGGGTTTGGCAATCACTGTTTTGATCGGTGCCTTTTTCTTCGTACTATGTGTCCGTAAATTTAATCAGGCGGATTTCTCTACGGTAAAAGTCGCTGCGGGTTTGCGCGGCGGCGGCGCACCGGCAAGGTAAGGGAGGTAAGCTATGGAATTGCAGTTTGAACAGGTTTCAAAAAACTATAAAGACAAAAAAGTCCTCAAAGGAATTTCCCTCACCATGGGAACCGGAGTCTATGGGCTGCTCGGCCCGAATGGATCGGGAAAGACCACCATGATACGGATTCTGGCCGATGTGCTGCGTCCCGGCAAAGGGCGGGTCTTATGCGACGGCAGGGACATTCACGCCATGGGGGACGAATACCGGGCAAAAATCGGCTACCTGCCCCAGGATGTCAGCTTCTACGGTGACTTTACCGGCAAAGATTATCTGGAATATGCAGCAGCGCTGAAAGGTATGGAAAAGTCCATGGCCAGAAAGCGGATAGAGGAATTGGCATACGTCGTTGGTCTGCAAAAGGATCTGGAGCGGAAATGCACCGCCTATTCGGGCGGGATGCAGCGCAGGCTTGGCATCGCACAGGCCCTGCTGGATAACCCGGAAATCCTGATTTTGGATGAACCCACGTCCGGTCTTGATCCCTATGAGCGCATCAAATTCCGAAATATTATCTCCGCCTATGCAAAAGACCGCCTGGTGCTGCTTTCTACGCACATTGTTTCCGATGTTGAGCACATTGCCGCGCAGATTATGATGATGGAGTACGGTGTTATTCAATACACGCTTACCAATGCAGAGTACATCAAAAAGATGTATGGATGTGTCTGGCTGGTGAAAATGCCCGCCGAGCAGCTTGTAGAATATCAAAATCAAGCCGTTATCAGCAATGTCATTGCCAAAGGCGACCATATGGAAGTGCGCGTCATTGATGAAGCAAAACCTGACCCTGAAGCAGTGCAGGCTGTTCCCACATTGGAGGATGCCTATTTATATATTTTCAACTACTTGCCCGGAAAGAAAAGGAGGTAATGTTCATGTCACTATTCTATTTTGAACTCCGAAAGCTGCTGTTCAATAAGAAAACCAGCCTTTTGCTGCTATGTCTGTTTGCGCTTTACAGCGTGATTGGCTTTACTTCCACGATATTTCTGATTGGCAGCAATGACAGTTACCGTGCATATGAGGAAATGGCTGCTGCTTATGAGGGCTCCTTTGACAACGAAAAGGCTGCTGAAGCAGAACGCATTTATAACGAGGTGAGCGCCCGCTACGGCACAGATTCCCGGATGATCGCCCGAAGTGTCAAAGACCAGCCAGAAATCATTTTAGCGGTGAACTACTACGCCTATGCCCAGCAGGTGGAGGAATATTGGAACGGTACACCGCCGGAGAGCGCCGAAGAGCCCTATGGCATTGCCCTCCTGAAAGCAAAACTGACAGCGTTGGAGAATCAGGGAAAGCAAGATACATTCGCCTACCGAAAACTCTCTGATGCCCTGCAATGCCTGATTGAACTTGGCGAACCGGCGTTTGCCAATATTCTGCTCTGGGAGAACTTGTTCAACAACTGGGGGGAGCATATGATGCAGTTTCTCCTGTTTGTGCCGCTGGCATTTATCATTGCACCGGTTTTCGCCGTGGAACGGTCAAGCGGCATGGACAATCTGATTTTAAGTTCCCGCCATGGCCGGAAAAAGATTGTCACAGCGAAGCTGTTGAGCGTACTTGTTGCCTCCACCGTTGTAGTCGCATTGTATCTGGCAGCTACCTTTCTTTTCGGTTTTCTTCCTCACAAAAGCCTGCATGGATGGAATGCTGCCATTCAGTCCATTCCCACATACGCCCGATCGATGTTCCCATTCAAGGCTTGGCAGCTTGCACTTGTGGGAGCTGCATGGCTCATTTTCACCGGTGCAGTTTACAGCCTGATCGTCAGCTTTATCTCATCTCGTATGAAAAGCCAGATGGGGACGGCAGGCATCAGCCTGGCGCTTCTGTTTGTAAATGTGGGACTGGCCGCAATGGGTGATACGGTTCTCCAAAGAATCCAGCCTCTTGTGGACTTTGGACTGGCAAACGTCACTTTAATAAAAGAGGTATTCGGCGCTCATAAACTTTTCGATGTATTTGGCGTGAGTATCAGCTACCCCGTTATGGCGGTTTTGGTTTTAACCTCTATTGCTGCCCTCGCTGTCTTTGGGATTTACCAGGGGCAAAGAAGCAGAACTGTTGCATAATTATGATAGAAGCGTCAAAAGGTCTTTTGCCGCTTCTTATGATACAGATTGCTCCGTGATTAGCTGTTTTCCTTCCCTTGTACAATATTTTGCAGCACATGGATAACGCCGGATCGCTCCATAACACCGAAAAGAATCGCTGCCATCACCGTTCCGCAGCCGGTGCTTAAAAGGAAGGGAACTACATAGGCAAAGACCGCAGTTTCCTTTCCCATCAGCATCGTTGCCACCGGATAGCACAGAATACCGCCTAAAATCCCGGTTCCCACCACTTCCCCCGCATAGGCGGCAAAAAGCTTTCCGGTATGCTGATAGAGATAGCCCGCAAGAAACGCCCCAACCATACTGCCAGGAAAAGCCAGCAAGCTTCCGGTTCCCAAAAGATTGCGGATCAGCGATGTACAAAACGCCGCTCCTGTCCCGTAAACCGGCCCGAGAAATACGGCGGCAATCACATTCACCAAATGCTGGATGGGAAAACATTTTGACGCTCCGATGGGAATGGAAAAGCTGGATAATGATACCGCCAGCGCAGCCAGCATAGCGCTGATAACCAGTTTTTTGCTCTCGAATTTATTTTCTGTTTTCATAAGATTTTCCTCTTTTTCTCTGATTTTTTACTCTATATTTCTCTTGTTTTATCGGTTACTCATCCAATTACTCATCATAAATACTGACAATCTCGCCGTCCAGAATCCGGTTCATATTTTTAACTGCGCAGAAATTCCCGCACATCGAACAGGTATCTTCCTTTTCCGGCTTTGCCAAAGCCCGGTAAGCCCTGGCCTTTTCCGGGTCAATGGACAGATTAAACATCTCTTCCCAATCCAGATTTTTCCTTGCCAGACTCATCTTATTATCCCAATCCCTTGCCCCGCGAATTCCCTTGGCGATATCGGCGGCATGGGCGGCGATCCTTGCGGCAATAATCCCTTCTTTAACGTCTTTAAGATCGGGAAGCCTTAAATGTTCTGCAGGAGTTACATAGCATAAAAATGACGCTCCCGCCGCCGCTGCTATGGCCCCGCCAATCGCCGCCGTAATATGATCATAGCCCGGTGCCACATCCGTTACCAGCGGCCCCAACACATAAAAAGGCGCTCCCTTGCAGATCGTTTCCTGGATTTTCATATTGGCGGCAATCTGATCTAACGGCATGTGTCCCGGCCCCTCAATGATCACCTGAACCTGCTTCTCCCACGCCCTCTTCGTCAGTTCTCCGAGAGTAACCAGTTCTTCCATCTGTGAAATATCCGTGGCGTCGGCAATGCACCCTGGACGGCAGGCATCGCCAAGGCTGAGCGTCACATCATATTCCCGGCAGATATCCAAAATCTCGTCATAATGCGCATAAAACGGATTTTCCTCCCCTGTCATTTCCATCCAGGCAAAGATAATGGAGCCGCCTCTGGACACAATATTCGTCAGCCGCTTTGCCTCCTTAAACCGATGCGCGGTCGCCCTGTTAATCCCCACATGAATCGTCATAAAATCCACCCCGTCCTCGGCGTGCATTTTTACAATATCGATCCATTCCCTGGCGGTAATATCCTTTAACGGCTTGTGATAATACACCACGGCATCATAAATCGGAACCGTGCCGATCATCGCCGGACATTCCGCCGTCAGCCTGTGCCGAAACTTCTGCGTATCGCCAAAGGAACTTAAATCCATAATCGACTCCGCTCCCAGCTTTACGGCATAATTAACCTTTTCCAGCTCCTGCTTCCTATCCATGCAGTCCCTGGATGTTCCCAGATTGACATTAATCTTTGTCCGAAGCATGGAACCGATAGCATTCGGCTCCAGACAGGTATGGTTTTTATTTGCCGGAATCACTACCCTTCCTTCCGCCACCAGTTTTCTTAATTCCTCCGGCTCCATATGCTCCTTTTTGGCTGCCAGCTTCATTTCCCTGGTCACGATGCCCTTGTTTGCAGCATCCATCTGTGTTGTGTAATTCATGGTTTTCTCCTTCCTTCTCATCGGGGATTTGACGATGTTCAGATATGCGCTGCCGGCAGAAAGCAAGTTTTAAACGTCAAACATGCTCTTGGAAAATGCAATCGAAATGCTGGATCAAAAAACGGATGGCAACGCATCAAACATTACCATCCGAAAAAAAGCTTATGAGCCAAGATCTGCAACTCCCTCCGGCGGCATTATCCGCATCAGGTTCAAGGGTCGAAGGTTTACCTTCCTCTCAGCCTGTCCCACAAGCTCCCCTGCTATGTAATTTTTTTCATTATAAGGCTAAAATCCAGCTTTGTCAAACAAAAAATCTTTCCGCAAAAAAACTTTTTATAAAAAACTTTTCCACTAAGATTTTTCCCGCCAAGATATTAAGCAGGCTTAGACGATTTAAAGTTAGACAAAAATAATCCTGCAATCGCCAAAAGCGTTCCCACCGCCGTAATCCAGTTCACCGGCTCCTTTAAAATCAACGCGGAGGTTACCACGGTGATTACCGGAACCAGATAAATATAGACGCTGGTTTTCACCGGGCCAAGACGCTTTACCGCAACATTCCAGGTGGTAAAGCACATGGCAGAGGCACCAAGCCCCAGATAGAGGAAGTTAAACAGGTAAACCGGATGGCAGAAACGTTCCAGCCTGAATTCTACATCGTACAAAAGCATCGAAGGCAGCATAAACAGAATGCCGTAGAAAAACGATCTCCGCGTCGTTAGGATGACCGGATAGCCGTAACCGGAAATTTTCTTGGTCAGCAGCGAGTAACAGGCCCAGGAGAAGGCAGCAATCACCGATAAAATATCACCCGCAGGATTCAGTTTTAACTGGGAGCCATTAAAGCTAATCATGGCAATCCCGGTCATGGCGACAAAAAAGCCCAGAAAGAACCCCGGATGTAATCGCTCTTGTCCATCCTCTGCAATTTTCTCCTCACCTGATGCCTTACCGCCTTTTTTCCTGTGGTGCATGAAATGAAAAAGTATCGCCGTAAAAAACGGAGAAACGGAAACAACTACCCCCACATTCGACGCCATTGTAAAGGTAAGGGCAATATTTTCCAGCAAATAATACAGGCACACCCCGCTAAGACCTGCAAAAACAAAGGTCAGTTCCTGGCGGATACCGGTTGTTTTCAATCGGCGCGGGCAGGCCAGAAACAGAGCACAATAGCCCATAATAAAGCGAAACAGCAAAATTTCCGCCGGATTAAATTCTTCAAGCAGAATCTTAATCGAAACAAAGGTCGTTCCCCATAAAAGAATCGTAAACCATGCCGCTGCCTGCCCGATAACACGGGAAGCTCCCCCTGACGTGCCCGGCTGATTTCCATTTCCGGCAGTATTTCCTGTTCTTATCTTATTTTCCATCTTGTCCACCGTCCTTATTTTTTATCATGCTTAGCATAAAAACCGTTACGGTTCACCTAGGTTCACTTACATTCACCTACGTTCACTGTAACCCCAAAATGTCGGTGCGGTTTTTATGGTTCACCGCTATTCTACCGCATATTTTGCGTTTTGTCTTGTAAAATATCTTCAATTTTCTCAATTCAATTTTCTCATTTGCGTTCATGGTAAACCTATGCTATGATAGAAACATCAAAAAGTCTTTAGAATCCAGTCAAAACAAAAGAGGTACACCATGGCAGAAAGCAACACAGAAAAGAACATATTAAAGAAAGCAACTAAGAACGTATTAGAGAAAGCAATTATCTTGAGAAAAGCGCAGCAGGAAGATTTAAGGCCGATCATTGAACTGCAGAAAAAAATATTTTACCTCGAACAAAACATCCCAGCAGACGATATCGAAGGATTTCTTGACCGGAACCCGATGTGCTGGTGTGCGGTCTGTGATGATAAGATTGTCAGCGCAGCGGCGGCCTGGGAAGAAAACGGCGTTCTCCACTGGGGAAGGTTTGTCACCAATTCCCGGTACAGAGGGCTGCACATCGGCACACAGTTAGCCCGCCGCTGCTTTGATGATCTCTTTTCTCAGGGCTATACGCAGATTTACATGGAAGCCAGGGAAGTTACGGTAAAGATGATCGTGAACATGGGCGGAGAAATCACAGGGGAAACCGTACCCTTTTTTGCAGGAACCGTAACCCCGTTAATCCTGAAAAAAGAAAGCTATTACAAAAGCGCGGGGTTATAATCTCCGCTTTTTCCCTTATTTTACCTTCTTTCCCCGCCTGCCCGATTTTCTTAATATAGGTTTCCGCCACCTGCCTGATTTTCCCGGTATATTTTCCCGCCTGCCCAATTTTCCCGATATAAAAACCCTGCGGTAATTCCTATGGTAACGACTTCTGTCACCGGCGCTGCCATCCACACGCCCGTCATGCCAAAAAGAACGGGCAGGGTAAAGATACAGATCAAAAGAACAAATAATCCCCTTGAAAAAGATATTGCCGCGGAAGCAAACGCCCTTCCTGTCGCGGTAAAGTAAAAGGAGGTAATCGAGTTTATCCCGGAAAAGAAAAAGGAGGTCATAAAAATCATCATTCCTGCACGAATCATGGTCTGCACGGATTCATTCCGGACAAAAACTCTGCTGTAAGGTTCGGAAAATAAAGCCATAACCAGGACGACCGCCGCTCCCGCCAGAAACACATAGCGATTCGTCCTTTTTCGGATAGCTGCTGCAAGCGTTTTTTCCTCCGCTCCATAGCAAAAACTGATTAAAGGGCTGCTTCCCTGTCCGAATCCGACGATAACCATACTGAACAGATAGGATACATACCCGACAATGGTAAATGCCGTCACCCCGTCCACACCAAATTTTTTCATAATCACAAAATTGTATGCAAACATGGCAATTCCCGTGGACATTTCCCCGATAAATTCTGAACTTCCATTTAAGATTCCCCGGATGCAAAGCTTAAAAGAAAAATGAAATTTTCCCAGACGATAAACTTTTGCCCGCTGAAAGGAAAGCTTTGCCTGTTGAAAGGAAACCTTTTCGTACCCACAAGCGTCTGCACCACCCAGGAAATAATACAGGATACAGACAAAAGATACCAGGGCTGAAACCAGCGAAGCCATGGCAATTCCTGCTGCCCCCAAACTCAGCACGGCAGAAAAAATATAATCAAAAGCCACATTCAGCAAGACATTAACTACAGTCACTTTCATAAAAAACCTGGGATTTCCCTCCCCGCGGATAAACATACCAAAGGAAGAATTAACCACCATCACCGGAAGTTCCAAAAGCATAATCCGGTAATATTCCCGAAAATACCCCTTGGTGATCTCATCCGCCCGCAGCACGGAAAGCATGGGGGAAAAGCAAAACACCAGGATTATGCTGATAAGCCCAGAGACAATCACCGTCGTTGTAATGGTCTGGCGAAACACCTGGTTGGCAAAATCGGTATCACCGGAACCCAGCGCCATTCCCGCGGCAGCCACGCCGCCAATGGAAATCATCAGACCCACGCCCAGGTAGAGATAAATCATGGGCAGCCCTAAATTTACCGCCGCAATCCCTTCTTTTCCCACATAGTTTCCCATAAAAAATCCGTCAGCAACCGTAATCAGCGCCGTCAGCACCATTGAGATAATCGCGGGAACAGAAAACTGTAAAATCTTTTTTGCCGGGTTTTTCCGGATTTCTTCTAACTGCATAAAAATTTCCTCCTTGTTCATGATAATGTTCTTGCGCCAATGTTCTTACATCCATGTCCTTCCATCCATGCTTTTACCTTCATACCTTTGCATCGATCGTTGTCATGTAATCCATTGAATATTACCCATGATAGAGAAGGAATCAAAAAAATACTTCTGGATTCTTGCCCTGTATTTTCCGTTTATTTTTCTGTATCACCGGAATTTAGCCATGCCAATGTAACACGGTACGCCGCCCAAATAGAGTTTTTATTTACTATAGTTGCAGGTGCATATCTACAGCTTGCTTCCCATTTCGTATAAAGCATCGCATTTTTCCTTAGTAAAGGTGGTATTTTTCCATGATTAATGCCTTATATGCTTTTTCATCTTTCGTCATACAATATAATACCATCCTTTTCTACTTGCTTATAAAATAAACTGTTTCTTACAGATTTCAATTCATTTCTTCCATAGGACAACAAATCAAACTCAACATCACCTAATATACTCCACAATTTTGAATGAAAATCAAACATTTCTTTATTTGTCAACAGCTTGCCTGTTGGCATATATTCAGATTCAATGTATAAATCGACATCCGAATCCACAGTACTCTCTCCCCTTGCTGTAGAACCAAACAATACAACTAAACTAAACAGATGGTTAAAATTATGACATAATTCTCTTACCTGTTTTATCATATCTTCTCTGCCATTCAGCATAATAGTATTATCCCATGTTCTCATATTGAAATCTCCTTTTTATCCAATACTACCTCACCGGGACACAAATATCCATCTCCGCTTCCATTGCCGCGCAGTCCACGACATGATAGATATCGATGATATTTCGCCTCTCGTCCAGCCGATAGCGCGTTTTGGGAAGCCATACCAGAAAAAGAGTCTGATAAGCCGCATAAATGGCTTTAATATGTCCCTTAAACGAATAAACCGCACATTTTCCGCCATGCAGAATAGTTATATTTTCCAACCTGCACTCCTCTCCCACACTCAAACCAATATCATAAAGGCAGTTCTTTGCCCTGGTCAGCGACGGATCATCATAGGTTATTTCAAGAAACTTTGTATCCTTAGAAATATAGTCCCGGTAGCGCACAAGCAGTTCACCCCAGTCCCTGTGCATGTGCTCGTAGCTGCCAAAACGACGCTCATAAATCATGCGGTAATCGGGTATCTCCTTTATCGCAATCTTTCGGTTACAGTCGGCAAAGCTTTCTGCCCTCCATTGTTCATGATGGAAAAACGGATGCTCCATTGCCCCCTGGTAACTCTTTTTTCGGAAGGAAACCGGCGACGTCTTATAGTGCTGGCGGAAAGCCGAACTGTAATTGGATGAACTGTAACCATAATCGGCACTGATCTCCGTTATCGAACGCTCCTTTTCCGTTTTCAGCCGAAACGCACTCTGCTCGAGCCGAACCCTCTTAATAAATTGATAAACGCTCTCCCCCGTCTGGGTTTTAAACAGCCGGCTGAAATAATAGGGGGAAAAATAACAGTGTGCTGCCACTTCATTGAGGGTGAGTTCTTCCTCTATATGCTGTAAGATATAATCAATCGCCTGGTTAATGGCTTTACTGGTAATCATTCCGTCCTCCTGCCTTCCCTTTCTTTCCCCTTGCTTAATATCATCAGTATAACGCATAAAACAGGCTTTGACAATGCTTCCGAACCGGATTCCCGATCAAATACACCTGAATAACTGCATCCGCCGTAATACCAGTTGCATATAAAAATCTTTTCCGCTAAACTAAAAAAGAGAAATCTAAAAAAGAGAAAAAAGAAGATAAAACTTACCCTAAAAAACAACACCCAAAACAAATTCTCACAAAGGAGTATCCGCAAAAAATGAACCTGAACTTTGAATACTACAAAGTGTTTTACTATGTTTCCAAATACGGCAACCTGACCCGGGCTGCCAGTGTTTTGATGACCAGCCAGCCTGCAGTTACCCGCACCATCCACAATCTGGAAAATGAACTTGGCTGCCGGCTCTTCATCCGAAGCAAAAAAGGAATGGAACTGACCCCGGAGGGCCGGCGGTTTTACGAATATATTTCTGCTGCCTGCGAGCAGATTTTCAAGGGGGAAAATGAACTCTCCGGCATGATCAGCTTAGACAACGGCACCATCTGCATCAGCGCCACGGAAACCGCTCTTCACTGCTGCCTTTTCCAGGCTGTGGAGGCATTTAACAAGGAATATCCCAATGTCCGGTTTAAACTTTTAAATAACAGTACAAGCGATTCCATCCTGGCGCTGAAAGCGGGAAAAATCGATATGGCTGTCGTATCCTCTGTACCCATTCGGGCGGAACTGCCGCTAAAAGTAAAAAAGATTCAGGGCTACCACGACATCCTGATTGGCGGAAATAAGTTTCAGCACCTGAAAGGAAAAAAGCAGACCCTCGAAGAATTAAAGGATTATCCGTGGATCAGCCTGACTTCGGAAGCCATGACCAGGAATTTCCTGAACCATTATTTTTCGGAACAGGGGCTGACATTTGACCCGGATATCGAACTGGCTACGACCGATATGATTCTCCCGGCAGTCCGCCACAATCTGGGCATCGGCTTTATCCCGGCGGAATTTGCCGCTGAAGATATCCGTCAGGGAAGCCTTTTTGAGATTGCCATCGAAGAAAAGCTGCCTGAACGAAATATCCTTCTGGTCTACGATACGGAATATCCCCAGAGCATTGCATCCAAAACTTTCCAAAAATTCCTCTGCCGGCAATAATGTTTCAGGAATACTATTCACCTATTTACAGTACCATCATTTCTCCATCCATATCAAAAACGTATGGATACAATCAAAGAATACTATTTTACCTCTTCTTTCCTTCATGCTACAATATTTATGGTTAAAAAAATAACAATAAAAAAACAAAGGAAAGAAGGATGAGTATGCAAGAAACAACCTGTATCGAAAAACAACCCTTATCCCAGGAAATGCTGGAAAAAATGAACGCTTACTGGCGTGCGGCAAACTATCTCTCCGCCGGACAGCTCTACCTGCTGGACAATCCTCTGCTGCGCAAACCCCTTGCCATGGACCAGATCAAGAAAAAAATCGTCGGTCACTGGGGAACCGTACCCGGACAGAATTTCGTGTACGTCCACTGCAACCGCGCCATCAAGCGCTACGATTTGGATATGATCCTGCTCTCCGGGCCTGGACACGGCGGAAACTTTCTGATTGCCAATACCTACCTGGACGGAAGCTACAGCGAGGTTTATCCGAACATCAGCCGCGACGAAGAAGGTATGAAAAAGATGTTCAAGCAGTTTTCCTTCCCCTGCGGCGTTCCCAGCCACTGTGCACCGGAAACTCCCGGTTCCATTAATGAAGGCGGCGAGTTAGGCTATTCAATTGCCCATGCCTTTGGTGCAGTCCTGGATAACCCGGATTTAATTGCCACGGTGGTTGTCGGCGACGGTGAAGCTGAAACCGGCCCTCTGGCAACTTCCTGGCAGTCCAATAAGTTTTTAAACCCTATTACCGACGGTGCCGTTCTCCCCATTCTCCACTTAAACGGCTATAAAATCAGCAACCCCACCATCTTCTCCCGCATCTCCCATGAAGAACTGGAATCTTTCTTTAAGGGCTGCGGCTGGAAACCCTACTTCGTTGAAGGCGACGACCCGATGACCATGCACAAAACTATGGCCCAGACCATGGATACGGTAATTGAAGAAATCAGAGCCATTCAGAAGAATGCCCGCGATAACAATGACCCCGAACGCCCCATCTGGCCGATGATCGTTCTGCGCACACCAAAGGGCTGGACCGGGCCAAAGGTTGTGGACGGCAAACAAATCGAAGGGTCTTTCCGCGCCCATCAGGTGCCAATCACCATGGAAGAAGAGGGACATCTTGCGTTATTAAAAGAATGGCTGGAAAGCTACCATCCCGAAGAATTGTTTGATGAAAACGGCCGCCTGATTCCCGAACTTCAGGAATTAGCCCCCAAGGGCAATGCCCGCCTGGGTGCCAATCCTCACGCAAACGGAGGACTGCTTCTGAAAGACCTCAGACTTCCAGATTTCCGTACCTACGGCATAGAGGTCGAACCGGGAAAAACCAAGGCACAGGATATGATTGAGCTGGGCGGCTACATCCGTGATATTTTTAAGTTAAACCAGGAAAATAAAAACTTCCGTATTTTCGGGCCGGATGAAAGCATGTCCAACCGCCTTTACAAAGTATTTGAAGAGCAGAACCGCGACTGGAACGCAGGTCTTTTGGACACCGACGAATGCCTGGCAAGAAACGGGCGCATTATGGACGGTATGCTGAGCGAACATATGTGCGAAGGCTGGCTGGAGGGCTATCTTCTGACCGGACGCCACGGCTTCTTTGCCAGCTATGAAGCCTTTATCCGTATCGTGGATTCCATGGCGGCACAACATGCCAAATGGCTGAAGGTTTGCAACCAGCTTTCCTGGCGGCAGCCGATTGCATCCCTGAACTTTATCCTGACCTCAAATGTATGGCAGCAGGATCATAACGGCTTTACCCACCAGGACCCCGGATTTCTGGATCATATCGCCAATAAAAAGGCCGACGTTGTCCGCATGTATCTCCCGCCGGATACCAACTGCCTGTTATCCTGCTTTGATCACTGCATCAGGAGCAAAAACTATGTCAATGCCATCGTAGCCTCCAAGCATCCGAGCTGCCAGTGGCTGTCTATGGATCAGGCGGTAAAGCACTGCACCCAGGGCATCGGCATCTGGGAATGGGCCAGCAATGACCTCTGCGAAGAACCGGATCTCGTCATGGCCTGCTGCGGCGATACGCCTACCTTGGAAACCATGGCTGCCGTTACGATTCTCAGAGAGGAAATGCCGGAATTAAAGATTCGCGTAGTCAACGTGGTTGACCTGTTTAAAATGCAGTCCGACCGCAAACACCCCCACGGACTCAGCGACGCCGAGTACGACGCTATCTTTACCAAAGATAAACCCATTATCTTCGCATTCCACGGCTACCCAACCCTGATCCACGAACTCACCTTTGAGCGCAATAACCACAACATGCACGTTCACGGCTACCTGGAGGAAGGCACCATCACTACCCCGTTCGATATGCGTGTCCAGAATCAAATTGACCGCTTCAACCTGGTAAAAGACGCCATTATTCATCTGCCGCAGCTTGGCAATAAAGGCTCGCACCTGATTCAGAAGATGAATGACAAGCTGGTAGAACATAAACAGTACATCGCCGCCCATGGTCAGGATATGGAAGAAATCCGAAACTGGCAGTGGCACGGGGCGGAAAAATAGTTACGGTTCACACATGCATCGCAGCGAAAAATAGTAATTTCTGATTTTCACACCTATTGCTATTCTGCTGAAGATCGGCTACAATAGAGGGATATAAGAATACAAAGAATAAAAGGAAAAAAGTTTTTTAATATCTATGGAAATCAGAAAACTTCGCGCAGGCGGCATTCTCCTGCCCTCCAATGTTTTTATGGCCCCCCTTGCCGGCTACACCTGCTATCCCTTCCGCATTATGGCCTACGCCCTTGGCGCGGGCCTGTGCTTTACGGAAATGTCGAGCACCAACGCATTAAAATACCAGGATCGGGCCACCCGCCGCCTCTTATTGACCACCGAAAAAGAGCCGATAAAGGCGGTTCAGCTCTTAGGCGGCAATCCTGCGGTGATGGAGGAGATGGCGGCCTCCGAACTTTTAAGCGGCTTTGACATCTTAGATATCAACATGGGCTGTCCCGTCCCCAACGTCTTTAAAAGCGGGGAAGGGAGCGCCCTGATGCTGGATAAAAAACGGGCGGCAAGGATTATCCGGGGCTGCAAAAAAAGCGGCAAAGTCATCACCGTAAAATGCCGCACGGGAATCCAGAAAGAACAAATGTTTGCTGCGGAATTTGCCCGCATGTGCGAGGATGCCGGGGCGGATTTAATTACGATTCACGGGCGCAGCCGGAGCATGATGTATGACGGCGAATGCTGCTATGAAGAAATCGCCCAGGCCAAGGCTGCTGTTTCCATCCCGGTCATCGCCAACGGCGGAATTTTCTCTGCCAAAGACGCCGATACCATGATGGAAAGAACCGGCGCAGACGGCGTAATGATTGCCCGCTATGCCCTGGAAAATCCCTTTATTTTCAGCGAATTAACCGGGAAAACCATCGAAAAAAACACCCTGCAGCTCCTTATGGAACAGCTTGAACTTACCGCACAGTACTATGACGAAACCTTTACCTTAGCCTATATCCGAAAGCTGGCTTCCTATGCGATGAAGAAGAAAAAAGGGACGAAAAAATACAAGGAGCGCCTGTTTCAATGCGGAAGCCTGGAGGAATTACAGGGGCTTTTGGTGCAGATATTTTCCTGATATATTTCCCTGATTTTTGCTTTTGCAATACCATCCCTTTTCTGATTCTGGTTTCTGCAAAACCGCCAAACAACGTCAATAAAGGATGATCACAGCCATGAACACAACATCTTACCAGGATTTTCATATCACCGACGGCGTTTTACATGCCTATACCGGCAGGGACGAATCCATCCTTGTCCCGGAACACGTCCACACTATCGGCGAAGGGGCATTTAAAGCCTGTGTTTCCTTAAAACAGGTGGTTCTTCCAAAACATCTTCGGCATATATTATCCGGGGCATTTAAGGGGTGCCGAAAGCTTGAACACATACACATTCCCGAAGGGGTTTGCACCATCGGCGACTATGCATTTCACCGCTGCCATGCCTTAACCTCCATTGTGCTTCCGCCGTTGGTGGAGGAACTTGGCGACTGTGTATTTCTCTACTGCGACAGCCTTACCCGGGCAGAAATTCCCGGTGTTAAGCGCATGGGAAAGCAGGTGTTTGTCAATGATGTTCTGCTCCAGAAGATTACCATTTCCCCCCAATTGCAGGAGGAATGTATCTGCGATGTCTTTACCGGATGCAGCCGTCTGTCCCAGATTTCCTTTTTTCAGGGAGAATCCTTTGCCTTTCCCAATGCCGTGGAGGCCATCGCCGGGGAGATAAAACTTCCCTCTCTGGCCCGCGCCATTGCAGCGGATGTATTAAGGATGATGGAACTTGACGGGCGGCGGCTGGTTAAATTTCTTACCAACCTCAAGCATGTGGAAATCCCGGAAGGAATCGAACAGATTGGAAAAAGCTGCTTTTTTGATAAGCGCGGAATCCTCTCTGTCAGCCTTCCGGCTTCTTTGCGTGAAATAGAAAGCCGCGCCTTCCGCAACTGCATCAGCCTGGAAACCGTCCGCTTTCAAAAGGATTCGGTGATTATCCATAGTGACGCTTTTAAAAACTGTTCTCTGCTGAAAGAAGTTCATACATCGGACGGAACAATCTACCGCATGGAGGGAATTTCCGATGTTTCAGCCTTATCGGATACGTATCCTGACGATATGGACGCTGCGGACGGCTGGACTGCCGGTGTTTCCTCATCTTCCGCGGATAATGCCCCGACTCCTGCGCAGACCCTGGTTCGGACGATTCATCAGCAGGTTTTGGGAAATTTCTGTATCAGCGGCAGTATTCTGCTTAAGTATCTTGGCGATGAGTCCCGGGTTCTTGTTCCTGACGGGATTACCCGCATTGCCGAAGAAGCCTTTGCCGGGAAGGAAAGCATTGACCGCGTTATCCTGCCGGATTCTGTGACGGAAATCGGTGCCGGCGCGTTTCGGGACTGCCTGCTTCTTCAGACCATCCCCTTCCCCGATAACCTCTGCCGGATTGGCGAGGGCGCTTTTGAACACTGTGTAAAGCTTCTCCGCGTCGTCCTGCCCGCAAAGCTGGTTCAGGTGGAAGCAAAGACGTTTAAGCACTGTTCTAAATTAAAAGAAATCGTGATGGGTGAAGAACTTCGGGCAATTGGAGAACAGGCGTTTTATGGCTGTGCTTCGTTAAAAGAAATTCGTTTTCCACAAAATTTACGGTCGATTGGGATGATGGCATTTTATCGCTGCACAGGACTGCGCGAGGTCTGTCTTTCACCGGAAATCCATCATGTGGGAAATCTCGCCTTTGCGGGAAGCGGAGTGAGAAAGGCAAGGCTTTGCGGGAGTGGAAAGGGCTATGGATCAGACTTGTTCTTTGGTTGCCTTTCCCTGAAAACCATGGTACTGGAAAACGGTCTGCGCCATCTTTCGGATAAGCTTGCCTGGGGCTGCACGGCGTTAAAGAAGGTGGTATGGGCAGATTCTTCTTCCCTTGTGTCTGTCGGTAAGAACGTATGGGAAAATACGCCGTTTCTGGATGACTGGGTGAATGAATATGCCGGGGATGAGAGAAAAACCGATGGTGAAATCTTATGGGATGGGCGAAATCTTTCCGGGGAAGTTTACCTGCCGAAACAGACACGAATCATTGCCGGAGGTGCATTCTATGGAAACGAACATCTGACGGCTGTTTACATTCCTGACGGAGTAACTTGGATTGGTTCTGCCGCATTTAAAGGCTGCTCTTCTCTGCGCTATGTGGTCTGGCCTTCGGGAATAAAAACCGTAGAAACAGAGGTGTTTTCGGGCTGTATCTGTCTGGAAAAAATAGAAACCTCTGTTCATTGGCTTTTTATTCGGGAACGGGCTTTTTATGGGTGTCATCATCTTGAATATATTCTGTTGGACGAGGTGAAAACCATTGGAAAAGAAGCCTTTTCAGGCTGTTATGCCTTAGCTGGTACTTTCCGGTTAGCTTTACAAAAAGAGAGGAATCATCTGGTCTGGGTGGGCGAAAGAGCATTGGAAAATATTGGGGTTGATGTGGTGGGAAATATTCTTATCTCAGGACAGAATACGGGCGGCGAGGTACAGCCTTCCCCTCTTCTGACGAGTGACACAGCAGGTTCCTTTAGGATTCCCGAAGGGATTCGTGTTATCGCCCCCTATGCTTTTTCTGGAAATCAAAACATCACTCACCTGATTCTTCCTGAAAGTCTGCAGTTCATCGGTGAAGGTGCTTTCTGGGGATGCAGCTGCCTGGTGCAGGTTGATTTTCCTTCTCATTTATGCAGCATTGGCGACAGGGCTTTTGAAAAATGTACGGCGCTTGGAAAAATCCGCCTTCATGCACGCCATATCGGAGCCAGGGCTTTTGCCTGCTGTACTGCACTGAAAACGGCGAAAATTGCAGGGGTTTTACGGTTGGAAAACCGGCTGTTTGAGCATTGTACAAGCCTTGAAAAATGCAGTTTTACCGCCCCTGTACGTGTACAAAATATTGGTGATTTCTGCTTTAGCGGATGTAGAAATCTGGACGGTTTTGACCTTTCTTCAGTTCTGGAAATCGGGTGTTATGCTTTTCAAAACTGCGACAGTTTAGGCAGCATTTCCCTTAATGACAACACAGTTCTTCGTCCCCACGCCTTTGAAGACTGCGGCGGATTAACACGGGTTTTGCTTACCGGAAAACAGGGAATTTTAGTTTTATATGAATATGCTTTATCCGGCTGTACGGCCTTAACGCAGGTCAGTCACGGCGAAAAAACATGGATTTTAAAGCGTTATCGGGATCGTTTATCCGGGCAGTTACCGGAAACCGTCCGTCTGCTTTTTCACAGCGCATTAAGCTGCTTTACCGTCGAACAAGAAGAAATTCTGTGCGGCTATCGCGGTGCCGGGCACATCGTTCATATCCCTTATGGAATCCGGCGGATTGAGGCAGAGGTCTTTCGGGATGTACTGATGCTTGAACAGATAACGATTCCTGAAACCGTGGATTACATCGGGGCAAGGGCATTTCACGGAACAGCGTGGATGGAAAAGATGCGCAGAAAATCGCCCCTGGTCACGGTCAATGCCATGCTTCTGGACGGTTCCTTATGCGAGGGGGAAGTGACCATTCCCGAAGATATCCGGCTTATCTGCGGCTGGGCCTTTGCCGGGGGTATGGGAATTACACGGATAAATTTCCTGTCTGGTCGGGTGAAGGTGGAGGCATTTGCTTTCCGCAATTGTATTTATTTACGGGAAATGCAGCTTGCCGACGGCACATGCATCCGCTTTGAGGGAATTGCCGACCGCGGGAAAACACTCCCTCCTTTAGCCATGCAGGCCGTTACCGACAGCCTGAACTGTTTTAAAACCGATGAACACAATCAATTGATCGAATGTACCGGAAATATTTCCTGCCTTCTTATCGCTCATGGGATTACGGCAATTGGTGACCGTGTGTTCCAGGACGGAAATCTTTTAACCGAAGTTACCCTGCCCGCAACGGTTACCTCCATCGGAAAGTCTGCATTTTCCGGGTGTAAATGGCTGAGAGCGGTAAAGCAGGCGCAGTCGGTGGAATATATCGGCGAGAGGGCATTTTGGGGGTGCGGGGTTTTAGAAAAAATAGAACTTTCAGAAAAGCTTGCCTTTATCGGGGTCCGGGCATTTGAAAACTGCACATCCCTGAAAGAAATCTTGCTGCCGGAAGGTCTGGAAGAAATCCCGGATCGGGCATTTTTCCGCTGCCACAGCCTGGAAAGGATTTTGCTTCCTTCAACATTAAAACGGATTGGAAAAGAAGCCTTTGCATTTTGTAAAAATCTGGATATGCCGGTTTTGCCCCAGGGTGTTTTGGTGGAAAGCGGGGCATTTACCGGGATAAACAAGGCAGAAAATTTACTGGAATAAAGCATTTCCATTGCTAGGTTCACATCGATAAAAGAATAAAAGAGTTATCACAAATAAAGGGGATTTTTTATGCGCTACCGAAAATTAGGCCGTACCGGATTAATGGTTTCTGAAATCAGCTTTGGCACCATTCCCATCTTACAGGGAAGTGTTCCTGTCCTTCCGGCTTACTTTAATCTCAGTGAAGAACAGGCCGTAGAAGTGATGGAACATGCCTTCCGGCTGGGGTGCAATCTGTACGATACGGCTATTTTCCCGGAATACGGTGACGCAGAACAAAAACTGGGGAAATTTGCTGCAAAAATCGGTCGCGAGCGTATCATTATTTCCGATAAAGCACGCTTTTTTGACGGCAATGCCATGTATACGGCGGTTCTTTCTTCGTGTGAAAATCTGAAAACCTTCCCGGATATCTACTTTGTCCACCAGGCAGATGCTGAACATGAGGAGGAAATTTTTCAAAAAGGCGGGGCATTGGACGCCCTCTGCGAATTAAAACAAGAAGGAAAAATTCGCTTTACGGGATTGGCTTCCCACTATTACGATATCCTTCTTCGCGGGGCCATGGATTCCCGTGTCGATGTGCTTCAGGGCAGCGGAAACCTTCTGGAACGGGGAATGCTTGACCGAATCAGGGAAGAACCGCATTTTCATGGCAAGGGTATTTTTATGAATAAGGTTTATGCTGCCGGAATCCTCCCCCGGTTTTTTCCGGTGAAAACCCTGATCTCCTCCGTACTCTCCTATCCGGTTTCCAGTGCGCTAATCGGTATCGGCACAAAAGAACAGGCAGAGGCGGCGATGCTGCGGGACGCACCCCTGCCCCCGTTATCGCCCGCCTTACCGCCATTGCCCCAACCCTCCTTTTCGCCCGCTTTGCCGCCTTCGCCCCCACTCTCTTTTTCCCAGGTAATATCCCGGCTGGAAAAAGAGTTTTCTCCCATCCCCTGCGACCGCTGCCAGAGGTGTAAGTGTCCCTATGGCACGGAAATCCACACGCTGTTTCGGCAATATAATTATTACTTTCTCGGCAAGGACTACTGGGCACTGCGCAAATTAAATATGGGCATATCCTGCAGTGCCGAATTATGCCGGTTCTGCACGGACATGCCCTGTCTTTCCATGTGCCCAAAAAACATCCGTATTCCCGATGAAATCGAAAGGGTGATGGAATTAGTAAACACGTTTTATCCGATTAGAAGTTGAATATTTTTTAGAGGCATCAACACATAACCACGCATTATGCTTCAAGTCCAAGCCACTCCTTTACCGTTTCCACCGCATACCCTACGCCTTGAGCAATCTTTTCAACATCAACCCCAAGATTATAAAAATTCCTGGCGGCTTCTTTAGCTTTATTTAATTCTCCTATCTGCCTTTCCTCTTTCCTCATTTCCTGAATCGCCTGGCACACATTAACCACCTCGTCTTCTTCATCATATTTTATGCCGGAATTTGTAATTGCCTCAATCACATCTGCCGCTCTGCGTTCCACTTCCCGGAAACGCTTCTCATTGACTTTCAATATTCGGCTTAAATTCTCCCTGTCCCTTGAATACTTGATGAATAGCATGACCTCCCGCAAGCTGGATTGAAACTTCATAATTTCCTCATCCGCCATCTGTGCCGGGGCGATCAGCCGTACACGGTAATTATCCATGCAGGCAAGCACATCTGGGTCTGACACATCCATCATATCAAATAGACTTAATGGTCCATCCCACTCTCTTGAATTGAAAAATATGGTCACCGTGATGGATGGTATCAATCTATCCTCTGCCCAAAAACCACTTAAAAATTCACCTGTGTTTGGTGTTTTCCTGCCTTCTTCAGCAGACGTTTCCCCTTGCTTCTTTTTTCCGTTTCATCTCTTTCCGGTGTGATTTTGCCGCCTCTTCCACCTGCCCTGCATATTCCAGCGCATCATAGAGATTGTTCTTGACAGCCATGGCATAATGAATCTCTGCTTGGTTCTCCACACCATAAAGGACATATTCCATCTTTCCATCCGTCATTGCGGCATACAGCTTCTGGACATCACGGAACTTCTGAACAGGAACCGCAACGCCATCCGCACCATATGGCAGTGCAATTTTCGTGGAATCGCGCTCTATAAGCTGCTCCGGCAAGATCACCTGTCGTCCGCCATAAATATAGTAATTAAAAATATCGGCAAAAACACCCGCATCTTTTACATAATTCTTTGTAACTGTATCTACCTTCAACGGCATTCACCGCCTTTCCGCATGTATGTATGGAAGGTGTTTCGCAAATCTTCTCCCTGCCACAATTTTATTATACTCAAAATTTTCCTTTTTTTCAAGCGCAACTGATAGTCTGGATAATTGAAAAAATGCAGATTATATGGTAGGATGTAGGTATTTCAATTTGAACCAATAAACCTGCAAACACTGCCCAAAAACACAACGTTTTCTTTAAAATGAAGAAAGGTTTCCACCCATGATTGAATACATCCCCGCCAAAACCATTGTAACCAAAACAAAGGACAGCCGCTGGTTCGGACTCGACTACAATATGAATATTTACAAAGGCTGCTGCCATGGCTGTATTTACTGTGACAGCCGTTCGGACTGTTATCAGATTGATGAATTTGACCGTGTAAGAGCCAAGGAAAATGCCCTCACCATCATCCGCGATGATCTGCGCCGTAAAGTAAAAAAAGGCGTAGTCGGCACGGGTTCGATGAGTGACCCGTATAATCCCTTGGAAAAAGAATTAAACCTGACCCGGCACAGCCTGGAATTGATAGATGCCTTTGGTTTTGGCATTGCCATTGCCACGAAAAGTCCTCTTCTTTTTCGGGATGCGGACATTTTAGAGAGTATCCAAGAACACTCTCCCGTGCTGTGCAAAGTAACGGTTACAACCATCGACGATGATCTGGCAGCTAAGGTTGAGCCGCACGCCCCCTCTTCCTCTGCACGCCTTGACCTGATTTCCGATTTATCTTCCCGTGGAATCTTTACCGGAATATTACTCATGCCTGTACTGCCCTTTTTGGAGGATAACGCAGAAAATATTTCGGGCATCGTTAAGGCTGCCCATGAAGCCGGGGCAAAATTTATCTATGCAGAGTTTGGCATGACCTTAAGAGGACGTCAAAAAGAATGGTATTTTTCCCGGTTAGAACAGTTATTTCCCGGAGAAAATCTGGCACTTCGCTACGGCAGAACCTACAAAAACAACTATATCTGCCCCAGTCCCAGGGCTAAGACACTGTGGAATGTTTTTGCCGGAGAATGTGAGCGCTATGGAATACTTTACAAGATGAAGGATATTATCTGCGCCTATCAGCGGGGGTATGAAGAAAATGGGCAGTTAAGTTTATTTGAGCTCTGATTAAGCTAAAAACAGCGTATTTTCCTTGCGGACGCTGCAGGCTTTTTTCAGTTTCATACTGCCTGCGGCGAGCAAAGCCTTGCTGACACTTCGGGCATTTTCCGGGCAGACGGCAATGCAGCGCATACAGGAGATACAGCTTTCCGTATTCGTCCTTGACGGATCATCCGCCGGGATCGCCCCTGTCGGACACTCCCTTGCACAAGTCCCGCACCGGGTACAGGCTTTTCCCGCCTGGGGCTTCATCGGCACGCCGCCGTACTTGCGGTAGGGGCGGTTTCCGGGAAGGGTCAGCCCTGTTTTTGTCTGCTTCTTAAGCACTTCCCCAATCCTTTCTGCAAAGCCTTGAAGCTGTTCTTCATCCTCCTTATCCGGTCGGCCTGCAGCAAACTGGCGCATTATGGAATGTTCGGCAATCGCCGCTATTCCCGCTGCACAGACAAATCCCGCTGCCTCTAAAACATCCTGTAATTCAGCAAAAGTATCATCATAATCGCGGTTTCCGTACACGACAATCAAGATGGCCTTTGCCCCATTCCCTTTCATCTGGCTTAACCGCGACACCGCCGTTTCAGGGACCCTTCCGCCATAAGAAGGGACAGAAACAATACAGACATCCTCTGCGGAAAATGCACAGGCAGAATAATCCTTATCCCTTTTCAGCAGATCGATCACAGCGCTTTTCTGGGCAATAACTTCCGCGATCGGTTCGCTCATCGCCTTGGTCAATGCTTTTGTAAACACATCAGAAACTTTTTTTGTCCCGCCGGTAGGACTGAACATAATTTCAAAAACAGCCATCATTTAACCCCTTTCATCATCCTGTTTTTCTATAACTACTCCGATTTTATCTTTCCTTTTCTTTACATCATTCGTTTGATTCTTTCCTTTGATCTATATCTTTTCATCTTGTTTTATACCGATAAAATACAGGGAACATTATACCCGGGAATAAGCTTATCGAACAAAACTTTCAATTTTCTATAGTATAGGTAACTTTCCCCCAAAAAGCAAGTATGTTTTTGTATTCTATGCTTTTTAAATTCTCACAGAAAATCAAATAAATTTTACTTCTCATTTTTATTGACATATTTCCCGCAAAAACGTATAATAATAGCAGAGATGGGAAACCATCATCAGGAGAGTTCCTGCCAGATAGTGGAAAACTTTATATTCAGGAGAGTTCCTGCCAGATAGTGGAAAACTTTATTATTCAGGAGATTCCCTGCCAGACAGTGGGAACCTTTAAAATCGAAGGGTGATCACTATGATCGCCCTTTTCTCTATAGGAGATACTAATGAGCGAATTAAAATTATACGAAATATCCGAGGAATACATCTCGTATATCAGTACCGTTGAAAAAAATGTTTTTTCTTCCAAAGAAAATGATCGAAACCATACCCGAAAGTATCTGGGCATTGTATACAGCATTAACGGATATAACTATTACATTCCCCTTTCCTCCCCTAAAAATTCTGATTATCAATTGGAAAACGGAGTTCGGAAAATCCGTGGAAGCATTATCCCTATCATCCGTATCACATCCCAATCCTCATTTGGTGAACTGGAACTAAAGGGAACTTTGAAACTTAGCAATATGCTTCCTGTCCCTGCATCCAACTCCCCAGCCCGCACAATCAGCCGTTCGATATCTTCTGTTTTTGCATCATTCTATCTCTTATCTCACTTATAAAACAGAGGAAATCCGCCGATATATATTTAAAAATGCTGTGCAAAAAATAAGCCGTATCCCCCTAACAAAGGTATGACTTATTTTTTATCGTGGGCAATGATGGGCAGCAGAATAGAAAAGGAGGCTGGACGTATGATAAGTTACATACGGAATTTAAAAATCAAATTTAAACTTTATATCCTTATAGGCGTTGCACTGCTTGGCATGTTCGTTATCGGCGGCATGTCATTCTCTCTGATGGGACGAATGAATGATATGACCAGTGATATTTCGACAAGCTGGCTTCCCAGTATTAATACGGCAAGAGAACTGACAACGACCATTTCCAATATCCGTCTGAATGAATTAGGCTATCTTACGGCGATTTCTGAGGATGTAGAAGTATCCAGCCTCCAGTACCTTCAAAAGGAAAAGGAAAACATGGACAGCCTCTTAGCTGCCTATGGAGGAATGATTGACGAAGAAGAACGAAATTTCTATGAGAATGCCATGCGTCTTTGGACACAATATGATACAGCCGATGAAGAAATAATGGCATTAGCCAAACAGGGACAGACTAAAGAAGCCCGCGCTGTCTTTGAGGGCGAATGTGTAGAACTTTATAATGCGTTAAACAGCGCATTTAATGATATCGTTGTTTACAATACCGAGGGCAGCGACGCGGCAACAGAGGAAAGTTTTTTCCTTTACCGAACCGCCACCTTCCTTATGGCAGCGGTTATCCTTGCCGTTATCCTCGTGGGCGTTTTCTTCTCCTTTGTAATTGTCGGTCTGATTAAGACTCCGATTTCGGAAATCGAGAGCGCTGCAATCCGAATGGCTGAGGGTGATTTGGATGTGGAGATTGCCTATGACTCGAAGGATGAACTGGGCGTTCTCGCCGCGCAGGTGCGCCGGTTAATTCATAAGCTTCAGGTCATTATTGACGATGAAAATAAATTCCTTGCCAAAATGGCGGAAGGCGATTTTACCGTAGATTCCATCTGTGAAGAAGAATACACCGGAGGTTTTCATCCGCTTCTGGTTTCTTTCCGCGGGATTGCAGAAAAACTCAACGACACGATGCAGCAAATCAGCCAGAGTTCCACGCAGGTTGCCAGCGGTTCAGAACAGGTATCCAACGGTGCCCAGGCCCTCTCCCAGGGTGCAACCGAACAGGCAAGTTCCGTACAGGAACTCGCCGCCACGATTAATGAGATTTCCAGCAGGGTAAATCAAAACGCCGACAGTGCACAGCAGGCCAATGCAAAGGCAGGCAACGTCAGCGCAGAAATGAACGTAAGCAACGACAAAATGCAGCAGATGATCAAAGCCATGGGAGATATCAGCAATTGTTCCAATGAAATCGGCAAGATTATTAAGACCATCGAAGACATTGCTTTCCAGACCAACATCCTTGCCCTTAATGCCGCCGTAGAAGCCGCCCGCGCAGGCACCGCCGGAAAAGGTTTTGCTGTGGTCGCCGATGAAGTCCGCAACCTGGCAAGCAAAAGCGCGGAGGCATCGAAGAATACCTCGGACTTAATTGAAAATACCTTAAAGGCTGTAGAACGCGGAACCCAGATTGCCGACGAAACCGCGCACACTCTCTTCCAGGCCGTCAGTGACGTCAACGAAATGACCGGCATTATCGGACAGATTTCCGAGGCCAGCAGCGCACAGGCGGATTCCATCAGTCAGATTACCATGGGCATTGACCAGATTTCCAGCGTTGTACAGACAAACTCCGCAACTGCCCAGGAAAGCGCGGCAGCAAGCGAAGAACTGTCCAGCCAGTCCCAGCTGATGAAGAGCCTGGTGGGAAGATTTAAGCTGAAAAATAATGTTTATTAAGCAATATTAAGCACTCATGAAGCAAAGAGTAAAGAGCAGTCAGAACCGTGATTCTGCTTCTGCTCTTTGCTTTTTTCTTCTGTTAATAGCTGCTAATATGTAAAGATCTTACTTTCACTAAACTCATATTTATCATTAATCAGCACATTTTTCAAGCAGTTTTTGCGCAAGCACGGTCTTTCCTGTGTGGGATGCGCCTGTAATTAATATAATCACACAGGTGTTCCCACCTCAATCAAATTTCCGTCCAAATCATAAAAACGAATCACCGTTTGTCCCCAGCTATGTGTTATCTTTCGCTGAACATATTGGACTTCGGGATATAATTTTTCCAGTTTTTCAATAAATGCTTCTATCTGTTGTTCTTCAAAATACAGTTCACAGGAATTGCTTTTCGGAATAATATCTTTTCCCAAAAAACCTTTCCAGATTTTTTCATCCTGAAGTACAAGGCCCTCCGTCAAAATCATATTGCCGTCATTGTCAAGGATTACATCAAGGCCGAATAAGTCGTGATAAAATTGTTTCGACTTTTCGATATCTTTAACCACAATCAAAATATTCTTTAATTTCATTATCGGATTTCCTCCAAATTTTATTCTAACCGCCGGAAAGGGTATTTTTCTTTTGAAACCAGTGTAGTCCGTACATTATCCTTTCTGTTTTCATTCTTCTTTTAGTTCCATTTCATGATTCATTTTTACAAAACCATACTTTTCATACAAAGGACGCCCCAAATCGGTCGCTTCCAAAGAAATAGCGGTAATGCCTCTTTCCCTTATATCATGCACCAGCAAATCTAAGGTTCTATAGGCAATTCCTTTTCTTCTGTATGCTGGATGTGTATACATATTCATAATATAAGCCTTTTTTCCAGTTGGATTAGAATACGTCGGCATTACCTGATAAAAACTGACACCTCCTGCACCAACAAAACGACACTCATCAAATACCAGATAAGCAATATGTGTACCTTCCTGTAAAGCTTTCTGATAATAATGATAAGACTGCTCTTTTATTTCTTGCATATCTGCATCATCAGGTAAGTGATTTGCCGCTTTCAGTACTTCGATTCTTGTTTCGGTTAAAACAGAAATATCTTCTATGGTTGCCTGTTTATAAATCAATTTCATTGGATTCACCTGTCAATTCCGGCTGATCAACCAACCGCAAAATAGTATAATTCATCTTTACTCTTCCCCTCTACTACAATATATTTATGGTCAATATTCTTTTTTAAACCCGTCCGTATAAAAATGATTTAGTCAAATAAAGTTTCCCATTTTTCTTCACAGGCGGCACGAAAGCACATCTCTATCTGCTCCCGGTTATTTTTTTCTTCGGCAAGCTGCGGAAGGTTATCTAACGCAAAATAATCAAAGCCAACGGTTTCGATATTTTCCGCAAACTTGCCGGAAATCACCTCACAGAGTACAAATATCTTACACACTTTATAAGCATAGATGGGCAGATTATGCTTTTCCCTGTCCTGGACGGCAATAATACGTTTTGCTCTTACATCAAGTCCTGCTTCCTCTTTTACCTCTTTAATCGTATTTTCTTTCACGGAAATATTAACATCAACCCATCCCCCGGGAAGCGACCAGGTTCCGTTTGCTTCATGAACCAGCAATATTTTATTATCCTTAAAAATAGCCGCTCTTGTATCAATTTTAGGGGTTTGATAGCCGATTTCATTGCAGAATAAATCTTTAACTTTTTCAAGGGGAATTTCGGTTTTATTACTTAACATTTCTGCAGCAATTTCGCGGATTCGTGTATAGCGTTCCCGTTCATAATTATCTTTGCTGTAAAATAACCCAGCCTGCGCCAATGCCTGCAATTCTACCGCCCAATTCAGCCATGGTTCGTTCTTTTTCATTTGCTTTCCCTCATTCCTTCTCTGTAATTTCTAAAAGATATTGATATGCAAACGCAATAGCATCACAGGTCAAGTTTTCGCATCGGTGCGGCGGGTCATTTTCTGAAAAACCCCCGGGACGTAATACAAAACATCTTAGTGAACCAAATGTTTTATCAAAAGCAGACGCAAAATGATAACAGGCAGATACTATCTCATCTTCTGTTTTTCCCAACATATGAAGATAAATCCCAATAAACATAAGTGCGCCTTCAACTAAACCGCACTGTGCCCGATACCCGCCAGCACCGTGTAATCCAACCGCAGACCAGAGTATTTGCGGTTCAATGCTCACTTTAAATAATTCACGCAGACAGATGATAGTAGTTCTTGCACAATTAATATCATCATTCCAATATAATTCATGTACCCGTTTTTTTATATATTCTTTCATTATGTAGCATCTCCAGCCATATTCCATTTTTTACATTGTTCAATTCGCACGCCATTATCACTTTGTTCCTTCTATTATTTTTGTTACAGGCTCTTCTTTTTTATCATGCCATAGTATAACCTATAATTTTATATCTGATGAAAGCTAACCGTTTGTCCCTTCATTGATATTTTTCCAACCTGATAGCCATACTGGTTAAGTTCTTTTTTGCAGCCTAAGAAGGAATGATCGATAGGGATGCCTGTAATCTTTTCTATTTCTTCAAACGTCAATAGAAGCGAACTGTTTCCATCTTTTTGAATATACTCCCACAGAGGGTCAAATTTACTCATAGTCTTTTTCTCCTTTTTTCTTTGCAGACATAATTTAGGCATTGATTCTATAACTTCGGTTCTATCAATGTATCACCTTATAACGCAATCGCAAATAGGAGTCCTCCAAAATCAAACATTCCTGAAGTTTCAAAACACCTAAATTGGATAATTCTTTTTGCGAAACCAGGGATGTTCCGTCAATTAACGTCGATGTATCCTTTCCCCCAATCAAAACCGGAGCGACAACAACATCGACACAATCAAATAGCTTTTCGCGGAGAAATAAACCATTCAGCGTCCCGCCGGTTTGTATCGTTATCCTCTCACAGCCGTATTCTGATTTAAGTTTTATCAATGCATCTTTTAACGATAATTCCTTTTGACAGATAATATGGAGATTTTCTTCCTCTATGTCAAATGCCGGATGTTTTTCATTTGAGGTAATCAATACAAACGTTTTCGATAATGCACAAAAATATTTTATACCATGTTCATTCAAATGTTTATTATCGATTATCACAAAAGATACCGGTGTTTTCTTTGGCATTTTCTTTGTATTGACACCCATTTTGGCCTGAACCCGACCAGAATTAAGGGACCATAAATCGGTTGTCTGCTCAATTTCATAATATTGGTGCAAGCCTTCGCTAAGTCCTGCAATCTGGGGGAAATCTTTGTCTACATCTAAATCGTCCGTTGCACCAGTGCTTATTTTTCCGTCAACCGACATCAGCATAAATAATGTTGTAACAGGTCTGTTCATTTCCATTATACTCCAATTCTTTATTTCTTTTCTCTATCTGTTTTTTTTAGTTCAGCGACAGCACCATAATGTAAAACATCAAACTTATCCGGTGCAATTTTGTCAAGCAATTCCCTGTGTTCCTTTTCAAATCTGAATTTATCTACCCAATCTCATATATAAAAGCGGATATGGATTACCTTGTTCATCACACGCTGTTCTTTTATAAACTTCAAATCCCATATGTTCATAGAAACCTTTTGCAAGAGGATTTTGCTCATTAACTGCCAAATCATTAATCGAATATTTTTTTATGCCATATTTAAGCAATTCTTTGCCCAATCCTTTCCCACGTTCTTCTGGAGAGATAAAGAGCATTTCAAGATGTTGCTCAACAATTCCCATAAAACCAATAGGGATTTGGTTTTCGTTTTCTGCAATGATTAAAAAAGGTATTTCTTTTAATGCTTGTGGCACGTACTTCTTAATGTTTTCTATTTCACTTTCTGATAAAAAGAGATGTGTTGCCTTTACAGAACTTTCCCACACGTTCAATAATTGTTCTGTCAACAGTATGGTTCTGTCCTTTACCTCTGTAATTTTCAAATTTTTATCCTCCATAATTGCCGATTTGGTTTCTTACATTTATTATACTGTCGTATACCACCAGAAACATAAATAATCGTGTTCACTTTCTGCAGCATAAATAACTTCATCCCAGCTTTCTTCTTTCAAACGAACTGCACGAATATACGTTGTAGGAATTTGAATTTCTGCATGATAAAGGTCAGAAGTATATTCCTGAATTTTTTTATCAAATGTTTCCGGACAAATATCTTCAATATGGAACTCTGCAAACCATTCCTCCAAGGATTGCCTTCCATAATTGGCTTCCGTATGTTGCTTTATCCAACAAAATTGAATAAAATCATTCAATGAAGAAAATTCACTTTTGGAGGAAAACCACAAAATAATGGTTTGTTCCATATCGTGTTTAAAACACCCTCCTCCCAATTCAATTTTATACATATGCTGCCTCTATTATCAATTCATTCTTAAAAAAATCACTCATAGCCTCTCCTTCTCTCGAATCTCTTCATTATAATTCCATTTCATGATTCATTTTTACAAAACCATATTTTTCAGTTTAAAAAGCAGGAAATCAACGGTTCCTGCGGATTTTAATCAAACGCATAAGATCACAATATAAAGCATCCTTATCTTCTAAATCAACCATCAGCCATCTCTGTCCATTTCCTTCCTGTGTCTGATGATATATCCTTTGCAGTTCGGCTGTACAATCGGAAAGAATTTCCTCAACCCGTGCTTTTTCTTTTTTGCCGACAACGACCAAAACCGTAAAATAACCCTCTCTTGGATATATCGTACACAAGGTTTTTCCGGCTTTTTTCCATTTAACATTCCAGCCCTTTTCCCAACTGCATGAACTGTATTCTATTTTTTCATCACATTGATAAGCATCCTTAATTTCTATACAAAATTGCGTAAACACGGAATTTTTAATATACTGATCTATTTCCTCAAGGGTGGGGCAATAATTTTTCTCTTTTACATCTATCACAAACATTTTTCCTCCAAATTTTATTGTATCATTTTTCTATCCTTTTCATTTTTTCCACATCCATTCTTTGGTATATTTTCTAAAGCACATATCCGGTTCCCGTAGGTAACTCCTGACATATATGGTAATCATCCACTCTTCCAATGTAAGCAAGCATCAAAATCATACGAAGCGCCTGCTCATTATTATAAAAAAGAGGAACTGTAAACTTGCTGTGAATCTCTTCCAATTTCTTTGCAACCATATCTTCATCCATACGAATTGTTGCTGCAATCAATTCATCTGATTCCTGCAGCAAACGATATAATTCTGGTCGTCCGCCATTTTTTACTGCGCGGATAAATTCGCCCCTTACCTCTTCATTGGGAATAAAAACGGATGAAGTTCTTTCATCAAATGCCAAATATCCTAAATGCACTAATAATGTCAAAACATCATCTTTATTTTTTAATGATGTCATATCATTTTGAAAACTTCCCGTATCAATTCTGCTGCTTTCTCCTATCAACATTTGTAAAATCACTTCTTTTAACCCATCATGATTCAAATCAATATAAATCTGTAGTGCTTCATAAGTTTCCGTACTTGTCCAAAAACTTTTAAGCTTTCGGCTCCGCATGGCATCTACTACAGATTTCGGATTATAAATATGAATATCGTCCCCCAAAACATACCCATCATACCAACGCCTTATTTCAGAAAAATCTTTTTTATATCCTTTACAAAGCACTTTTACTTCATCCTCAGTGAATCCTGTATATTCTGCAAACATTTCAGGTGTCGTCATCGAATATTCGTCAAAAATATTTAATGCTGAATGCGTTCCGTATTTTTTTATTGGCAAGATCCCTGTCATATAGGCCAAAGAAACATAGGTGCGATCCTTAAATAAATCTTTCAGAAAATCAAGATAATGTTTCTGCGCCTTGACATCCTGCTTTTCTTCCCTGAAGATGTGGGATTACGTTTCAAGTACTTTTCAATGCCCTCCCTGCTGTCATCGGTTGAATTTAATCCCATTCCCGGAGTATTCATCCACAGGTTATATACACAGTCATAATCCGTTATTGACATTACCCTGATATCTATCATAATAAATCCTCACATCCTCCTGTTTCCGTGGTAAAATTTTATATCATCTACGAAATTCCCTTTCAAATTTCGACTACTCCATTTGCCGCCTTAATTCATTCCAGTCCTTTATGATCAGGATATTTTTATCTTCTTTATACAATGAATCATCCATTGCCCCCACATACCATACAGGCGACATCCCGGCATTTAAGGAACCTTTTACATCACATTCATACTGATCTCCTATATACCAGACTTCACTTGGCTGCAATTCAGCTTTTTCTAAGGCCAAATCAAATATCCTTTTATTCGGTTTGCGAAACATATAATTGCTTGAAGTAATAATAAATTCAAATACATTTTCTGGAAGCAGCCTGTTGATACGTTCCGCAACCACAGACGAAGCATAAGGAATATTGCTGATTACGCCTGTGCGGATACCTTTCTTTTTCAAATCGTTTAAAAATTCTTTTATATGTTCTGTTGGCGCTCCAGGAGCAGCAGCATTCCAGAATACTGTATCCATTTCATCATTATTCAATGCAATCTCTATTCCCAGAGATTCATAAAGATAAGACATAAACATTGTATTGGGTATTTCTGTCTGCAATAAATACCTTTTTTCAGAAGTAAACCTTCCCAACTCCTGATTGATTTCATTTGCTCTGTCCTGCACCTGCTCTGCCGTCAAATGATATTTATTTCTTGTAGCATACGGTAAGACAGCTTCTATTCCCTTTATTCCGTTAAATTTCTGTTCTGCAATTAGTGTCTGACCATAATCAAACAGTATCATTTTGGGTATTTCCATACAATTTTTCTCCCCATTCCAATACCATCATCACAAAGGATAATTTTTTAGTCTATTCGCTTTAATGAAATGTGGTTCCTTTATTTATCACCATAAAAACTATTTTCACTATATTGTGCCCATTTTAAATACATTTCTTTATAATTATCTTTAATAAATGCTCTTATTTTTCTTATTTCTCTGTCATTTAAAATCCCTTTATTTTGTAACTCACAATCTCCATTTGCTTTCACTAAAAATTTAGCAGAACCAGCTTCCGTTAATGCCTTATCACTGGCATGAACATGCATACATTCAACAACACAAAATGATGTAAAATACAAGTAATATCCAGCCACTTTAAATTGATAATATTTAGGCATTTTAATCCTCCATATATTTTCTGTTTTTTTTCAGATAATCACTAACAATACTAATTTCAATATCATCCATTGTAGTTTCCATCACTTCTTCATTTGAGGAAAACACTACAGCCTTTTCAGGAGCATTTAAGTTAAGAACGCGAAAACCTAATGCACATTTGGTAAAAGCATAACCATTAATAATTACATCTGCTGCATCTGCCACTTCTCTAATGTCTATCATAATGAACCCTCACTTCCTCTATTTGATTTACAAAATAGTCTGCATCAATATATAAATTTTCCAATATAGGAATTAAATCAATGTATTCTTCTTCATCCTCTATATTATGACAATATTTTGCCATAACAACCAAATAACCATGATTCCATTCTTTCACCGACGAGTAATACTCTAATGAATATGCTGCTTTAAATCGAATCACATAATGATTAAATTTGAATATTGTATAATTTTTTTCACTACTTAATGTGGCATAATTCATATTCAATTACCTCTGATTTATATTGAATTTGTTGGAACTTTTTCCTGTTTTTTTGAACTTTTTTTGCCGATTAAAACATCTCATTCCCTATTATATTCATTTTTTACTTCTCCATTATTGCATCTATTATCAATTTCTTATTATCTTTCAGCAACTTCCGCTCCCACCCATACAGCCAAGTTTCATGATCGGTTATCCATTGATCTATTTTTTCCGATTCCTCTATCCAAGCATCAGGATAATTAAAATTTCCGGCATATTTAGGATTTTGATAGTCATGTACTCCATAACGAAAAATAGAAACTAATTCATCATCGTCTTTTTCTTCCAAAAATCGAATCGTTAATTGAATATCTTCAGGAGGTGTTGCTTCATAAAACGTCCATACCCCACTTCTTTGGGACATCGCAAACCAATTAATTATAGTAAAAAAAGCAATTACACACAGCGGTCTTTTCTCCGGCGGAATATGATAATACAATTCTTTACAAAATTCCGGTTCCAGAAGATACAAATCCTGATCATCAATTTCTTCCAGCTGCTGATAAAGTTTTTCAATCCTACTTTCCATATCAACCACACTCCTGTTTATGAATTTAACCTAATGCTTACTTATCTGGTGTAAAAATTCTTTTCAAGATTCATATAAATTTGTATAGTTTACTTCTTTGCTGTTAAGGATAAAAGCTAAATCAGGGCACTCTATATCTTTATTATTAAATCCAGCAAACACATCAATTCTTTATTGATTTTCTAATTTTCTATAAATTCCCTATTTATAATAATTCCCGCATATATTTTGAAACATAGAACCGGTCTTCTTCTAACTCTGTATCCAGGCAAGACCAATAGATAATATCCTGATAATATAGCTGCTTTTCAGCAACAAGAATAGTCTTTATTTTATTCCAAATTTGCTCAAGTAAAACGGATTCTCTTCCTTCTGCAATCAAATCATCAAACCCCTGAATAATCATATTTATCATTTCTTTTTTTTGATGCACAGACAGGATATTTTCATGATAAAAATCAATATAATCTTCTGTGTTTTCACTATCTCCTGCAGTAAAACGCCAGTCCTGATCGAATTTATCCGGCGGAATAACTCCATATTTCTGATAAAGTACGGAATAAAAATCCTGCATTTCTATTATACTTTCCCTTTCCACATTTAATCATCTTGAGTAATGATAGGATTATTTTATTCTTTAGCTTCCGTAATAAAACCCTCTTTCATATCCTCATATATTCTTTCATTCGATAAACATCTCCATGTCATTTAGTTTAACATATACATAAGTATCTTTCCAAATAGGTTTTTCCGTTTCATCTTTCCAGAAATACACATTTTTTCTAAAATGAGCTTCGCGCTGAAATCCTAACACTTCAAGTAATTTCCATGAACTCTTATTATTGGGATCACACTCTGCATATACCCTATGTACACCATTAGAAAATGCACGTTCGATTAAAGCTTTGCAACTTTCAGCAGCATAACCATATCCCCAATAATTTTGATTAAATACATATCCTATTTCCAGTGCTTCAAACTCACGCTTTCCCATATATACATTTCCAATCATTTTATGGGATTTTTTCAATTCAACAGCAATCATTTCATCTGTACTAATGCGCCATTCAAGACTTTTTTGTGTTTCCTCGAAGGTTTGCGGTTTATACGGTTCATATCTCACGACTTCCTTATCGGATAAATATTCAAATAAATCCTGAATATCTTCTTTTTTATATCTTCTTAAAATTAACCTTTCTGTTTCTGCTATAAATAGTTTGTTTTCCATATCACACGCTCCCTAAACGAATAAGCTTTACTTGTTTCTTTTTTGAAAACTTACCAAAAACTTTGTCTACCCCAACAGTCAATAGAATACTCCACAACCCACAGCATCTCTGATATTCATTTGATTTTTTAAAATATGTCCAAGTACTTGTATATCTCTGCTATAACTTTTATTCACACCATACCACCTCTTTTAGAACATTTTTATAAACACTTTCATCATTTGTTGGGAGATCCATTTCTTTGAAAAAATTGTCCATTTCTTCATCTTCTTGTTTTAATAGGCCAAGCAACAACACATCTACATCTATTCCATAAAAACTACTTTTTATATAATCCATATCAGTTATTGGCATTAAATCTGTATCTACTACTATATCTATATCACTTGAATCTGTATTATCACCTCTGGCATAAGAACCTGCTAATCCCATCTTTATGTTATAAAACCTATTATGTTTAATTTTTGATAGTATCCCAAGTATCTCATTCTTGTTCATAAATCTCATCTCCATTTTTTGTCCAGTTATCCAAGAAACTGGAATTTTATTATGCTGTCGTATACCACCAGAAACATAAATAATTGTGTTCACTTTCTGCAGCATAAATAACTTCATCCCAGTTCATTCTCTGCTGTACTTACCTTATCTCCAGTCTTTTCGTTATTTTCCGGTAATTCCTGCAAAAGCGGTAAACGCACCGAATCTACAAACCGCGGATCACATGCTGAATATTTCCGATAATTTTCACGTCCCTCTGCCAGAGTTTCATGGTTTGCCCCGCTGTATATTTCAGGATTATCTCTAAACACATCATTTTCCCAAAAACAAACTGGACAAATATCCCACATAATATCTTCTTCTGTTCCCACTAACGTATAATAGCCGCAGCATTTACATTGATGCCGCTTTTCAATCCCATGATTTTCCAATTCAACATCTTCCATCTTATTTCCCATAACATCCACACTCTCATCTATGGGTTTAACCGAACATACACATATCGCCTGTTCATGATAAACATTATAAACGATCTTTCCTTCCCTGGCAAAACCTTTTTCCATTCTGCGGAAATTTTTCCTACAAAAAACTTTGTTTTCTTGTACTACTCAGCACGGTATAATCTCTGACGAATTTACCTATAAAGCATAATCAGCTATCAAACACACCCAGAAACTTAAAATAGCCAAAGGTTTCATTTTGTACTTCTTTGATTGCACCGTCATAAATTATCCTATCCAAAATAATAATCGCATTATAAGGTCTGTCTAATCTATCGGGATACATTCTTTTTAACGCATCAATATCAAAAATTTCTGCGCCTTTGACAAGTTCATCTATTCTAGCCGTCAAATTCTTCTGCAATACCATAACAGCAAAATCTTCATCATAGGTATTTATGCCAAAATCAACACCCATTTCAAATCCTATATAATCATCCTCCAAAAGGTCATAATCCTTTTCCCAATATTGTTCAAATAGCTCCTGCGATTTACAAACGCCAATAAAAACTGAGCAGCGACTTTCGTCTGTGCTATAGCTAATATCTAATTGTTCAACCTGCCTCATATTTTAACCTCCTCGAAAATCTCGATTTATCCATTCTCCTTCATTCGCTTACAGCCCTTGTTCCAATGCTTCTAAACAATCATAATAACCTGAAAAATGATAAGTTCCTTTCCTTTTAGATAAAACTGCCCACATTAAACTATTTGTTTCATCATCAATAATTTCAGCAATATATGTACCCCCATACTTGAACATTCGACGCGGTATTTCATCATCCAAAAAATCCGTTTTTGAAAGATTTATTTCCGAGAGAATTTCACAATGATGTTCCTTAAGAAAGATTAATTCTTTCTTTGTATAAGTTATATTTAATTTAATTTTGATTATTTCAGCCTAATAGAAATACCAACAAAACAAGTATATGGTTTAATAATAGTTTCAAAATACTGCTTATCGCCGAGAGCAAATGGATTATCTGTTGCCAGCCAATCTTCCCATGCTCTGCTGAAGCAGTCCATTTCCCATGTTTTCACCGACTCAATTCTATCACTGATGCCGATAATCTCTTTCCAGCATTTTGGACTCTTAAACATATGAGCATCATCTCCAACCCAATCGGAAAGAAGCTCTTCGGCACAGCCTGTATATTCATCCTTCAACCCTGGAATTCCAATCAAAACCACCCCGTTGCTCTTCATCAACGGCAAAATCTTTTCCTGAAAAAATCCCTTACTTCCCCCAAAATAATGATAAGCATCAACACTAAACAGTGCATGAAATTGTTTTTCTTCAAAATGAAGCTGGTTCGCATCCTCACAAACAGGTGTTATCTGTTCTCCAACCCCCCAACAGGCAAATCGTTTTCCATTTTCTTCCGCACGCACCCAAAGATCATTGGCAAAAACTTTCGCTCCTGTTTCCTTGGCAATAACAAAACTTGTCAGCCCTGTCCCGCATCCCAAATCAAGAATCCGGTCATCCGCAGCAAACCGCAAAGGATATTTATCCAATAATTCCGCTAAAATCCTGACACTATTTGGGCCCATCATGGTTTCTTCGGAAATATATTTTTTATAATTGTTAATATCCAATGATTTCACCTCCGCTAAATTCATATTTATCATTAATCAGCACGTAATTGACATGATATTTTTGCGCCAATGTTATTTTCTTTTAGTTCCATTTCATGATTCATTTTTACAAAACCGTACTTTTCATATAAAGGACGCCCCATACCCGTCGCTTCCAAAGGAATAGCGGTAATGCCTCTTTCCCTTATATCATGCATTTTCTATCGTTGCTTTTTATAAATCAATTTCATTGGATTCATCTGTCCTTTGATGGACATACATCCTGCTCATATTTGACTCTCCGTCACCCTGCACCATACAGAAAAATTTCCATCCATAGCGCTCATAAAAGGAATCATGATCGGTGAGCAGATACAGAGTGTCGATCCCTCTTTCCTTCATATCTGCACAGACAAACTGCAGCAGCGCACCGGCAATACCGTTACACCGCTTATCCTCCTCAACAAAAACAGCACAGACATTAGGCGTTAAATCTTTTCGATTATGGAAATCATTGGCAATAACACCTAATCCGCCGATAATCCGCTCTCCCTCCACAGCCACATACCATTGCGGAACAGCATTTTCCTTTTTCAGGCACTCTTCCATGCTTTCCAGATAGGCGGATAAAGGAATATTCCACTTTTCATGAAACCACCGGGCAGCGCATTCTTTTAATTCCGGCTGATCAACCAACCGCAAAATACGATAATTCATCTTTACTCTTCCCTTTTATAACTATATTTTACCAACAAAGATTTTTGATATTCCGTCTTATTCTAAGCTAATAAAATCATTATGCGATTTTTTCTTTTACCGCGTTTAAGGCATACAATGTATCAGGATCAATATCTATGCAAGCAGAATTATCTCGATTTCCAGACACATCCCATGCTAAAGTATCATTCATTACTGTACATGTATTCATAAAAACAGTAATTTCTCTTAATTGAACAAATATCTCTTTTTCTAACAAAGGCTTCACATCATAACAAACAATTTTTCCATCTTCAAAATATACATATACGGTAAATTCCTCTGTTGGAACTACCTGAACAACTTTGGGTATCATCGTTTTCCTCCTACATCAATGGCGAAATCTTATTTAAAGGTTTTCCAACCGTATTCCACTTTTTACACTGTTCAATTCGCACGCCATTATCGCTTTGTTCCATATCATAGGCAAAGGTATGCAGCAAAGAACAAACAAAATCATCACATTCTCCGCAGTTTTTTAATTTTTTTGATTCACAGCAAGATTTAACGGGGCAGCTATCCGCCCAAAAAGGCTTATCCATATTGACACAACCTTTACATCCCATTGTTTCCTGAAAATTGCACTTACTGCATAATAACCCACATCTTGATTCAATCATAGTATTTTCCTCCGTACTGTTTTTCTATTATTTTTACTACAGGATCTCCTTTTTTCCTTGCAAATAAAATTTAGTCATTGATTACATAACTTCGGTTATCGTAGCTGCATGGAATGTTTGCTCTTATAAAATAACTATATCCACCACTGGGGAGTAAGTTCACCAAGCGTAATAACCTTTTCTGCTTCAAAATCAAGAAGGATTTCAATCTCCTGATAGTTATGGGGCATGAGTTGAACCATCAGTTCCCTGCACGCACCACATGGAGCACCTGTTTTTCCGTCAGGCATAATGGCAAGAACCTTTTTTATTTCCTGTTCTCCATTCGTTATCATATTGAAGATAGCATTTCTTTCAGCACATATTCCTAATGTGGAACAGGTGTCTATACACACTCCTGTATATATTTTTCCTGATGATGACAATACAGCAGCCGCAACGCCACCGGCCTCTACATAATCAGATATTTTCCTGTTTTTTTGAACTTTTTTTGCCGCTTGAAACATCTCATTCCATATTGTATTCATATTTTACTTCTCCATCATTGCATCTATTATCAATTCCTTATTATCATTTAGCAACTTCCGTTCCCACCCATACAGCCATATTTCATGATTGGTTATCCATTGATCTATTTTTTCCGATTCCTCTATCCAAATATCAGGATAATTAAAATTTCCGGCATAGTTAGGATTTTGATAGTCATGTATTCCATAACGAAAAATAGAAACCAATTCATCATCGTCTTTTTCTTCCAAAAATCGAATCGTTAATTGAATATCTTCAGGAGGTGTTGCTTCATAAAACGTCCATACCCCACTTCTTTGGGACATCGCAAACCAATTAATTATAGTAAAAAAAGCAATTACACACAGCGGTCTTTTCTCCGGCGGAATATGATAATACAATTCTTTACAAAATTCCGGTTCCAGAAGATACAAATCCTGATCATCAATTTCTTCCAGCTGCTGATAAAGTTTTTCAATCCTATTTTCCATATCAACCACGCTCCTGTTTATAAATTTAACCTAATGCTTACTTATCTGGTGTAAAAATTCTTTTCAACTTTCTCCAACCAGCAACTTGGAGCCTTTATAAGGTGTACCAATCAAAACCGGTCTGTTTTTCATCAATCATATCTGGGAACTCAACAATCTTACGATTTTCATTTTGAAAGTAAGATTTAATTTTGCTCATTTTATCTATTCTCCTTCATTCGCTTACAGCCCTTGTTCCAATGCTTCTAAACAATCGTAATAACCTGAAAAATGATAAGTTCCTTTCCTTTTAGATAAAACTGCCCACATTAAACTATTTGTTTCATCATCAATAATTTCAGCAATATATGTACCCCCATACTTGAACATTCGACGCGGTATTTCATCATCCAAAAAATCCGTTTTTGAAAGATTTATTTCCGAGAGAATTTCACAATGATGTTCCTTAAGAAAGATTAATTCTTTCTTTGTATAAGTTATATTTAATTTAATCTTCATCTTTCTTTTAATTCTATATTTATTATTCATTTTTAATAATGGCTTTTTCAGACACTATCAAAAGTACCAATAGAACCAATGGTGATTTCCATGCTTTCCTCCTGTTGCTCATTCTATCCCTTGCTATACTGTTTTGTGATTTATAAAATAGATTGATATACAAATTGGAACTGTCAGCACTGAACCACATAACGATAATGCAGCATATCCACACCCCTGTAATGCTTTATCCATGAATCTGTCATTGTCATTCCGTTCCTTATGGCTACATTTTGAGATGCTCTATTGGATTCTCTGATAATAGAGCAAACTTCCTCTGCTTTTAATACTTCAAATGCATACTTTTTACATGCCTTTGCTGCTTCGATGGCATATCCTTTATGCCAATATAATCTCTCGAAAAGATAGCCTATTTCAAGTACTTCTTCATCTTTCCAGGGCTGCATGGTAAGTCCGCATTGCCCGATCATTTCATCCGTTTCTTTTAAAATGACTGCCCATAAACCAAAACCACATTTTTGATAACGGGAAATTTGTCGTTCAAGCCATTCCTGAACTTCATCATCACTGAACGCTCCCTCATATGCATACATTGTATCTTTATCTTGTAAGATTTTACACAAAGACGCAAAATCAAATGGGTTCATCTCACGCAGATATAATCTCTCTGTTTCAAGTATCATATTTCCTCCATACATTCCGCTTTGTTGCTATAAATCAATATTAATTTCATATGCATCATCTATAAGCACATAGTTTACATTGTATTTTTGAGCAAGTTCTAAAAATTGTCTATTATCTTTCAAAACATTTTCCAGCGTACAACATCCATCATCTAAACGACTTTCTATGATATTTGCATAGCTTTTTATATTGGAAAAATGATTTTTTATATAAGCTTCACTCATTATAAGGCAAAAGTATTTCATATGCCTGAGATATTCCTTTGTAAAATCCTTTGACCAATCAAAAGGAATGTAACATCCTTCAACAATAAGATTTTGCTTGTTCTCAATCGCTGTTTTAATTATTTCACGAATAACTGGCCACAAATAATTCGTAAGTTCACAATCATCCTCCGGTGTAAGTTTCGTATAACCGCTGCGAATTAATCCCATCTTCAAGTGATCTATAGATAAATAGGGATAATTATATTTTTCCAGTAATTTTTGTGCAAGTACAGTCTTACCTGTATGCGATGCACCTGTGATTAATAAAACCATTTTTCCTCCTAAATTGGAATTTACTTAGTTCTTTTGGCAAACTTATATTCTTTCATTCGATAAACATCTCCATATCATTTAGTTTAACCTATACATAGGTATCTTTCCAAATAAGTTTTTCCGTTTCATCTTTCCAGAAATACACATTTTTTCTAAATCTTCTTAAAATTAGCCTTTCTGTTTCTGCTATAAATAGTTTGTTTTCCATGTCACACGCTTCCTAAACGAATAATCTTTACTTGTTTCTTTTTTGAAAACTTACCAATAACTTTGTTTACCCTAACAGTCAATAGAATACTCCATAATCCACAGCATCTATTCCAAATCATCATCATTACACGCAATACAGCCAAAAATAGAATGATAAATTCCATGCTTTTCACATTTAGGATATCCATTTTTTATCGGCTCATTAAGTTCAACATCTTCTAACCATTCTCTCGTTGCTTCCTCATCAATATCTTCTATTTGAATTGCCTGAAACATTTCATACAAACAATCTATCCGATTAAAAATCATTTCTTCATTAGGTTCATAGGAAAGAGTTTCCCAACCTATTCTTTTTTTTACACCATCAAGCACACGCAGCATAAATTGTTTTTGTCTTTCAAAATATTCCTTTTCCCACAGCATTTCCGTAATTTCAAATCCAACCGTTCCCCTTCCAACGATATTTTGATCTTTCATCATCAACCAGACCATCATATTTTTCTCATCGTCTGTCCTCGCCAATCGAGAACCGCTCAGTCCGATTACGGTCAACAGCACATCGGTACATCCATTACTGCACTGACATGTTTTTTCACGAAAATTTATCAAATTACTCATATCTTCCCCTTCTATTGGATGTTTTCATTATCACCGTTTAATTTTAAGATTTCTTTTGCTGCTTCCTCAGGAGCACGAGTTTTAAGATAGTCGATAATTTTCTTCCTATCATTTTCAGAATCACTCCACCAATAATACGGAGATGAACACATACGTTTTAACACTGCGGGCTTATAAACTTTCTTCATTCGATAATTTTCAATATATGCAGAGCGCATAATAACTTCAATATATTTATTTCCATATCGAGGCAAACCAATTACAACAATGTTTTCATATCCATCTCCCCATTGAACCGGTGCAAGATATACTTTCGTTCCGCGAGAAAAATGTTTTGTCCCATATTTTATTTCTCGTTTCAAACCATACTCATGTTCCTGCACAATATTTCCAACAAGACACCAACACCAATGATGACCATATTCCGTATATTTTTCATAGGATTCTGCAACTGCTGTTTTGTATTTTTCATAAAAATCTTCCAAAGAATAATAATCTTCTGCTTTCTTTGATATTTCCATAATTTCAATCATAGTACTCACCTAATTTCAATGATAATCCAGAAGAAAAATCATTAACTCATACTCATTAGCCATACCATCAATATCATCTTCATATAATCAAAATTCAGTGACTGCCCCGACATCTGCACATAATCTCATCACTTCAAAACATTCATCTTTATAGGGGTCTTCTCTTTTTGTAATAAAATTTATAATTACATTTATATCAATCAATGAAATTATATTTTTCATTTATCGCTTCCTCCATCACTTTTTTATAATCAAAATCCTTCGGATATGTCGATTGTTCTCTCATCTTTAACATATTTTGAAATGCTTTCTTTTTACGTATCAAAGATTTATCTGTATCTGTTTCAAATAAGATACCTTGTTGCCTGGCAATCTCATTTGCCATAACAAGAATTAATCTTATCCCATCCTCTGGCAATTTCATTATTTTTTCATATACTTCTTGTTGTATTGTCATATCCTTTACCATCCCTTTCACTTTTTTATAATCCTTTAATTCATAAACTAATATAAAATATCTCCATATTCTTTCAAATTGTCCATTAGTTCTTTTGTTTTTCAGACACACGCAGCTTCAAAATATCCCATATATTTTTTCCGTTTACTTTCTCCAGTCGAAGCATATTGATATCCTCATATATTCTTTTATAAGTCATTGGCAATTACACCATATGCACAACCAACCATTCCTCCATTAAGAAGCAGTTCCTTGACCTTTTTTTGCAAACTTGTTTCTGCTGGCAGACTTTCATTATCCGTATTCGATGGAACCTGAAACAACCATTCAATGCATTCTCTGCCCTCTTTCTCTTCCCGGATAATTCTAAAACGTTTTTGAAAAGATAATATATTTGATTTTTCCGGCAGCAACGGTTTTAACACAGGAGATAATAACCATGAATTGCAAGTATACTTTTTATATAAATAACTGCTGTAATATGTGTGAAAAAACATGTCCGCCTGCTTTAATGAACTGTCAACAGCCTCTTTGGATAAATTTGCATCTGACGGCACATGAATTCCTATAACCTTCTCTCCTTCGTACTCTTTAAATTCATATTCCAATTCACCAATGCGAAATATTTTCATACTAATCTGACGGTAAGTCCACCATCCTCGATCAAAAAACATTCTTCCGTTTTTTCTTCTGCATTCTTCAATAAATCTGGTAAAACATTTCATAGATTCTTGATAAATAATTAGAGGAATATGTTTTTCCTGATATCGGTCGAACACCCGCCGGGCACATTCTAATTGGCAATACAGCATTTTAAGGTGATCTTCATCGTCAGCCAATACTTTCTTTAATTCCTGGTAGGATTTCGCTGCAGTTTTTTCGTCCATCAGTTTTTCCAAATATTCCTCCAATTCACTTAGATGAATCTCCCCACGAATAATTCTTAATTTTTGAATCATTTCAGTCTGTAAATCGATTAAATGATATAATTCATCTAATTTCATCTCCACCTCCACCGGTTATCCGACAAATTAGAATTTACTTATTTCTTTTGGCAAACTTATCAATAACATTGTCTACCCAAAAAGTGATAAAGAAATCAGCAATCTCTGCAAATAGATTAACAATAAAATCAACCATATAAGGTTTCTCCAAATTTTTATTTTATAGCCTGTAGGTTTCCTTTTCTACAACATAATAAATATCTTTCCCTGTTTTCTCTTCAAAATATCTTTTTAGTCTTATATTTGCATCCCATTTTTCCTGCGGATAATAACCATATCTTCTTTTTACATCACCCATACGCTCTTCTATATCTAATACACATTCACTGCCTGCCAAAGAATCACACAACTGAATCAACCTGTCATAGTCATCCATAACAACTTTAGCCAAAGCATGATTAATCAATTCCAATTCTTCATCAGAGGTATCAAATTTTCCAATATAATCTTTCGCCGATTGATTGTGAAATGAGTGCGTAAGGCAAACCTTTGCGACTTCATCATATCCCAATGCTTTCATATAAGTATAGCCATCGGATACATGCCCTAAATGCCTGACCCCAAACTTTCTTCCAATGTCATGAAGCAATCCCAGTACATAGGCTTTTTCCGCATATAACCCATCGCATAATCCAGCTATTTTTTCCGCACAATGCGCGGTAATCCGACTATGATTTCCCCAGGGCCCCGGATTATCTTTTTCGGCCTCTCTTAATAATCTTTCAGCTTCTATTCTTGTAGGTATCATTTCTTCTATCATCATCTCCATCTATTAGATTTAAAACTTCCCCATCTCCTATGATTATAAATGATTTTCCCCTCCCTGGCAAAACCTTTTTCCCTTCTGCGGAAATTTTTTCTACAAAAATCCATAAAAAAAGAGTTAAATTTTTATATTGACTTTCCAGGAATTACGCGATAATGTAGTACATTGTAGAATTTGAAATCAGGCAAGGAGTGATTACCCATGATAGCTGTGACAAGAACAAAACAAGCCTTTGACTGGCATTATTTTATCAAGCACATCGCCATTATCGCCGTCCCCGTCGCCCTGCAAAACCTCTTAACCACGACGGGAAGCATGGTGGATATGATGATGCTGGCTTCTTTAGGGGAAAAAACCGTGGGTGCGGTAGGTCTGTGCGCACAGTTTTCCAGCCTGATGTTTGCGGGCTACTGGGGTTTTGTGGGCGGCGGGATGCTGTTCTTTTCGCAGTACTGGGGCGCGGGGGACGAGGACGGGATTACACGCTCCTACGGGCTGACCCTCTCCTTTATGCTGACCGTGGGCTTTCTTTTTGCTGCCCTGGCCCTGATTTTCCCGGATGTGGTGATGCATATTTACACCGATAAAAAAGAAATCCAGGACATCGGCATTACCTATTTAAAAATCGTGGGTTTTGCCTACCCCCTGCAGATTTTTGCCATGGCCATAAGCGCCCTTCTGCGCTCCATTGAACAGGTGAAGGTTCCTCTCTACGGAGGGATCGCCTCGGTGATTGCCAACTGCTTTTTTAACTACCTGCTGATCTTCGGCAAATGCGGCCTTCCGGCAATGGGTGCCTCCGGTGCTGCCTTAGGGACGGTTCTTGCAGGTATGGTGAACCTGATCGTGCTCTTTGCTTTTATCATCAAAAAAAGACTCCCCTTCGTCCTTGCCTTCTCCCGGCATTTTCGGTGGAGCCGTATATTTGTAAGGGAATATTTACAGAAATGCTTTCCGATTCTCTGCAATGAAGTGCTGATCGGTATTGGAAATATGATGGTCAATATCGTCTTAGGCCACCAGAGTGAACAGGCCATCGCCGCCGTTGCCGTGTTTCGGACGCTTGAAGGGCTGGTTATCGCCTTCTTCAGCGGTTTTTCCAATGCGGCGACGGTTCTGGTCGGAAAAGAGGTGGGTGCCGGGCATCACGAAACGGCTTACCAGCGGGCCTGGCGTCTGGTTTATCTGTGCAGCGGTCTGATTGGCACAGCCTGCCTGGTCTTAAACGCCGTACACAATCCCCTGCTTCACGCCATGGGCCTGCACGATGAATCCTACCGGATCGGCACGGGAATGCTGATCATCTACAGTGTCGCCGCCGTTATCCGCATGGGAAACTGGGTGCAGAACGACACCTACCGCTCCGCCGGGGACGCCGCCTTTGGCTCCATAATGGAAATCACCTTTATGTATCTTATGGTGCTTCCCTGCGTCTACGGAGCCAATTACGGGCTGCACGCCCCCTTCCTTCTGGTGTTTGCCCTCTGCTATGTGGATGAACCGATCCGCTATATTATCATGCAGTTCCACATGTATTCCGCCAAATGGATTAAACCTGTGTCGGATACGGGACGTGCAACGATAGCAGAATTTAGGGAAAAGCACAGAGTGAAGCTGAAGCGCTAGAATCGTGGGGTGAGGCTTAAGCGCTAGAACATGCAGACAACGGGAATACATGTTCAAACACGCGCTAATCACCCCATATTCTTCAGCACCCGCAAAACCACCCGCGTTCCCTTTCCTTCTTCGCTCGAAAGTTCCACCCCGCAGGGGACGCCGTAGCCCAGGCGTATCCGCTGATGAACATTCCACAGGCCAAAACCCTTCTCCTGGCCTGTGTTCTCTTTGTCAAAATCATTGGCTTCCCGGTTCATCCTCTCTTTAAGCTGCCGTAAAGTTTCCTGACTCATCCCCTCCCCGGTATCCTCCACAATCAGCAGAAGGTATTCTCCTTCCTCCTGCGCAAATATCTGGATGCATCCTATGCCCTCCCTGGATTTCACCCCATGATAGATGGCATTTTCCACGATGGGCTGAAGGATGAACTTCATTATCTTATACTCCATCAGCGAAGAAGGAACATGCATTTCCCAGCGCAGCTGATCGGCAAAACGGATTTTTTGAATTTTTAGGTAATACATCACATGCATCAGTTCATCGCGCACCGTTACCTTATCCTGTCCCTGGTGAAGCCCTAAGCGGAAGAGCCGGGATAAATCCGTGACCAGCTCTGCCACCTGCTCGTCCCCGTTCTGCCGGGCCAGGATATTGACGGAATCTAGGGTATTGTACAGAAAATGAGGATTAATCTGGTAGACCATGGCCTGCAGCTCCAGCCTCCGGCTCTGCTCTTCCTCCTCCTTTACCCGGAAAAAAAGCATGGAAATCTGCTCGGACATCTGGTTCAGCAGACGGCCCAGATCCCCGATCTCATCCCTTCCCGTCACCCTGACCTTGGCGGAAAAATCTCCCTTTCCGTAACGGGCCATGGTTTCCTTCATCACCTGTATCGGGCGGGTAATCCGATCGGCTAAAAGAATGCTGATTCCCGCCGAAACCACCAGGGCGGCGATAAGCACCCGCGCAAGCTTATAGAGAAGTTCCTTCGCCGGCCCGAGAATCAAAGTTTTATCGCTCCAGGTCCGCAGCTTCCAGTCGCCGATTTCCCTTTCCGTGTGCAGAAGATCTTCATAATTATCATAATAGCGGTAAAAAAAGCCCTGTTCCGTCACCTCAAAGCCATTGCGCACGCCCTTGAGGGAAAACCTCTGGCTGTTTTGCAGGCGGAACTGGTTAAACAAATTTAAAATCTGTGCATTGTCAATCTGAAGAAAGAGATAAGCTGACCGTTTCTCCTTGGCAGATGTGCGCACCTTTCCAAAAACCATCATGCTTGTCGTGTTATAGCCGCTGTCCCAGACGATTCCCCCGGCATAGCGCTCCGCAGTGCTGATCCGGTCAATAAGATAGGTTCGGACCTTTTCCTCTTCCTCCCCTGCCCCGACAATCTCTCCCGCCTGGTTCATCAGAAACAAATCGCAAATCCAGTCATTTTCGTTTACCGCGGCCCTCATCCACGCTTCAAGTTCCTGCCTGTCCTCCCCCTTTTCCCATAAAAGCGGAAGAAGGGCGGACAGTTCTTCCCCCTCCAACAGTTCTTCCATCACCGTTTCCACATTCTGCCGGAAAAAAAGGATGGACGAACACAGCGATTCCGCCAGCCGATCCTGGCTCTTTTTCTGCATATTCATCTGGTAATCCGAAAGCACCTGATATCCGGTCATTCCAAATAAAAGGAACAAAATAATAATTGCCCCGCCAAAGCACACGATAATCTTTGCCTTAATCGTCCGAATCATCTTTTTTCCCCACACGCTTCCTGTACTGCCCCGGTGTTTCTCCGGTCTGTTTTTTAAACTGCAGGCTGAAATAATAGACGCTGGCATAGCCTACGGCCTGCGCTATCGCCTGGTGCTTCATCTCCGTGCGCTCCAAAAGCTTCCTGGCCCGCTCTATCCGTTTCTGGGTTAAGTATTCAATGCAGGTAATTCCCATCTGCTTTTTAAACAGCCGGGAAAAATACCCGGCGCTGACATGAAGGCGCTGTGCAATATCATTTACCCCGAAATCCTCCTGGCTTAAATGCTCTTCAATCAGCTTTATCGACTGAAAGACCAGGTTTTCTCCCTCCTGGCCAAGCCGTCCCCCTGCCTTTAACACCGCCTCGGCATCCTTAAAGGATAAGGAAATTTCCATCCAGTCCCTTGCCAGACGCCCCGCTGCCGCCTGCACTTCCTGGTGGATTTCCGATCCGAAAAGATAGGAAAACAGCAAAAGCTGGGAAGAATCCGGTTCATGGGAGAGCAAAAGAACCACCCTTTTCTCTCCCATCCGAACCCAGTACATACAGCCGGAAAACGCGCCTTTCGCCGCCTCCTCTATGCTTTTCCCTAAATCTTTCCAGTTTATGTCTTCTTTTCCCTCCCACACCGCAGCCACACAGCACAGCCCTCCGTCGGGAAAAATGATCCCTGCAAGTTCCATCCTTCGCTTGGCATCCTGCTTATCCGAAACCTCGTCCTTTAACAGTGCCCGCCAGAAATCCGCAGCCAGCTGCGGGCGGAAAACATGGATAAATTCCTCCGACTCCCTGACCTGCTGCTTGATCTGGCGGCTTTCCTCTACCTGGCGGAATGCCTCCAGCACGGTATTTTCCAGTTCTGCCGGGACAATGGGCTTTAACAGATACTTAAACACCCCGGCCTCAATGGCTTCCCTTGCGTAAGTAAAGTCCTCATAGGCGGACAGAATAATCACCCGCATCCAGGGCCAGGCGTCATGAATCTTCTTTGCCAGTTCAATTCCGGTCATTTTCTGCATATAGATATCCGTTATCACTAAATCAAAGGCTTCGTTTTCCAGCAGTTCCAGCGCCCTGGCTGCATTCTCTGCCGTCACAAGCTTCTGGCATCCGATTTTTTCCCAGTTGATAATCGCCCGCATCCCGTCCCGGATAATTTTTTCATCATCCACGAACAATATTTTCATTCGCCAGCCCTCCCGTACACTTCCATCTGCCATCTACCCTTTAGTATAACGAAATCCGCCACAAGTTTCCAGTATTAATGATTTCCTTTTTAATGATTTCCTTTTGCCAAAAGCTTATCCGCATAGACGGCAAGAACCAAAATCGTGCCTTTGATCAGATACTGATAAAACGAAGGCACATTGACCATATCCAGCCCGTTATTGAGCACAGCCAGGAAGGCAACCCCGAGAAGGGTTCCAAAAACACCTCCGTTCCCGCCGGACATCCCGGTTCCCCCCAGGGCAACCGCGGTAATCAAATCCAGTTCGTAGCCCTTGGCTGCCACGGTCGAGGCGCTCGAGAGCCGGCCCACCAGAATCAGACCGCTTAACCCTGCCATGGCCCCGCACAGGGTATAGCAGAGCAAAAGAATCCTCTCCGGGCGGATTCCCGCCAGACGGGCAATTTCACGGCTTCCGCCCACGGCATAGACCTTGCGCCCGGTTCTGGTATAGGTTAAAAAGAAAAACATCACGCCGAACACAGCCAGAAAAAGAATCATCTGCACGGGAATCGGGCCGATATGCCCCTGACCAAGGAAGCTGTAGCCGTCATCCATAAAGGTGATCGGCGAACCGGACACCCCGCGCACCACAAAGTCGGCAACCACATAGACCAGTCCGCGGGCAATGGACATCATGGCAAGGGTAGCGACAAAGGGGGCAATGTGCAGCCGCGCAATGCACAGGCCGTTGAACAGTCCCAGCAGTCCGCAGCCCGCCATCGCTGCAAGGATCGTCACGATAAACGGAAGCTTTATCGGATTGGCAGCCCCGATTCCCTTGCCCAGAAGCCCTGCACCCAGCACGCCGGCCAGCGCCATCATCGAGCCCGCGGAAAGATCCGTTCCCCCGGTTAGAATCACCAGCGTCATTCCCAGGGAGGCAATCCCGTACAGGGACATCGTGCACAGAATATTATCCAGGCTCCGGGGAGCGGCAAACTCCGGGCGGATAGCCGTAAATCCGATAAACAGCAGCACCAGCAGCAGGAAGATCAATTTCTGCTGGTTAAGGCTTCTTTTTTGTCTTTCCTTTCCTTCTCTCATTTGGCTGCCCCTCCTTTCTTTTTCTGTGCGGGTCTTACGTGCAGATACTTTCCGCCGACCGCCAAAATCACCACCAGACCCTTAATCAGCAGTTTATAGTAGGTGGGAAGTCCCATCATGTTCATGCCGTTTTCAATTACGCCAAAGATAAAAATACCAATCACCGTGCCAAGCACCGAACCCTTTCCGCCCGACTGCAGGGTGCCGCCCAGCACAACGCCGGCGATAACGTCCATCTCGTAGGCTTCCCCGGCTACGGCAGAGGCCGAGGCCACCCGGGCAGTCATCACAATCCCTGCCAGACCGGACATCATTCCCATAAGCACATAGGTCAGACAGATATTCTTTTCCACCGCAATCCCCGAAAGTTCTGCGGTTTCCCGGTTTCCGCCGACAGCAAACAGCGAACGGCCATAAGCCGTATATTTTAAGAGCCATCCCCCAGCCAGCGCCACAAGAATAAATAAAATCGCCGGAGCCGGGATAATGCCGGCATAGCCCTTACCCAGCCAGGCAAATCCTTCAGGAATCGGCTGGAAATTAATGGGATAGCCCCCGGTGTACAGGTAGGTAAGCCCCCGGACAAAGATCATCATCGCCAGGGTTGCAATAAACGGTTCCACCTTAAGCTTTGTAATAATCAGACCATTGACCAGGCCGATACACCCCGCCGCCAAAAGCCCCAGGGCAATCGCAACAATTACCGGACATTTAAAGAGATTGCTGGTGATATAGTCGCTGTATCCGCCCACCAGGAGAGAGGCCGTTACCGCCCCGGAGAGCGCAAAGGTCGAACCCACGGATAAGTCAATTCCCCCCGTCAGCAGCACAAGAGTCATGGCAATGGACATCATCCCCTTAATCGAGTTTAAGCGGATAATATCCAGCAGATTTCCCTGGGTTAAAAAATTCGGCACCAGAAGGCTCATCAGCCCGGTGAGCAAAAAAAGTGCAGCCAAAAGCCGTAAATTATCCTTTCTTCTCTGCATTGCTTCTCTCCTTTTCCCGCCCCTGCCCTGCGGCAAAGGCCATAATCGTTTCCTCGTCAAATGCATCCCGCGCCAGTTCCCCGGTGATTTCTCCCTCATGCATCACTAAAATCCGGTCACAGATCCCCATAAGTTCCGGCATCTCCGAAGAGATGATCAGGATTGCCATCCCTTTTTCCACCAGAGTTTTTACCATTTCGTAAATCTCCACCTTCGCCCCCACGTCAATTCCCCGGGTCGGTTCGTCGATAATCAAAAGGCGGCAGTCGGCAAACAGCCATTTTCCCAAAACCACCTTCTGCTGGTTTCCGCCGGAGAGATTCGACACCGTTTCGTCGATTCCCGGCGTGGCAATATGAAGGCGGCTCCGATAATCCTCGGCAGCCTCTGCTTCCCTTTTTAAGTTCAGCTTTCCCCACTGCACCAGCTTCTTTAAATTCGCCAGGGTTGTATTCCCCCTGACATCCATCATCAGCACCAGGCCCTGATTCTTCCGATCCTCCGGCACAAGCCCGATCCGGTTGGCTATGGCATCCCTTGGTGAACGGACAGCAAGAACTTTCCCGTCCATTTCCACTTCCCCGCTGCTGATTTTATCCGCGCCGAAAACAGCCCTGGCAAGCTCTGTTCTCCCCGCTCCCACTAATCCGGCAATCCCAAGGATTTCCCCCTGATGAACCGTAAGGCTGATATCCTTTAGCTTGTCCCTGGTCGAAAGATGGCGGACGCTTAAGACCGGTTCTCCAATCTTTACACTGGATTTGGGATACATATCCGCCAGATCCCGCCCGACCATCATCCGAATCATATCGGGAATCTCCACATCCTTTACCTTTGCCGTACCCACATAGCATCCGTCGCGAAGCACCGTTATCCGATCGCCGATTGCCTTGATTTCTTCCAGATGATGCGAAACGTAAATCACGGCAACCTGGCGGCTTTTCAGCTTTTGAATCACCGTAAAAAGATGGTCGATTTCCTTCTGGGTGAGCGCGGCACTGGGCTCATCCATAATAATCAGCTTTGCCTTTTTGGAAAGGGCTTTGGCAATCTCCACCATCTGCTGCTGTGCAACCTTAAGGCGGGAAACCGGCGTTTTCGGATCGATATCAAGGCCCGCCTGCAAAAGCAGTTCTCTGCTTTCGTCATAACATGTTTTCCAGTCAATCATCCCGTTTTTCTTCCTTGGCTGCCGCCCCAGAAAGATGTTTTCTGCCGCGCTCAGATAGGGAAGAAGGGTAAATTCCTGATAGATAATCGAGATTCCCAAATCCTCGGCAAGCTTTGGCGTCAGCCCTCCCACAGCCTTCCCTTCGATGTAAATCTCGCCCTCATCCCTGGCATAGGCACCCGCTAAGATCTTTAGCAGGGTCGATTTTCCCGCCCCGTTTTCCCCTAAAAGGGCGTGTACCTCCCCGCAGAAAACCTCCAGATTTACCTTGGAAAGCGCCTTTACTCCGGGAAAGGATTTGCTGATATTAACCATACGAAGATATGTATTATCCATGGTTTTTCTTCCTCCTTCTTCGGACTTCCTCGTTTAATCTCTGCATTTGCTCCTCTTTGGGAACTGCGGTTTCCGTCAGCAGATACGTTTTTCCAAGACTTGCATATTTCCCGCGTCCCAGGCGGTGATAGGGCAAAAGCTGATAATCCGAAACGCCGGGAAGATTATGGACAATCCAGTCCGCCATCGCACCGATATCCTCTGTGCGGTCATTAACTCCGGGGATAACCGGTGTGCGGACAATCACCTTAAGCCCCGTATTTTCTGTATCTTTTCCATTTTTCCCCTTTTTCATCTCGGTCACATATGCAGATACCTTCCGCATATTTTCCTGAATCATTCTTGTCCCGACTCCCGTATAATAGCGATGCTTTTCTTCATCCAAAAGCTTCATATCCATAAATAAAACATCCACAAAGGGCAGACATGGGGCAATCGCCTCCCACTCGGCATACATGCTGCTTTCCATGGCTGTGTTAAGCCCCAGAGCCTTTGCCTTCTGTAAAAGCTTTAAGAGAAATGCCGGCTGGGCAAACGGCTCTCCGCCGGTTACGGTAAGCCCCCCGCCGCTGCTTGCATAGATGGCCTTATCATGCATCACTTCTTCTAAAATTTCATCGACCGAAACCTCCCATCCCATCACCGAAAGCGCCTCTGCATAGCACGCCTTGCTGCATAAAAATCCACCTTCTTCAGGGCCTTTTTTGTAACAGTTTTTACGGCAGATTTCCGTGTCAATCACCAGACCTTCCCCTTTATCCGAACCCTTTTCTTCCTGAATCCCGCCGTAAGGACAGTGCTTTATACAGCTTCTGCAGCCGATGCATTTATCCCGGAAAAACGCCAGTTCAAAACAGCCCTCCTGTGATTCGGGGTTGCTGCACCACTGACAGCGCAGAGGGCAGCCCTTAAAAAATACATTGGTGCGGATTCCCGGCCCGTCGTGCAGGCTCCAGCGCTGAATATCGAAAATCCTTCCCTTGATGCCAATCTCCGGGGTTTCTTTTTTGTTTTCTTCTTTATTCATCCTGTTTTCCTTTCTATTTATCTATAGAAAAGCGGCGCTGCTAAATAAATTACAGCGCCGCACAATCCTTAAATCCGCTCTTCGGTTCGCTCAATAATATCCTGCTGCACCTTCTTTTCCAGGTTCACAAAATATGCCGAATAGCCGGCCACCCGCACGATTAAATTCTGATATTTGGCGGGATCGGCCTGTGCTCTGAGCAGGGTATCGCGGCTGACAACATTAAACTGCATCTGCATCCCTCCCAGAGAAAAATAGTAATCAATTAAGTTCACCAGACGAGCTAAGCCTGCATTTTGTTCCATCGTTTTCTCTCCTTCCATTCCCATTTAATCCCGCAAATCCTGCGGCAGCAGCTTTAAGTTATAAAGCGATCCTTCAGACAAGATTATATTTTTACATTTGGAAACAGACTGTACCGCAGCGGTCGGGCCTTTGGTATCCGTTCCGCGCATGGGCGACTGCCCGTCGGAAAGCGGCACATTTCCTTCTCTTCCGTCGGGTAAAGCCCCGGTCAGCAGACCAAACGGCGTATTGGAAGAAACCGTGGTCGTGGATGCCTGGAAAATCCCGCCTATCGGTCCCCGTCCATAGCGGGTATTCTTATATTTGGGAAGTTCTTCACACACTGACTCTAAAACCCGGCTGACCATTAAGTCAACCTCTTCCACATCATTTCCATACTTGGGGACATGCAGGCAGAGCTGCTGAATCTGCGGCCCGGTAGGGCTTGTCGTCATGTCCTTAAAATTCGTTAAAAGTGCGTGCTTAAGCTGCTCCCCGGTCAGCTTCTTATCGTCAAATACCAGTTTTTTCACCGCATAGAGGCTGTTTCCCGTATTGGCTGTGCCGATGGTTTCATTGCCGGTAAAATCATACTTTGCCCCGCCTCGTTTAATCGACTTTCCGCGCTCTAAAACCGTCAGCGTACAGCCCATAATCGACGTCAGCGGTTCTTCCATGTACTCTTCCCACAGACGGTCCGTGTAGTTATCCATAATCACATGGATTTTCGCATAGTAGCGCATCTGATCCTGGAAGGCTTCCCATAACTCCTCAAAATTTGCAAAGGTCGCCAGATCCTTTCCGCTGCTGTTGGGGTGAAGGGTCACGCCGCTTCGGGGATCTTTTCCGTTGTACAGGGTTACTTCCAAAATCTTTGCCAGGCAAAACCATGCTGCCCCGGTTCTTCCTCCGCGCAGTCCGGCAACTCCCGGCTCTGCACAGCCCACGATACAGTAATCCGAAGCATCTTCTCTGCTGTAGCCGCGGTTCATCATGGCAGGTATGTAGAGATCGTCGTTGGCTACCGCAGGGAAACCTGTTCCCAGCCGAATCGTTTCGGCAATCTTTAACTTAAATTCCTCCGGCGTGTTCTTGTGCCAGCGTACATAGTGGGAGGGCTGAAGCGTCCGGGTATTAGCAATACAGTCCATAATCAGATAAGATAATTCGTTCGTTGCGTCTTTGCCCGTTGCCGGGTCAATTCCTCCGGTCGTTAAGTTCTGGAAAATCGGCTTTCCCCTAAAGTACGCGGTATCTTCCCAGGAACGCATCCTCTCTACCGTGGAGAGCAGGACAAAAAAGTTTTCCACCAGTTCCACGGCAAGATCCCTGGTCAGCCTTCCCTCTTCAAGATCTTTTCGATAGTAAGAAATCATCACCTGGTCGAAGCGCCCGGGACTGATTCCCTGGGCATTGTCCTCGATTTGTATGCCAAACTGAACAAAGGTCATAAACTGCAGGGCTTCGTGGAAGGTTTCCGCAGGGTTTTCGGGAACTTTTTTGCATATCCTGGAAAGTTCTTCCAGTTCAGCCCTGCGCACAGGGTTTTCTTCCTTTTCTGCCATTTCCTTCGCCAGCTTGTGATAGCGGTGCGCATAGGCAATCAATGCCTCGCAGACGGTTTTTGCCGCCTGGTAAAAACGCCGCTTTTCCATCCCCTCCACTGTCCACAGCTCCAGCGCCGAAAGCTTTTCTTCACAAATCCTGATAATTTCCTTTAACCCGTGGGCAAACAGCCAGGGCCAGGGCGGGGTGAGATGCCCGCAGCCGCCGTGCATAAAGTTGACGATATTAACCGCACCCACATCATCCTGGGCAGAGATGGCTTCCGGCGGAAGGTTGGCATAGAGCCTGTCTTTATGGGTATTTCCCTTCCAGAAATGAATGATTTTCTCTAACTCCGGCATATCACTGCGCTTATATTCAATCTTGTCCGCCGGGCGCTCATCCGGGTAATACGGCTTTCCGTGGATAAACTCCTCCTCCAGAAAATCTACGGCATATTCGGGAAAGAGCGGTGCATAGTTGGGACGGCTCGCCTGATTTCCGGCTAAAAGACTTCCCGGAAGGATGTAGATGGACATCTTATTCAGGATTTCCTTTAACGCAGCGGCCCGAAGCTGAATGGGCGTAAGGTCACGGTTATTCTGGTAAACCTCGGTAATAATCCGCCCCCGCTCCATACACATCCCAACCTTCGACGCTCCAACGACCTGATAAAGATGGTCAATCCTCTGCGTCCGCACGGGTTTTTGGTGCATCTGGTAATGAAAGGGTTCATTATCTGCTATTTCTTTACTTACCATTTCTTTATCCATAGTTTTCTCCTCTTTTCTGTTTACATTAATTCAGGTATTCCAAATATACCCAGCAGGCTTTTATTCATGGTGGTGTACTCTGCTGTTGGCGCATAATGGTTACTTTGAAACTCTATCGCCGGATAAGCGGATTACCAGCCCTGGAATTCCGGTTCGTTGCAGTTTGTCTGGTCGATTTTATAGCAGGTCGGCCTGAGCCAGGTAAATCCGTCGTCGGTTTCGGTAACTTCTATCGGCGTTCCCTTATAGGAAATATTGCTGTAGTCCACGGTTTCCCCTTTGGCAACCAGGTAGGCAACTTCCACGGCTACGGCCTGCTCATCGGGCTTAAACATAACCTCGTAGTTAATTTTTCCCGCACGAACCGCATCCAGTGCTTCTTTTTCTCCGTCCACGCTGATAATCTGGAACTCGCCCAGCCGCCCGGCGGCCTCCACGGCCTGCAGTCCGCCAAGAGCCATCTCGTCATTCATATAGTAGATAACGTCAAAGTCCCCGGCATTAGGATAGCGCTGAAGAATGGTTTCGGTAACTTCCATGCCCTTTGTCCGGTCAAAATCACCGTCCACTTTATAGATAACCTCAATTCCCGGCTCCTCCTCCAGCTTTGCATAGTAGGCACCGCCGCGGTCAATCGTCGAGCCTGCCCCCGCGGTTCCTTCAACCACAACGACCTTGCCCTTGGCATTTCCTGCGCCGCCTAAGGCTTCAATCGTCTGCTCTGCGCCCTGTGTTCCGGATAAAACCATATCCCAGGTCACATAGCACTCCCAGCCTACGTCCTGACCCTGCTTTAAGATACGGCGGTCAACAATAATCAGGGGAATCCCTGCGTCATTGACCTTTTTAATGGACGGGAGCATGGGATCGGAAACTGCCGCAGTTAAGATAATCGCGTCCACACCCTGGGCAAGAAAGGTATCAATCTGGGAGGCCTGGGTCGTGGCATCGTTCTTTCCGTCGGCAAAAACCAGTTCACAGTTTTCCAGCCCGTCGGCAACCTCCTGCGCCCCCTGCATTAAAAGCTGGTAAACCGGGTGATCAAAATACGCCATCGCCCATCCAATCGTGATTTTTTCACCGGAATTTTCCGCCGCCTTTGCCGACTCGGTTACTGCCTCCTTGGCAGCGCTCTCTTCACTTCCTGCCGCCTGATTTTGTCCGTCAGCCGGTGCCGGTGCCTGCTCCTGCGACGAACCGCAGCCGACAAAGGTAAAAGCAAGCGATGCTGCCAGAAACAGACAGCCGAGCATTTTTTTCATCTTCTTTGTGTTCTTCATTTTTTTCATGTCGTCCTCCATATTTTTTTTAAAATGCCCCGTTTATCCGGGAGTTATCCGTTTCCATTTCAATAATTATGCATAATTATCTTGTTTCTTTTTATCTTATGTTATTCATTTTATACAATGATTTTAGCAATGGGACAGGAAAAAGTAAATTTACTTTTATGGTCGGTTTTTTATAGTTTTTTGACCTGAAAATTGATTTTCATGGGATATTGTGCTATGATGGTGGGAATATGATCGGAAGAAACAGCGATGATTTTGTTCCTGTGAACATGTAAACAGCACTATATTTTTGACAGAAAAGGAGCGTAAGATTATGGGACATTTGACAACAAGAGATGCTTACAAGAACTTAGAAGAGCGGATCAACTGGTTTACACAGGGCGCTCCGCCATCGGAAACCTTATATAAGATACTGCAGGTATTATACACCGAAAAAGAGGCAAAATGGGTCGCCCTTCTCCCCGTCCGCCCCTTCACCTTAAAAAAAGCCGCAAAAATCTGGGGCACCACCGAAGCGAAGGCGGAAAAATTTTTGGATCACCTCTGCGATAAAGCGCTTTTGGTCGATTCCAACTATCATGGAGAACGCCAGTTTGTGATGCCGCCGCCCATGGCAGGTTTTATTGAATTTGCCTTAATGCGCACCCGCGGAGATATTGACCAGAAGTATTTAAGCGAACTTTACTGGCAGTACATGAACGTGGAGGAGGATTTTGTCAAGGATTTATTCTTTGCCACAGAAACCAGACTTGGACGGGTGTTTGTGCAGGAACCGGTCTTGACCAACGATAAGATGAACCATATCTTAGACTATGAGCGTGCAACCCACATCGTCGAGGAAGCAAAGTATATCGGCCTTGGCACCTGCTACTGCCGCCATAAAGCCTGGCACGCGGGCCATCCCTGCGAGATTGACGCCCCCTGGGATGTGTGTCTGACCTTTGACAATGTCGCCCGTTCCCTAGCCGAACACGGTGATTATGCCCGGCTGATTTCCAAGGAGGAGGCCATGGACGCCTTAGAGCGATCCTATGCCAGCAACCTTGTTCAAATCGGGGAAAATGTCCGCGAACACCCGGCGTTTATCTGCAACTGCTGCGGGTGCTGCTGTGAGGCATTGCAGGCAGCGCGGAGGTTCAGCCCGATGCAGCCCGTGGCAACGACAAACTATATTCCCGAAGTGAGCCTGGAAAAATGCATCGGCTGCGGCAAATGCGCCAAGGTCTGCCCGATTTTGGCGATTTCGATGGAAGAAGCCGGGGAGGATACAGGAAGCGGCGCAAAGAGTACAGAAACGCAGGGTACAGGATACAGCGTAAAGAATACAGAAACGCAGGATACAGGATACAGCGCAAAGAATACAGAAACGCAGGATGCAGGAAGCGGCGCAGAAAAGAAAGAAAAAAGCAGAAAAAAACACGCAAAAATCGATACGGAAATCTGCCTGGGCTGCGGCGTGTGCGCAAGAAACTGCCCGACCAAGGCGATTGAACTTAACCACCGCCCCATCCAAGTTATCACCCCTGTCAACAGCACCCACCGCTTTGTCTTACAGGCGATAGAAAAGGGAACCTTGCAGAATTTAATTTTTGACAACCAGGCTTTTGCCAATCACCGTGCGATGGCTGCGGTATTCGGGACGATATTACAGCTTCCGCCCCTGAAACAGGCACTTGCCAGCAAGCAGTTTAAATCGGTGTACCTGGATAAATTGCTTTCGATGCAGAGGAAAAAGAAAGAAAAGGAAAATTAAGAAAAGGAAAACAAAAAAGCTGAAGTTCCTGCTGCCAGTCTGTTCTCTATTCTATGCTTTGTAAAATAGTTACTGTTCACATGTTCACAGTAATGTAAAATGCGCATATTTTATACGCAAAAGCCATTGACATGCACACAAAAAAGGCGTATTATGCTAACATAAGGAGGACACAATATGACCGTTCGGGAAATACTAAAGGCGCTTCACAAAGATGGATGGTACACCACTAATCAGGAAGGCTCCCACATAAGCCTAAAGCACCCAACAAAGCCCGGAAAAATCACAGTACCTAATCACAATGGGGACTTGAAACCGGGAACACTAAACAGCATTTACAAGCAGGCAGGACTAAAATAGCCCTATTACCTGCGGTTATCATAGAAAGGAGCGTAATTAATGCAGACTTTAACTTATCTTGCAGTCTTTGAACCATCAACAGACGGCTCGTATAGTATCTACTTTCCTGATTTACCCGGGTGTATCAGTGTTGGAAATAATCTGGAAGAAGCTGCACGCATGGCAGCAGAAGCCGCAAGCCTCCATGTTTACAGTATGGAATGTGACAATGAGGAAATCCCCACTCCATCTGTGAACCTCTCCAAAGAAGATACAGAAGGAAATGTTGTAATGCCCGTTACAATCCACCCTGATTTATTCCGCATGAAAAAGGATAACGAGCGCATCAAGACAAATATCACTCTCCCTGCATGGCTGAAAAGGATTGCAGAAGAACAAAAGGTAAACTATTCCCGGCTTTTGGAAACTGCCCTGATTGATTATCTGCAAATCCCCATGTCTGGCAGACAATAAGCCCTTGCCTGCTGCCCTGCGCCATATATCAAATACTAGGGAACAGGCACACACTTCCAAACCTGAGAAGAACATCCATTACCAGAAACAAATCCCCCGGAATTTCTATATCAAGGTCTATTCAAAAGAAATCTCGGGGGATTTTCCATATTTTCTTATAGCAATGTCTTAATATATTCTGCAATCGCCGAATCCCTGCAGTTTGCAAAAAACAGTTCCTTAGACCGCGAACCTGCAACCGCACCTTTTACCAGTTCCGGGTCCAGTGCGTTAAGGCATTCGATAAGGGGACGAAATGTTTTGCTGCGGACTTCATCCAGAATCTTTTTATTCCTCTGTTCCGGCTCTGCACGTTCCACCGGATAGCCTTTTCCGTGGCCAAAACCGAATAATTTTTCAAAACAGTATTCCAGGTTCAGTTCCCCGCCCCAGCCAAAGCCCTTGGCAAAGGGAAGTGCCACCGCATTTCCGTCATTGACATGGGCAAATGTGTAGGCATCGACCGGATCTTCCACATGGCCGCAGAGAACGCCGGGAAAGCTGTTCATTGCCAGCATTGCCCCTTCTCCTGTGCCGCACCCGGTAATTATATAATCCGCCGCGCCGCTGTTTAACAGGATTGCCCCAAGGATTCCTGCCTGAACATAGGTTAGCTGCGCTTCATCATCCGCGCGGTACATTCCGTAGTTATCGACCGTATGTCCCATGGGAACTACGACTTTTTCCAGGACAGAGCAAATCAGTTCATTTTTTGCCGCCTGACTGTTTTCATTAATTAATGCAATTTTCATCGCTGTTTTGTTCCTTTCCTCTTTTCCTTTATTCATCTTTTTTTCATAAACCTTTTCTTTCATAAGCCTTTTCTTTTTTCCACCGCCCCTTAAGGCTGTTTCCCAATATAAGCCAGGATTCCGCCATCGACATACAAAATATGCCCATTGACAAAATCGGAAGCCGGAGAAGCCAAAAATACTGCCGGGCCTGCCAGATCTTCTGCCTCGCCCCAGCGGGAAGCAGGGGTTTTCGCGAGAATAAACTGGTCAAAGGGATGCCGGCTGCCGTCGGGCTGTATTTCCCGAAGCGGGGCTGTCTGAGGTGTGGCAATGTAGCCGGGGCCGATACCATTGCACTGAATATTATACTGCCCGTATTCGCTGGCAATATTTTTCGTCAGCATTTTCAGTCCGCCCTTGGCTGCCGCGTAAGCCGATACGGTTTCCCGTCCAAGCTCGCTCATCATGGAGCAGATGTTAATGATTTTCCCGCCGCCCTGACGAATCATATCCGGAATCACGGCCTTGGCCACAATAAACGGCCCGTTTAAGTCAATATCGATGACCTGGCGGAACTGCTCTGCCGTCATCTCACACATGGGTATACGCTTGATAATCCCGGCATTGTTCACTAAAATATTGATATGACCGATGCTTTGGGTTACGTCTTCCACCAGTGCATTCACCTGTTCTTCGTTTGTTACGTCACATACAAAACCGTGGGCTTTAATTCCTGCCTCCTCGTAAGCAGCCAGGCCCTTATCCACCAGTTCCTGCTTAATATCATTAAAAACAATCGTTGCTCCTGCCCCGGCAAAAGCTTTTGCCAGAGCAAATCCAATCCCATAGGACGCACCGGTGACCAGTGCTGTTTTTCCTTTTAAACTAAAATCTACCATAAAATCTCCCCTCTGTATCTTTTCATTCCATAACTCCTTCCGTTCCGTAAACCTCAATCTGTGTCAGTGCCGGAAACGGCGAAGGGTCATCGCTTTTGATAAGATCTTTTATTTTTATCCAGACAATATTTTCCTTCTTGATTAAAAATTCCTGCCCTTTATCGGTCTTTTCCATCGCCACGGTCTGCCTTGTTCCATCCGAAAACTCCAGTGCAGCCTGAACCCACCAGTTGTCATGAGGAAAATCTGCCCTCGTCCGCAGCACAATCCGGTCAAAGCACACAGGCCGTCCAAAATCAAGAGAAAATTCTGCGTCATCCCTTTTTTGAATCCCCCACGAGGCATAAGGCCAGGAGCCATGCGAATGGTTTGCCAGCACTCCGTCGATAGCGTTGCGGGCGGCAAATTCAAAAGCCCCTCCTGCGCCCAGATTGGACGAAGCGTGGGGATAACATCCCTGGCTGTCACACGTATCCATGGGGTTTTTGGCAAGATTTCTGTAGCTTTTTATCTCATAATCCTCTGCCGGGCGGCAGGTAAGGTAATGGCGTTCCCCGGTAAAAGCTTTCGGATTCCAGGCTTTTTTCTTCTCTTCAAAAGGAATGGTAAAAATCAGTTCCCTCTCTGTAAGGTAAACCAGGGATTCTTCAATCACATCATCGATCCGCAGCCAGTAGTGACGGTCGGTCTGCGGCACAGTCAGACGGATAGAATCTCCTTCCTCGTAAAATGCTTTAAAGGCAAGAATCACCTGTTTTTCATCTTCTGCCTGTGCTTTCATCCTTCCCTGGCCGTCCAGAACTTCCAGACGAATAAGTGCCATCTTCGTTCCTCCTCGTTTTGCTGTCTATTTAATACGATTCACATCGTTCACTGTAAAAAGGATGCTGGCAATCAACATCCCTCCTACAGTATTACCGATTAACCGCAAATTCCCAATATGGTGAGAACTACCGACGCCGCAAACATAAAGACCATCGCAGCCACCGGCTTATTTTTCTTGCGCAGGTAAGCAAAGGTTCCCAGGGTCAGAAGCAGCGGCAGAAGTCCCGGAAGAATCTGATCCAAAACTCCCTGGAGATTAAATGCCGTACCTCCAAAGTCCGCCGTAAAGGTCGTCTTAAAGCTTACATACTGCGCGGTCATTGCCCCGGTCATAATCAGACCAAGAACGGAAAATCCCTTGGTAAACGCCTTGATGGCTCCCGACTGCAGGGCCTTGGCTACATAGGTATTGCCAAGCTTTAAACCATACTCTGCCCCAAAGTAGCGGATAAGCATGTTGGGGATGTTAAATACCAGGGCGTAGAGGATGGGGCCAAGCCAGGAACCTGCCTGACAAAAGCCCAGGGCGATACCGGTTGCGATAATCCTTAAAGCGCCCGAATAGATGGAATCGCCGATACCGGCAAAGGGGCCCATAAGCGCCACCTTGATCGCTTCGATGGAGGAATCATCAAATGGCTTTCCGGCGTCCAGCGCCGCCTTCCTCTCCTTTTCCATGGAGATTACCATGCTGAAGATAAAGGGCGACATTCCCGGTGTGGTGTTAAAGAAATCCTGATGGCGTTTCATGGACGCATAAAATTCGTCGGTTTCCTTCCCGTAAATCTCCTCCAGATAGGGAATCATCGTCCATCCAAAAGTAGTTCCCTGCTGCTTGGTATAAGAGGTACAGAACATCAGCCACATCGAGCGCCAGAAAACCGAGTGCACCAGCTTCCGCTCCGACGGGGTAAGCTTTCTCTTTACGGAATCGCTGTCCGCATTGATCACTGCATTAGTCATTGAAAAAATCCTCGCTTTCATCCATAGTCGTACTTGTCACCGGTGTGCTGTTTTGCTCCTTGATTTTCCTCAGTTCGCTGAAAATAATCAATGCGGCAATCACAGCGCCGATAAAGGAAATCTGCACCAGGGATAAGATCTTTGTCGAAGAGGCCGCCACGGTAGCCGCGCCGTCTGCGATAGAAACACCGGTCACATTGCGGTAGAAGAAGAATGCACCCAGGGCAAATCCTAGGAAATAATACGGACAATTTTCCTTACTCCACAATGACTTCATTAAAAGCGCCATACCAAGAGCCGGAAGCATCGTGGACGCTACGGTCATGGATTTCTGCAGCCATGCCGGAAGTATCTCCACAAAAGCTTTAACCGCATCCGTACCTACCAGGATACAGATAAAGCCCAACAGGAAATAGCACAGTTCAAATCCGCAGAACTGCATAATCCACAGCCGCTTAAACCCTTTGATATCCTTATTGCTGATGGTTTTCTCAAACCGCGGAACTAAAGAGGTAACCACGACCTTCATACAGGAATACAAAAGCGTACCCAGGGCCGCCAGCGGCAGGGCCAAGGTAATCGCCGTAGCCACATCTTTTCCCAGGAGAATGGCAAATGCCGCCCCGAACAGGGAACCCATGGTGAAATCCGAAGGCATCACGCCGCCCAGACTCACATTGCCCAAAAACACCAGTTCCAGTTCCGCCGCCAGCATAATCCCTTCCACAGGATGGCCTAACATCGCCCCCAGGATGGATACGCAGAAGATCGGCCGCTGAAACATGGTATTTGCATACCAGTCAAAAAACTTGGTCATCATTAAAACCAGACCTACAATAATGGCTTCTTTTAGCATCTTACTTTCCTCCCATCATTTTCTGGAAATTTTGTTTTGTGTCACTGGGAAGAGGCTGATGGATGATTTCAATACCAAGATTTCCTATCTTTTCAATGACTTCCTTATCGTGCTCCGTCAGATACACGGACTCCGCCACCTTGGTTTTTTCGGATAAATTTCCGCCAATCCTTCCGTAGTTGGCTACATTCAGCACGGGTTTTTCCTCTATCTTTTCCGCCACCTTTAAAAGATCCTCCGGGTTATTGGAAATCACTAAAATCCGCATATCCTTTGCTCTTGGGTCATTGATCACCCCTGCCGCCTTGTCGATAGGCAGAATTGCCGCCTTCACTCCTGCCGGTGCCGCCATTTTCAGGGCGCTTACCTGTAGTTCATTGGCTGCAATCGCATCGCTGGCGACAATAATTCTCTGAATCCTCAGTTCCTTCGACCACATCACCGCTACCTGACCGTGGATTAAACGGTCGTCAACACGCATCATTGTTATCATTTATCTTTCCTCCTTTATTTTTTTCAGAACACCCCTGCTCTGCAGACTACCAAAGCAAAATATCTTTATCCAAAAGACGAAGCACCGCTTCCACCAGATAATAATCCCCATAGATAATCGGCACATGGCGGTCATGTTCTGTAGCATAGGAACCGGAGCCCATAGCCAGAATGGAATCTTCATCCGGGTTCCAGTTGCAGTACCTTTCATCCGCTGCCTGTAAAAGCTTTAAGGCCGCATCGGTGTAAAACTCCTTTTCCAGTTCGGGAACATGCTCCGCAATCTCTAAAAGTCCGCACGCCGCGCACATCCCGGCGGTAGTGTCCCAGTAGACCGGCTCCTTCGGTGCCCGAAAATCCACCAGCGGGATTCCCCCGGTGCGATCCGTCTGGGCAATAAAGTAATGCGCCACTTTCTTTGCCGTGTCCAGATATTCCTGTTTTCCCGTATGGCGGTAGGCCAGGGCGTAGCCGTAGATGGCCCAGGTCTGCCCTCTCGACCAGGAAGATCCGCTTGCGTACCCCTGACCTGCAGGCGTGTCAAGAAGTTCTCCCGTTTCCGGGTCAAGCACGATAACATGGTTGCAGGAACCGTCCGTCCGCACCGTATATTTCATCAGAGTATCCGCATGATCCTCCGCCACAAAGCCAAACCTTGGATCGCCTAAAACTTCCTTTGCCCAGAACAAAAGCGGAATGTTCATCATACTGTCCACGATAACCCACCCGGATCGATCACGGTTCCAGGAACGGATAAACTTCCCTCTGGGATTATATCGTCCTGCCAGCAGATGGGCCGCATGAAGCCCCCTTGCCTTCGACCGCTCATTTCCCGTAATCCGGTAATCGGCTACCGCGCTGTGCAGCCACATAAAACCCACATCATGGTGAAGCCCCGTGTAGATATCGAATGCCTTATCTAACTTTTCCTCCACCTCCCGGGCCGTATCCGCGTACATTTCTTCCCCCATAGCGTGATACATCTGCCAGAGCATCCCCGGCCAGAACCCGTTCGTCCACCAGATAATATCGGTTTCGGCCTTGTCCTCCTCATAGACGCCGTTTCGGGCAATATAAGGAATCTTACTCCCCACCCGGAGGCATTCCGCCTTTAATTTCTTTTGTATTTTTGCATAAGTTTCTTCCGCCCAGATACGCTCCCCGTCCTTTAACGGATATCTCATAAACTCCCCTCCTCATATATGATTTACAAAGATAAAACTTAGAAGAAATCTTCCTCACTGTCTTCCGTTTTTTCCAGAAGTACCCGGTGATTCATGTCCTTGGCTTCCAAAATTTTAGCATCAATTTCTTCATCGCTGAGTGCCCCAGGGCTTAAAATTAAACTGATAACCAGGCCCATATTCATCCCTGCGATTAACTTTATATTGGGATAGCCGGTTAATGTCGTCATGCCGTTGCACACGCTTCCGCCAAGCAAATCCGCCACCACGATATACTGGGTGTCCGGGTTTTCTTTAAGCTGCCTTTCCACCTCGTCCACCATGGGCTGATAATGTTCCCCCGGCAGCATTCCCATACAGGAAACATCAGGATTTTCTCCCACAATCATCTGCACCGAATGCAGCATTCCCGCCGACAGCTTTCCATGCGACACCAAGATTATTTTTTTGTTCATCTTCCCTCTCCTTTTCCTGATTTTGCAGTTTTTAAACTTACCATTCTTCCATTCTTCACTTGCTTCCGGTCAGCCGAATCGGCACTCTTAAAAACCATCCGGCTTCCCCAGAACCCATGTGCGGATTCCGTAAGCCACGCCGTTTTCCTTATTGCTTGCCGTGACAAAATCCGCTCTGGTCTTTAAATCCATCTCTGCATTTGCCATGGCAATACCCAAACCGGCCCGTTCAATCATCTCGCGGTCGTTCTCATTATCGCCAAAGCAGACACAGCTTTCCGCCGAAATCCCCAGATGCTTTAAGAGTTTTTCGATACCTGTCCACTTTGACTGACCATAAGAAAAGATATCCAGATAATTTACATCCGACTTGGCTACCTGCGCTTTTACAGTATCCAAAATCCGTTCCCGAATCATCTCCAGGCGGTTCGGATCATCCTCCCGGATACTGATTTTTACGATGGTATGACCATTTTTTACCTTTTCCATCAGGGTTTTTGCCGTTTCTGGATGATAAGTTTTTAACCATGCAGGATTTCCCTGAAGGCGTCTGCGGGCGGCGGCCTCATCTTCATTTACCGCCAGGGTTCCTTCTCCATCATTAAAGAACCCGATTACCTTCATTTCCTCGACTATGTCAACAACCTGTTCCACCACCTCAGGATTCATCCCGGCGCGGTAAATTTCCTTTCCGTGGCACACCACCATACCGCCGTTTAAGGCTGCGACACTGCCGGTAATCTTCATCTCTTTCAGGTATTCCCCTGCTGACTCTGCCCCTCTTCCTGATGCAATGCAGATCTCCATTCCTGCCTCCCATGCCTGGTAAAGCGCCGCGGCATTTTCCGCCGGAAGCTGCTTTTTATCATTCAGAAGCGTTCCGTCCAGATCCACACATAACAGCTGATATTCCACTGACTTTCCTCCTTGCCTTGTTGCTGATGGATACAGGTTATCATGCTTTTGCCGATGACACAATCCGACAGAGAGAATGCCTGAAAAACCCTCCTGTTTTTATAAAATTTCCGCTCTTTTCCCTTTTATTTCCACAAAAAAATCCGGACGAATCCTAATAAATTCCTCCGGAAATGCTTAACATTTTATCCTTTTTCTAATGGTCTATAATATTTGATTAGATAGTTTCTTACGCTCCCCCTCGATAAAGGGCAGGTGGTAAATCACCACCGTTCCCACATCCTTTTCGCTGAATATTTCCATGCCATAATCCGGCCCGAAATTCTTTTTAATCCGGTCATAGGCATTTTTCAGCCCTACATGGTGCCAGCCGTCCTCTTTTAGCTCTCCCATACTTTCTGTTTCCAGAGAGTCCCGCAGCTGCAAAAGCGTTTCCTCGTCCATCCCCACGCCGTTATCCATCACCGTGATCTCCAGCCCGTTTTCGGTCTTTAATGCCTCAATCCGCACCGTCCCGCCCTCTTTTTTCTGACGCAGGCCGTGGCGGACGGCATTTTCCACGATGGGCTGCAGGCTCAGCTTAATGATCGGACATTCCTCTGCCTCCGGGGAAATATCCAGTTCCAGGGAAATCTTATTTTCATAGCGCACCCGCATAATCACAAAATACTCGCGGATGTTGTCAATCTCACAGCGTAGGGGAACCCGGTCGCTGTTATAGCCAATCAGGTATTTTAACTGCCGGGATAAGCTTTCCACCATCTGGGCCGTCTGGTTATCCTCGTGCTCTAATGCCATCATGCGGATAACATCCAGGGTATTGTAAAGATAATGCGGCTTAATCTGTGATTTTAACGCATCCAGTTCGGCTTCCCTCTGCCGGATCTCTGCCATGTAAACCCGCCGGATATATTCCTCAAGTTCCTGCGCCATATGATTTAAGCCTTCGCCCAGAAGCCCCAGTTCATCCTCCCTCTCCACACACACCCTGGTTTTAAGGTTTCCCTGCTGAATGGCAGCCATGCCCTCCTTTAATTCTTCCACCGGACGGCGAAATCTTCCCAGAAAATACCGGTACAGCATAATCAATACAAAAAAGCTTGCCCCGATAAACCAAAGAACAACTTTGCGGGTCTGATAAAGATTTCGCATCAAAGTTCTGCGGGGCGTTTCAAGCACGGCCTTCCAGCCGCAGCCGGAAATCTCCTCCTCAACCCGGTAATTCTCCTTATCCTTACCTATTTCCCATAATTTTCCAATTTCATCTTCCCGGGTACTGTAAATACACAGGCTGGAACTCTCCGTCAGCCGCAGTATTCCCTGCTGTTTCTGATCCATCTCCTCCACCACCGACGAAAGCTTGGTCAGCTTAACATCCACGTACAGCCTGCCCAGTACATCATCAAGGGTTTCCATTCCCGACACATCCCGGTAAGGACGGGAGAACGTAATCACCAGATTTTTCGACTGCGGGAAATAATCATCCAGATGCGTTGCTCCCACGGACAATCCTGTCCCTTCAAGTTCCATCTGCACGATTTTTTCCCGCAGAGCTTTTTCATCCAGCACTTTCTGGGCATTGGAAGTAGCATAATAAATCTGTCCCAGCTCGTCCACAAAATATACACTGACAAGCTTGCTGTCCCGCTCCAGAATATCCTTCATCAGTCCGTTCAGCTTCTGCTTCTTCCTGCTTTTCGGTTCCCGCTTATCCTTTAAGAGTTCCCAAAGCCACCTCCCGTCCTCCACAGGAATATCGTACATCAGTTTTGTCAGGTTGTCACATTCCTGTTCCATCTCCTTGATATTATTGCAGGTATAGGCAAGCATACGGGCCATGTCCTTTAACATCACCTGTTCCAGATTGCGGCTGAACTGACCGTACAGCACCACCCCGGCGATAAACAAAGGAAACAGTCCCAAGAGCAGAAACGCCATGGTAAGCTGGAAAAATATGCTTTTTCTTCCCCTGATCATTTTTTACTCCCTTCCTGCCCATCCGCCTGCTTTTTCCATCGGTTTTCCAGTTCTTCTGCGATTTCTTCCAGCCCGCTATCCCCCCATAATGCCTCCTGTAAACACTGGGCATAAAAGCTTCGGAAGCCATCCGGTGTTTCCTCATCTCCCACAAACCTGCTGCAAAAAATCACATCCCTCTCTCCTGCCTGCTGCACCGTTTTCTGCGCCATCGTTTCCTGATCCCTTACCGGACGCACCGTAACGGAATTTCCATTCATCCGTGTAAGAATATGTTCATAAATTCCCTCAGAATAAAAAAACTTCAAAAACTCTGCGGCTGCCTCAAAACGCTTCTCATCTTCCTTACACTGTGCACTGATGCCCCAGGTTACCGAATCGTCCACCATAGCCCGCACCCGCCCGTCCCTGCCCGGAAGATAGAAAAAGCCCAGATCCATCTGGGGATTTAAGGCCGTCACCTGATCCATGATCCAGGGGCCGCTGTAGAGCATGGCTGCATTTCCCGAAGCCAGCTCCTGGATGGTCTGGCTGTCCGAAATACTAAAAAAGCGGTCATCAATATAGCCCTTACGGTTAAGGCTGCGAAAATCTGCCAGCATCGTTACAACCCTCTCCCGCTCCCAGCGGCTCTCGTTATTTTCATCAAGAAGATAGTTTTGATACAGATAATTTCCCCAGAAACCCATGTGCCAGATATCCGTGCCGCCAACCGCTACAGGATTGACGCCGTTTCTGTGTATCGAATCACAGACGGCAAGAAAATCCTCATAATTTTGGGGAATTGAAAGTCCCAGACGGTCAAACAGCTCCCGATTATAGACAATTCCCTGCGTCGTCGTATAGCGGGGAATGGCATAGCACAGTTCATGTTCATCGACTCCGTCAATCAAATCGGTCAGGCTCCCCGGCAGAGGTGCCAGATACCCGGCATCCGAAAACTGCACCGCCTCCCGCAGCTCCACCACATCGTAAAACTCATCCTGGGCAATCAGGACCTTCAGCCGATCCGTAAAACTCTGTCCCGGCACGTCCGCCGGAGCCGTCAGCGTCACCTGAATCTGCGGATATTTTTTCATAAATTCTTCCGCCACCCACTCCATGCTGCCTATCCAGCGGATATCCCCGGAGGAATAAACCACCCGAAGTCCAATCGGCTCGCCCCCGTCCTCTTCTCCCCCGGTCTGTGCCCCCGGCAGCAAACCGCAGGCGGAAATGAAGAGGGTAAGCCCAAGCCAAAGAAAAAAAGCTGTCACCGTAACCCGTCCTGCCTTCATCTGCCCTTCCCCCTACCTTCCTCTCTGCTCTTTCCTGTACTCATTGGGACTCATCCCATACTTTCCCCTGAAATTCTCATTAAACTGGCGCACGTTCCGGTAGCCGACCCGGCTGGCAACCTCGTAAGCCTTGCAGTCCGTATTCGACAGAAGCCTGGCTGCTGCTTCCATACGCACTTCAGTCAGGTATGCCTTAAAATTCATCCCCGTATTTTTCTTAAAATAACTGCTGAAATAATACGGATTCATCCCCACCATCCCCGCCATGGATTCCAGGGTGAGATTTTCCTCAAAATGCTCCTCGACATACTGGCGGATACGCACGGCCTCATTATACTCTCCGCTTCCTCCGGCAAGGATCTGCTGATGCACCTGGTCAAAAAATTCCACAATCAGCTGGCAGGTCTGTCGGTAAGTCGGCATCAGCCGCATCTGCTCCATGCACTGCTCGCCCCGCCCTATCCAGGTTTCATCCAGAAGATATTCATTGCATAGATCCTGAATCACCCCGGATATCATCAGATTGCATCGGTTTAACGCCGCAAACCGGTTGCCGAAATGAAGATTCTTAATGACAGCCAGCACCTGATTGACTTCCACATGGATGGAATTTCTCCGATGGATAAACCCCTCTTTCAAATCATGCACCTTTTCCTGATACTCCTCAAACGACTGGTGAAACTCTTTCTCCACATCCTCGTACCAAATCACTTCATCCTCCGTAAAATAATAAAGTTCCATGGCAAATCGCGATGTCTTATAAGCTAAAGGCAGGGCTCCCACATCCTCCACCCGTTCACCCACACCGGCCTTGACCGTGAGATTATGCCCGTTGGACGCTTCCGCGATCAATTTGGCAATACGTCTTTCCACAACCTGCCGCCCCTGCCCCGGTTCCAGAAGAAAAATCACGCAGCAGGTACTGATCTCCTTTTTTACGGCAAAGCCCCAGCCTAAGTCCTCCACTTTTCTCTGTATCTTGCTGGCAGCAGAAAACTTCTGCAGTTCCTGCATCCGGACATTGCCCTCCCCCCGCTTTAACCCGTACAGGCGAAAAGCAGCCCCCACCATCGCCTTTCCTTCCACGGAAATATTCAGGCGGGAAAACTGATCGTACAAATCCTCTCTGGAATACTCCCTTTTACCGCTGATTTTCTGGAAAATCTGATGCATCTTATCCTCAGACGCCGTATTTGTCAGGATATCCAGCCTGCTCTGGTCATCAATCAGCCCTGCCGCCTTACAAACCGCCCTCTCTAACTCCTCCTTCTCCACCGGCTTTAAAAGGTAGTCCACAGCCCCGTAGCGCACGGCATCCTGGGCATAGGAAAACTCCTGGTATCCGCTGACAAAGATCACCTTGGTCGAAAGCCCCTGCTGGCGGATCTGACGCAGCATCTCCAGCCCTGACAGCCCCGGCATGGCTATATCCGACACCACAAGCTGGGGCTTTTTTTCTTCAATCAGCCGGAGAGCCTCCTGTCCGTCACCGGCTTCTCCGACAATCTCAATCCCCAGTTTTTCCCAGTCAATCAGTTTCTTTAATCCCTTTAAAATAATCCCTTCATCGTCGGCCAGAATCGCCTGTATCCTTCCCATTCCATCCATTCTCCCGATAATAAAAACAGTCAAAATCCGCAAATGCGCTGTGATCATACAAATCCTGCACACAGACGCCAACCATAGATCCCGTAAATACCAGTGCGCTTTCCCGGATATAGTCATCCGACAGATGATCCGCCGGCAAAACATCGCCCAGGCGCTTCCATCCTTTCTCTCCCCAGCCATAATAAAACTGAAGCTTTTCCCGCTCCACACGAACCTCAAGCCGAATGGACGAAATATCATCCGGTATAGAAATCCTGTCCTCTCCCAATTCTACCACAGTTTTTGCATGGCTGCACACCAGAATATCCAGGATTCGGCATCCTCTGTCCTCGTCATAAGATACATAAGCGTACATATAATTTTCCGTATTGTAAAAACAGGTCAGCCCTGCCATCTGGTTATAATTTTTCGGCGCAAACTCCATCACCGTCCCTGCCGTAAAGCACGTACTCTGCCAGCGTCTGGCGACCATGGTCTGGCTGTGAAGGGAGGCGATGGACTGCTGCCCGTACAGCCGCAGATATCCCGGTCTTTCCGTCAGCGACATATGCTCCCCTAAGGGTTCCCGAAGCGAGTGGAAATACGGGGGAAGTTCGGCTTCTTCAAAATCTGTTATGCTGCTCATGTCTTCCTCCAGGACTTTCCGACTTTCCGGCAGTTCCACGTCTTCCTCCAAAGCTTTCAGGCTTTCCGGCAGTTCCACGTCTTCCTCCAAAGCTTCTAAACCTTCCGGCAGTTCCACCGTCACCGGCGGCACGGTAAACACATTCCATCCCGTTTTTAACGGCGGTTCGGCAAGGGTAATCTCCCTGTCCGGCATCTGTACCTTCCCGCCCCATACACTGCCGTAAGACGCTCTTTTCCCGTCCTTCAAGCGGGGCCAGCCATCGACCCACTCAATTTCCGCCAGTCCGGTTTCCCTCCCCAGCACACAGTTTCCCCTCTGCAAAGTCAATGGACGGGCACAGATATAGGTGATATACCATTTTCCCCGGGAAGCGGGAAGAAAGCTGGCATGTCCGCATTTTTGCAGCGGCGACTCGGGCGCAAAACGGGTGGAAATCAAAGGTGTATAGGGGGAAAGTTCATAAGGTCCCCACAAATCCCGGCTTCGGCACACCACACTGGCATGGCTGAATCCGGTTCCGCCCTCGGCACACAAGAGATAATACCACCCATCCTTTTTCATGATCTGCGGTCCCTCCGTAAGCCCCCACCCGGAGCCAGAAAAGATCTTCTTCATCTCGCCCTTCAGCTTCTTTTCCTCCAAATCATATTCCTGGATAGCCACACCGTTAAAATTCGGCTTGTAGGGCCGGTAATCCCAAAGCATACTCATCACATAGGATTTTCCATCATCATCGTGGAACAAAGCCGGATCAAAGCCCATCCCCTGGACAAACACCGGATCGCTCCATTCCCCGTCAATCGTTTCGCAAGACATCACATAATTCAATGTATCCTTAAAGCACTGATCGGTTTTTACGTCCGTGATCATCAGCCAGAATCGTCCCTTCGCCCAGGAAAGATGAGGTGCCCAGACAGCACCGGAGTTACGATCCCCCCGAAGGCATAGCTGATCCTTCCTGTTTAACGGCCTCGCCGCCAGACGCCAGCTTACCAGATCTTTAGAGTGATAAATCATCACCCCAGGCCACCATTCAAAAGTGGATGTGGCAATGTAATAATCCTCCCCCACAACACACACGCTTGCATCCGGCTGAAACCCTTTAAGAATTGGATTTGTCACGTTCATCTTCTGTTCCCTCCCCATAATAACAATGCATTTTTTTCCATTCTATACTATCCCGCCTCCATTGTCCCTGCAATTTTTTAAGATCTTAAAAAACCTCCCGTTTTTATGAAAAAAGAGGGCATTTCACCCTCTTTTTTCTAACACATCACACGCAAATTAAACACACAAAAACCACAAATATTTATAAAATGTTTCTGTTTAAATTACTTTCCAATCCCTTGCTGGTCAATCCCTGCCGGTCAGAACATAGAAACAAAAACAACCAAAAAAGCGACCCGAAAGGCAGCAAAAAACAACAAAAAAACAGCCTCCCGCAAAAGAAGACTGCATAAAAAATGTAAATAAACTTATCCGTGAAGTAAAAAAGAGGGTGGAAAGACAGAACAAGTTAAACGCATGGTTCATCGGTTCGCTTCCCTTCCCCAAATCCAGCATATCTTCCAAAGTTCCGGTAAGATATGCGGTCAATCCTCTTTATCTGATGACTTATCCTGCGTTTCATTGCCTTGCTGACCGGATAGTTTATCGGATAATTTACCTCCCTTTTTTTTCTGCTTTTTATTCTCTCTTATCTTTAACACATTTCTGATGATAATAAACAGTGCAAGCCCATAAAAAAGAACACTGCTTACTGTTTTAAATAACTCATACATTTCCTGACTCATCCCTAACCTTTTCCCTTCTTTTAGCATTAATATCTGTGACGTTCTGTTATCTTCACTCCGTTATCTTACCCTTTTTCCTCCTGCTTTGTCAAGAATACTTTATTCTTTTTTTCATTCAACAGAAGTTAAAGTTACTGTTCACGTAGGTCTGCGCACTTGCTGCGCTGACCGTATGTTAAACTGGACTAGTGAGCAAAAATCCCATCGACGAAGGCGATTCTCATAGATTTTTGCCCATTACTGTGAACGTGTAAACAGTAACAAGTTAAGATAAAGCCTTTAATAAAGCAAGTAAGTCTTTCATGCCCTGTGTATATGTTAGTGTTTCTTTTCTTGCCGCCGTTGCTGTAGTGGCTACAAAGTATTGCTCCAATTCTTCTGCTTGTTCATCTGTTAATTCATCCAGTAATTTCTGATAAATCAAATCTTCTTCTTTTAGTCGGTTCTGATATTCTTCATCTTTTGTGTAAATTTCTGCTAATCGGTCAACTACAAAAGGATTTAGTAGTTGTTCCATGATGTCAAATTCTTCCATGTAACTTTTCTCCTTTCAGACTGAATATATAGATATATATTTCAGTATAGATACATTTGTAAGTATATGCAAGTATAACTTTGCAATCCATAATAATTTTATGGAGAGGTGATGAAATGGTTAGTTACAAACCACTTTGGAATACCATGGAAAAGCAAAGGATTACTACCTATACACTCATTGAAACACATGGCATAAATCCACGGACAATAAACAATCTGAAACACAATAAAGGAATTACAGTCTATACGTTAGAACGTCTTTGTAATATTCTAAATTGCAAACCAAATGATATTCTGGAATTTATACCAGATGAGCAATAATAGGACACTGGAAACAGTGTTCTTTTTGTTTATAAAAAAGTAACAGGATTTTACAGCTTCTGCACAGAACAATCTGGAGATCATAAAGAATAAAAATGAGCATGTCTTTTAAGCCTGCCGAAAAACAGCCTTCCGCAAAGGAAGACTGCATAAAACGTAAATATACTTATCAATGAATTGAAGCTTATATATTAAAAACTTATATATAAAGCTTAAATACAAAACGCAGCATACAAAGGAACCGTCTTTTTCCTGTCCTCAAAGCCGAAATTTTTAGCCGAAAGCTTAATAGCATAATCCGGATGGTAGGTTTCCATATAGACCTTTAAGCTTTTTGCCCTGGTATTATCCGCTGCTTTTACCTCAACGGGAATCAGCTTTCCGTCGCGCTGGATAATAAAATCAACCTCGGCCCCACGCGCAGATTCCCAGTAATAGGTTCGATATCCGTTGATGGTAAGCTGTATATGGACATAATTTTCGGTCATTCCTCCCTTAAAATCATTAAGTTCTTCGACCATGTAGAGGATATCATTTGCCGCTAAATCTTTCTTGGCACAAAGCAGGCCAGGATCGGATACATAAATCTTAAATGCATCAATATCACGATAATTTTCCAGCGGTTTTTTGATTTGTTCCACCTGATAAACCTGTGAAACAATCCCGGAAAGGCAGAGCCATTCGATAGCGTTTTCAAACTCTGAAGCCCTGCCGCCTTTTTTAATTAACTTATACTGAAACCGGGTATTTTTCCTGGAAAGCTGTACGGTAATATTGTCATAAGTAAGCCGCGTTTTCTTAATCTCATTCAAGTTATTATACTTGCTCATATCATTCAGATAACTGGCAAGAATTACATCCTGGGTATGGCGGACAAGGAGATAATCTTTCGTTTCAACAAACAGCCTTACACACTCCGGCATTCCGCCGACGACAAGATATTGACGGTAAAGCTGCATCGCTGCATCGTGGAGGGCCGAGGGAAGAGGGGTATCAGCGGCAAAACACTGTTTTATCTGCTTTACAAGTTCATCCTCCCCCAGGGCAAGCAGAAATTCTTCCATATCCATCGGATACAGGGTTTTTATCTCTACTTTGCCCACGGGAAAAGAAAATTTTTCACGGTTTACTGCCACGCCGAGAAGGCTTCCCGCCACAATAATCGGATAATCCGGGGCATCCTCGCAGAAATATTTTAATGAGGTCAATGCCCTCTCACAAAGCTGTACTTCATCAAAAATAATCAGCGTTTTTTCCCGGATAATGGTCTGCCCTGCAAGATGAGATAAGATCGGCAGCAGGTACTTGGGACTGATGTTCTCTTCAAAGGTCTTGGCTAATTTAGGGTTTGTTTCAAAGTTAAAATAGGCCACATTTTCATAACATTTACGCCCAAATTCCAGAAGAGAATAGGTCTTTCCCACCTGCCTTGCTCCCTGTAAAATCAGGGGTTTCCGATGTCTGCTCTCTTTCCATTCTTCCAGGAAGTTCATGATTTTTCGATACACCTACCGCGCCTCCCTTCGGTCAAAATAACTTGCTCTTTTGGTTTATTTTTGGTGCTGACTTTAGTATATCTGCTATTCATGTAAATATCAATGGATTTATATAATTTTTTGCATTAAATTACACGATTAATTTTATCATATTGCATTTTTTTACACATACAGGCAGATTTCTGCAAATCATTCTTTATATTGCAAAACAAACCGGGTTCGTTTAAAATAAAATTATGATTTTCGTTTAAAGACCTACCCAGAAAGGAGAACATATGAATACGCGAAGACTTGGAAAAACAAATTTACAGGTAAGTGAAATCGGGTTCGGCGGAGAGTGGCTGGAACGGCACCCGGAGGAAGAGAGCATCGAACTGATTCGGTATGCATCGTCGAAAGGAATTAATATTCTGGACTGCTGGATGCCAGATCCGAAATCCAGAACGATCATCGGTGAGGGAATTAAGGACAACCGTGAGCAATGGTTTATCCAGGGTCATCTTGGCTCTACGTGGAAGGACGGACAGTATTACCGGACAAGAGATCTGAACTATGTAAAACCGGCCTTTGAAGATCTTCTTGCCCGCCTGCAGACGAATTACATCGACCTTGGAATGATTCATTATGTGGATGCAGAAGAAGAATGGGAACAGATCCAGACATCCGACTATTTGAACTATGTCATGGAACTTAAGCGTAAAAACATTATCCGGCACATCGGCATGAGTTCGCACAATCCAAAGGTTGCTGTTAAAGCTGCAAGATCCGGCTATATTGAAATGATTTTATTCAGCGTGAATCCTGCCTTCGATATGCTTCCGGCAAGCGAAAATCTTGATGAACTGTTCGTGGAAGAATTTCCGGGCGATTTAAAGGGAACAGACCCGGACAGGGCGCTGCTTTATAAGACCTGTGAGGAAAATGATATCGGAATCACGGTAATGAAAGGTTTTGCAGGAGGTCGGCTCTTCGATGAAAAGAGGTCGCCCTTCGGAGTCCGCCTGACACCGGTGCAGTGTATTCATTATGCACTGACACGCCCGGCGGTTTCTTCCATTTTATGCGGTTATGATACAAAAGAACAGATTGATACCGCCGTCAGCTATGAAACGGCTGAAGAAACAAAAAAGGATTATGCTTCCGTGCTTGCCACAGCATCGCTCCACCCCTACAAGGGACAGTGTACATACTGCGGACATTGCAAACCCTGTCCGATAGCGATTGATATTGCAATGGTCAATAAATTTTACGACCTTGCCACCATGCAGGAGAAAATTCCAGAATCCATTCAGTCCCATTATGAACTTTTGGAACACCATGCTTCGGAATGTGTGGGCTGCAAAGGCTGTGAAAGCAGATGCCCGTTTGAAGTAAAAATCGCCGACAGAATGATAAAAACCGCTGAATTATTTGGAATTTAACCTATCAAGGAAGTCCCCCGCTTCTAAGTCGCAAAAACGAAAGCGATGGGTTGGGGGGACTTCCTTGTGTCAGGTGGGGTGCAAGCCCCATCTGACAGGCTGCGATAGCAGCATAGGATTACGAGGAAGTAACGGAGTGGAGGGTCTGCCCCGCTTTATCGGGCATTCCGAGTTTCCTTTAACTCAATGCCCTTCCTATCTGGTATGCCTGCTCTGGCCTTCATGCCGGATAGGAAGGTAAACAGGCAAATTAACGTCACCTCACCTGTCCATTGCCGTAGATAATATACTTCGTCGTCGTCAGTTCCTTTAATCCCATCGGCCCGCGTGCGTGAAGCTTCTGTGTGCTGATGCCGATTTCCGCCCCAAAGCCAAACTCTTCTCCGTCGGTAAAACGGGTGGAGGCATTGACATAAACTGCGGCTGCATCGATTTCAGCCAAGAAGCGCTGGGCATTGGCATAATCTTTGGTAATAATGGCCTCGGAATGTTTCGTATTATACCGGTTAATATGTTCAATGGCCTCATCTAAAGAATCCACAATTTTGCACGAAAGAATATAGTCCAGGTATTCCCTTCCCCAGTCGTCCTCCTGCGCTTTGGTAAATTCCGGCTCGATCTGACAGGCCCGCTCATCTCCCCGGATTTCCACCTGCTTTTCTTCCAGGCGCTTTTTTAACAGAGGCAGAAATTCCCCCGCAATGCTTTGATGTACAACCAGTGATTCACAGGCATTGCACACCCCGATTCTCTGGGTTTTTGCATTGAAAATAATATCCAGCGCCATCGAAAAATCCGCCGTTTCATCCACATAGATATGACAGTTTCCTGTTCCGGTTTCAATCACGGGGATCGTGCTGTTTTCCACAACCGCCTTAATCAGCCCTGCACCGCCCCGGGGAATCAGTACATCCACGTACTGGTTCATCTTCATCAATGCCTGCGTCGTTTCCCTATCGGTCGATGTAATTAATTGCACGGCGTCTTCCGGCAGCCCAGCCGCAGAAAGCCCCCGCTTTAAACAGGCCACAACCGCCTGATTTGAGGAAAGGGCGTCGCTTCCTCCCTTTAAGATAACCGCATTGCCCGTCTTAAAGCAAAGACCGAAGGCATCCGCCGTGACATTGGGACGAGCCTCGTAGATAATGCCGATAACTCCAAGAGGCACGCGCTTTTGACCAATCATCAGACCATTGGGCCGCTGCTTCATCGAAAGCACCTCACCTACCGGATCATCTAACGCCGCCACCTGGCGAAGCCCGCCTGCCATTCCTTCGATTCTTTTTGGGGTAAGCTGCAGCCGGTCTAATAATCCCTGGCTCATGCCCTGGGCCTTCGCCCTTTCCATATCTTCCTGATTTGCCGCAAGAATTTCTTCCTGCCCGTCAAGAAGAGCCTGTGCCGCCGCCAAAAGACCGCGGTTCTTCTCTTCCACCCCCAAAATCCCCAGCCTGCGGGATACTGCCTGCGCTTTTCTTCCGATATCTTCTAAGTTTATGTTTGCCATTTTTCTGCCTCCATAATTTTTAACATACTTTTTTATAAAACTTCATAAACCCTCATAACAGTCGCTCTGCCATAAATTTTTTAAAGATAATTTTGTAATTCCTCAACCAATTCATACACCCTTGTTGCCGGACATCTTCTTTTTTTGCATTTTCTCATTAATTTTTTTCTGATTTTTCTTTTGTTCACTTACTTTCAGTGGTTTAAGGCTCATCCTTTAATCCTCCCAATCCAAAATTTTTCTTATATATGGATCGGCACCGTAACGCCCCTCAATATACTGCTTTCCATAAGCCTCATTCTTTTGCAAATCCTGTTCCTTTTCATTTTTAAAAGAAACCAGAGAATAGAGTTTTGAAGCTTGATAAGGATTTAACGCGCAAAACCAAATCTCGTCTTTTCTGTAAATTTCTGAAGTCATCGTTGTAATATCATGAGATGTCAACAAAAGCTGTGCCCCATGTTTATTGCTTTTCGGATCGGTAAAAAGTTCTATAATATAGCGAAGAAGTTTTGGATGAAGTTTCGCATCGAGTTCATCAGCAACCAGCACCCTGCCCTCATTAAGACAATGTAAAATTTCTGCCAGACAACTAAAAAGTTTCCTTGTTCCTGCAGATTCTTCTTCAAAAGGCAGCTCAAACATCATTCCGTTTTCAAAACTATGTTTTGTATAAATATTTTCAATATTTCCGTCGCTGTCTTTTTCAATTCTAAAATCCGAAATATGAATATCCATTTTTTGCAGTATTTCAAAAATTTTATTTCTATCCTTTTTTGTATTCGGCAAAATAATTCTATACTCTTTTTGGGGGCTGTCATAATCAACAAAACAAATATCCAAAAACCAATGAATTACATCATCAACGGATGGAATATCATAATTAATTGCTGCATGGGAAAGTAAGGGCATGGAATTTTTCAATTTTTCTACCGCTATTCCCTCTAATTCTTCCCCCAAAAGGCATTCCTCGGCAGAACGTTCAAAAATAATATTGGCATCACTTTCTCCGATAATCATTTGATAAAGATTTTCTTCAACAATTTCATTGCCCAGCCGCGCAAATTGATATCGATATTGTTTTCCTTCTGTGCGAAACATAATATCAAAAAACGTCGGCTGTTGCTGACAAGCCAAATCAAATTTATGATACTTTTCTTTAAACGTAATCCCTCGATTTGGCTTAATAATTGCATTATATTCTTCCTTATCCTTCATTTGTGATAAAAGCACAGGATGCAAAACTAATGTTCTCAGGTAACTCAGTGCTTCCAAAACTGTTGATTTACCGCCGCCATTTGGTCCATATATTGCAATTACCGGCAAAAATCTCTCTCCATCGCTTTTATCTACAATAAGACTTTTTTCATTCTCATTAATAGGTTCAGCAACCAAATCTAAAAAAGCCTCTTCTTTAAACGATTTATAATTAGAAAACGAAAACTGGATTAACATAAGTCCATCCTTTCTATTATCTTCCCCGGCAAAATCACCCGTTCAACCTTCTGATCCCATTCCTCTTTGGGAAGCTTTTCCACCATCTGAAACGCATAGGCAAGGCCCCAGCGCGGATGTTTTGGTTCACGGGCAAAAAAACGGTCATAATAACCGCCCCCATATCCCAGCCGCCTGCCCCCCCGGTCAAAAGCCACCCCGGGGACAAGCACCAGGGCAGACTTATCATTTACCGGACAACACCTGGCAGAAGGCTCTTCAATCCCCATATACCCGGGACAAACATCCGCCCATCCCTGCACTTCATAAAAGAAAATCTCCTCTCCCTCTACCCGTGGCAGGGCCGCAGGAATATTTTTCGCCCAGAGCGCTTCCAAAATCCGCCTTGTTCCCGCCTCACCGCGAAAATCCAGATAAAGATAAACGGAGGAAACCGAAAAAGATGCTTCTTCCAGCAAGGTTATAAACTGCTCACATAACAATGCATCCCAGCTTTCCTTTTCTTCTCTGCTCACCTTTTTCCTGCATTCACGAATCCTTCCCCGCAGTTCCTTTTTCACTTCTCTGCTTATTTCCATACTTTTCCCCTAAATTTGTAATACTTCCATCTTTTTCCTGCACGGAAATACTGTCTAAATTCCCCCGCAGGCTGGCCCGGATTGCCTGAATATAGTCCTGGCGAAGCTGCTTTTGCTCCTCTTTCTCCTCCTCGGTCAGTCCAACCGCCTGCGATTTATGATAAAGCGCATTGATCCGATCAATTTTTTCTGTCATATTCATTTCATTCACCTTCTTTGCTTTAAACGTTCGCCGCCAATTGGGCAGCATCCATTCTTTTTTATCGTTTTCCCGGCTTTCCTACTGAACATCAATACTCATTCGACAAATAATGCATCAAATCAAAGTCCAGATTTGTATGCGCCATAAACAGCGTTCCCTTATCCTTCCCGTCGATAATTTCCTGGATCACCGAAACCTCTTCCCCGTTGGCAATAACCATATCCGTTCCGCTGTCCGTGGCAATGCGGGCCGCCGTAAGCTTGGAGGACATTCCTCCCGTTCCCACATCGCTGCTTGAAGTATCCTTCCCCATCGCCAGAAGCTTTGCATCAATCTCATAGACGATATCGATAAACCGCGCCTCGGGATTACTCCGCGGGTCATCCGAATACAGCCCATCGATATCCGATAAAAGAATCAGTAAATCCGCCTCAATCAATGCCGCCACCACCGCCGAAAGCTGATCATTGTCCCCAAAAGTATCCACATAGGGAATTTCTGCCGTTGAAACCGTATCATTCTCATTGACAATGGGAACCGTCCCCAGCTTCAGCAGTTCTTCAAAGGTGTTCTGTGCGTTAAACCGTGAAGCGTCGTTAATCATGGTATGCTTCGTCAAAAGCACCTGCGCCGCCGTCTGGTTATATTCCGCAAAAAGCCTTTGATAAATCATCATCAGCCTTGCCTGACCGACCGCGGCAAATGCCTGCTTCTGCGCCAGCGTATCCGGTCTTTTTCGATTTCCCAGAACATGCCTTCCCGCGGCAATCGCCCCCGAAGAAACCAGAACCACTTCCTTCCCCTGCCCCCGCAGATCGCTGATCACCCGAACCAGCTTTTCCATCTTCGCAAAATTCATATCCCCGGTTTCCTTATGCGTCAGCGAGGACGAGCCAATCTTAATTACAATCCGCTTCTTTTCTTTTAATTTATCCCTGTCCCTCTTCAACATTTCCATCCAGCCCTTTCCCTGTTTCTGTTTTTCTTAAGTTTTTCTATTTTTCTGCTTCCCTATTTTTCTTTTTTTTCTCTAAATTTTTTCCTCAATTTTCCTCAAATTTACGTCTAAATCTATTCCCCAATTTTCCTCAAATTTACGTCTAAATCTGTTCCCCAATTTTCCTCAAATTTACATCTAAATCTATTCCCCTTCACTCCCAGGCCCAAAACGCCGGGCAATCTCTTCCGCAACCTTTATTCCGTCCATCGCCGCCGAAGTAATCCCTCCGGCATAACCTGCACCTTCTCCGCAGGGAAACAGCCCTAAAACCGAACTTTCCAGCTGCTTATCCCGAAGAATCCGAACCGGAGATGAGGTTCTGCTCTCCACCCCGGCTAAAAGGGCATCCTCCCGATGAAAGCCGGGAATCACTCTGCCAAACCGCTCTATCCCCTCAATCAACGCATTCACAAGCGGCGCTGGCAGTACTTCCTGTAAATTGGCAAAGGCCATCTCGCCCTTGATCTGCGGTTTCACTGCTCCAAACTTCACTGAACATCGATTCTCCTTAAAATCCCCGTAAAGCTGCACCGGAACCTTTCCTTTTCCTGCCCGGAAGGCTCGTTCCTCCAGTACACGCTGAAAAGCAATTCCCGCCAGAACATCCGTATTTTCTTCCTTCTCTATCTCCTTTATCTCCTCTATCCTCTTTGTTTCTTCTTTCCCCTCACCAAACTTCACAAACTTTAAAAAATCCTCCGGGGTAATGGTAACAATCAAGGCGCTGTTTGCATTTTCCCCGTCCCGCGCATGGTAACTCATCCCGTTCACCGCCAGCCGCCCTTCCTCGGAAGAAGCATTGACCACAAAGCCTCCGGGACACATGCAAAACGAGTACACGCCGCGGCCGTTGGCACAGGTGTGTGTAAGCTTATAGCTGGCGGCACCCAAAATTTTTGCCGCTTCCTGTCCGTACTGCGAAGCGTCAATCATCTCCTGCGGGTGCTGAATCCGAAGCCCCACGGCAAAAGCTTTCGCTTCCATGGGAATCTCCCGCGCATTCAGCATCGAGAACGTATCCCTGGCGCTGTGCCCTATCGCCAGTACCAGAACTTCTGTCGGAATCTCCTCTTTCCCGTTGACCACAACGCCGCAGATTTTCCGCCGGCATGGTTTCTGAACCTCCCCGGGCATCCCCTCTGCTTCCGCAGATAAATCCTCTGCTTCTTCAAATAAAATATCCGTTACCTGACTGTAAAACCTCACTTCCCCGCCAAGCCGGACAATCTCCTCCCGAATCCCTTTGACAATCCCCATCAGCACATCCGTCCCGATATGCGGCTTATGTACCCAGGTAATGGAGGGGTCTGCGCCAAACTCGGCAAATAAAGACAGCACCAGCCGGTTTCTTCCGCTCGGGTCTTTTACCAGTGTATTTAACTTCCCGTCCGAAAAAGTTCCTGCCCCGCCTTCGCCAAACTGAACATTACAGTTTACATCCAACGTTCCGTCTTTCCAAAACGCTTCCACTTTTTCCTTGCGTTCCTGCACCGGCCCGCCCCGTTCTAAGATCAGGGGCTTATACCCATGCCTTGCCAGCATCAGCCCGCAGAACAGCCCCGCCGGCCCGCTGCCCACAATCACCGGACGATGGCTTAACCGCATACTTCCCGATGCAGGAAACCGATAAGAAGCCTCCTTACTAAAGGAAACCTTATCGTTTTTACACCGCCGGACAATCTTTTCTTCCTGCTCAGCCTCCACATCCAGCACATAGGAAAAAGAAATCTCATCCCTTTTTCTCGCGTCAATGGACTGGCGCACAATGACCAGCTTTTTTATCTGATTATCCGAAACCCGCAGAAGCTTCGCCGCCCGTATCCGCAAATCTTCTTCGGTGTGGGTAATGGGCATTTTCACCTGCGTAATCCGTAGCATTGTTTTTCTTTCCCTCTTTCCCTTCTTCGTTCTTTATCCGTCAGTCCGTTACTGTTCACACATTCACAGCAACATCAATCCCCGCATTTGTGCAGACCTGGGCAAACAATAACTTTACCGTCACCACTGCGCCGCCTGAACCCCGGCTATTTTCCCCGTGCTCCAGGCCCATTGCAGATTATAGCCCCCGCAGCGGCCGTCCACGTCAAGGATTTCCCCGGCAAAATACAGGCCGCGAACCAGCTTTGACTCCATGGTACGGGCGTCTACCTGTGCGGTATCCACCCCACCGCTGCAGACCTGCGCATTGGCAAAAGGGTTCACAGAACTGACCAGGGCCTCATATTCTTTAAGAGCATAAAACAGCATATTTCTCTGCTTTTTTGATGTTTCTCCCACCGGCTCACCCAGAGGAATTCCTGCCGTCTTCAGCAATACATGGGCCAGTTTTTTATGCACCACACCATTAAGGAAGTCTTCCCCCTTCCTCTGGCCAAAGACAGCAAACCTTTCTTTTAAAAATACCCGGCTCTCCTCCTCCCCCATAAAGGGAAGGAAATCAATAAGCACCTGTACTTTTTTCCTTTCCTCCAGCGCCCGGGCGGCAAAACGGCTGAACTGAAATACAGGAATTCCGGAAATCCCGTAATCGGTGATCTGAAGTTCCCCTTCTTCCACCCTTTCCTTCTTCCCCGCAGCCAGAAGCGTCAGCCTTGCCTCTGTCCTTATCCCTGCCATCTGTGCATAGTGCTTTCCCTGGCACCGAAGCTGAACTAAGGCAGGCAGCGGCTTGATAACCATATGCCCCAGGCTTTCCGCCAGAGCATAACCGCTCCCATCCGATCCGGTATTGGGTGCAGCCTTGGAACCGCAGGCTAAAATCAGGGCGTCACCGGAAAAATTTCCCTGACTGCTCTGAACAAAAAACCTGGTTTTCCCTTTCTTTTTCTCCCAGGAAAGCTTCTGGGGAACACAGCCCGTTACCACCCTTACCCCAAGCCTTTCGATTTCCAGACGCAGGGCATCCAGCACCGACGAAGCCTGATCCGATACCGGATAGTAATAGGTTTCCATCCGGCTCTTGCACAAAACCCCCATCGAAGAAAACCAGCGCAGGGTTTCCTTCCACCCAAACTGGCGGATTGCTTCCATGGGAAAGTCCGGCTCTGTACAGTAATAACAGCTTTTATCCATTTTTGCATTGGTTAAGTTGCATCTTCCGTTTCCTGTAGAGAGAATCTTTTTTCCCACCCGATCCATGTGCTCCAGTACGGTCACTGCCGCCCCCGACCGTGCGGCCCAGATCGCTGCCGTAAGCCCTGACGCCCCTCCGCCGATAATTAACACCTGCTTCTTCATCCTTTTGTTCCTCTTTGCTTATCACTGTAACTTCATTTCTCAGCACTTTAGCCCCCATTATACACGAATTCATCCAAAATGACCAGTAAATTATGCAATATCGCTTTCTAATCTTCCCGCACAGCCCCGTGAACCGTAAATCATCATCCCTTTTAACTGGTATAAGATTCTAAATAATTGTAAATTTCTTCCATCTGTGAAAACCAGATTCCCTGCCGCAGTTTTTCCTGTTCTTCTTCCGGGAAATCGCTGATTGGGATGTGCGTATAAAGGCAGATTTCTCTTGCATTATTGCCAAACACCAGCAAAAACCCGTCCTCGGAAACCAGAAGATATTCCTTCTTTTCTTCTTTTTGTTCTTCCTCTGCCGATGATACAGGCTGTGTTTTCGCCGGTAATGGACGAACCTTTTCCTGATTCATCACAATCCGATCCTCGGCGACGGTTTCACTCTCCGTCATCCAGGTTTCCGTTTCTCCGTTATCGGGTACGGCTTTATCTTTCCCGGCTGAAAACCACCAGACAGCCGTTCCCAGGGCGATAACCCCCAAAACCAAACATAAAAAAAAGCAGTAACGATACTTTTTCATGGATAATTCCTCCTTATAAAGTACAGTATCTGCTTTTTCTTTCCATCTTAAACATAAATATGAAACAGATTGCTCCGACCTGCGTAAACGAACGGCAAGCATCCATTTACAATAAACGCAGCCTCTTCGCTATCCTCGTCAGCTTTCTTCCCTTGGGCATGGCATAGAGTTCATCTTCATCCACAGCCCCGAATTTTAACAGGCACACGCCGTAAACCGCCACCGCAGCGCCTACCGCGCAAATCACCTGCACGGCCAGCCACAGCCGTCCCCCGGGAAGGACGGACTTCAGACCCTTGGATACACCTGCGGCTGCTATGCCCATAAGCAGGGAGGAAAGACCGGGCAGGAGAAAGGTTTTTCTGTATTCCTGGCGGTAATTTAAGTACCGGCGGATTGCGCGGGCATTCAGCACGCAGACCACAACGGCAAAGAAAATATTGGACAGCACCACGGCATAGATCCCCGATTTCAGCCCGTACATCATCGCCAGCAGCAGCACAATATGAAGCCCCAGGGCAATGGCAGAGTTTTTCAGCGGGGTTTTCATATGGTTGATTCCCTGCAGGATGGCATTCGTCACCGTGGATAAGGAGTAAAAGGCGACGGCGGATGCCCCGCAGACCGTTATCTGAATTAAAAGTTCTGCATTTGCACTGTGAAAGAGCAGGTTATTGATAGGTGCGGAAAGCACCATCAGCCCCACCGTGGAGGGGATGGCAATCAGCATGGAAAACCGGATGGCTGTGCTCACCTTATTTAAGACCTGGCCTTTGTCCCTGGAGGCCACGGCCCGGGACAGGGAGGGAATCAATGAGGACGACAAAGCATTGGCAATGGCTACGGGAATCATAAACAACGTGTGGTATTTACCGAAAATTCCCCACTGGGCAGCAATCAGGCTTCCCTGGCCCAGCTTGTCCATTCCCTGTCCAAAAAAAAAGTTATCCAGCACGGAACTGATGTTATAGACCGTGCTGCTTAATACAATGGGAAAAATCGTTACGGTTAAAAGCCCGCCGATCTGCGCGTAGCTCTCCGTCGGTCCCGTCTTATCCCGCCGGCACTGCCTGCGCAGGATTTTCCGGAAAGACATCATTAACATACCGCAGAAAACCAGGGCAACCAGGGCCCCGGCCCCAGTTCCTATCGTTCCCCCTCCGGCACCGTAAGAATAGGCCAGGGAATCATTTCCAAAAACCAAATCCGCCTTATGCCCCTCCCGGAAAAGAATCCATGCCGCGCCGATACTGACTGCCGCATTGACAATCTGTTCTAATATCTGGGATATCGCCGTGGGAACCATCGTCCCGGTTCCCTGAAAATACCCGCGCAGCACGCCTAAAAACGCCATCACCCAGACGGTGGGCGCTAACGTGCGCAGGGCAAAGCTTGAATAGGGCATCTTCATGGCTCCGGCAAAGAAGTCTGCCCCCATCCACAAAGCCCCGGCGGCAATCCCTCCTACCCCGGCGGCATAGATCATCGATGCCTTTAAAATCCTCCGGGAATTGCAGTACTGCCCCCGGGCAATCCGTGCAGAAACCAGCTTGGAAACCGCCGTGGGAAGGCTGTAGGAGGATACAATCAACAGAATCGAATAAATGCTGAACGCCGAAGTATAATAGCCGTTTCCCTCATCACCGATAATGGCAATCAGGGGTATCCGGTAAATCAGGCCAATCAGGCGGACGACAATCCCCGCCGCCGCTAAGATACTTCCCTGAATCACAAAGTTTCCGCCGCTCTTTTTGGGCCGCGCCGGTGCTGCGCCAGGCCGGGCAGGGGTTTTTGCCCTTTCCCGGCTCTTGTTTTGGGAATATTTTTTATTCTCCATAAATTCCTATTTCATCCTTATCATCGGCATTGACTATGCAAACCCAGGTTTTTCCCTGGTTTAAAATAATTTCTTTTCCGTCCATCCCATAGTAATGGGTAACGCCGAATTCTCCGTCCTTTTCCCAGCTAATCGGAATCCCTTTTCCGCCGGTAAAGAAATAGCCGTTCTGGTGAGAGCTTTTGACATAGATATCCAGGTACTGGGTCGTCGCATAGTGACCGGTCTGGCAGTACTGGATAATCAGGTTCTTGACCACAATCGGCCCTTCATTGCCCATGTGGACGTCGCCGTACTGCATACGGTGATAGAATCCGTCTTCCTTATTGTATACAAAATACGGTTTATTATACGGATAACCCGGCTCTACACGGACAGCTTCAAAGGGATGGACTTCCTCGCCCAGATCTTCTAAGGAGTATTCTTCCTCGGCAAAGCGGTAGTGGCCGTGGTAATCCTCATTGTATTCCGTTGAATAGCCCAGTTTTTCAATGGCTTTTTTCAGCCGTTCTCCGCTGGTGTAGGCATTATGCGGTGCCTTTTTATCGCTGGAGCGGTAGAAGGCCACGGAGCCGATGCCTTCAATTCCGTTGATATTGTCCACGTTCTTTAAAAACGGGACGGCAAAGGTGCTCTGCCCAAAGTGGGAATAGATGGCGTCAAATTCACGGGCAAAATAGGTATAATACGTCCGGCAGCTTCGCGTGGAGCCTATGCGCTCCAAATCGTCATAATCCTCGATAATGGACATGTAGCGGTTCATTACCCCTTCTACGCTTGCCTCATACACCACGCCTGCCCGGTTAATGCCGTACTGGGGCAAGGATTCCTTGTCGTTGCTCATCATGGTTGCCACGGGCCTGCGGTTTCCTATCGCAGCATCCACCCACTCTCCGGTCAGGTAACTGCGCACCTTCCCGTCCACGGGTGTCCGATCCGATAAGTCAAGAATTCCTTCATTCTCATGAACCTCGGCTTCGGTTTCTGTTTCCGTTTCGGTTTCCGTTTCCCGCTGAACAATGGCGATTTCTGAGCTTTCCTGTGTCATCTCTGTTGTCTGGACAACTGCTGCCTCTTTATAGCGCCCCGTACAGCCCCACAAACCGGCAGCAGCCAGCAGGATGCAAAGCATTGCCACGGATTTCTTTCTCATCGCTTGTACCCCCTTAATTCCAGAATTTCTCTCTGTTTTCTTTCCATTTCTTCCCGTTCGCTTTCTTCTTCATGGTCGTAGCCGCACAGATGGAGCATACTGTGAGCGACTAAAAAGGCAAGTTCCCTGGTCTGGGAATGCCCGTAGCTTTCGGCCTGTTCGCGGATCTTATCCACGGAAAGGATGATATCCCCTAACATCAGTTCCCCGCTCTCCGGGTTAAAGCAGTCCTCAAAAGCTTCTTCCACATGGGAAAAATCAGAAGGCGCGGTAAACTCCAGCATGGGAAAGGATAAAACGTCGGTTGGAGCGTCGATTCCCCGGTACTCCCGGTTCATCTTCTGGATTTCCCGGTTATCCGTCACCACGACATTGACCTCCGCCTCATAAGGGCAGCCTTCGTAATCCAAAACGGCCAGAACCACGTCCCGGATAATCTCCTCCTCGGAGAGCATCAGTTTTTCTTCTGCTTCGTGATCAATTGCTATGGTCATCTTCTGCGCCGTTCCTTTCCTTTTGTTTCATAGTCCTCATAAGCCTGTACGATTTTCTGCACCAGAGGATGGCGAACCACGTCGCTGCTGCTTAAATGGCAGAAGCCGATATCATCAATCCTCTTTAAAACCTTAAGCGCCGTATCCAGACCGCTGACGGCACCGGAGGGAAGGTCTTTCTGGGTCTGGTCACCGGTAATAATCACCTTTGACCCAAAGCCAATCCTCGTCAAAAACATCTTCATCTGCGCCGGCGTGGTGTTCTGTGCCTCGTCTAAGATAATATAGGCGTTATCTAAGGTTCTTCCGCGCATATAGGCCAGAGGCGCAACCTCAATCAGCCCTTTTTCCGCATTGTGCAGATAACTCTCCGCGCCCATAATCTGGTACAGGGCGTCGTAGAGCGGGCGAAGATAGGGGTCTATCTTACTCTGCAGATCTCCCGGCAGAAAGCCCAGTTTCTCTCCCGCCTCAATCGCCGGACGGGTAAGGATGATCCGCCCCACTTCACCGCTTTTAAATGCCTGAATCGCCATAGCCATGGCAAGGTAGGTCTTTCCCGTTCCCGCGGGGCCGATGCCAAAAACAATCATCTTCTTTCGTATAGCGTCCACATACTGCTTCTGCCCCATGGTTTTTGGCTTTACCGGCTTTCCGGAAACGGTTCGGCAGATAATATCCTTATCGATTTCCAGAATCTGATGATCGTTTTCGGTAAAGGCTAAAGAGAGGGCGTAATCCACATTTTGCTCGGTAATCTCATTGCCCCTGCGGGAAAGCTCAATCAGGTTTCCAAACACGCTCCTTGCCCGCACAACCATCGGCTCCGGCCCGATAATCTTTAAGGCCCCGTCCCGGTTCACCATCGTCACCTGAAGGGTTCGTTCAATCTTCTTCAGATAGGCGTCGAACTGTCCGAACACATTCTTTTCATGTTCCATGGGAATATCAATTATGTTTTCCACGATGCTCATTCTTTCTCTTTATTCTCCTCCAGATCGGTAATCTGCTGAACCTGCCCGATGGACTCCTTTGCCGAAATCGTACCCTCCATTTTGCAGACAGATTCACCTTCTAGTATTTTAACATCATTTTGAATTATTTGTACCCCTTTTTCACTTAAATTTTTTACAAAATTCTGATAAATCCCTTCGGCAACACATTCCAGTTCTTTTTTGCTGTAAAATGCGTCATAATACTCTACCTCCCTGCCCTGGATCTTTCCCCAGTACAGCGGAAGGTAAAAACTGGAAAACAGCTTTATCTGGTTTCTCTCGGTCATATAGACCCAGTGTTCATCCTCCTTGGCCGGAAAAAGAAAGGCACCCGACCATCGCCCGACCTGCCAAAAAAGCCCCGGCTTTTTCCTTCCGGTTTCTGCCTGCGCCCTGTACATCCGGGAAAAACTCTCCGAAAATGGGTACTGGGTAAAGGCGGTAATATCGGCGTCGGCATGGACGTAGCGGATATTTTTCACGGTTTCGCTGTCGTCAGTGATGGGGATTACCCCGCTGACCAGCACCTGCCCCTCTTCCACCGGATCGCCCGCCTTTACCTGGGCCTTGCCCTGGCGCACGGTAATTTCGGCAATCACTCCCGGGCGGGAAGCGACAAGGTTGCAGGGTGTTTCATCCTTTTCTGGAATGGAGGAAAGGACTTCATTTTCCTTAACGGCGATAAACAGCCGGGTTCCGGAAACCCTGGCCGCAGCCCAGGTAACTTCCGGGAAATCATCCCGAAGCGCCATCTCAAGCTTTTCACAGTCCACCTGCGACTTTCGCATCCCCCAGGTAATCTGCGAGGACTGAAGGTAGTTCACAATCATCTCGTCGGTATATCTGCGGTTTCCTTCGATTTGGATATCCCAGATAAACAGGGAAAGCATGTAGAGGGAAACGCCGCACACACAGGCTCCGGCCGCAAATCCAACCCGCTTTTTGTTCCTCCTTAAAAAAAAAGGAAGACCCACACGCTCAACCACCCGCAGGCGAACCTGTGATTTTTTCACCAGGGGCCTCACCCGCAGAAAACCGCCAAGTGTCATCCAGAACATATAGCCGTCGTCTTTATAAACCAAATCCCACAGACAAATCCCCTTTGTATTGCAGAGATTTAAAAAGCGTTCCGGCGAATATCCGGTAAGCTTAATCCGCAAAATCCCCTTTACCCGGCGCGAAACCCATTCCGGCAATCCTGATCCCATCCATTTCACCCTTCCAGAAGCAGTTCTTCAATCTTCCCCGTCACCTTCATCTCATCGCCCGTATAATACTCAATCATCAGATTCTTCCCGCAGATTTTCAGCTTGCAGTTCTTCCCCTGAAGCTTTAACTGGGTATCCGTGTACAGAAGGATGGAACGGTAATTCTCCACATACACGGCCCTTCTTCCCACCAGAGAAACCAGAAGTTCCCCCAGATAAACGTCCTTGGGCAGATTCATCGCGGCAATCACCCGCTCCTTGGCTTCCCCTGCTTTTCTCATCCGGTGCTCCCGTACACTGGCCTTACTTCATGCTATGCAAAGATTCTGTCCATTAGACCGGCAAGATGCAAGATGCTTCCTGTACTTTAAAAGTCTGCCGCCGGATAAAAGCCATCCCTTCCGGTATCCCAGGTGCACTCTATCCGGTCCAACTGAAAAAAGCCCTGACTCGCACGGAATCAGGGCCAAACCATAAGCATTAGTTATACTTACGCTTTCTTGCAGCTTCAGACTTTTTCTTACGTCTTACGCTGGGCTTTTCATAATGTTCTCTTTTACGAATTTCCTGCTGAATACCGGCTTTTGCACAGTTTCTTTTGAATCTGCGTAAAGCGCTGTCCAGGCTCTCGTTATCTTTAACAATTACGTTTGACATAGCTCACACCTACCCTCCCTCCAGTTGTGGTATCTGTGCGAAAAAACTATCAAATACAACTGTTTGGGTATTTTTAGCACTGCTGTAATTATAACATAAATTCAGTATACGTCAAGAAAAATTTAACCGAAATTTAATTTTTCTGCAATTTTGCCGTATTTTATTGTTCCTGCATCATGCTCTGGTTATTTTTTCACCGGACGTTTTCCTTTTTTATCCTATCTTTACTTTAACTGCCCTTCCAATACCCGCACAGCCTCCGCAAGCGCCGCTTCAATTCCCTCCGGGTTTTTGCCGCCGGCCTGCGCCATATTCGGGCGTCCGCCGCCGCCTCCGCCAACTAAACCAGCTACGCCCTTAATCAGGTTTCCTGCGTGAGCGCCCTTATCCATAGCGCCCTGGGTTGCCGTCGCCATCAGGCTGACCTTGCCGCCTGCAACAGAGGCCAATAAGATCACGCCGTCGCCCAGTTTTTCCTTTAACTGGTCGCCGAGGTTGCGAAGACCGTTCATATCCGCCCCGTCCACCTTTGCCGCTAAAAGCTTGATGCCGCCCACTTCTTTTACCTGGTTCATCACATCGCCTAAGGAATCCTTGGCAAGCTTATCTTTAAGTTTTTCATTCTCTGCCTGGAGCGCCTTGATCTCCTCCTGCATGGCCTCAATCCTTGCCTTTAAGCCTGCAGGCGTGGTTTTTGCCGCCTTTGCCGCCTGGTGCAGTTCTTCTTCCTCGCCCTGATAAAAATGCATCAGACCCTGCGCGGTCAATGCCTCGATTCTTCGCACGCCGGCAGCAATGCCTGCCTCGGAAAGAATCTTAAAGCAGCTGATAGCGTTCGTATTCGCCACATGGGTTCCGCCGCAGAGTTCGATGGAAAAGTCGCCCATCTTTACCACACGGACACTCTCGCCGTATTTCTCGCCAAAGAGTGCCATCGCCCCGGTTTTCTTCGCCTCTTCCAGCCCCATCACTTCCGTAACGACAGGAAGGGAGGCGGCAATCTCCCGGTTGACCATCTCCTCAACCTCGCGGATCTCCTCCGGGGTCATCGCCGAAAAATGCGTAAAGTCAAAGCGCAGACGATCCGGTGCAACTAAAGACCCTGCCTGTTCGACATGGCTTCCCAAAACCGTGCGCAGTGCCTTGTGCAGAAGGTGGGTGGCGCTGTGGTTCTTCGCGGTTGCCATACGGGAGGTTTCGGCAACCTTCGTCGTCACCGTTTCCCCGGTCTGGAGCATACCCTCTGCCATCACGCCCACATGGCCGATTTTTCCGCCCTGAAGCTTTATGGTTTCCTCAACCTTAAACACACCGTTTGCGCCCACGATCTCGCCGTTATCGCCCTGCTGACCGCCCATGGTCGCATAAAAGGTCGTCTTATCAAGAATCACGGTTCCCCGCTGCCCGTCGGTTAAGGCTTCGACAATCTCATCCTCCGTCGTTAAAACCAGAACCTTTCCCTCGCCCTCAAGACGGTCATAGCCGATAAATTCCGAGGTGATCGAAGCGTCGATGGACTGGTAAACCGTCACATCCGCGCCCATGTAGTTCGTGGTCTTTCGCATACTCTTTGCCAGCTGCTTCTGTTCCTTCATCGCCGCCGCAAAGCCTTCCTCGTCGATGGAAAGATGCTTTTCCTCTAAGATTTCCTTCGTCAGATCTATCGGGAAGCCGTAGGTATCGTAAAGCTTAAAGGCATTCGCCCCGGAAAGCACGGTCTGTCCGGCTTTAGCCATCTCCTTTTCCATCCCGGCTAAAATCTCCAGGCCCAAGTCGATGGTCTTGTTAAACTTGTCCTCTTCCTCGGTAAGCACCTTAAAGATCATAGCCTTCTTTTCCTCTAACTGAGGATAGCCGCCGCTGGAAAGTTCAATGACGGTGCGGCTTAACTCGGCAAGAAACTGTCCCTGGATGCCAAGCTTTCTTCCATGGCGGGCAGCACGCCGCAGAAGGCGGCGCAGAACATAGCCCCGGCCCCCGTTCGACGGCATAATCCCGTCGGAAATCATAAAGGTGCAGGACTTAATATGATCCGTGACAATGCGCAGCGAAATATCGTCCTCGTGATTTTCCTTATACTTCTTCCCCGCCAGCGTACAAACCCTCTCTAAAAGAGCCAGGTTGGTATCCACCGTAAAGAGGGAATCCACATCCTGGATAACCACCGCCAGACGCTCTAAGCCCATGCCGGTATCGATATTTTTCTGTTCCAGTTCGCTGTAATGGCCCTTGCCGTCATTATCAAACTGGGTAAATACATTATTCCACACTTCAATATAGCGGTCGCACTCGCAGCCCACGGTGCACCCGGGTTTCCCGCAGCCGTACTTCTCGCCGCGGTCATAGTAAATCTCGGAACATGGGCCGCAGGGACCGGAGCCGTGCTCCCAGAAGTTATCTTCCTTGCCAAAGCGGAAAATCCTCTCCGCCGGAATCCCCACCTGCTCGTTCCAGATGGCAAACGCCTCGTCGTCCTCCTGGTAGATGGACGGATACAGACGCTCGGGGTCAAGCTTTACCACGCCGGTTAAAAACTCCCAGGACCAGTGAATAGCTTCGGTTTTAAAATAATCCCCAAAGGAAAAATTTCCCAGCATTTCAAAAAAGGTTCCGTGCCGGTCAGTCTTTCCGATATTTTCAATATCACCGGTGCGGATACACTTCTGACAGGTCGTCACCCGCTTTCTCGGCGGAATCTCCTGCCCGGTAAAATAAGGCTTTAACGGTGCCATACCGGAATTAATCAGCAGCAGGCTGTTGTCATTATGCGGAACCAGGGAAAAACTCTTCAGGCGAAGATGGTTCTTGCTCTCAAAAAAAGCCAGGAATGCCTCCCGTAGCTCATTCACCCCAAACGGGCGATTCTTATCTTCCCCGGATTCCCTCCATCCCTGATACCGGGCAATGGCTTCCTCGTACTTTAGAAAATCCTTATAATTTTCCAACTTCAGTTACCTCCAACTATTTGCTTTTCTGTAAATCTTTTTTATCCCTGTACTTCTTTCCAAGGACAATTCCCCCAAAAGCAAGTGCTGCAAAAAACGCCACACGTATCGCATAATAAATAAAATTTACGATTATTGCCATAAAAAAACTCCTCCTAAATGTAATCCTGCCCTTTATTTATCTTTCGGCAGTTTTTTCACTTTATTGCAAAATTATAATATTACAATTACAATATTACAATAAAAGCTTTCCTCGTTTTATGGTATCATAGGCGGATTACATTTTCAAGTAAAATTACAAATAAAATAGACAAAAAACCGGCTTCTATGCAGAAAATCTGCGGGAAAGAAACCGATTTTTAAAATGATTTATTGTTTATGATTCTTCGTTATTCCTGGTATTTCTCCAAAAGCGCATAGGCCCTCTCGCGGTTAGAGGAGGCTATACTGGCAATGTAATCGACGCTTTCCAGCGAACCTCCGCTGTTTTTCTTTGCCGCCTCCTCCGCCAGGCTGTCCCTTAACTGCACCCATTCCTGCTGCTCTTTTTTCAGCTTCTCGCAGGCCATGGCATCTAAGGAATCACAGAGCAGACGATAAATCCCCTCCATCTCCCGCTCCCAGATCCGCTGTTCGGTCTGCGCGGCGGTTTTTACCGAATACACGTTATTTTCCGTTTCCGATTTGCGCATCTGCTCGATCTGCCGGTCAATCTGCGGAAAACGTTCCTGGTATTCCTTTAAGCCTTCCTGTAAATCCGTGGGATATTCTGTGATTTCCAAAACCACTTCACCCGCCGGAGCATTCTGCGCGGCACGTTCTGCCAATGGTGCCTGGCCGGTATCCGCCGTCTTTGCTTTATCTGCCTGCGGTAATTCTCCTGCATCTTCCCCGGTCTGTTCCCCGTCAAATACTTTTGCATCCTCCGGTGCTTCTTTGGCAGACGCAAAACCTTCGCCCTCCGGTGCCGCCCTGGCAGGTGCTGCTTCGCCATCCGGCACCGCCCCGGCAGGTGCTGCTTCGCCCCCCGGCACAGTCCCGGCAGGTGCTGCTTCACCCTCCGGCACAGTCCCGGCAGATGCAAAATCAATCGCCGCTGCCCGGGGCATGGCATCTCCTTTAGCGTCTTCCCCGTGCGGTGCAGGTGCTCCCTCTTCTATCGCCTCAGGCAGTGCATCCTCTGCCATCCCCTGCCCGCTGTCTGCGGATTCCTCTTCCGGCAGCACCCGCGTATATTCCTGTCTGTGCGGCTGGGTTTCTGCCATCTTTGCTATCTGACGAGTCACATACGAATTCGTCAGACAGGTAATTCCCGTCCCTGCCGCTAAAATGCCCAGAATCACCATCCATATTTTTAAGCTGCCCTTCATTCCATCATCCTTTGCTTTAATCGTCCGTAATGCTTAATTTCCTTTTCTCTTCTTCAAAGATAACATAAACCGGAAAGAAAAGAAATAGCTAAAAGGAAGACGTAATATTTTGTAAGCTTTCCTTAAATGTTCCAGCAGAAATCTCATGGTTAAACCGAGGAAGTAATTCCCGGATCGTCCATCAGATTTTTTCCGTCCGCCGCCGATGTGGCCAGTTTATCACAGCGTTCATTTAAAGGATGACCGGCATGTCCCTTCACCCAGATAAAGGTTACCTGGTGGGATTCTTTCGCTTTGAGCAGGCGTTTCCACAGATCAATGTTCTTTACAGGATTGCTCTTTCCCCTGGTCCAGTTATTGGCAACCCATTTTTCAATCCAGTGCTGGTTAAAGGCATCAATTAAATACTTGGAGTCGGAGTACAGTTCTACCTGGCAGGGGCGGTTCAATGCCTCTAAGCCCACGATGGCAGCCAAAAGTTCCATACGGTTATTCGTCGTCCGCTTAAAGCCACCGGACATGGTTTTTTCGTGAAGGACTCCACGCTGGTCCACAAAATGAAGAATTGTGCCGTAACCTCCCGGCCCGTCAGGATTCCCCCGGGCCGATCCGTCCGTATAGATCTGTACTTTACTCATAAATCATCCTTTCTATGCACCCTCTGCCCGGTCTATCGATCCCACTTGTCACAGAGGGACATAATCTGATCCGTAAACTTCGCAAGGTCTTTATTCGCCCCGCCTTCATTGTGATGGATAACCCGAAGCAGACGCTCTCCGGCACTGAGCAGGCGCATGTAAACGGAGGTTGCTTTCTTCTTGGCAACGGTCGTCTTAACCACCGGAATACCTGCTGCCTCACGAATCCATACATTCTCTGCCAGATCAAAGATTGACCCGGAAAACGGCGCAGAAGCCTCCAGCCCCATATCCTTCTTTAAGCCTTCGGCAAAATAATCGCAGACCGTATCCTGCCCGTGCACCATAAATACATGGCTTGGTTTGTTCTTAAACGCGCCGATCCATGCCAGAAGCCCGTCGCGGTCGGCATGGCCGCTGATTCCGTCAATCAGTTCAATATGGGCAACCACATCGATGGACTCGCCGAAGATCTTAACCTCACTTGCTCCTTCCAAAAGGCTGCGTCCTAAGGTTCCCTCGGCCTGGTATCCGGCAAAGACCACCGAACACTCTTTCCGCCAGAGGTTATGCTTTAAATGATGGCGGATACGTCCCGCATCACACATGCCGGCCGCGGAGATAATTACCTTGGGCGTCATATCAAAGTTGATGTTCTTGGACTCTTCACTGGTAATGGAGAGCTTAAGTCCCGGAAAGCCAATCGGGTTAATCCCCTGACGAACCAGGGCCTTGGTTTCCTCGTCAAAGCACTCCTGCATATTTTCCTTAAAGACCTGGGTCGCCTCCACGGCAAGCGGACTGTCCACATAGACCTCAAACCCGTCATGCCCGGTGACCAGGCCGTCTGCCTTAATCTGACGGATAAAATATAAAAGTTCCTGGGTACGCCCTACGGCAAAGGCAGGGATGACCACATTTCCGCCCCGATCCAAGGTCTGCTGGATAATCTTTGCCAGATCCGCCGCATAATTCGTGCGTTTCTTGTGGTAGCGGTCGCCGTAGGTACATTCCATAATCACGTAATCGGCGTCTTCGATATAGGTCGGATCGCAGATCAGCGGCTTATTCTTATTCCCGATATCGCCGGAGAATACCAGCTTCTTTTCCACGTCCCCTTCCCTGGCCCAGACTTCAATCGAAGCCGAACCCAGTAAATGCCCCGCATCGGTAAAGCGCACCTTAATATCCTCGTTCAGTTCCATCTGCGCACCGTAAGGACAGGCTTCAATCAGCTTGATTACGCCCAGGGCATCTTTCATCTCGTAGAGCGCCGTGGTTTCCTCTTTACCTGCACGTCTGGCCTTCCGGTTCTTCCACTCGGCCTCCATCTCCTGGATGTGGGCACTGTCACGAAGCATAATATCGCAGAGATCGGCAGTGGCATCCGTGGCAATAACCCTCCCCCGAAATCCCCGAGCGTAAATATAGGGAAGGTAGCCCGCATGGTCAATGTGGGCGTGGGTGAGCAGAACAAAATCAATCTCGCTGTAGCTTACCGGCGGTTCTACATTCTCATAAAGATTCTGTCCCTGCTTCATCCCGCAGTCAACAAAAAGCTTGGTTTCTCCGACTTCCAGATAATGACAGCTCCCCGTCACTTCATGATCGGCTCCGATAAATTCTAACTTCATGAAAACCCTCCTTCGTATTCTTTTGTTCATTTTCCGCATCTTCACGATAAACTATACAAATTCTTGTCTTATTCTCAGTATAACATAAAACAATTCTTTAGGAAAGGATTAATTGTCCGTAATTTTCAAAAAATTATATAATAATGCAGATCATCCCGCCGCTGCTGTCATTGATAATTTTCTGCATGGTATCCTGAAGTTTTATCTGGCTCTCATCGGTGAGCTGGGAAATCTTTGCCTGAATCCCGTCGCCCACAATCTGTTCGATGGACTTTCCGAAAATATTGGCATCCCACACCCCGTCGGGATTTTCCCGGCTGCTCTCCTTAATGTAGGAAATTAAATCCTGGGCCTGCTGCTCGCTCCCGACAATCGGTGCAATTTCCGTCTGGATCTGCGCCCGCAGCATGTGGATGGAGGGCGCTTCGGCTTTAATCTTTACCCCGTATTTATTCCCGTGGCGGATCACCTGCGGCTCATCCAAAAGGATTTCCGATCGCTCCGGCATCACTGCCCCATAGCCTTTAATCCGCACCTGGCTGATGGCATTTAAGACTTTTTCGTACTCCTTCTGCATCCTTGACAGACTCTCTAAGGTCTGCATCAGCTGGTATTCCCCTTCGATGGGAAGACCGGTCACGTCACTGATAATCTGGTAATAGCAGTTGTCGTCCATCACGATATTCATGGAAACACAGCCGTTGGCCAGATTCATCCGATCCATGCGGATTTCCTCCATAAACTCTGCCTGGACATCCTCTGCCCCGCGGGCGACATCCTTCATCTGGCTGACCGAGGAGAGCACCTGTTTTGCGGCTGCAATCACCTGGGCCTTTACCGGGTGATCCGCAGGAAGGATTTCCAGCCATTTGGGAATCGAAAAGTCCATGCGCACAACCGGGAATTCTTTCAATACTTTTTCCAGCATATGGTAAATATCTTCCCGCTTTAACTGTTCGCAGTTTACCGGCATCACCGTGACCTTGTACTCTTCTTCCATGGCATCGGCCAGGGCAAGCGTTTCCTCGGAAAACGGCCGGGCGGAGTTTAGGAGCACGATAAAGGGCTTGTGCAGGGCCTTTAATTCCTCGATAGCGGTGTGTTCTGCTTCTATGTAGTTCGGGCGCTTTAAATCCCCGAAGGAGCCGTCGCAGGTAACGACCACACCAATCGTTGAATGATCGGTGATTACCTTCCTCGTCCCGATTTCCGCTGCCTTGGTAAACGGAATTTCCGTATCGTACCAGGGCGTTTTCACCATGCGCTCCATATCGTTTTCAATATGGCCTGCTGCTCCCTCAACCATAAAGCCCACACAGTCAATCAGGCGGATTTTTACCGAGATCCCGTCCCCTAACTGAATCTGTGCCGCGTCCTTGGGGATGAATTTCGGCTCCGTCGTCATCACCGTTTTTCCGGCGGCGCTCTGGGGAAGTTCATCCCGGCTTACGTTTCTGTCCGCTTCATTTTCCATGGAGGGAAGAACCAAAAGCTCCATAAAGCGCTTGATAAAGGTTGATTTTCCTGTTCTGACCGGGCCTACCACACCCAGATAAATTTCTCCTTTCGTGCGGGCTTCCATATCTTTGTATACATGAAAACTGTCCATAAAAATACCCCCTTGCTATGCTGATTATAGTATATGCAGGGGGGTTGAGGTTATAGACCTCGTTATTCACTTAAATACGCCTTCTTCACCGAATCATCATTCATCAGTTCATCGGCGTCGCCGGATAAAACGATGGTTCCGGTTTCCAGGACGTAAGCCCGGTTGGCGATGGACAGGGCCTTTTTTGCGTTCTGCTCCACTAAAAGAACCGTGGTTCCGTCCTTATTAATGCTCTGGATAATATCAAAAATCTCATTGACATAGATGGGGGAAAGTCCCATCGACGGCTCATCCATAACGATTAATTTCGGATGGCTCATCAATGCCCGTCCCATGGCAAGCATCTGCTGTTCACCGCCGGAGAGCGTACCTGCAGGCTGGTTTTTCCGCTCTTCCAGACGAGGAAAACGGGCATAGATTTTCTTTAAGGTTTCTTCCAGTTCATTTTTATCGTTTCTTGAATAGGCACCCAGTTTTAAATTCTGTAAAACCGAAAGCTGGGCAAACACCCTCCGGCCTTCCGGCACATGGGCCACGCCCATGGAAACCAGCTTATGGCCCGGGATTTTGGTGATATCCTTCCCGTCGTAGACGATTTTTCCTGCCTTTGAGGGAATTAATCCGGTGATCGTCTGTAAGGTGGTGGTTTTTCCCGCACCGTTTGCCCCAATCAGGGCGATAATCTCTCCCTGGTTGACTTCAAAGGAGATTCCTTTAATGGCCTGAATTACCCCGTAAAATACTTCAAGGCCGGTAACTTCCAGCAATGCCATAACTTCTCCTCCTATTCTCCCAGGTACGCAGTGATTACCTGCGGGTCGTTTAGTACATCGGCGGTATCGCCTTCGGTAAGTACCTGACCGAAGTTCAGCACCGTCAGCTTCTCACAGATCCCCGATACCAGCTTCATATCGTGTTCAATCAGCAGAATCGTCATATCGAAATTATCGCGGACAAAGCGGATGGTGTCCATCAGTTCCTTGGTTTCGTTCGGGTTCATCCCGGCTGCGGGTTCATCCAGAAGAAGGAGTTTTGGCTGTGTCGCTAAGGCACGGGCAATCTCTAACTTTCTCTGCTTTCCGTAGGGGAGATTGGAAGCCGTGTAGTCGGCCTCCCCGTCCAAATCAAACACCTTTAACAGTTCCAGGGCGCGTTCATCCATCTCCTTTTCCACCTTAAAATAGCGCGGAAGGCGGAATATCCCCTCGATGGTCGAATAGGGATGATGGTTGTGCAGCCCGACTTTAACATTATCCAGCACGGAAAGTTCTTTAAACAGACGGATGTTCTGGAAGGTTCGGGCAATCCCGTTCTGGTTGATATCGATGGTCTTTTTCCCGGTAATATTTACACCGTCTAAATGAATGCTTCCCGTATCCGGCTTATACACCCCGGTTAAAAGGTTGAATACGGTGGTCTTCCCGGCACCGTTTGGCCCAATCAGACCGTAAAGCTGGCCCTTTTCAATCGTCACATGGAAATCATTCACCGCTTTCAGTCCCCCAAAGGAGATACTTAAATTTTTAACTTCCAGCATAGCCATTTAAGCCGCCTCCTTTCGGTTTTTCTTCTTTAAGCCGGCAAAGAAACGCTCCCGCATCTCAATGGCCTTGGGTGCCGAGTTAAACAGCATCATGGCAATTAAGACAATCGCATAGATCAGCATACGGTAGTTGTTTAATCCGCGCAGAAGCTCCGGCAGAGCCGTAAGCACCACGGCGGCAATCATCGAGCCGCGGATATTTCCAATTCCTCCCAAAACCACGAAAACCAGGATCATAATCGACATATTGTAGCCGAAGTTCTTGGGCGTGGCGGCAAGGCTTGAAAGGTTGTGCGCATACAAAACCCCGGCAACTCCGGCGATGGACGCCGAGATCGTAAAGGCCAAAAGCTTGTACTTTGTAATATGAATACCGACAGACTCGGCAGCAATCCGGTTGTCGCGGATCGCCATAATCGCCCGGCCCGTGCGGGAATGAATCAGATTTAAGACGATAACCAGGACAATGAGCACCAGGATAATTCCCACGGTAAAGTTCGACGCCTTGGGCGTTCCGGTAATTCCCTGCGCACCCTTGATAATCACTTCACCGTCGGCACCCATGCCAAGGGAAGCGACATCCTTCATCGAAAAATGAAGCCCATGGCTGTCCTTTCCCACATAAAAAACATTAATTAAATTCTTAATAATCTCCCCGAAGGCCAGGGTAACAATCGCTAAATAGTCGCCCTTTAAGCGCAGTACGGGAATACCAATCAAAAAGCCAAAGACCGCTGCCGTCGCCGCCCCCACAAGAAGGGCAATGGCAAAACGGACGTTTACACTGGGGATGGCCCCCGCCATGGCCTTGGTAAAAAAGGCACCGGAAAATGCACCCACGCACATAAACCCGGCATGTCCAAGGCTTAACTCGCCCAGGATGCCTACCGTTAAATTTAAAGAAACCGCCAGGATAACATACGTACAGATGGGAACCAAAAGTCCCTTAAACAAGCTGGTCATATTCCCCGTACTGCTCCAGATCTGGATAAATACCCAGAAGGCAATAACGATGGCATAGGTAATCATATTCTGCACGGTGACTTTATTCTTCGCCGTATTCTTTGTACCGGCTTTTGCACCGGCTTCTGCTTTTTTTGTCTTCATCCTCCGCACCTACACTTTCTCATGAATCTGTTTGCCTAAAATTCCTGTGGGCCGCACCAGAAGCACGATAATCAGCACAGAAAATACAATTGCGTCAGATAACTGGGAAGAAATATAGGCTTTCGACAGATTTTCAATCACTCCTAAGATAATTCCCCCAATCATCGCTCCCGGGATCGAACCGATACCGCCGAAAACAGCGGCAACGAATGCCTTAATTCCCGGCATGGAGCCTGTATAGGGTGTGAGCGAGGGATAGGCCGAGCACAAAAGCACACCGGCTAACGCCGCCAGCGCCGAACCGATGGCAAAGGTCACGGCAATCGTCCGGTTGACGTCAATGCCCATCAGGGTCGCCGCACCCTTATCTTCCGAAACAGCCAGCATAGCCTGGCCGATTTTTGTCTTGTTAATAAAGGTCGTCAATACCAGCATAATCAAAATACAGGAAATAATGGTAACCAGGGTAACACCCGAGATAGAAAGCTGACCGCCTGCCAGCTTTAACGCCGGGATATTGACTACCGAAGTAAACTGCTTGGAATTTGAGCCAAAGATCAGCAAAGCTACATTCTGAAGAAGGTAGCTTACGCCAATCGCCGTAATCAGTACGGCCAGAGGGGATGTACCGCGCAGAGGCTTATAAGCAACCCGTTCAATGGTCACCCCCAGCACCGTACATACAACGACCGCAGCGAAGATACCGACGATCGGATTCCCTCCCATGGTACTGACCACCGTGAATGTCGTGAAGGCACCCACCATAATAATATCTCCGTGGGCAAAGTTCAGCATTTTTGCAATACCATAAACCATGGTATATCCCAGGGCAATAATCGCGTAGATGCTGCCAAGGCTGATTCCATTAATCAAATACGATAGGAAACTCATAAATACACCCCTTTATTCTTCATTTCTTTGTCTTGGGTTAATGCTTTTACAAAACAGAGGGCTGTCCAGTGGACACCCCTCCGTTAGAGTGCTTGTTTATATTTTAACAATTACTGCATCTCGTACTTTCCGCCGACAATCTTTACTGCCTTCGGGTCTTTGTTCGGCTCGCCGGCCTCATTCCAGGTTGTGCCTGTACCGGTTAAACCGTCAATCGAAATCTGCGTCATCGCCGGAACCATAGCATCACAGATAGCGGAATAATCCATATCCGGAGTAATCGCTGCCTGCTTTGCTGCTTCAGCTACGGCATAAACGGCATCGTAAGCATCTGCGGCAAACTGGTTCGGGGTTTCGCCGTAAGCGTCCACATACTTGGTTGTAAAGTCCTTCGCGTCATCGGCATCTGCGGCAAACGGGGTAAGCAGCATAACGCCCTCGGCTAAAGAAGTATCAAAGTTTTCTACGGACAGAATACCGTCCATACCGTCCACACCAAAGAAGATCGGTGCAAATTCCTTATCTGCAGCCTGCTTTAAGATAATGGAAGCTTCCTGATAATAAATCGGTAAGAATACCAGTTCAGCGCCGGCTTCCTTTGCCTTGTCAAGCTGTACGGAAAAATCCGTCTTATTATCTGCGGTAAATGCTTCGCTTGCTACAATCTCAATGCCCTGTCCTGCGGCTTCGGAAACGAAGGTTTCGCGGATACCGTCGGAATAAACGCTGGAACTGTCGTAGATAATTGCAACCTTGGTTGCCATCTTATTCTCGCCGATATACTTTGCGGAAGCCGTACCCTGATCCGGGTCAGAGAAGCATACACGGAAAGCATTCGGGTTCTGTACACACTCAACGGCAGAACCGGATGGGGTGATCTGGAACATATTGTCATTCGCTGTTTCAGCGGCTACGGCAATACATGCACCGGAAGTTGTGGTTCCGACTAACATCTGCATACCCCAGTCCTTTAAGGTATTATACGCATTCACGCTCTTTTCCGGATCAGCTTCATCATCCTGTGCATTGATCTCGATTGTAGCGCCGTTGATACCGCCTGCTGCGTTAATCTCCTCTGCGGCAATCTCCGCACCATGCTGTACGGCAAGACCGTAAGCTGCTGCATCGCCGGTCAGCGGCCCGATAACGCCAATTTTGAAACTCCCGCCCTCTCCGGCCGGAGCAGCCTCGCTCTCCTCGCCGCCTTCTGCGGGTTCCTGTGCGTCGGCCTCGGCAGCCGTTGTTTCCTCACCGGCCGCAGTCGTTGCCGCATCGGTAGCCGGAGCCTCAGAGCCTCCGCCGCAAGCCGTTAAAGAAGCTGCCATCACTGCTGCTAATCCAAGACTTACCACTCTCTTCATAATTAGTTCCTCCTCTTTTTGCTGTAAGCAATTTTGCTCTACGCCCTGCCAGACCGCCAAAACCGTGGTCTGTCCGACCTAAAGCTTTCCTAATTATAGTTTTTTGAACGAAAATTGTCAACTATTTTTCTGCGCAACCTGCTGCAAATCTGGTATAAATCCTGGGCAAACAGCGAAATTACAGGCGATAAAACCTCCCTGACACTAAAACTTCCCCTTAAATTATCTTAATGAAACCTTAATGCCAAAACCGTAATGCTAACACAGATTTCATACGTCCGGTGGCATAATGTAATTATACAAAAGCCAATTTCAGGAAAAAGGAGAAGCTAACATGGCAGAAATCAGCAAACGTTTATCTTCATCACAAATGATTATTCTCGGCTTTGCTATGGTTATCTTAACCGGAAGCCTGCTCCTTATGCTTCCCGTCGCCACAAGGGAAGGCCGGGGAGCAAGCTTTGCCGACGCCCTATTCACCTCGGTTTCGGCTGTCTGTGTTACCGGATTAATCGTCCAGGATACTGCCCTTTGCTGGAGCATGTTCGGGCAGGCCGTTATCCTGGTTTTAATACAAATCGGCGGAATGGGCGTAATTACCGTCGCCATCGCCGTTTTCGCGGCATCGGGAAGAGAAATCAGCTTAAAACAGAGAAGCACCATGCAGGAAGCCATCTGTGCGAACAAACTTGGAGGCATTGTCCGGCTCACCGGTTTTATCTTAAAAACCACCCTGCTCATCGAACTGCTTGGTGCAGCCGCAATGGCACCGTCCTTCTGCCATACCTTCGGCTTAGGGAAGGGATTATGGTACGCCCTGTTCCACTCCATTTCCGCCTTCTGCAACGCCGGATTTGATTTAATGGGCAGTAAACAGCCCTGTTCATCCCTCACCTTCTTCGCCCGCAGCCCGGTAATCAACCTGACCATTATGGCTCTGATTATCCTTGGGGGAATTGGATTTATGACCTGGGATGATGTAAGAACCAACCACTTCCGCTTCCGAAAATACCGGATGCAGAGCAAGGTCATCCTCACGGTTACTGCGGGATTAATCCTTTTTCCGGCACTGTATTTTTTCTTTTTTGAATTTTCTGGCACACCGTTAGGGGAACGCACCCTGCTCTCCCTGTTTCAGTCGGTAACGCCAAGAACAGCCGGCTTTAATACCGCTGATTTAACAACACTCAGCGAAACCGGAACGGCTCTTATCATCCTCTTAATGCTTATCGGCGGTTCTCCCGGTTCAACTGCCGGGGGAATGAAAACAACCACCTTTGCCGTCCTGCTCTCCACCGCCGTTTCCGTTTTCCGCCGCAGGGAACATGCCCATTTTTTCGGGCGTCGGATTGACGATGAAACGATAAGGAATACGGTTGCTGTCCTGATGATGTATGTACTTCTGTTCTTGGGCGGCGGGCTTATCATCAGCCGCCTGGAGGGGCTTCCCCTTTTATCCTGCCTGTTTGAAACGGCATCCGCCGTCGCTACGGTGGGGCTTACCCTTGGGATAACTTCAAATTTAGGAATGGTTTCCCGGGGAATATTAATCCTTTTAATGTATATCGGACGGGTAGGTGGGCTGACACTTATTTTTGCAGCACTTTCCGGGAGCAGAAGGGGAAATACAGCGAAACTTCCGCAGGAAAAACTTACCATTGGATAGGAGGTCAGAATATGAAATCAATCTTACTAATAGGACTCGGACGTTTTGGAAGGCATATTGCCAAGAAACTTAATGACTTAAATTACCAGGTTATGGCCGTGGATAATAATGAAGAACGGGTCAACCGCAACCTGTCCATCGTCACCAATGCCCAGATCGGCGACAGCACGGATGCAGATTTTCTTTCCTCTCTGGGTATCCGAAATTATGATGTCTGTATTGTAGCTATCGGCGATAATTTTCAAAATTCCCTGGAAACGGCCTCTCTTCTTAAGGAACTGGGAGCCAAAAAGGTCATTGCCAGGGCTTCGCGGGGCGTGCAGGAAAAGTTTCTTCTGCGCAACGGGGCCGACGAAGTGGTCTACCCGGAAAAACAGCTTGCCGCATGGACGGCTATCCGCTGTACTTCGGAACATATCCTGGATTATATTGAACTGGACGGCGAATATTCTATTTTTGAATTATCCATCCCCGCTGAGTGGGGAGGAAAAACAATTCTTCAGCTCGATATCCGCAAAAAATACGGAATTAATGTACTGGGCATTCGGGAAAACGGAAAAATGAGCATGGATGTTCTCCCCGATACCGCACTTAGCCGCAAAACATCTGTACTGGTTCTGGGAAAGCCAAAGGCCGTACAGAAATGTTTTCGTATATAATTTTTACTGTTCACACGTTCGCAGCAAGTGCGCAGACCTACGTAAACAGTAACTATAATTTCACTTTTTCAGGAGGTGGGCCAGATGAGAGATTTTTTATTACTTTGTTCAACCCTTGCCCTTCTTTTATCCGGCTTTATCGCAATGAACCGACTGGACAGCTGGATAGAACATGAGCAGCAGAGGATACTGGATGAATACCAGAAATCCCACTGGATTAGCCGTAAGATATATGATAAAATGTTCTTACCAAAACACGCAGCGAACTACAGGGGGACAGGGGAATGCAGAAGCTACAAAAAGGGCATTTAAAGATCTTTTTCAGCTATGCGCAGGGGACAGGAAAAACCACAGCGATGCTTAAAGCAGCGCAGAATGTACAGGCACAGGGGATGAAGGTCTGCATTGGCTATCTTTCCTCTCCTGCTTCGGAGGATGTTCTTTCCCTGTGCCGTACATTTGACCGGCTAAAACCGTTAAAAATCAATGGAAAGGATGACTTTGATCTTGACCAGGCGTTAAAATACAGGCCGGATCTCATCCTTCTTGACGATTTAGCCTGTACCAACGGAAATACCTGCCGTCACCGCAAACGGTATCAGGATGTTGATGAACTTTTGAAATCGGGAATCAATGTCTATACCACCGTGAACGTGGAGAACATTGAAAGCCTGCACGATACGGTAAGTTTTATTACAGGAATTTCTGCCTGGGAAAGGATTCCTGACTTTGTTTTTGATCAGGCGGACCAGGTTGAACTTATCGATATCGAACCGCAGGAACTGCTTGAACAGCTGGAAAAATCCACAACCGCAGGCACATTATTTACCATCGAACAGCTTACGGCCCTGCGCGAGGCTGCACTCCGGCGGTGCGCCGACAGGGTGAAGCATCTGTCCAACCGGCAGCACAAGAACAGCTACCATACCAATGAACATATTTTGGTGGGACTTTCTTCTGCTCCCTCGAATGAAAGGATTATCCGCACGGCGGCAAGGATGGCGAATGCCTTTAACAGCCAGTTTACGGCATTGTTCGTCGAAACCCCGGATTTTGGCGCGGCTACCCCGGAAAATAAGCAGCGCCTTCGGCAGAACCAGAACCTGGCAGAACAGCTTGGAGCGCATATTGAAACCGTGTACGGGGAAGATGTGGCCTATCAGCTTGCTGAGTTTGCCCGTCTTTCCGGGATCACCAAGATCGTCCTGGGACGAAGCGCCGTTACCAGGAAGCACCGTCTGGGAAAGCCCACGCTGACGGAACAGCTGATTTTCTACGTGCCGGAAATGGATATTCACATTATCCCGGATAAATCTGCCGATGCCAGCTATCGTCCCAGGAAGGCAAAACGGCATGATAAAAACAGCATCTTAACCAATACCGCCAAAAGTGCTGCGATACTGACCGGGGCCACGCTGTTAAGCCTTGGCTTCTACCGCATGGGATTTACCGAGCCAAATATTATTATGGTCTACATCCTTGGCGTTTTACTGACCTCCATCGCCACCTCGCATCAGATCTACAGCCTGGTATCCTCCATGGCAAGCGTGTTTATCTTTAATTTTTTCTTTACGCATCCGCGGTTTTCGCTGACCGCCTACGCCACCGGCTATCCCGTGACCTTTGCGGTTATGTTTTTAACGGCCTATATCACGGGGACACTGGCCCTGCGCTATAAAAAACAGGCCGGGCAGTCGGCAAAGATTGCCTACCGGACAAAAATTTTATTTGATACCGACCAGATGCTTTCCAAGGCCGGAAATAAGGAGGAGATTATCGAGGCGGCGGCAGAACAGATGATGAAACTGTTAAACCGCACCATTGTTATCTTTGAACAGGAAGAAGGAAGGCTTTTAACCCCGCATATTTTTTCGCCGGACACGGCAGACCGGGAAAAGACACCTGCCGCAGTTGGAGAAAGGGAAACCGCCGCCGCTTCCTGGACACTGAACCACAACCACACCTGCGGCGCAACCACGGATACTTTCTCCGATACCCGCTTTATCTACCTGTCCCTGTGCGTTAATGAACGGGTGTACGGCGTGGTCGGCATCGATGCGCAAAATAATCCCCTGGACGCCCCGGAATACGGAATCCTGCTCTCTATCTTAGGCGAGTGCGCCCTTGCCCTGGAAAATGAAAAAAATGCCCGGGAAAAGGAAGCGGCGGCAGTGCTTGCCGAAAGCGAGCAGCTCCGCGCAAATCTTCTGCGCACCATCTCCCACGATCTGCGCACGCCCTTAACGACGATATCGGGAAATGCCAGCAACCTGCTCAGCAATGGGGACAGCTTTGACGCTTTGACCAAAAAACAGATTTATACGGATATTTATGATGATTCCATGTGGCTGATTAACCTGGTGGAAAATTTACTCTATGCCACCCGCATTGAAGAAGGACGGATGACCCTGCACACTTCGACCGAGCTTTTAAGCGATATTGTTGAAGAAGCGATGAATCCTATCCGGCGCAAAGCGGGCAGCCGAAGGATTTTTGCCGTCCACGAGGATGATTTGCTGTTTGTCCAGGCCGATGCAAAGCTGATTGTCCAGGTAATTGTCAATCTTGTGGACAATGCCGCCAAATACACCCCGCCGGATACTGTAGTCACCATTGCAACGGGAAGAAACGGCAGCATGGCCGAAATTCGCATTGCCGATAACGGAAACGGGATTCCTGATGAAGAAAAGCCAAAGATTTTTGAGAAATTTTACTGCGGAAGAAATAAAATTGCCGACAACCGGCGCAGCCTTGGACTGGGGCTGTACCTGTGCAAGGCCATCACCGAAGCACACGGCGGAACCATTTCCGTGACCGATAACCAGCCGCAGGGAAGTATTTTCTGCTTTACGCTTCCCATTAAAGAAATCACACCGCAAGGAGGGGCTATTCATGAATAAGCTTCAGATTCTGGTCGTCGAGGACGACACCCCGGTTCGCAACTTAATCACAACAACGCTCAAGGCCCAGGATTACCGTTTTTCGGTTGCCGTCAACGGAAAAGAGGCCGTGATGAGCGCCGCCTCCCTGAATCCGGATGTAATTCTGCTGGATCTGGGCCTGCCGGATATCGACGGCGTGGAGGTTATCCGGCGCATCCGCAGCTGGTCGAATATGCCGATTATCGTGATCAGTGCCCGAAGTGAGGACAATGATAAAATCGACGCCCTGGATGCCGGTGCCGACGACTACCTGACCAAGCCCTTTTCTGTTGATGAACTGCTCGCCCGGCTGCGCGTCACCCAGCGCCGCCTGGCCCAGATGCAGGGCAGCACAAATCAGGCGGCCGTCTATGTCAACGGCCGCCTGCGGATAGACTATGCCTCCGGCTGTGTTTATCTGGATGACGAGGAAATGCATTTAACCCCCATTGAATACAAGCTGCTCTGCCTTCTTGCCCAGAATACCGGAAAAGTTCTGACCCACAAGTTCATTACCCAGAGCGTATGGGGAAGCAGCTGGGAAAATGACGTCGGCTCCCTGCGCGTTTTTATGGCTACCCTGCGAAAAAAACTCGAAAAGCCTTCCGGCTCGCCGCAGTACATCCAGACACATATCGGAATTGGCTATCGGATGTTAAAAATTGAGTGAACTGCATTATGCAGCTGACCGGCTTTGGATAAATCTTCGTTTACCCTCTATTTTTCTTCACTTAAAATTTCCTGTAAAAGCTCCATCAGCTTCGGAACATCGATCGGCTTGGCAATATGCCCGTTCATCCCTGCATCCAGGGCCGCCTTTTTATCCTCGTCAAAGGCATTGGCGGTCATGGCGATAATCGGGATATTGGCAAGCTTTGGATTATCCATAGCCCTAATCTGCTTTGTCGCCTCATAGCCGTTCATAATCGGCATCTGGATATCCATTAAAATCAAATCATACTGCCCCGGCTTAGCCGCCTTCATCTTCTCCACGGCAACCTCTCCGTCGTCGGCCACATCCATCACAAATCCGGCTTCCTTAAGGATCTCCACGGCAATTTCCTGGTTCAGTTCATTGTCCTCCACCAAAAGAATCTTCTTTCCTTCAAAGGAAATCACACCCTCGAAAGAGGCCGCATTAACCCGCGTGGCGGCAAACGGCGACTCTAAAACCTCCCTGAGTTCCGAGAGGAAAATCGGTTTGGAACAGAAGGCCGTAACCCCTGCCTTTCTCGCCTCCTCTTCGATATCCGACCAGTCATAGGCCGTTAAGATAATAATCGGCTTTTCCTCCCCGATAATTGTGCGGATGCGCCGCACAACCTCAATACCGTTCATATCCGGCATCAGCCAGTCAATAATGTAGGCTGCATACTCGTCATCCTGCTCTTCGGCAAGCTTTGTGCGCAGCACGGCTTCCTTTCCCGAAGTCGTCCAGTCCGGCCGCATACCGATGGTGGAAAGCATCTTGGTAACGCTGGAACAGGTATTAAAATCATCATCGACAACCAGGGCTCTCAGTCCTTTAAGTTCAGGGATGACCTCCTGCCTTACCGGCCCGGAACAGGTTCTTAAGTGCAGGGCTACGGTGAAGGTGGAACCTTTTCCTTCTTCGCTGTCTACGGTGATAGTTCCGCCCATCATATCCACAATATTTTTCGTAATGGCCATGCCAAGTCCCGTACCCTGGATTCCGCTGACCGTGCTTGTTCTCTCCCGCTCAAACGGTTCAAACACATGGGCCTGGAATTCCTTACTCATCCCGATTCCGGTATCCTTCACCTGGAACTCATAGGAGGCAAAGCCCTCATGCACCGTGCCTTTTTGCAGAATACGGACACTGACAATGCCGCCCGGCTTGGTAAACTTCATGGCATTGCTTAAAAGATTTAAAAGAACCTGGTTTAAGCGCAGTTTATCGCAGAGCACATGCTCATTAACCACATCCGCCGTATCGATAAAAAATTCCAGCTGCTTTGCCGAGATATCTGCCTGGACAATGGTTTTTAAGTCGTGCATCACCTCGGGAAGCGAGGTTTCCTTCTCTTCAATCTTTACCTTTCCGCTCTCAATACGGCTCATATCGAGAACATCGTTAATCAGGCTGAGAAGATGGTTGCTCGATGTTGTAATCTTCGCGAGATAATCCTGCACCTGCTCCCGGTTATCCATGTGCGCCACGGCAAGGGAGGTAAAGCCGATAATCGCATTCATCGGCGTGCGGATATCGTGGGACATATTGTTTAAGAATGTCGTCTTTGCCCGGTTTGCGTGCTGTGCCGCCGCCAAAGCATCCTGCAGGTCAATCTTCTGCCTTTCCAGCTGCTCAGCCATGCGCTTTTCGTCATCGATGTCCATGAACAATCCCACAAAATTAATCGGCGAACCGTCCTCCCGCCGGGAAAGCCTCCCTGCAGCATGGAACCATCTCCAGCCCCGATTTCGGGTAAGAAGCCGGTATTCCACATCATAAGTCTTTTCACCGGTATAATCCATAACTGTATCCCAGTACTCTTTGATTATCCGTTTTTTATCTTCTTCATGCAGAAGATCCGACCAGGATTCCAGGCGGTTGGGGAAGTCTTCCTCACTTGTATAGCCTAGCATCTTCCGAAAGGTTTCGCTCCAGGTACAGGAAACCATCTGGGCATGTTCATTAAACTCCATGCTCCAGGGGCCGGAACCCATGGCTGTCTGGATATTGTTCATTGCCTCCTGTTCCCGCTCGATCTGGGCGTAGGCTGCCCGGATTTTATTTCCGTCCGCCTTTTCCTGGGCCAGAACCAGGCTTGCATTCTTCCTGAACTGATAGACAAATACAGAAAATACCCCCAGCATGGCGATAATGGTAATGGCAATCTGAATTACACTGCGGCGCATCATTCCAATACTGATGGAACTAATCTGATCGCTGATAACATTGTCCCGGATTAGTATGGTCAGCATCCAGTCCGTTCCTTCCACCGGTATGTAGCTGAGATCTTCTTTTATTCCCTGGTAGCGGAAAGAAATCTGTCCCCGCCTTCCCTCCTCAAAGTCCTTTTTTACCTGCGCAACCGAAAATCCCTCGTCAACTTCTGCATCCGTCAGCGCAGAAAGAAGGTTATTCTCCGAGGTTAAATGCCCAAAACCATCATTGGTAAGACTTTCGCCGTTTTTATAGAAAAGATTGCAGAAGGTTTCGTTATCACTGGTTTTCAGGATAAGAGAGCTCAGCATCTCATCAATATCAAGCTGGACAAAACACACCTTTATCGGCGTCCCCTGAAAGACAATATCCTCCACAGGCATCACCAGAATCACCTGTTTTCTTGCCCCGTAAAGGTTCGCCGTATGGATCGCCGGCCCGGTAAGATCTTCCGCAAGAAAGCTGTAGCGGCTGAGTCCTGAGGTCGTGCTGTGTTCGGTATAGACAATCCCGGCTTCATCAACCAGGGCGAATTTATTCATGCGGTAAAGCCGTTTCATCTTTCCTAAGAAACGGCGAAGCGACTGCTGGGATTCCAGATTGGACTCTTCCATAATATCCAGTGCATTTTCCATAAACAGGAAATGATTTTTCAGTTCTTCTGCCACAACCTGCGCCCGCCGCCCGGCCAGCTCATCCAGATAAAACTCACTGACCCGGCTAACCGCCTGCTTGGTGCCCTTTCCTGCACTGTTCATCACCCAGACGGTGGTTAGAAGAAGAATTACGGCAATAATCATACCGCCTCCCACCGCAAAGGCCACGGTCTGCTTCCTCTGTTCCCTGTTTATATTCCTGTGCTGCGTTTGTTCCATGTTCTTTCCTGCCATTCTAAACTATTCTACATTCAATTTAATCAATGATTTCTCCATATAAAACCCGAAGCATTGCCGTGGCATCCTTCTGGTAAATAATCGTTGTTATCTCCTCGGTTTTTTCCGGATAATCTTCTCCCGGAAGAAGGCCGTCGGCAATCTTAACCGCTACCTGTATGGTATCAAAACCAATCGAATAACAGTCCTGCACCCCAAGGGCGTAGATCACCCCGTCCTTAAGGTAGTGAAGTGCCTCCTGATCGTGATCCATCCCCACAATAACGATTTCTTCCTGTCTTCCGGCTTCAATAACCGCCCGGGCCGCACCGACCGGATTGCTCATATTACAGCAGATAATTCCCGCAAGGTCTTTATGCTTCTTTAAAAATTCCCGGGTCATCTGATATGCATTTTCCACGTTGTCATCATCGTAGGCAATTTCTGCAATTTCCATCTCCGGATAGCGGGCAACAACCTCCTGTGCGCCAACCGCTCTCTCCTCATGGCAGGGCGCTCCCTTCGTCCCCACAAGGAGAACTACTTTTCCGCAATAGTCTATCCGCTCGCAGAGAGCCTCGGTAAGCGCAGCACCGTCTTCCTTATTATGTGTATTTCCCACATAGGCAATGCGGCGGCAGCCGTCTTCTTTTGGCGCATCGGAGCTGGAAAAGGTCATAACCTTGTGCCCGGCACTGATAAGCTGATTGATCGCTGGCGTAACCCGCTCAATATCGGCCACATCCACGCCAAGTACATCGAATCCACGCAGGGAAGCCTCGGAAAGGCGCAGAATCTGATCCTGGGCAGATACCGCGTCAGGGGCAAGATACTCATAGTTAATCACTATTCCCCGCTCTTCAAACTGTTTAGCGGCCTCCTCCATGCCCAGTCCCACCGCATCCCACCAGGGATGAACCACCTTATAAGTAAAATAAAAATGGTATTCCTTTTTTAAGGGCTGATACGGACTCAGAGTACGATCAAAATGAACCGCCGTCTGCAGATCATCGTTTTCTCTTTCTGTTTCCTGGGCAGACGGCCCTTCGGCCAGAGCGGGCATCGTTTCATCAATCATTTTCTTACTGCACCCGTCTACCCCCAGACAACCGATACAAAGTACTGCTGCCGTAGCAAATCTGCACAGCTTACCCCGTAAATGCTGTATTTCCCCGCAATTTTTTGCTTTGCTTTTCTCTGTCATCCGTTGTCCCCCTTGTGTTCTGTCCTGCTTTTCTTTTTGCCTTCATCCTGCAGGCAAAAAGAACCGTTCTATGATTTCCAAACCAAGTCGGAAGCCTCTCTCCTTTTATCCCGCAGCATCAGTTCGTTCACTGCCTCACGGGCATTCTTTCCGTCAAAAAGCACGGCGTTCACCTGCTGGATAATGGGCATGGACTGCCCGTACTTTTCCGCCAGGGCCTTTGCCGCCTTGGCCGAATAGACACCTTCAACCACCATGTGCACCTCGTCCATAGCTTCCTGCATACTCTTTCCCTGACCGATTAAGATTCCTGCCCGGCGGTTCCGGCTGTGCATACTGGCACAGGTAACGATTAAATCGCCGATTCCGGTCAGTCCGCTGAAGGTCTGTATACTTCCGCCCATCGCCGTCCCCAGACGTGCAATTTCTGCAATTCCCCGGGTAATCAGGGCGGCCTTTGCATTATCCCCGTAGCCCAGGCCGTCCGCAATACCCGCAGCCAGGGCAATCACGTTTTTCAGTGCGCTTCCCAGTTCAATCCCCAGCACATCCGGGCTGGTATAGACCCGAAAAACCTCATTCATAAACAAATCCTGAATCCGTTCTGCCGTTTTTCTTGTCGTCGCCCCGGCCACGCAGGTTGTGGGAAGACCGCGGCTGACCTCCTCCGCATGACTTGGCCCGGAAAGAACAGCCACATCCGCCGCAGGAAGTTCATCCTCAATCACCTGGGACAGCGTCTTTAAGGTTGATTCTTCAATTCCTTTAGCCACATTGACAACGATCTGCCCTTTTTGGCACCACGGACGCATCCTGGCTGCTGTCTGGCGCACAAACACCGAGGGAACCGCCATCACCAGAAGTTCCTTCTCCCTCATGGCCTCCTCCAGATCCCCGGTAATCCCCATAGACTCCGGAAGCTTTACCCCCGGAAGGTTTGGATGAACCCGGCTGGCCGACAAAGCTTCCACCTCGTCCTTAAGCGCCGACCAGAGCGTCACCCTGTGCCCGTTTGCATCTAAAAGCATCCCCAGGGCCGTCCCCCAGGTTCCTGAACCAATAATCCCGATATCTGCCATACGCTCCTCCATTCATGCTTTTCTCTGTTCTGTACATGTTTCACCGCCTGTACTTTGGGCACAAGCCGTAGAATCTATACCTTTTTATTCCCCCATAATTTATTTTCATTCCCTGCCAAAAGTCTTTTAATATTTGCCCTGTGCCGCCAGATTGCCATCGCCGATACGGCACCGGCCACGCCCCAGAATTCCACCACCCTTGCAAAAGGTGTAAGCCCGTACATGCCCTTCCAGGAAAAGACAAGATTTACGGCAAAAAAGGCAATCGCCACAAGGATCGAACCTAAGGAAACATAGCGGGTAAGCGCCACGGAACCCACAAAAATCACCAGACAGATCAGGGTGAGCCGCCAGTCTAAGCTTGCCAGCACCCCCGCCGTGGCTGCTATGCCCTTTCCTCCCTTAAAGTTCATATAAAAAGGAAAATTATGTCCTAAAATCACACCAAAGCCCAGATAGAGCACAAGAAGATAGGCTTCCCCGCTAAGTTCCGGCCGCCCTAAACAAAACGCTCTGACCAAAAGACAGGGAATCAGCGCCTTAAACGCATCGCCGATAAACACAATCAGCCCCGCCTTCTTTCCCAGAACCCGCAGGGCATTCGTCGTTCCCGAATTCCCGCTTCCGTACTGGCGGATATCAATGCCGTGAAGCTTTCCGTAAATATAGCCTGTCTGCAGCAAACCACATACATAACCAAGAATCAGACAAATTCCTCGTTCCATACCTACTGCCCCTTTTCCTTTCTCTCGCGGATAATCATCCGCAGCGCCGTTCCCCGGAAGCCAAAGGCATTCCGGATTTGATTTTCCAGATACCGGGTATAGGAAAAATGCATTAATTCCTTATCATTGACAAAAACCACAAAGGTCGGCGGCTTAATCGCGGCCTGGGTAATATAAAAGAGCTTCAGCCGTTTTCCCTTATCCGAAGGCGGCTGCTGAAGAGCCACCGCTTCCATCATAATCTCATTGAGAACGCCCGTGGAAACCCGAAGGCTCTGGTTTTCCCGCACCATATCAATCGTATCAAACAGCTTTCCCAGCCGCTGTCCGGTTGCCGCAGAGATGAACAGATACTCCGCATAGGGCATAAAGGATAAGATCTCTTTCAGCTTTCGGGTGTATTCATAGATGGTCTTGTCATTCTTTTCAATGGCGTCCCATTTATTGACCGCAACGATAATTCCCTTTCCCCGATCATGGGCGATTCCGGCAATTTTGGCATCCTGTTCCGTAACCCCCTCTTTGGCGTCAATCACCACAACCACCACGTCGGCCCGCTCCACCGCCGTTACCGTGCGGATAATGCTGTAGCGCTCCAAGTCCTCCTTGACCTTGCTCTTTCGGCGAAGCCCCGCCGTATCGATAAAGACATACTCCGTACCGTTATGCACGATTTCCGTGTCCACGGCGTCCCGGGTCGTCCCCGCAATATCCGAAACAATCACCCGGTTTTCCCCTAAAAGCTTGTTGATAATCGAAGACTTCCCCACATTGGGTTTTCCGACAATCGCTATGCGCGGGCGCTCGTCTTCCTCCTCGTCTTCATCCGCCGGGGCAAAATGCCGGATCACCTCATCTAAAAGGTCGCCGATCCCCAAGCGGGAGGCGGCAGAAACCGGCATGGGATCACCGATCCCCAGATTGTAAAATTCATAGACGTCATTGCCGAATTTCTGCTGGCTGTCCACCTTATTCACGGCAAGCACCACCGGTTTTCTGGACTTGCGCAGCATATCCGCCACCTTCTGATCGGCGTCAACCATGCCCTGACGGACATCCACGATAAAGATAATCACGTCCGCTGTCTGTATGGCAATCTCTGCCTGTTCCCGCATCTGGGAAAAGATGATATCGCGGCTGTCCGGCTCGATACCGCCGGTATCAATTAAGGTAAAACTCCGGTTCAGCCATGTACAGTCGGCATAAATCCTGTCCCTGGTAACGCCCGGGGTATCTTTAACGATAGAAACTGCAGAACCGGCCAATACATTAAACAGGGTGGATTTCCCTACATTCGGCCTTCCTACAATAGCTACTACTGGTTTGCTCATAGTTTATTCTCCTTAAATCCTGTTCTGCTATGGTGCAGTTCTCGGTTCATAGCCGGAAAACGGCATAGAATCTTCCTTCGCAGGCCGTCCAAGTACGGCATCAACCAAATCTTGTCCGCTTGATTTTACAATATGAACCGGAACTTGTAAAGCCCTTTCCAAATCCGCCTTTGTCCAGTCATCCAGGAAAACTTCCTCGCCGCTGCGGAAAAGTGAAGAGGAGAGCAAAAGCCGGCTTCCCAAAGGCTTTCCCTGAAGCTGGGCGGCCAGATCCTGCCCGGTAAGCAGTCCGGTAACGGTGATTTTCTCGCCGAAAAAGGTATTGACCACCGGATAAAGATAAACTTCCCTTCCCGGAAACCGGCGGGTAATCTGCTGTAAGCACTGCCGGATATGGTCTGCGGCAAGAAGCCCGGTCGCTATGGAGAGGGTTTCTTTTTTCCCGTCGTCCGTCTGGCCTTCAAGGGCCTCGGCTACCTCGTCCATAAGAAGCCTTAACATCCCCACGCCGTTTTCCAGCTGCAGGTATCCGTCATAGCGTTCGGCTTTTGGAAGCTCCCTCCCGGCTAAAAGATAAAACTCATCGCTGGCATGGATGAAATGTATCCCGTGCTTTTTAACGATTTTCTTCTGCCAGCGTTCAATTAAATCAATCGTCTGTTCTGCGTCCTCTTTTGCAAATGGCTCTAGCGGATAAAGTCCTTCCCTGTATTGTGTCAGGCCCACCGGAACCACGGAAACGCTCTCCATCACCGGAATATAGTTCACCAGATCGCCAATCGTGCGTTCCAGCTCTTCCCCGTCATTGATGCCCTTGCAGAGTACAATCTGCCCGTTCATCGGTGTTCCTGCGGCAAAAAGCCGATCCATCATCCCCAGAGCCTTTCCCGCAAAACGGTTATTCAGCATCTTGCAGCGAAGTTCAGGGTTCGTGGTATGGACGGAAATATTAATCGGCGAAAGATGAAATTTAATTATCCGGTCAATATCCTTTTCCTTCATATTCGTCAGCGTAATATAATTTCCCTGGAGAAAGGAAAGACGGGAATCATCATCCTTAAAATACAGGGTTTCTCTCATCCCCGGCGGCATTTGGTCGATAAAGCAGAAGATGCACCGGTTGCAGCAGGACTTATACTCGCTCATCAGGCTGTTTTCAAAGGTAATCCCCAGATCCTCATATTCATTTTCAATATCCAGCTCCCACTCTTCTCCGTCAGCCTTCTGCACGACCATCAACAAAGACGGGCTGTCCACATAGTATTCATAGTCAAAAACATCTTCGATTTCATTACCGTTAATGGATAATACAATATCCCCCGGTTCCAGTTCCAGTTCCTCTCCAATGGAACCCGGGGCCACACCTGCAATCTTATGTCCCTGCGCTTTTCTTTTCATTCTGCGTGCTCCTGTTTTATAATTAACGGTTTTTCTGCAATCCGTTTTTTCTTTTTTTATATTTACCCATGATTTTCCATAAAACCTGTTCTGTCTTTTATCATAGCAAGATTATTTCCTTTTGTAAAGCCGCTCTCATCCTTCTTTTCTTCTTTTTAAGTATTCTGTATACTTTATGTATTGGAAAAAAAGCACTAAAATGTCCGAAATCTATTGACGATCGTTGGGAAAAAATGATATAAACAAAGTAGAAATACCAACTGTACATCCAAGAAATGGAGGACATGCCTCATGGCAAACAATTACGTCTTTAACGATTCTCTCCCCATTGCACCGCTGAAAATCGCTGCGCTGGAAAGTATTACACCGTTGGCACAGAAAGTAAACGAGCACATCCTGAAATTCCGACAGAATGATACCGAAGAACTTATCCGCAGAAAAGCTGATCTTCACTATCGAGGCTATGACGTAGAATCTTACCTTTTATCCTGTACATGCCCCCGTTTCGGATCGGGAGAAGCCAAAGCGGTGATTAAAGAATCAACCAGGGGAACCGATATCTTTGCCATGGTGGATGTCACCAACTACAGTTGTACCTATAAGGTCAACGGCTTTATCAACCATATGTCGCCGGATGATCATTTCCAGGATTTAAAACGGCTTATCGGTGCATGTGTGGCCACGGCCCATCGGGTGAATGTCATTATGCCCTTTCTCTATGAGAGCCGCCAGCATAAAAAAAGCCACCGGGAATCCTTAGACTGTGCGATGGCCTTACAGGAATTAGTAAGCATGGGCGTGAGCAATATTATTACCTTCGACGCCCACGACCCCAGGGTGCAGAATGCCATCCCCTTAAACGGTTTTGACAATTTCATGCCCACCTACCAGTTTGTCAAGGCTCTGTTTGAACACGACCAAAGCTTAAAAATTGATAAGGATCACCTGATGATTATCAGCCCCGACGAAGGTGCCATGAACCGCGCCGTCTATCTGGCAAACAACCTGGGCGTCGATGTGGGAATGTTTTACAAGCGCCGCGACTATTCCCGGGTAATTAACGGCAGAAACCCCATCGTGGCGCACGAGTTTTTAGGAACCTCCGTGGAAGGAAAAACGGTGCTGATTATCGACGATATGATTTCCTCCGGGGAAAGTATGCTCGATACGGCAAGGGAATTAAAAGATCGGAAGGCTTCCAAGGTCATCGTCTGCTGTACCTTCGGCCTGTTTACCAGCGGCTGGCAGAAATTCGATGAATTTTATGACAAAGGTTACATCGACTATGTAATCACCACGAATTTAAACTACCGCCCTGCCGCACTTTTAGAGCGGCCCTGGTACATCGAAGCGGATATGAGTAAATATATGGCGGCAATTATTAACTCCTTCAACCACGATGTTTCTATCGGACGCACACTCACGCCCACCGAAAAAATCCAGAAGCTTATCCGCCTTCATCAAAACGACGGCTATGACTATTTTCAGACGATATTCTGATGTGCCGGATTGTTTATTCATACAATTTAAGCGGAAGGTCTTTGTTCCGGCCTTCCGCCTGCAGCTTTCACGTTTCGGCAATTCCCAGAAATGCCGCCAGATTTCCCCGGTTTTCCCCGCATTTTCGGTGAGAGAATAAATACTCTGCGTTACAGCGGGTGCAGATATTGGTCACGGTAATCCGATCCCGGCAGACGCCCGCCTCTTCAAGAATTACCGCATTCGCCTTCCATAAATCCAGCTGGTATTTTCCGGGTTTTTCGTTTTTCGTCCAAAGGCTCTCCCAGTCCTTTCTTGCAAAATTCTTCTGAAACTCTTCGACAACCTCTTCCCCCACCTCAAAGCAGTCCTTACAGATACTTGGGCCAATACAGGCGGTCACATCCTCAGGGCGGGTTCCAAAGGCTGTATTCATTGCCTGAAGGGTTTTTTCTCCCATCCGGTTTACCGTTCCCCTCCAGCCGGAATGACTTAAGCCGACGGCACGGTTTACCGGATCGACAAAATACAGCGGCACACAGTCCGCATAAAAAGTAACCAGGGTAATTCCCGGGATATCACAGATCAATCCGTCCACGTCCCGGTAATCCCGCGAAGCAGTCACGCCTTTTCCCTCGTCCTCCCGCGTCACCTGACGGATATTTACGGTGTGCGTCTGCCAGGAAACCACCATCCGGTTTCTGTCCACGCCAAGGGCATCCGCCATCCGCGTAAAGTTTTCCAGCACATGCTCCGGGTCATCGCCTCTGCTGTAAGAAAAATTCATCGTAGAAAACTTTCCCGTGCTTGCCCCGCCCAGACGGGTGGAGAAGCCATTGACCACAAAGCCCATCTCTTCCAGCACCCGGAAAGACAAAAAAGGTGCCGCAGCGTGGGTATCCGTCCGGAAAACCCGGCGCTTATCTGCATAGTTCCACTGTATCTGTTCCATATCCTCCTCCATCATCGCTCATCGTCTGCCGCCGTCTGCGTTTAAACCTGTTCCAAAAACATCTAATCTGCGCTCAGGTCTATTCAAAAAGCTGCCGTTCTGTATCTGCGTCTGCTGCTTTTAAAAAGCACCCCGGATTAAAGAAATCTTTTCCCCGGCAATGCCGACCACATCAAAACGGCAGGGAACGTCTTCGCCGTACCTTTTTTGGTAGAGGTAGTACCGGGCAGCATTTCGGATTTTCTGCTGTTTTTTTGCATCCACAGCCTCTGCGGGCGCACCGCTGTGCAGGTTCTTCCGGTATTTTACCTCGATAAAAACAAGGACATCCTTATCCCGGGCAATAATATCCACCTCACCCTGGCGGCAGGCGAAATTTAGTTCCACAATCTGGTATCCCTGTTTCTTTAAATAATCCGCCGCAAAAAGTTCATAGCGTCTTCCCAGTTCCCGCTTATCCATTTGCCTTATCTGCCTCTTCTCCTTCGTCTGCTTTAACAAATTTTCCGATAAAGGTTCTGCGGTGAATGGGGCAGGGGCCTTCATTTTTAAGAGCCTGGATATGGGCAGCCGTACCGTAACCCTTATGTTTGGCAAATCCGTAGTTCGGATACTGCTTATCATAGTCCGTCATCAGGTGATCCCTGGTTACTTTTGCTAAGACACTTGCCGCGGCAATGGAAAGGCTTTTGGCATCTCCATGGATGATTTTTACCTGTTTGATTTCCTTTGGCAGCCCGGGGATTTCCACGGCGTCATTTAGAAGTACCTGAGGAACACAGGAAAGCTTTCCCACGGCCTGACGCATAGCGGCATAAGTCGCCTGGAGAATATTGATCCGATCAATCTCCTTTGGCTCCACAATCCCCACCGCGTAACTTACGGCCTTTTCCTGAATTTCCAGAAATAATTCCTCGCGCCGCTTTTCGGAAAGCTTTTTTGAATCGTTCAGATAGAGAATCTTACAGTCTTTTGGTAAAATCACAGCCCCGGCGACCACAGGCCCGGCCAGAGGCCCTCTTCCCGCCTCGTCAATTCCGCAGATATGGGCAGCCCAGCCATACTCGTGCTCATAGGTAAGCATTTCTTCCAGGCGCAAAAGTTCTTTTTCCAGCTTCTCTCCCGTTAATTTTCCTGCCATTTTGATTATCCTCTCTTTTTGGGTACAGGTTTTTTCGTTCTTGTGCTTTTATTCTTGTGTTTTTGTTCCTGTGCTTTTATTCTTGTGTTTTTGTTCTTGTGTTTTTGTTCCTGTATTTTTTATTCTGTTTTTGTTCCTGTGCTTCTGCCGCGATTCCTGTGTGTTTACGGCAGTTCCAGCGTAATCCGTCCCAGCTTTCCGCTTCGGAAATCGTCGAAGAAGGCATTGGAAGCTTTTCCCAGATCGTAACCTCCGCCTTTCTGCAGACAGCCCCTGACCCGTCCTATCTCCTCCAGTGCCGGGAGCGCTTCGGTTTTATCGATGCCGTAGCGTTCGGCAAGTGCCTGGGGATAGCGTTCAAGCAGCAGGTTAAGAAGTTCTAAGGCCAGTTCCTCTTTATTTAAAATATCATCATTAATGGAACCAATGTAGGCCAGCTTCTTTCCTACCTCCTGATCTTCAAATTTAGGCCAGAGAATTCCCGGTGTGTCTAAAAGTTCCAGAAGCTTACTTAAACGAATCCACTGGTTTCCCTTCGTCACCCCTGGCTTATTGCCGGTTTTCGTGCAGGCTTTTTTGGCATAGGCATTAATAAAGGTAGATTTTCCCACATTGGGAATGCCAACCACCATCGCACGGATTGGGCGGTTTTGAATGCCCTTTCGCTTATCCCTCTCCAGCTTTTCCTTACAGGCTTCCGTCACCGCGCCCTGGATTTGCTTTAATCCTGCCCCCGAGCGGCAGTTTAATTTCACCGCCTGAAAACCCAGACCGGAAAAATAGGAAATCCAGAGATCATTTGCCTTATCATCCGCTAAATCAGCCTTATTCAGCAGGATCAGCCTGGCTTTTCCCTTTCCCAGCTGATCTATTTCCGGGTTACGGCTGGATAAAGGTGCCCGGGCATCCACCAGTTCAATGATCAGGTCAATTAATTTTACTGCCTCTTCCATCGCCCGCTTCGCCTTGGTCATATGTCCGGGATACCATTGAATATTCATACCTTTACCTCAATTCTATTTCTGTTTGTCTTGTTCTCAGGTTTCTTTTTTCTTTTATTCGCGTTCCGGCATCTTAACGGATAATACCCATATTTAAGGTAGGGTGAATCCGAAACCAGACCTTTCCGATAATCTGGGATTCCTTTACATTACCCACATTGGCAAAACGGCTGTCCTCGCTGGAATCGCGGTTATCGCCCAGAAGAAAATATTCGTCTGCCCCTAATACAACCGGATTCTCCGCCAGCCCTGCCAGGGCAATTTTTTTCTGTGCTTTAACCATTTCCCCGTCAACTTCCATCGTTATCCCTTTTTCTTCCAGTACCTGGCCGTTGATCAGCACCTGACCGTCCTGAATCTGTACGGTTTCTCCGGGCAGACCGATGATCCGCTTAATATTCCTTTTTTGATCTTCCCGCTCAAACACCACCACATCAAAACGCTCCGGCTTTCCCAAATCTAACTTAAGCTGGTTCATCAGCACAATATCATCCGAATTTAAAAGCGGCGACATGGAATTCCCGGATACCACCACCAGATTGCCGAAAGCATAGACCGTATAACAGGCCATCGCCACAACCACAATAATATCCGTAATCCAGCAGACAATTCCACGAACCCTGCTTGTCCCATCCTCTCGATAAAACTCCATCTATTCCCATCCTGTCTGTTTCATTATAACCTGCAACATACGTTCTGTCGGTTTCATTTCAAACCTGCAAACTGCACCCCGCCCGCACATGGCAAGAAGAGGGCGTTATTAAAACGCCCTCTTCCCCCGCCGCAGACAGCAGCCAAATTACTGTTCACACGTTCACAGCAACGGGCAAAAATCCATGAAAATCGCCTTCGTCGATGGGATTTTTGCTCACTGGCCCAGTTTGACATACGGTCAGCGCAGCAAGTGCGCAGACCTACGTGAACAATAACAAATTCGTTAATTACCGCACTAACTCTTTTACCTTTGCAGCCTTACCCACTCTGTCCCTCAAGTAGTTCAGTTTTGCACGTCTTACCTTACCTCTGCGGACTACTTCAATTTTATCCACAAACGGAGAATGAACCGGCCAGGTCTTTTCTACACCGATACCGTTAGAATTTTTTCTTACGGTAAAGGTTTCTCTGGCACCGCCGTTCTGCCTTTTTAAAACGGTTCCCTCAAATACCTGGATTCTCTCGCGGTTTCCTTCTTTAATCTTGTTATACACCTTCACGGTATCGCCAACATGGAACTCCGGCACAGACTCTTTTAACTGTGTTGCTTCAATGTTCTTAATAATGTCGTTCATTTGTGAACCTCCTTGTACTATTTGATGTTCTTACCGGCCAGTCTGCCGCAGAGGACCATCTCTTTTTATCGTCACAACATTTAAACTCTATCATAGATGGGGGAAAAATGCAACTGTTTTTTCTTTTATTTCTGCACTTTATTTCTGCACTTTTATTTCTGCACAAAATTTCCGCACAACTTTATTATCACCAAAAATTATCTCCGCAAAATTTATTTCCTCAAAATCACAAACTCCTCCTCCATCAGCAGCCAGTTTGCCCGGAAGAAATTCATCAGCTGCCAGTACCCCGCGCCGAAAAGGCCGTACTCCTGAATCAGCGAAAATTTTCCCTGAACGCTCTTCACATCCTCAAACCAGACCTCGTGCAGAATCCCATATTGCCAGTAACGGTAATACGGTGACTTGGCGGTCGGGTCAAACCAGATTTCAACACCGTGGTCAATCGCCGTCTGCACCGCCTCTGCATGGTTAATGGTCTGCGCCCGGGTAATTCCGCGCTCGTAGGGAAGGGGCCAGTCGTAGCCGTAGTTTGGAATCCCCAGGCTGATTTTTTCCGCGGGAATTTCGGACAATGCATATTCCACCACCCGTCTTACCATATTTAACGGCGCGACTGCCATGGGCGGGCCCTGGCTGTAGCCCCATTCATAGGTCATCAGCATCACATGGTTGGCGGCCTCCCCCAGCAGGCGGTAGTCCATTCCTTCATATAATAATCCCTTTTGCCCGGCCGAGGTTTTGGGCGCTAAAGCCACACTGACCTCATAGTCAAAGAGGTTCATCACCTCGCGAGTCTTTCGCACAAAGTCGGCAAAACCCTGCCGGTCCTCGGCGAGTACATACTCAAAATCAATATTCAGCCCCAGAAATCCCCGTTCCTGCATCGCACGCCCCAGCTCCCAGATCAGGCGCTGCTGCACGAAAGAATTTCTTACCAGGGCAGACACCAGGTTATTATTAAAATGTCCGTCTGCCCCGAGCGGGGTGAGGGTCAGCACCGGGCGAACGCCAGCCTCCCTGGCAGCGGCAACCATCCAGCGGTCGTCACTGTTTGGATAGACGAGGTTTCCTTCCTCGGTAAATCCATAGGAAAATACATAGAGATCCGTCAGATAGGGAAGCGTCTGGTTCAGGGTTCTGGCATTGATAAAAGGATAGGCATAGCCGAACGAGTAAAGATTTCGCCCTGTTCTTTTGGATGTTTCAGATAAAGTTTTTGGCAAACCTCCTGACGATGTTCCCGGTGAGTTTCCGGAATCATCAAGTCCTGTACTGGTGCTTTCCCCCGGCAGAAAAAGCGCCTGACCCACAGCCAGGCGATAGGGATACTCGATTTGGTTTGCCCACACTAACGTTTCTACCGGGATGCCACTCTCCTGCGCGATGGCATCGACATTATCTCCTTCCTGAACGGTATAAATATTCATCCTCAATTTCCCGATTTCCCTTCAAGAGAGGTTTTTACAGCTTATGCCCTTATTTTACAGATAATGATAGACTTTTCGTCAGCAGCTCCACGCCTGGCAATCATGACTGCTTTTTATTGACACGAATTACTTTTCTGTGCTATTGTCATAGAAAAAGAAAGTTCATGACAACCGGAGATTTAAGTATGCTGTGAAGCGTACAGAATGGAGGAAATGATGAGCAGTGCATTAAAAGATGAATTTATCTATACCATTGATGATATTTATGCATTTCCCGACGGGCAAAGGGCGGAGTTAATTGACGGGCAGCTATATAACATGGCCCCGCCAGGCACAAAACACCAGGAAATTATTTTTTCACTTTCCCGTAAGATTGCAGACTACATCGATAAAAAGAATGGCTCCTGCAAAATCTACCTTGCCCCCTTTGCCGTATTTCTGAATGCGGATAATAAAAACTATGTGGAGCCGGATATTTCTGTTATATGCGACAAAAACAAGCTGGATGACAAAGGATGTCACGGAGCGCCGGATTGGGTTATCGAAGTGGTTTCCCCCAGCACAGAACGCATGGACTATGGCATAAAGCTTTTTAAATATCGCTCTGCGGGCGTGAGGGAATACTGGATTATCAATCCTTTAAATAGGATCGTCAATGTTTTTGATTTTGAAAAGAATGAAAAAACCGGGCAATACCGTTTTGATATCGATATTACCTCATGTATTTACGAAGATTTATGCATTAAAATTGCGGATTTGCTTTCCTGAAAGGTGGGAAGAAATTTTTAAGCATTACTCCCCTAAAAGACAATATTGTGTTATTCAAGCAGAAGATAATGCAAGAAAAAGCGTTATCTTTCTCTTATAATAGCAATTAACAACGATAATTTCCAAAAGGGATAAAAAACTTCAAAAAATCAAAAGGGGACATAAACACATGAAAAAGAAATGGTGGCACACAAAAACAGCTTATCAGATTTATCCTAAAAGCTTTTACGATACCAATGGGGACGGTATTGGTGATATTCAGGGAATCATCAGCAAACTGGATTATTTACAGGAACTGGGAATCGAGATTCTCTGGCTCTCTCCCATCTACCTCTCTCCCTGCGCCGACCAGGGCTACGATGTCGCCGATTACTGCCGGATTGACCCGCAGTTTGGCACCATGGAGGATATGGATCGCCTGCTTGTGGAGGCAAAGAAAAGAAATATTGCCGTTTTAATGGATCTTGTGGTCAATCACTGCTCCGATGAGCATATCTGGTTTAAAAAAGCCCTGGAAGATCCCGACGGCGAGTACGGAAAATACTTTTACATCGAAGAAATAAAGGACGGGAAACTGCCCTGCAACTGGCGTTCCTATTTCGGCGGCTCGGTCTGGGAACCGATTCCCGGGACAAACAAGGCTTACCTCCATCTCTTCCATAAAAAGCAGCCGGATTTAAACTGGGAAAATCCAAAACTTCGGCAGGAAATCTATACAATGATCAACTGGTGGCTGGATAAGGGACTGGCTGGATTCCGCATTGACGCCATTGTCAATATCAAAAAGCCCCTTCCCTTTACCGACTACCCGGCGGATCGCGAGGACGGACTCTGCGATATGGGGCAGGTTCTTGCCCACGCCCACGGGATTGGCGAGTTTCTGGGCGAGATGCGGGATAAAACCTTTGCGCCCCACGACGCTCTCACCATAGGAGAGGTCTTTAATGTGCCGGATGAAGAGGTCTGCGATTTTATCGGGGAAAATGGGTACTTCTCTTCGATGTTTGACTTTCGGGAAACGGTGTTTGGCCATTCCTCCCTTGGCTGGTATGCCTGCAGGCGGCCCACACCGGATGATTATAAACACTGCTGCTTTGAAAGCCAGGAAAAAAGCTTTGGCGTCGGCTTTTTGTCCAATATTATTGAAAACCATGACGAACCCCGGGGCGTAAGCCATTATCTGCCGGACTATGCGCAGAACGAAACCGGGAAAAAGCTGCTGGCTGCCATGTACTTTATGCTGCGCGGGCTGCCCTTTATCTACCAGGGCCAGGAACTTGGGATGGAAAACCATGTTTTTTCCTCGATCGATGAAATTGACGATATCAGCACCAAAGAGGAATACCGCCGGTGCTTAGAGGCCGGACTTACGGAAGATGAAGCATTGCAGGCCGTCAGCCACTACAGCCGCGATAACGCCAGAACACCGTTTCAGTGGTCGGACGAGGAAAATGCAGGCTTCAGTACCAAACCCCCATGGCTCCCCGTCAATAAAAATTACAAGTCAATAAACGCCAGAGAACAGATGGACAGGGAGGACAGTGTTTTTCGATTCTATCAGAAACTGATTGCCCTGCGAAAAGACAGCCGTTATGCCGATACCATCGTTTATGGGCAGACGATACCGGTGCTTGTGGAAGAAAAGGACGTTATGGCTTATCTTCGCCGTGGAGAGGGGCAGACCCTTTTGGTTATCGGAAACTTCCGAAAAGATGAAGTTGTTTTAAATCTTGAGAACATACTGCAAAATGACCAGCTTCGGATAAAAGAAGTACTTTTAGACAATTACCCGGAAAATGACCGTGCCGCATGGCTGGAAAAAGAAGATAACAAGGACTGGATTTGCAGACTCGGTGCACTGCAGGGGATGGTTTTGGCTCTGGAATAACTGTTTTGTGATTCTGGAATAACTGTTTTGTGGTTCTGGAACAACTGTTTTGTGGCTCTGGAATAACCGTTTTAACCATGGAAGAACAACAATAAGGTATGGTTTACCGACCCAATAAACCATACCTTTTCGGACGAAGTCTGCCTATTCCGAAGAACTTTACATTTACGAGTACCCGGATAGATTACCTTATTGGTTACTGTTCACACGTCCACAGTAACCCTTATTGCACAAAATCCACATACCGGACAGCATAAACCCGGTTCCCAAAAGCCGAGAGAGGAACGGCCTTCCCGGATTCTGACAACGGGTCCATACACCAGTATTCCCCGTCTTTTGCATCAATAATTAACACATAATGTACACTCCCCACCCCATTCATCCGCACCCGGACAATGGGAAAACGCCCGGACACAAGATTTTCCTGTATATCGGCAGCATTCACGGTTTCACAGCGTTCTGCATCTATCCTGCCATCTATCTGCGAAAGTTTATCCCACTGAAGATTCCCCTCTTCATCATATCCGCCTTCATGAGAAAGCACCTGGTTCAAATGCCCCGGATCTTCCTCTTCTCTTCCCTGCAGCCTAAGTGAAGCGGCAATACAGCACACCAGACAGCCCGAACCCCGCATTGCAAAACGGGAATTTCCAAGCTTTTCCTCCGCCCAGCGTGCATCCTTCTGGCTGTAAAACACATCTTCCCGCACAGAAACCTCCACATCCTTTTTCGGGGAAACAACCGTTCCGCGATTCCTTAACCAACGGCATCCAAAAAAGAACACCAGACCAAAGATAAAAATCAAAACCGGCAAAACAAACAGAAGATAACGCCGAAAAGGCTTTTTTATGTTATTGTTCATTTTTCTTTTAATCATGCCTTTTTACCTCTTGCGGTTTGCCCTGCGAATTTCTCTTTTTAACTTTGAAATCCGACTTCTATCCGTTTACTTCTATCTGTCTTTTTCCGTCAAACTCATGCATTGCAGATACTTGGGCAATACCTGTTTGGTCAGCCATACCCCATTGGCCGACTGGTAAAACTTAATTCCATCTTCTGCCATCTTCCCGGATTCCACCTGCAGCACAACGACTTTTCCATGCCTCTTTCCCACCTTTACCGCCGTTTCGACATCCGGGGAAAGGTGGACATATAAACGGCTCATCGGCTTTAATCCCTCGGCAAGGATGGCATCTAAAAACCGGCTGGCTGTCCCATGATAGAGAAATTCAGGCGGAAGTTTTTCCACAAGTTCCACATCCACCGCAACGGAATGACCTTGATTGGCACGAATCTTTTTCCCGGTTTCATCAAAAGAATAGCGTCCTTTTTCGTCCGTGCGCACAATCTCTTCCAAAATCTCCCGGTTGATTTTTCTTCCGGCGGCATTCATTCCCCGAAGCAAATCCTCCACATCCGCCCAGCCGTTTTTGTCTAAATTAATCCCGGCAGCCTGCGGCTGGTGGCGGAGGATAAGGCTTAAAAATACACTTAGTTTTTTATATCCTTTTTGTTCCATTTGATATCCCCGTTTTATCTCTCACCCAAGATGAAGCTGCTCTTTTAATGCATCCTGAAGCACCTGCGAAAAATTAATTCCAGCAGCAACTGCAGAGTCATTAAGCCACGAAGGAATGGATAATGTTTTCTTAACTGCTGTATTATTCATTAAACGACGATATAACACAGTATCACACGAAATATAGGATGCAAATTCACCATCATGAACAAGAAGATCATTAATTGCGGAAGCAGAAGGGATTTCACGCTGTTCATCTTCTAAATGTGTGAGCATAAGAGCAAGCGCATCCTCTGCCATCTCCATTCCATCTGCAAGATCATCTCCACATGTATAACATCCGTCAATATCCGGGAAATAAATGGAATACTTTCCTGCCTCTTCTGGTGTAAATACAGCCGGATAAACATATTTTCCCATCAATCTTTCTCCTTTCTGAAGTTGAATTACAAAAGCCCGGCATCTCTTAAAATATGGTTTGCCGTTCCGGTTGGAAGTTCTTTACTATAATGTCTGGGAATTTGAAATTCTTTTCCGGTATCAGGATTCAACCAGATTTCATGACTTCTGCCCTCCCGAAGCAAATAGCAATTGGTTTGTTTTTTTATCTTCTTAACTATCTCTGATACCTTTGCCATTGTTTTTTCCTTTCTTTATCTGTCTACAGTATATACGTAAATTTTACGTATGTCAATCTTCTTCCTCCCGGATAAGCACGATATCCCCTTCCCTCAAAACCTGCTGAAACCGTCCTTCTTCTCCATTAACCTGCAGCCTTACCCTTCCCTTGGGCGCATTCAAATCGATACCCGAATATTGAATTAAATCCATAAGATAATAGGGCCGTCCGTCTGCCTTTTTAGGTAAATACAGGGAAGAACCATTTAAACTAAAATACAGTTTTTCCTCCATTATATCCTGCGCACCAGCTTCTGCAGTTTCTGTTTTTATCATTCCTTTATCCGGCAGTTCTTCTGCCGTTTTTTCTGTGATTTCTTCCCCGGTCTGGCTTCCTTCCCCTGCTGGTGCCTGCACGTTTTCTGCCTCTGCCTCTATCACCCTGGTCTGCACATTTTCTGCTTCTGCCTCTATCGCTCTGGCCTGCACGTTTTCTGCCTCTGCCTCTATCACCCCGGCCTGCACGTTTTCTGCTTCTGCGTCTGCATCTACCACCCTGGCCTGCACTTCTTCTGCATCAGTTTCTATCTCTTCTTCTGTAATCTGTGCATTTTCTGCATCTAACTTTTCAACCGAAGAATCTTTTTCACTCCCAACACCGTGCCCATCCCCGGCAACGCCTTTATTCTTTTTTTCCGCTTCATCACCGTTACCGCCATCGTCCTTTACCTTTACTTCTTCCACTCTCCTTAACGGCAGCTTTATAATAACGGAATCCCCGTTTTTCAACGCTGTACTCAGCGGCACACTTTTCCCATTCAGCGTAATTTTTTCCGCCTCTTTGGCTCCTTCGATATCCCCTAAGCAGGCAGTTCCGGCTTCGCCGTCGCGGGCGGGGGTAAATTCAATCACATCCCCGGCATGGATAACATCGGATAGTTTTCCTTCCTTCTGGTTAATATAAAGCGCCGCCGGGTCGGATGCCGTGCCGTAAAAGACCTTGCGCATCCCATTGACCATAACCATCAGGTTTGCGCCGGAGCGGCCCATAATATCGCGGAAATTATAGCCGTTCATCATCAGAAGATTTAACGCGGTAAAGCTTCCGCTTCTAAAGAGTTTTGCCGGTTTTCCGTTTAGCATTACCCGGAAGCTGTCATTAATTAAATTCAGCCCGGAAGAAATCATAATCCCAATCGGGGTGGCATATTCCGGGTTATTCAGCTCGTATTCATCGGAAAATGCCTGTGCCTGGAAATAATTTCCAGCCAAGGTCACCCGGTTCTGATCCATCCCCAGGGCATCGGTAATCCCGTCCTTTAACCCGGCAAGCTTGCTTCCTCCGCCGACTAAAAACAGTGCCGACGGTGCCTTCCCGTTAATCTCCACCACCTTATCGGCAATCTCCTTGGAGAGCGCTTCCATGGCCCCCTGAATACACTTAAACATCTCTTTGGCAGGAACCTTCTGCTCCATCCCAAGGATATTAAAAAAGGTAAGTTCGTCCTGGTGGGCAAGCTGCATCTTCACGGCTTCCGCGGTCGGAAAATCCACCAGATACTGCTTCATAATCGTTTCGGTAATCTCATCCCCCGCCACTGTAGCCATGGTGTAGCCGGTAATGCTTCCCCCGGTACAGGCTGCAATATCCGAGGTTCCCGCGCCGATATCCACCATAACAAGGTTTAACAGACGGATATTTTCCGGGATCGCCGCATTAATCGCCGCAATCGGCTCCAAGGTCAGGCTTGCCACCTCAAGCCCAATCTTCATCATCGTCGTATACAGACTTTCCACAACCTCACTGGGCAGAAATGTGGCAATTAAATCCACCTTTAAATCCTGCCCCCGGTGATCCTTTAAGCTGGATATCGTATATTGATCCAGAAAATACTGGCGCACGGTATAGCCCACCAGGTAAAAGCGCCGGGTATCCTCCTGTGCCGCATTTTCCGCGTCAAACGCCTCCTCCGCACGGGTAATCGCCCCGGCCTCCAAGCGGCTGATAATCTCATCGTCAATTAACTGCGTCCCCGGAAGATGAAGTTCAAACTCCGCCTCCTTCGTCCTTAAGGCACGCCCCGCGGCAGCGACACAGACGCGGCTTAACTGGATGTGCGTCTTTTTCTCCAGCCTTTCCTTCACCTTCCCGGCAATCCCTGCCACCTTTTCAATATTTTCTATCTGTCCGTCCATCATGGCCCGCTCGGTGTGGTCCTCCCGTTCCACGGCAAGTACCCTGACCCTGCCCTCTTCGACCTTTCCCACCATGCCGATAATGCTTCTGGTTCCGATATCGAGGGCAAAGACAACCTCATTTGCCTGTTCCTTCATCACCGTTTTTCCCTGTGCCAATATCCTTGACTGTACTGCTGCTTGTGTTTTCTTTCCCCTGGCCATAATTTACCCCTCTATATTCGTATAATTTCACGCCCGGCTTTTCTGCCTGCGCCATTTCCTGTAAGACCGTCAAAGGAAACTCGGAATGCCCGATAAAGCGGGGCAGACCCTCCGCTCCGCCACTTCCTTGATAGGTTAAATTACCCCTATTATACTAAAAATCCCGCCCCTCTTCAAGTGCAATAAAAAATCTCCAGCCACAATACTATGACCGGAGATCCGTATTCTTTTTTACCAGAACCTGTTTAAAAAATCATTACTGCCATAAAACTTCTACCACAAATCCGCCGCAATCCACATCCATCTTCCCGGCGGCGTCGTCCAGACCTCGCGGTAGGTTGCAATATTGGCCGGGGGCCAGTAGGGAAGGTCCTCATTTCTTCTGGTCTGCACACCCACCGGCATTTCCCCGACGGTTTCCCCGAGGAGGGCCGTATACTGCTGACCATAGTTGTTCCCTTCGCCGTACATCAATGACTGCGTAAACGGATTCTTGCCCAGTGTCCAGTAAATCTGTTCCCTGGCAATATCCTTAAGCTCCTCATCGCCAAAATACTTTCCAAGCACGGAAGCGGCCTTCCCCATCGAAAGGTGAATGGCGGAATTTCCCCGGTAGGAAAACCATACAGGGAACACGCGGATAAAATAGCCATTGCCCAGGGAAATTCCGTTTTCCAGCTGTTCAAGATAGCTTGCCCTCTCCCGCGCAAAATCCGCGTGCGGATGAATCACCGAAAACGTCGCTTCATCGTCCGCCTCGCTGCTGTGATAAATTCCCGCAGGAAGCATACCATAAGGCTTGGTATACTCCGCCAGCTTCTTTAAATATTCGCCGTGCAGCCTGAGCGCCTCTTCCCATACAGGCTTATCGGGGTGCGCAGGAAAGCTGCCGCAAGCCTCTGCCAGAGCCACGGCAAAGATATGATCCCTGGCCTGGTGGGAAAAATGAACAATGTGCTTCTTCTCCTCATCCCGGTAGAAATAGCCGTTCATCGGGCCGTCCTCCCCCGTTTCCTGACAGGCCGTAAGACGTGCGCCGTATTCCTCAGCCATCTCCCGGTACAAGCCATCCTCTGTCTGCCGGTATAACCGTGCCGCTGCCCAAAGCGCCGCCGCATAATACTGCGAAAGGCTTGCCCCGGCGGTGTGCTCGACCATGTGCGGTTCTTCAAGCCCCACCTCGCGGAATCGCTTATCCGCAAAGGCAAAATCCTCCTTCGCCGCCTCCCGGCATTTCCAGGAAAGTTCTGCATCCATTGTCTGAAGCATCTGGGCCGCCCCTGCTTCCACTGCCGCAAAGATAAAATTCTCAAAGGAACGGTTGTTGACATCCGCCGCTTCATCGTCCATATTTCCAATCAGCGAATCCGTCCACCGCCGGAGCGCCGCGTGGGAAGCGCGGTAGCCGTCCCCAAAGCGCATCCGAAGAATATAATCCAGTCCCCAGTTGGCTTCCTCCATCAACCGCAGATACAGCATAGGGCTTCTCTTTTCTGCCGCCTTTGCCGCGGCAAATATCCCGTCCAGCACTTCCGCGCTCTGCATGGCCTGCTGCGATACATCAGCCGCATCGTGCCAGCCCCCGGCAAAGACCATTTTCAGCCCCTGGTGTTCGGCAAGGACATCGTGGTGACAGGTCCCGTGCACCTTCGGCACCGGATAGCCGCAGCGCTCACAGTAGAGAAAATTAATCAGCTTCCACAGCCCCGATTCCAAAATATCCTCACCGATAACAAAACTTTCCGTCCTCTTCTCCCCATAAGCAAGATAATACTCCCCGCGCTCACAAAATGCCGAAAAATCAATCACCCCAAATTGCCCCAGATGGTTTTCCACGCGCTGTATCTCTCCGCAAAACACCTCCTGATCATCTTCCCTGCGCTTTAAGGAAAACGTCCCGGCTTCTGTATTGACCACCGCCGTTTTCTTCCCATGCAGAAAATAGCCGACGGTCGAATAGGCAATCCCTTCCTTCTCCAGCTGCCATCCATGGACGACATTCGGCTTTACCTTCTCAAAACGGATATCCGCCAGGGTAAAGTTCATCTCATCCCCCGTCGCCACATCCTTCCCGTAGCGGTGAAGATTAAACGAAATTTCGGTCAGTTTATCGTGGGCAATGGAATCAATCTCCCATTCACACTCATTCCACTGGTGATTCTTTAAATTCATGGCGTGGAAACCCTCGCGGGAATAGGCGTCAGGAATCTTAATTTCCCCGTCATTGACAAACCCCACCCGCACAATCGGATTGCGCAGGCCCTCACACTCGGGCTTAATCCGAAAATAAATCCGGTTCCCCTCCGATAAATCCAGCTTGCTTACGTCCAGTTTTGCAATATAGCTGCCAAAGGTCGCATAGGCTCCCGCTGCCGCGTCATACGCCCGAACCTCGCTTTCCGGCCAGTGATCCGCCCGCGACCAGGTCGTCAGCTGCAGACCTTCCCCGGTTATTTTCGCCTCGCCTTCCCCGGTAAAACTCCAGGGCGATAAATCCTTTCCGTCCCACAGCCCTTTGCCGGACAGGACTTCTTTCTTAAGATTCTTCTTTTCTATACTGCGGGATTCATCCGGCGTCAGAGGATAATGCACATACAAAGAATCCAATAATAACTGCTGAAGTTGTGTATCCATGGTTTCCTATTTTTCCTCCATTCTGTGCGCATTTCACGACACAAAGGTCTTATTTATCAAGTAAATTTACTCCTCAAGTTCAAAAATTGCCTCAATTTCCACAGGGATATTTCCGGGCAGGACATTGACGCCGATAGCCGAACGGGCGGGAATGTTCTCCGCGCCAAATAACTCTGCCAGCAATGCGCTTGCCCCGTTTGCCACGGCGGGCTGTTCGGTAAAATCATCCTCACTTGCGACAAATACCAGAATTTTAACGGCGCGTTTCACCTTATTTAAGTCGCCGACATTCGCCTCCAAAACAGAGAGCACATTTAACATGGAATCCCTGGATAAATCCTGGCCTTCCTTCGTGGTGTATTCCTTTCCCAGCTTTCCGTTACAGGCTTTGGTGCCGATAACCGGGCCGCAGCCGGAGATATAGGCTAAATTATCCCCGAATTTCTGGCAGGGCGAATACAAGCCGCCCTTGGGCGGGGCAGGCGGGAGGGTTAATTGGAGTTCTTTTAATTTATCATAAATATTCATGGTGGTTGATCCTTTCCTATAAATTCATTTCTGTTCCTGCAATATTCCTGCAATCATCGTTTAGGTTTCATAGCTGTCCGCCACACTCTTTATCCTAAGCTGTTTTTGTACTTCCTCTGCACTTATCCCCAAAGGAAGTTCTGCCTTTTCCACCTTTACGGTTTTTCCTTCCTTCCCCGTAAGATCAAAATAATTATCGGAGAACACCGCATCCCATGCTTCAAAGTCAAGTTCAATATACTGGGCAAAGCCGTCGGCGGTTATGGTAACGGCAAACTGTTTTTCTTCCTCTTTTACACGCACCTGATAAGTGACTTTAGGATAAGAAAAATGCTTGGGCTTAACAAAAAGTGTGGTCTGTTCACTGATGCACTGCCCATCTTTCCACAGGCGCACCCTGGCAAATCTCTGCGTTTTTTCTTCCCAGCCGGCAAGCCATGAAGTGTAGTTGACGGAAAGCACAGGGCAGGCATGAAGCGGCTCGGCCCGGACTTCTTTCGTCTGCCGGTCAAGTATCTTAAAATCCGCGGAGATTAAGCTTGCTTCCACGGTTCCTGCAAAGGGTTCTTGCGTGTCGTTGTGGATGTAGTAGGTGATTTCCGGGGAAAGTTCTTCTTTTTCACAGGCGGAAATCATTATGGGGGCGTAAAAACGTCTGGCCCCGTAGTGCAGAGCCTTCCAGCGGCCGTAATAGTCGATGCTCGCCCAGGAAGCTACCGGCCAGCAGTCGTTTAACTGCCAGTAGAGGGAACCCATACAGCGCCCCCGGTTTCGCCGCCAGTGTTCGACGCCGTACTGGATAGCCTTAAGCTGCAGGATCTGGGAAATATAAGCCAGGGAATCCAAGGAATTGGGGTAAAGGAAATAGTCGGCAATGTAGCCCAGTATTTTTCCGTTAGCCGTCCCGTTTTTCTGGTGGGATTCCATAACCCGGCTGAAAATATTCCGATCCCCGGGGAGGGTGAATTGTTCTATGGTTTTTCGCCCGGGGAAGGACTGGAAGCCGTATTCCGAACAGAAAGAAAAATAATTTTTCCGGTACTCGGTAAAGGGCTTTCCTGAGTGCCATACCTCCCAGTAATGCTGATCTCCGCGGTTGGCGGCATTGGGTTCATCGTAGGAGCCGCCGCAGGAGGGGGAGGAAGGCCAGTAAAAGGTGGTGTCATCGCAGCTTTTTAACGCTTTGGGCAGGATGTATTCAAAGATTTTTATATAGTCGGCCTTATAGCGCGGGTGGTGACCGCGGATTCTCGCCCACTCGTCGCCCCAGCCCCATTCCATCTCATTATTTCCGCACCACAGGGCAAGACAGGCATGGTGGCGGAGGCGGCGGACATTGTCCTTGGTTTCCTCGACGATGTTTTCCTCAAAATGATCGTCCAGACGGTAGACATTGCAGGCGAACATAAGGTCCTGCCAGATAAGGATGCCTTCCTCATCGCAGCAGTCATAGAATACATCGTCGGGATAGTAGCCGCCGCCCCATACGCGGATGCAGTTAAAGTTTGCGCGGGCGCAGTCACGCACCAGTTTTCTTGTCCTTTCCGCGGTAATGCGGGTGAGGAAATTGTCCTCCGGGATAAGATTTGCCCCCATGGCAAAGATCTTAACGCCGTTTACGGTCAGGGCAAATTCATTTCCGTATTCGTGCGGATCGGTGCAGACCGTTATGGTTCTCAGGCCGATGCGAAAGCTTTTTGTGTCATAGACCTCCCCGGTGCTCGAGGTCAGGTTTAAGGTCAGATGGTAGAGAGGATGAGGGCCAAGGCCGTTGGGCCACCAGAGTTTTGGGTCTTTTATGGTATAGGAAATTTCTTCGGCCCACGGCAGAGTCAGGCTGTCCGTATTGCCCTCTGGATCTTTCACCTGAAGATAGAAAAACAATGGCTGACCGTATTCTTCTCTTCCGGTTTTATCGGCACTTACCTCCTTTAGAACCGTCTGGAGATGGATGACCACCTTATTTTCCCGGTGCTCCTGGCGGATACGGCAGTCCAAAAAGCCCGGACAATCCCGGTATTCTATCAGGATATCGCGGAAGATTCCGGCATCGGGAAGCTGCGGCCCCCAGTCCCAGCCAAACATATAGTGGGCCTTTCGGATAGCAGCATTTCCGTGAATTGCACCGGTGGAGGCATAGAAAATATCGTTGTGTGCATCCTCCTGTCTGGCGGCATTTAAGGCAGAAAAGAAGGTGATGGAAAGAAGATTTTCACCTTCCTTAAGTTTGCCCTCAAGAGGAATCCGCCAGGTGCGGTGCATATCATCCGTGGATGCAATAACCTCGCCGTTTAAGCGAATTTCCGTAAGTGTATCCAGGCCATAGGCCACAAGTTCCGGCCTGGATTTATCCAGAGAAGGGACAAAAAAACTTCGTTCCATGATGTAGTCAAAGGCCATGATTTCCCGCGCCGCATACTCTTCACAGCGCCAGTACGGGTCGGCAATCATGCCTTTCTCCAAAAGTGCCGAAAGCACCGTTCCCGGTATTAAGATCTCCCCAAGCGAAGTTTTGCTCCCGTCCGGTTCTGCGCGGAATAAGTTCCAATTTCCATGAAGTAACTGTGTAGTGTTCATTATTCATCCTCTGCTTTTATGCCTTTAATCCGCTGGTTGCAATGCCTTCCACAAAGTTTTTCTGGAAAATGGCAAAACAGGCGATAACCGGCAATACAAAGACCAGGGCCGCCGCCATCAGCCTTGCCCAGTCTACCGAGTACTCACTCATATACTGCTGAAGGCCAAGCGATAAGGTATATTTTTCCGGCTTGGTAATAAAGATTAACGGGTAGAGATAATCGCTCCACGCATCCAAGAAGGCATAGATTCCTATGGTGGTCAGCACCGGCTTGCACAGCGGCATGGCAATTCTTCCGTAGCAGGTAAAATGGGTTGCACCGTCGATTTTTGCCGCCTCAATCAGGCTGTCCGGGATTCCGTTAAAGAACTGGCGGACGATAACGATGTAAAACGCCTTGCCGAAAAAGGTCGGAAGGATCAGCGGCACATAGGTATTGGTCAGGCCCAGCTTTGCGTAAATCTTATACAGGGGAACCATGGTTACGGTGATTGGAATCATCATGGTCGCCATCACCAGGCCGGAGATAATATCCGCGCCCTTCCACTTGATTTTTGCCAGGGAATAGGCCACTATCGGCGTAATCAAAAGCTGTCCGGCAACGGATAAAACGGTGATAAAAATGGTATTTCCCATGTAGCGGAAATAGGGAATGGCGGCAAAGGCTGCCGGGAAGTTTTCTGCCACCCATTTGCGGGGAAGAAGCCTTACCGGAATCGTAAAAGCGTCGCTGTTTGTCTTAAATGAGGTCAGCACCATAACCATAAACGGGGAGATAAAAACGATGACCAAAAGCAGGACAAGGGCAAAAAAGAACACCTCATTTGCTTTTCGTTTAAGCACCAGCTTATTCATGATTATTCACCTCCTGCGTCTTCGGTAACTTTTTTCGTTACCTTCGTCATAAATACGGTTAATACGGCAACAACGATAAACAAAAGCCATGCCATCGCGGACGCCTTGCCCATTTTCAGATAGGTAAAGGCATTGTGGAAAATATATAAAGGATACATTAAAATCGAATTTTCCGGGCCGCCGGCGGCACTTCCGCCCTTTACCCCTGCATTTGCGGTCACGATAATGTAGACCTGCTGGAAGTACTGGAAGGCATTGATAATGCTTAAAATCGCCTGGTAGACAATAACGTGGGCCACGCAGGGAAGGGTGATATAAATAAAGCGCTTGACCACGCCCGCCCCGTCAATTTCCGCCGACTCATAGTAGCTGTTGGGAACGGACTGAAGGGCTGCCATGCAGACTAACATGGTGGTTCCGGTGTTCCAGGTTCCCATCAGCACCAGAGCCCATTTGGTATAATGGGAATCCAGCAGCCACGCCGGGCCGCTGATTCCAAAGAACTGCAAAACATTATTGATGTAGCCGTAGGTCGGGTCAAACATCCAGATCCAGACCATCGTCGCCGCCACCATAGGGATGACCGAGGGAAGGAAAAAGGCAGTACGTACCAGGCCCCGCCCGCGGAAATTTTTAATGACGATACAGGCTAATAAAAGAGCCACAAACAGGTTGACCGGTGTGGAAACAAAGGCCATAAACAATGTGTTTAACAGACTTTTCCATACCAGGGGATCGCCGAATACGTCTTTAAAATTCGCCAGGCCCACCCATTTGGGAGCGGTAACGGCATTAAATTTGGTAAAGCTGTAGTACAGGGAACTGATAAGCGGATACACGCTGAAGGCCAGGAAGCCCAGAATCCACGGTGACGCAAACAAGAGCCCGTAAATCCATTCCTTTTGTTCCCTTTTTGATTTCTTTCCTTTCACCTTATCTCTCCTTTTTTATTCCAGACCGGAACTTTGAGCCGCCAGATCACGCATCGCCTCTTCCGGTGTTTTGCTCCCCGCATAGACGGTATCCAACGCTGAATTTACCAGATTCATGTACTCGTCATAATCGGTCATCTGCGGATACTGTACACCCTTTTCTTCCTTCAGCGCGTCGATAAATTCGGCAAAGCCGGGAAGCGCCAGAACATCGCTGTCGTCGTACAATGTCTTTAATGCCGGAAGGTTTCCATTGCCCAGTACAATAACCTTTGCTCCTTCTGCACTGCAGAGCCACTTGGTAAAGTCCCATGCCCCTTCCTTATGCGCAGCCATCATCGGGATAGCCATAGAGTCGGTTTCAAAGCGGCTCGTTCCCCGGTACTCAGGATGCGCCTCGGTTCCGGGAATCAGGGTGATACCCCAGTCAACGGTTGAATTAAAGTTTTTCATCATGGTTGGCAGCCAGGAACCGTCCAGACGGAAAAGCTGCTTGCCCTGGAAGAACATATCCTGCTCGGTGTAGCGGTTGGTATTTGCCGTACCGATAAATCCGTCCAGCGCCTTTCCGCCAAATTCATTTCTAAAGGCAACATTCATCTTCAAGCTGTCCAGGATACCGCTGTTATCCGGCGAAGGCTTGGAATTTTCATCCCACCATCTTCCGCCAAAGCCGTAAATTAATTCCTGTCTTGCCGAAGCATAGGGGAATAACGGATAGCCCAGGATGTCGATATTGCCGTTATCGTCAAGCTTTGTGGCCTTGACCGCCATCTCATACATCTCCTCCATGGTCTTTGGCGGCTCGGTGTAGCCGGCTTCTGCCAGAAGCGTTTTATTATAGAACATCTGAATCGTATAGGCGTCATAGGGAAGGCCGTAAAGCGCCCCGTCCACCCGGTTGGCCTCCAACGCCTGCTCGGAAAAATCGGACAAATCATAGCCTTCCTGATCAATAAAATCCTGCAGCGGCTCTAACAATCCGTTCTTCGTATACTGAATTACAATCTGGTTGCTGGCTTTAATCACATCCGGTGCCTCATTGCTGCTCATGGCTACAATCAGCTTCTGGGCGTCGGTGACACTTAAACCCTCAACCTTATATTTGCTCTGCGAGGCATTGTAAGCGGCAATGGCTGCCTCATAAGTTTTTGCCTCATCTCCGGTATTATCGTACCAGAAGGTAACGGTTTCGGCATTTCCTGCCGCTTCGCCGCCTGCACCCTGGTCAGAAGCCTCTGCCCCCGCTGCCTGCGTACCCGGTGCCTGTGCCGAAGAACCTTCCTTCGAGCCGCCGCACCCGGTAAGCGCTGCCGCTGCCATGGTAAAGGTTAAAATAGAACTGATGATTCTCTTTTTCATGATTTTCCTCCTTCATCTTTCTTTTTTGAGCAAACGTTTTGTTGAAGTAATTCAACTTTTTGTTTATCTCTTCTTTTTTCACTTTACTATATTTTTGACCAATTGTCAACAAAAACTTTAGATTTTTTTTAACATTTTTATAACTTTTTACAATTTGTCGTATTCTGTGTTCAACTTTTTGTTGATTAGCTACGGATAATCCATAATATTTTTCAAATTTTTTACAAAAAAATTTCATTTTTCTATTTCCTTATTTGAAAATTTGTTGTAAAATAGGGTTGAAACGGTGGCAATAATCATTATGATACAAAAAAGAAAGAAATATTAGGGGGTAGCCATGGGGTACGTAACAGATAATTTAAACCTGCTTTCCGACATCGCCAAGTGCGTTGCCATGCAGTTCGGCGAAAACTGTGAGGTTGTTTTACACGATTTAACCCTTCCTTACAATAAAACCATTGTGGCGATATGGAACGGGCATGTGACGGGGAGAAAGATAGGGGACGGCGGAACGAATGCCGGTTTGGAAATTTTAAAGGGATCGGTATCGCCCGACGACCAGTACAGCTACATTAATACCCTGCCCGACGGAAAAATCCTGCGCTCTTCCAGCAAATACTTCCGGGACGAGTACGGCAAGGTGAACGGGAGTCTGTGTATTAACTTAGATATTACGGATTTCGTCCGCTGTGAACAGAGCATCCACGCATTAACCACGCCCACAGAACAAAAGGCACCAAGTACACCGGAATTTTTTATCGGCAACATTGATGCGCTTCTGGAACAGATGATGAACGAGGCGGTTTTGGTCACAGGGAAATCCATTAAAGACCTGACGAAAGAAGAAAAGGTGCGGATAGTCCACTCCCTAGACTGCAAGGGCTTTTTCCTGATTAAAAAATCGGCGGAAAAACTGGCGGACTTTTTGGGATTGTCGAGGTATAGTATTTATAATTATCTTAATGAGAAATAGGGGTTACTGTTCACATAGGTCTGCGCACTTGCTGCGCTGACCGTATGTTAAGCTGGGCTAGTGAGCAAAAATCCCATCGACGAAGGCGATTTTCATGGATTTTTGCCTGTTGTTGTGAACGTGTGAACAGCAACAAATAAGGAACAAAAAAGATACTGGAAACAGTGTCTTTTTTATTCCCTAATCGGTAAATTAACCTCTGTCATCCGGCATACAGGAAACCGCAGGCAAAATTCAAATCACTACTCCGCTGCCGTCATCCACCACCATATCCTCCCGAACGGCAAGCCGCCCGTTGACAAAGCATAAGGTCAGATTTTCTGCACACTGCACGGGCTGCGTGTAGGTTGCCCTGTCCTGAAATTTATCCGGGTCAAAGACATTCACATCCGCAAAATACCCCTCCTGAATCCTTCCGCGATCGGCAATTCCCATGCGGTCTGCGGGAAGCGAGGTCATTTTTTTAATGGCCTCCTCCAGCGATAACACCTTTCTCCTTTTCACATAGTCGGCAATCATCCTTGGAAATGCGCCGTACATCCGCGGATGGGGCCGGTCGGTTTCGGCATAAATGGCATCGGAAATCAGGCTGGCGTAGGGAAGCTTTGCCACCGCATCGATATCGGGCTGGTGCATACTCTGGATAATTGCCGCTGCCGTGCCGTGCTCGCTGGTTAAGAGATAGGAAACCGCTTCTACTTCGTCACGACAGCCATATTCTTTTGCGATTTCCGCTATACTCTTCCCGATTTTCTCCTGGTTTTCGCTGCATGTTGCGGACGATAAAATCACCTTGTCCCAGCCCAGGGAAACCGCGTAATTATCCCAGTCGCTGTAGGATAATTTTAACATTTCCCGCAGCACCTCCTGCCCTTCTTTTGTCGAAAGCCGCTGCAAGGCCCCGGGAATATCTCCCGCGGTAAATGCCGGCGGAATCATGGACATTAGGGTCGTGGAGCCGCAGTCGTAAGGGTAAAAATCACAGCTGATATCCATCCCCGCCCTGCACGCCTCCTCGATTCTTTCGATTGCGCGGTAAATTTCCCGGTTCCAGTTTTTCACGCCGCAGGATTTAAAATGGCTGATTTCCACCCGGCACCCTGCCAGACGGCCTATCTGTATCACTTCTTCCACACTCTTTACCAGGCTGTCGCCCTCGCCGCGGATATGGGCGGTTACTATCCCATGGCGAGGCTTTAACGGCTGCAATATTTCCCCGAGTTCCTCCGCCGTCCCATAGCACTCCGGCAGATACATCAGGCCAATCGACACCCCCAGAGCGCCCTGTTTCAGCGCTTCCCTTACCCTGTCCTGACACTGTTTTCTTTCTTCTTCGGTCAACGGCTCCGGCGAAAATCCCTTAACGGCAATCCGCACGGCCCCCATTCCCAGCATTGCCCCCGTATTCACCGGAAGGCGGCAGCCGCACAGCCGCTGTCTGTATTCCGCATAGGAAGTAATCGACGAAAACGGCGCAAGATTACCTAAAACCGGGGCGTAATAGTCCCGCATCTGCCGCACGATTTCCTGGTTTTTCGCTAAAGGATACATTGAAATCCCGCAATGCCCGGTAACTACCGTGGTAATCCCCTGGCGCAGCAGAACGCTTCCATAATCGTCCCCGCACAACGGGCTTTTATCACAATGCCGGTGCATATCGATAAACCCCGGCGTCACGGCCAGCCCGTTAAGTTCAATTACCCGGCCAGACGACTCTGCCTCTGCATCCAGACACGCTCCCACCTGTTTTATCCTGTCCCCCGCAATCCAAACATCCCCATAAAACGGCGCATTTCCCGTCCCGTCATAAATCATTCCATGTTTTAATACAATACTTTCCATCTATTATTCCCCACAATCTTCTTAGCCAAATCCAACAATACAGCAAAACATCAAGGAACATTTCATCCTTTTTCAAAACCCGTTTTCAACATTTTGTCAATTTTTCTTGCTATTATCAACTTTTTGTTGTATTATATAGCCATCCTTTAACGACAATCATCCACAACAAGGAGGTATTAGTGTGAAAGAAAGTAGAGGACAGCCCAAAAATGGGCGCACTTCACTAAGCT
>CAMNRM010000003.1 GCA_946553025.1 uncultured Clostridium sp.
AAGTATGTTGTAAGGGGCTGTGCGCCTTATGTGGAGTGGCTGGGTATCCGGGAGAACCCACAGGGGAAAGGCTGGGCTGCGGGGGCCGGGTATGGGGAGAAGATTCTTTCTATCTTGAAGGAGATTACCGGGGAGGCCGGGAGCGCCGGGGACGGTGCGGACAGCCCGGACAATCCGGTACAGCCCATGTCCGGGTATGTGAAGGTGTTCTATAAGGGCAGGGACGGGGTGAATGTGCGGACTGCCCCCTGCATGGGGGACAACGTGGACCGGGTGGTGTATGAGGGGATTTATACGGTGACGGGCATCAGCCTGGATAAGCGGTGGTACAGGCTGAAATCGGGGCTTTTTATTACGGCGGATGCGGAGTATGTGATGTTCATGGAGAAGCTGCCGGGGAAGTCTTCCTATCTGGTGCGGGTGGATATCCCGGACCTGAATATCCGTAAGGGGCCGGGGACGGATTTTGCCCGGACGGGGCTGTTTACGGGTGCGGGTACGTTTACCATTGTGGAGGAAGCGGACGGGAAAGGAGCCGGGAAGTGGGGGCTTTTGAAGTCGTATAAGCGGGAGCGGAACGGGTGGATTTCGCTGGATTTTGTTACGAGGCTGTAAAGGTGTTTTGGCAGGCGGGGCAGGGATGCCTTCTTTTTTTGTCCTGATGTATGGGGGCTGCCGGAGGCGGGTTTTTGTTGAGGGCTTTTGTGCGGCGCGTCGGCCGGGGGATTCCCCGGCGGTACATACCATGCCGTTGGTATGAATTTTTGGAAAGGTTAGGTAAGAGGTTATGACGGCAAAGGAGCTGGATGCGCTGAAAGATGTTGATATACAGACGGTGGAGAAGGAGGCGCTTGTGGATATCCGGGAGGTGGAGGTTGACAGGAGCCTGTCTTTGGAGGAAAGGAAGATGGCCTATCTGGAAGCGGTGGGGAATCCTTATGCGGTACGGGTAGGGGATATGAAGGTCAGGGTACGGTTTGCGGAGGACGGGGGCTCTTTTGAAGAGGCTTTTGAAAATATGCTGCGGAATGTTTAAAATAACATTGGACTTTTTGGGGCGGAGGCGCTATGATTGTCTTAGGGACAAGTTAGTGCATCCGCCTTTTTGATTTTGCAGGTGATTCTGGCAGAGAATGAAAGGAGCGGAAGCACATGGAAAGTAAACAATTCAAGAAGATCTATCATGCCGCCATCTATGTCCGGCTGTCGAAGGAGGATGGCGATGTTGCCGGCGCGTCTAAGGCGGAGAGCAACAGCATTTCTAATCAGAAAGAGCTTATCAGAAATTTCCTGAAGGACAAAGAGGATATTGTGGTGGTGTCGGAACGGGTGGACGACGGGTACAGCGGTTCCAGTTTTGAGCGGCCTTCTTTCAAGCTGATGATGGAGGATATCAAGAAGGGCGTTGTGGACTGCGTGGTGGTCAAGGACCTGTCCAGGTTCGGGCGGGAGTATATTGATTCCGGCAGGTACATTGAGCGGCTGTTCCCGGCTCTGGGAGTGCGTTTTATCGCCGTCAATGACGGATACGACAGCCTGGAGGGGAAGGACCAGTCAGACGAGATCATCATTCCGTTCAAAAATTTGATAAATGACGCATACTGCCGGGATATTTCGGTGAAGATACGGAGCCATTTGGAGGTGAAGCGGAAGAACGGGGAGTTTATCGGTTCTTTTGCGCCTTATGGGTATCAGAAGGATGAGGGGTGCCGGAACCGGCTGGTCATTGACCCGGTGGCGGCAGGTATTGTGAGGGATATTTTCCGTATGAAGCTGCACGGCATGAGCCAGGACGCCATTGCGGGCAGGCTGAATGAGACGGGGGTGCTGTCTCCTATGGAATATAAGAGTGCGTCCGGGAGCAATTACCGGACCGGCTTTAAGACCGGGGAGCGGGCACTGTGGAGTTCGGTCACGGTACGGCGGATTCTGGAAAATGAGTGTTATATCGGGAATCTGGTGCAGGGCAGGCAGACGACGCCGAACCATAAGGTGAAGAAGCCCATTGTGAAGCCGGAGAAGGACTGGGTGCGGATTGAGAAGAACCATGAGCCGGTGGTTTCGGACCGGGATTTTGCCATTGTGCAGAGGCTTCTGGGGATGGATACGAGAATGTCCCCGGAGCAGACGGAGGTGTACCCTCTGGCGGGCATGGTGGTATGCGCGGACTGCGGCGCGGCCATGGTGAGGAAGAATGTGTGTGCCGGAAAGAGGAAGTACCGGTATTATGTGTGTTCCAGGAATAAGGCGACGAAGGAGTGCGCAAGCCACAGGATTGCGGCGAAGCGGCTGGAAGAGGCGGTCCTGCATCTTCTGAAAGTGCAGATCGGCAATATCCTTGATTTGAAGCGGGCCATGGAGAGGGTTTCTGAAATCCCGTTTCAGGAGCTGGACATCCGGGAGCTGGAAAAGCGGATTGAGCAGAAAGAAGCGGAGGTCCTGCGGTGTAAGGAACTGCGGAATATGCTCTATGAGGACATGAAGGACGGCATTGTCTCCAAAGAGGACTATATGGAGCTGCATGAGGCGTATACGCAGAGGCGTGACATGGCGGAGGAAGCAGTGGAGAAGATGCAGCAGGAGATTAGGGACATTCTTGCTTCCAATACGGACAAGTACCGGTGGCTGGATTATTTTGCGGAGCATAGGAACATTGACCGGCTGACAAGGAACGTGGCGGTGGAACTGATCGACAGGGTGAAGGTCGTGGATAAGGATACGGTGGAAGTGGTTTTCAGCTTCGGGGACTGTTACAAGGAGGTTCTGGAAGGGCTGAAACATGCGGGCTGTGAGGTGGTCTGCGACAGCCGGGGCAGAGTCCGGTTTGAGTGGAAGGAGGCGGTATAGCATGGCGAGGAAGTCTAAGAAGGTGGATTTTGTCAATGTCAATGATTTAGGACCGCAGGCTTCCCAGCTTCCGGTTCCAGCAAAGGCTGTCTGCTATAAGACCGGGCTGTATGCAAGACTTTCCGAGGAAACGGAAGCCAACAGGGAGCGGGCGACGGTGGAGACGCAGATGGATTTGCTGCGGAAGTTCGTGGCGGAGAGGGATGATATGGTCATTGCCAAAGAGTATGTTGACATCTCCTGCACAGGCACGAATTTTGAGCGTCCGGGGTTTGAGGAAATGATGCAGGATATGAGGAATGGGCTTATCAACTGTATTATCGTGAAGGATTTGTCCAGGCTGGGCAGGAATTATGTGGAGACGGGCAACTATATTGAGAGGGTGTTCCCGTTCTTTGGTGTGAGGTTTATTGCGGTAACGGACGGGTATGATTCCGACAAGCCGGGGGAAGAACTGCTGATGCCGCTGAAAAACATGATCAATGAGATGTATGTGAAGGATCTGTCCAGAAAGATGAAGACGGCGCACCGGGCATATTGGAAGAACGGCGAGTATTCTTCGGGGGCGGTTCCGTATGGATACGTCAATATAGACAGGCATCTTTATCCGGATGATAAAGTGAAGGGTACGGTGCAGGAGATATTCCGGCTGTTCCTGCAGGGAAGTTCCATGAAGGAGATTGCAAGGCGGATGTCTCAAAAAGAGATCAACCCGAAAGCATATAAGATGCTACGGTTCGGGCATGAGATTCCGGCTGATTTTAATACAAAATGGAATTATGTGACTGTGCGGACTATACTGACGAACGCCTGAGTTATAATAAGCATAACCTTAGAAAAGCTAGGAAACATGAGGCTTTCACCGGTTATGCTTATTTTATTTTACCTAAATATTGGACAGGGAGGTACGGATGAAAACAAGGAACTTGACGGTTTATGAGGGAAGCGGGAAGAATTATGCCCCGATTCCGAAAATTATCTTACAGGGCCAATGGATTGGGCAGTTGGGTTTCTCCATTGGCGATAAAGTCAAGGTAATGTATCAGGATGGACAAATTATTGTGGAAAAGGCGTTGGAAGCAGAAAGTGGACAAGCTGACCAAAGGATAAGCATGGTAGCTGAATCGGACAATCCATATGGGAAGGAGTAGAACAAAATGGCAGATTTAAAAACAACATTAACAAAAACTTTTGCATTAACCCCGGAAATTGAATCCCTTTTCCGAGTATCAACTTTTGGTGACTTTGGTGATCTGTGTGGTCTACATATTAATGAGGAGGACAGCAATGAACTTTTCCTTGTCAATGAACTGCAATGGATTATGTGCAGATTAGAGGAAGCCAAAAACCGGATTGCTTACCTGAAACGCCCGGTTAAGGAAACCAGCCGGTTACATAAAAATGCAGGCGGACGGTATGAAACATCCAGCGGACACGAGTATACCAGTGGAGATATTATTGAAGTCTTATTGCGTGGTGACAGCTTCCATGAAACGCCTTATTGGATCAGGACAAATGTGGAGCATAACGGCAGAGATTATTACCTGGTACATTACAAAGACATCAGCATGGAAGGGTTAGCTGTCCGTAGGAGATAAGAAAGGGAAGTTTAAAAATGGGAATAATTTACAATATATGTAACCAGAAAGGGGGATGCGGCAAGACCATGACCTCGGTAAGCCTTGGGATTGGCCTTGCCCGCCAGGGCAGGCGTGTTTTACTGGTGGATATGGATGGGCAGGGGTCAATGACCGCCAGTTTAGGCTACAGCCAGCCGGATCAGATGGAAGTTACCTTAGCAACAATTATGGAAAAGGTTATTGATGGCAAGTCGTTGTCGGATGGGGAAGGAATCCTTCATCATTCTGAAAATATTGACCTTCTTCCGGCAAATATTGAGTTGTCCGGGCTGGAAGTTACATTAGTCAATGCTATGAGCCGCGAAACGATTTTTCGGGAATATATAAAAACGGTGAAGGATGCGTATGATGTAGTGATTTTAGATTGTATGCCTTCTCTGGGTATGCTGACCATCAATGCACTGGCTGCGGCAGACAAAATAATCATTCCTGTCCAGGCACAATATTTATCTATTCGTGGATTAGAACAGTTAATTCGCACCATTGCCAGAGTAAAACAGCGGATAAATCCCGGACTTTCTATTGATGGAATCCTGATTACTATGGCGGATATGCGGACGAACTATGCACGGGATATTGTGGAACTTTTACATACCACTTATGACGGGAAACTGCGGATTTTTGAGAGTATTATCCCGTTATCAGTAAGGGCGGCGGAAACCAGCGCAGAAGGAAAAAGCATTTATCTCCATGACCCGGCAGGCAAGGTGGCAGCGGCATACGCCGCATTGACAAGGGAGGTTATGGAGTGAAAAGCAGTGCGAGGAATATCAAAATGACTAAGTTTGATGACCTGTTCCAGACGGAAGACCATCCAGGTGGAAATGGTGAACAGGTGTGTGAACTGCCATTATCGGAACTTTTTCCATTTAAGAACCATCCGTTTAAAGTAGCTGATGATGAATCCATGCAGGATATGGTGGAAAGTGTCCGGCAGTATGGGGTGCTTGTCCCCGGCATTGCCCGTAAGTCCCCGGAAGGACATTATGAGCTGATTGCAGGCCATCGGCGCAAAAGGGCGTCGGAACTGGCAGGGAAGGCGACTATGCCGGTCGTAATTCGGGAGCTGGACGATGATGAATCAGTCCTGGCCATGGTGGACAGCAACATCCAGCGGGAAGACATCCTGCCAAGTGAGAAAGCATGGGCATATAAAATGAAGCTGGATGCCATTCGGCGCAGGGCAGGCCGTCCATCGGCAAATAATCCTCGACAAGTTGGCGAGAATTACAGCGTGGAAATCGTGAGCCAGGATTCCGGTGACAGCGCCCGGAACATCCACCGGTATATCCGTCTGACCTGCCTTTTGCCGGAGATTCTGCAAATGGTAGACGATAAGAAGCTGGCCTTTAACCCGGCGGTGGAGCTTTCCTATCTGGAAGAAAAGTGGCAGAAAAGGTTGTGGGAACAGATAGAAAAACTTGGCACAGTTCCTTCCTTGGAGCAGGCAAAACAGCTTAAACAGCTTAGCCAGGAGGGAAAACTGGATGACGAGGAAATAGCGAAAATCATGGCAGGAGGGCATTCGGCTTCTGTGCAGGTGACATTAAAGGGCGGACGACTGAAGCAGTATTTCCCGATGGGTTATACACAAAAGCAGATGGAGGAGGTTATCCTTTCTCTGTTGGAAGAATGGAAAAGCAGGCAGGCGGCAAACACCGATGGCTGCTGCACAGAAACCGTGTGAGGTAAACCTTTATGCGCCCACAGAGATACATTACCATAGGAATCAAAGTCTGCAGGGCGCACTTGGAATACCTGAATTTATGCCGCCTATTCATCGGTGGACGTTTAAGGTAAAGTATCCGGCAAAACATTTTTGGGACAGGTTTTGCCGGATTTTTTTAAAGATTTGTTTTACTGGGAAAAGGCTATAAAAATTATACACGAGGAGGAGCACAGATAATGATGGATTTGGAATATTACTACGGGAATGAGGCGGATCAATACAGCTTTTATCGTATCCCGAAAGCACTGTTTACCGATAAGCGTTTTGGCAGTCTGTCTGTGGAAGCAAAAGTTTTATATGGCCTGCTTCTTGACCGGATGTCTCTGTCCATAAGGAATAACTGGCTGGATAAAGACGGGCGGGTATATATTATTTTTACTGTTGTCGATATTATGGCAACGCTTGGATGTGCGGAGCAGAAAACCAGCCGCCTGCTGTCCGAACTGGACAATGTAAAAGGGGTAGGATTAATTGAGAGGAAACGGCGGGGACAGGGAAAGCCCAATGTGATTTATGTAAAGAAATTTACAGACCAGCAATGGGCAAAACCACAATTCAAGGAAGAGGAAACCAGCAATTCAAAAGATGTGAAAACCACAAATCAAGAATTGCCCAAATCACAAGCAAATAATACAGATAAGAATAATACTGACTTAAACAATATCCATCTATCTATCCATCAGGATACACAAAAAACTACATTTGCGAATTCTGAGGATAAACCGACAAAGAAAAAGCAGAGGATGGATAGGATGGATAAGATGGATGCGTACCGCAGGCTGATCAAAAAAAATATTTCGTATGATACCCTTGTCCATAACCATCCGTATGACCAGGAAAGCATTAATGGGTTTGTGGAGCTGATGACGGAAGTGTGCTGCAGTACACGGGACACACTGCGGATTAACCAGGAAGAGATGGCGGCAGAGGTGGTTAAGAGCAGGCTGTTAAAGCTGGACAGTGGGCATATTGAGTATGTGCTGGAATGTCTGAACCAGAATACGGCGCGGGTGGGAAATATCCGGGCCTATACCTTATCGGCACTTTATAACGCACCCGTGACCATCAGCCAGTATTACACAAACCGTGTCCACCATGATATGGCAAAGGGGATGTATGATGGGTAAAAATGGTCACTCGATGCTGGATGGATAGCAGATACAGAGCAAATGTCGAAAATCTTTGAGATTACATAAGCATGACCAGATAGAAAATGAGAGTTTGCCAATGAAGGTAAATGGTGATAACAAAAAAACAGGGAGAACGAGGAGAAAACCGGGATGAAAGGATGGTGAAAATGGCAAAAATCAATGATATACGGGCATTGGCAGAAGAAACAGCCGGGAAGGTAAGCAGCTCCCCGCAGGAGTGGATGGAATACCTGGACACGGCGGCAAGACTGTACCGCTATCCCTTTGCTGACAGCCTGTTAATTCACGCACAGCGCCCAGATGCTACAGCCTGTGCATCCATGGAATTGTGGAATGGAAAAATGCGCCGGTGGGTGAAACGAGGGGCAAAGGGAATTGCTCTGATTGATGACAGCGGCAGGAAAAAACGGCTGCGATATGTGTTTGATATTTCCGATACCCGGATGGTTCAGGGCGGCAGGATGCCGTTTTTGTGGCAGATTAAGGAGGAACAGAGGGAAGATATTCGGAAATTTTTAGTTGATGCTTATTGGCTGGAGGGAGAGGAAACAGAGAGCCTTCCGGGGGCTTTGCGTGTGCTTGCCTTAGAAGTGACCGAAGAACTGGATGAAGCGTTTGCCGGTTTGGAGGATGAGGATGCAGAGCGTTTTCAGAGAATGGGAAAGGAGGCCGTCCGGGAGCAGTTTAAGGAGCTTCTTATCGACAGTGTGTTTTATGTGTTGGCTCGCCGGTGTGGATTGGAGCCAAAGGAGTACATGAGGGAAGGGGCATTTGCCAGGATTGAGGACTTTGGTTCACTGTCCCGTTTATCGTTCCTGGGGGATGCTACAAATAAATTTGCAGAGTCCGTGCTTGTCTGGATACGCAGGGAGATGCAGAAAATCTATCGGAAGGAGGCGAAAAAGGAAGAAGAAAGCAAAGAGAGGGCAGAAAGTAAAGAAGAAAAAAAGAGAAATATTCATGCGGAAGATGCTAAGGGTACAAAAGATGCCAAGGAGGGCACATATTCGTCAGGGAATGAAAGAGAAACACAAAGAGCAATACAGGAAGGAGAGAAAGAACATGAAGCTGACTTATCACCAGAAAGGGGATTATCTGTTCCCGGATCTGACCATAACCGAGGAGGAAACGAAAATCGGGAAATATGGGATGCTGCGGGAAACATTTCTGAAGGAACACCGGAGAGGATGGTATCAGAGCCTCCTTCTTTCCGGGAAGCTGAATCAACACCTGGAGGAAACAGAAAAAGCAGCCAGAGAAAGGATAGAAACCATAATGGAAGGATTGTTAGAGAGCCATCCGGCCCCGGACAAGAAAGCAGACCCCATGGCCTGGACAGCCCATATGAACGGATTAATAGCGATGGCGGAGGAAACCATCCTGACAGAGTTGATATATCGTTAGGAGAAAGGTCGAGTAATCAGGGAAAAGGAAATCATGATGCGTTGAACAAAGCGGAGGAGCAACTGGCCTCCGCTTTGTCGTTGCCGGATTTACTAGGGGTGGATGAACAGAAACGTATCATTGAGGAACAGATGCCTGCTTTGTTGGGCGACACTTTGTATGCGGGGACAACGGCGATACCATCGGAAGTTATTGATGAATTTTTGCGGGATGGTGGGAACCTTCGTGGGAGTAAAGAACGGATTATCGGCAATTTTATGCTGGATAAAGAACCGGAAGAATATGCAGAATTTATCCGGGAAGAGTATGGGACAGGCGGGAAAGGGATGGAGATTGCAGGCCAGGAATATTCTGCCTGGTTTGACGAAAAGGAGATGCAGATTGCCAGGGGAAACAGTGTAGTAGGTGTAAAAGGACAGGCTCCTGTTAAGTTATATCTTTCCTGGGAGGAGGTAAGCAAACGCATTCACCAACTGTTAAAACAGGGAGAATATGCCCCTCAGTCCACACTGGATGCAGCCAGGGTTAATGTACTGGAGGGTGCAGCCAGGATGTTTACAGATATGGCCAGAAACCTGGAGGAAGAAGTTGCGGAACTGTTTTTTGAAAATGGGGAAGAAACTTGGAGGGCATCATTGCCTGACATTAAAGAACTTGCAAGCCTGTTCGCGCAGCCGGAATATTTGAAAAACCTAAATAAACGCCTGGAAGAACTGGCTGAGGTTTATGAAGCGGATAATGGGATTCTCCGTTCCAGCAGCAATCCGCCGGATAAAGTTTATGCCACATTACAGGAAGCAGCAAAACAGGCAGTACCCTATTCGGCCAGGGACGATTTCAAGGAGGGAAAATATCCGTCATTTATCACCCAGGATGAGGTAGATGCCTTTCTGATTGACGGGACTCCTTACGAGAATGCACACCTGCGGATTTATGCGTATTTTCTTCAGGAGCATACCGGAAAAGAAAAAGCAGATTTCCTTCGGGATTGTTATGGAATAGGAGGAAGCAGCAGGGCAATCCCCTGGGCCGATGACTTCCGTGCGGATTACAGCCATAAAGGATTACGGCTATTTCGGGGAGCATATGGGGACCCGAAAGCAGAAATATTAATTTCGTGGCCGAACGTAGCCAGGCGGATTGATTACCTGATGGATGAGGGCCGCTATTTATCAGCAAAAGCATTAGAGCAGATGCCGGAGTATGAACGGGAAATAATGGCAGAAGACTTCCTGCATTTTTACCGGCGTATACCGCGGGAAATCATGGATTCCTTTGCCTACACAGATATTTCTGTGCGGATTGGCAATGTGAAAGAACTGGCAGGGCAGCTTAATGACCAGGAAACGGCTTCTGCACTGGTTTATGGGATACGGAAAGCCTTGGATGCCCTGCCATTGGAGTATGCCGGATATCAGGAAATGGAGCAGTTTGTAAACAATTTCAGACAGTACATAGATGGAAACTACACAATCTTTCCAGAGCGTAAAGTGCAGGGAGAGCTGGAACCAGGGCAAAGTAAAGATGGGCAGCTTTCCCTGTTTGATTTTATGGATGGGTCAACAGACGGGCAGGAACCGTTAGTAATACATCCAAAGGAAGATACAGGAAATAACAGAAAAGAAAATATTGTATTTGCAGGTTCTTTGGGAGCAGGTGGTATTCGAGAAGCAAGAAATGCTCCGGGAGAGGAGGACAGTCTAAGAGAAAAAAATTCTTCAGGAGAAGAAAAAAGTTCTCAGACCGTACTTTCAGCAGAAGGGGAAGTTCTGCCAACAGGAACTTTGGAAATGGCCCAAAAGCAAGAATCAGAACCAGAAAGAATCAACTTCCGCATCACCAACGATGATCTGGGAGCAGGCGGGCCAAAACAGAAGTTCCGCGCAAACCTGGAGGCTATTTATCAGTTAAAAAAGCTGGAAGCAGAAAACCGCCTTGCCACACCTAAAGAGCAGGAAATTTTATCTCACTATGTCGGTTGGGGCGGAATCCCCCTTGCTTTTGATGAACATAATGAGAGCTGGGCTGCAGAATATCATGAATTAAAAGAAGTCCTTACCCCGGAAGAGTATAAAGAAGCCAGGGCCTCTACATTAAATGCTTTTTATACTTCCCCCACGGTCATTAAAGCTATGTATGAAATCCTTGGAAATATGGGCCTAACTTCAGGAAATGGACTGGAGCCTTCCTGTGGAATCGGAAACTTTATGGGATTAGTTCCCGAAGGGATGGAAGGGGTTCGGATGTATGGTGTTGAACTGGACAGTATTTCCGGGCGGATAGCCAGGCAGCTTTACCAGAAAAATTCCATTGCTATCCAGGGGTTTGAAACAACGAATTACCCGGACAGCTTTTTTGATTTTGTTATTGGAAATGTGCCTTTTGGTAACTATAAAGTACCTGACCGCAAGTATGACCGATACAATTTTATGATTCACGATTACTTTATCGGAAAATCTCTCGATTTGGTGCGCCCTGGCGGAGTGATTGCCGTGATTACTTCCAGTGGGACAATGGATAAGCAGAACTCATCCGTGCGGCAGTACATTGCCAGTCGTGCCGATTTATTAGGAGCAATCCGCCTTCCGAACAATGCTTTTTTGCGGAACGCCAATACTTCGGTGGTGGCAGATATTTTGTTTTTCCAGAAACGTGACCGTGCGGTGCTGGAACAGCCGGATTGGGTAAACCTTGTGGTTATGCCAGAGGGCTACAGCATTAATGCTTATTTTGCCAAACATCCAGAAATGGTTCTTGGGGAGTTTAGTACAGAAAATACCCAGTATGGCAGGCAGGAAGTGACCGTAAAACCCAAAGAAGGGGCTTCGCTTGCAGAACAGCTAAGAGAAGCAGTACTGCATATCCATGGAAAGATTGAAGAAGTAGAATTCAGAGAACTGGAAGATTGGGAAGAGGAAGAAAAGGCAGATTCTATCCTGGCAGACCCTTCGGTAAAAAATTTCAGCTTTGCCAAAGTTGATGGAGAAGTATATTATCGGGAAAATTCCCGGATGAAGCGGGTAGAACTTCCTATGGTCACAAAAGAACGTGTACTTGGCATAGTTGAGCTACGGGAGATTACCCAGGAATTAATCCAGTGCCAGATGGAGGACGGCAGCGATGAAGAAGTAGCGGCCCTTCAGCAGAAACTTAACCAAAGGTATGATGCATTTACAGCGCATTATGGCTTAATCAGCAGTAAGGCCAACCGAAGAGCATTTTCCCAGGACAGCAGTTATTGTTTGTTGACTTCCCTGGAATATCTGGATGAAGAGGGGAAGCTGGAGCGCAAAGCGGATATTTTTACGAAACGGACAATCCGAAAAGCAAAACCGGTAAGTCATGTAGATACAGCCAGCGAAGCCCTTGCGGTTTCTCTTGGGGAGAGGGCAAAAGTGGATATACCATTTATGGTCAAACTTGCAAATAAAACAGAAGAAGAGATTACCCAGGAATTGTCCGGTGTGATTTTTAAAAATCCAATGACGAACCAATGGGAAAACGCAGACGAATATCTTTCCGGAAATGTACGGGAAAAGCTCAACATAGCCAGGGAATTTGCCAAAGATAACCCAGAGTTTTCGGTTAATGTTCAATCCCTGGAAAACGTACAGCCTAAAGACCTGGAAGCATCTGAAATTGAAGTCCGGCTTGGGGCAACCTGGGTAAAGCCAGAATATATCCAGCAGTTTATGGCAGAAACTTTCCAGACGCCAGGGTATCTTTTAGAGCGTGTGATTAAGGTTCGTTTTGCCCAGGTTAATGGCCAGTGGAATATCTCCGGGAAGAATGACGACAGCCCCGGAAACAGCCTGGTAACAGCTACTTATGGGACAAGGCGGGCCAATGGTTATCGGCTCCTGGAGGATGCCCTGAATCTGCGGGATACGAAAATTTATGACACCGTAACCGAAGATGGTAAGGAAAAGCGTGTGTTAAACAAACAGGAAACCATGCTTGCCCAGCAAAAGCAGGAAATGATTAAGGAAGCGTTTAAGGAGTGGATATTTAAAGATTTGGAACGCAGGGAGGATTTATGCCGGATTTATAACGAAACCTTCAACAGCATCCGTCCCCGCGAGTATGATGGGCAACATATTCAGTTTGTTGGGATGAACCCGGAAATTACCTTGATGCCTCATCAGAAAAACGCCATAGCCCATATCCTTTATGGAAAAAATACTTTGCTTGCTCATTGTGTGGGTGCTGGGAAAACTTTCCAAGCTATTGCCGCAGGAATGGAATGTAAACGGCTTGGATTGTCGCAGAAAAATTTGTATGTGGTGCCAAATCATCTGACCGAACAGTGGGCCAGCGACTTTTTGCGTCTGTATCCGGGGGCAAATATTTTAGCAGCAACAAAAAAGGATTTTGAACCGGCTAACCGAAAAAAATTCTGTTCCCGGATTGCTACTGGTGAGTATGATGGCATTATTATCGGTCATAGTCAGTTCGAGAAGATTCCGATTTCCAGAGAACGGCAGCAGATGTATATTGAACGCCAGGTGGAAGAGATTACCAGAGCGATTGCCATGGCTAAGGTGGAAGACGGTGAGAGATATACGATTAAGCAAATGGAAAAAACAAAGAAGGGACTGGAACAAAAACTGGAGAAATTGACCAATCAGGATAAGAAAGATGATGTGGTGACATTCGAGCAGCTTGGTGTGGATCATCTTTTTATTGATGAGTCACACTATTACAAAAACGCTTATTTTTTTACCAAAATGCGTAATGTAGCTGGTATTGCCCAGACGGATGCTCAGAAGTGTTCCGACTTATTTTTAAAGTGCCAGTATTTAGATGAGATAACCGGTGGGAAGGGGATTACCTTTGCTACAGGGACTCCCGTTTCCAATAGTGTCGTGGAGCTTTACAGCACCATGCGCTACCTTCAGTACGATACCCTGCAAAAGATGGGGTTAGGGCATTTTGACTCCTGGGCTGCAACTTTTGGAGAAACGGTAACAGCGGTAGAGTTAAGCCCTGAAGGAACCGGTTATCGGGCGAAAACACGTTTTGCCCGTTTTTTCAATCTGCCGGAACTGATGTCCGTATTTAAAGAATGTGCCGATATTCAAACCTCGGATATGCTGAAGCTTCCTGTACCAGAGGCAGAGTATATCAATGTGGTGATAAAACCAAGTGAAGAACAGAAAGAGTTAGTAAAATCTTTTGCGGAAAGGGCTGAACGCATCCGCAAAGGTGGTGTTGACCCCTCGGAAGATAATATGCTTGCTGTCACTAATGACGGGAAAAAATGTGCATTAGATCAACGCTTAATCAATCCTATGCTACCGGATGCAAAGGAAAGCAAAGTCAACCATTGTGTGCAGGATGTTTTTGCTCTCTGGTTGGAAACTATGGAGCAGAAATCCACACAGATTATCTTTTGTGATACATCAACACCAAAGAATGATGGAAGCTTTAATGTCTATGATGATGTGCGGGAAAAGCTGGTGAATAAAGGCATACCAAGGGAAGAAATCGTTTTTATTCACGAAGCCGTGACCGAAGCAAAAAAAGATGAATTATTCTCAAAAATGCGTTCCGGGAAAGTAAGGATTCTTTTAGGTTCTACGGCAAAATTAGGCACAGGAACAAACATCCAGGATCGGTTAATTGCCCTTTATCACCTGGATGCGCCCTGGCGTCCTGCAGATCTTGAACAACAGGAAGGAAGAATCCTACGACAAGGCAATCAAAACAAAAAAGTGAAGATTTTCCGCTATGTGACAGAAAATACATTTGACGCATACCTCTGGCAGATCCTAGAAAATAAACAGAAGTTTATCAGCCAGATTATGACCAGTAAATCTCCTGTTCGTGCCTGTGAAGATGTTGACGATACAGCATTAAATTATGCCGAAGTAAAAGCATTGGCTACCGGAAATCCCTACATTAAAGAGAAGATGTCTTTAGATATGGAAGTCAGTAAATTGAAGCTGATGAGAGCAAACTATAACAGTCAGAAATACCGGCTGGAAGAACAGATTGCACGGAGTTATCCGGCACAAATAAAAGCACTAAAAGAACGAATTACCGGGCTAAGTGACGATGCATCGGCAGCAGAATTGGCTTTGGATAAAGATAAGCAAAAAGAAGAGTTTTCCATAGAAATCCGGGGAATAACTTACATGGATAAAAAGCAGGCGGGGATTGCGCTGATGGCGGCCTGTACCGGTCTTGCTTCATCAAAAAATGAGGAAATGATTGCTTCTTTCCATGGATTTAACTTATCCGCTTATTTTGAAAGCTTCTCCCAAAAGTTTATTTTGACTGTTCGCCGGAGATGCAGTTATCCAATGGAGATGGGCAGTGACCCATCAGGAAACATCCAAAGGCTCATAAACCTTATGGCAGGGATTAAGAAAAATCTTTCGGAAGCAAAACAGAAATTAGAAAGCGTAAAACAACAGTTTGCAACAGCAAAGAAGGAAGTACTAAAACCATTTGCAAAGGAGGGAGAACTGAAAGAAAAAACAGCACGGTTAGCTGAACTGGATGCTTTGCTTAACCTGGATGATAAGGGGATAACCGAAGTTTTAGATACGGAAAACAACGGACAAAAAGATAAGGAAACAAAAGAAAATGAAGAGTTGGTTTTTGGTAAAAACAGCCAGGAAATATCGGATAAAGGCGAAAAGAAAGAACCGATACCAGAAACAAATCAGGAAAGGCAAGGAGAGCCAAATGGAAAAGACGAAAAGGTAGAAATACCTCGCAAAGAAAGTGAAACCGTTAAAGCTTTTGATGGAACAATAACGGCTTCCGATGAAAATAAAGGGATTCCTGTAGAAGCAATGGAGCATATGTCTGAAAGTCAGACGGCCTGTCACGAACACAGGCTGCTTACGCTGAATGATTTAAAACAGATACAACGGGAATATGCGGACAGAAGGATGGTCAGACAAAATCTAAACAGACAGAATTTTGTAAAACGGGATGGATATTCCCGGTAATTGATAACGGATAATCCGTAACATTGACTACGATTAAAGATTTAGTAACAAATAATAAAAGCCTGCGGTATCCGTTAATCGGATGATACAGCAGAGCAATACAGGCAAGTCATGCCCATTTGGTTTGCCTGTTTTATAATGAAACATCCGGCAAAACACGTCAGTGATTGGTTTTGTCGGATTTATGGAGGAAAACATTATGGGAAGAAAAGAATGGAAGCAAAAAGGGGAAGGGAAGTATTGTAAAGAGGAAAAGGCTTACATGGGGGAACAGGAAGTTAGAAAGCTGGAATATTCTGAAAACGAAGAAAACGGACAAAATCAAGGAAAATCCAAGGGCAGTAAAGCCGGGGACAATTGCCTGCTTAACCGCCCATCGGAATGGACGGAAAAGAATATTGACGAAGTAGCTGCAGCGGTCAGGGAAGATCCGCAGTCAGAAGGTGCAACTGTGTTTTGGAATGTTTATCGAGGTCCATTCAGCGATATTCCCTGTAATGAACCGCTTCGCTCCATTATCATTAAGGCCAGGAAATCTTATTCCACTTATTATCCGATTCCCGAAGAAGAGTACCTGGGGGATGTTATAGCTTTGATGGGAGAAAAGCTGCTTTCTGACTGGATGCCGGAAAAGGAAAGTCTGGAGAATTATATCCGCTGCCGGTGCCGCCCCAATGCAGACTATGGGCGCTCTATTTTAAAGGCGCATGGCAATAAGGTATATTCCCTGGTTAAAGATAATGGTCATGGTTCCTTTGAGGTATATGAAATCAGCAAATACAACATTAAGGCGCATCCAGAGTGTACCAGAAAATATGTCAACCAGCAGCTCTTGCCCATAGGCGATGCCGTCCAGAAGGAAAAAAGCGGTCAGCCTTATGCTCCCTGTATTGTGGCACAGGAGGATGGATTTTACCGGATTGAACAGGAGTCGGTTCGCAACTGGCTGATGAAACAATGCAAAATTAGTGAATATGAACTGCAGATATGTGAACTGATTGCTGCTCATGGAAAGTATATTAATTCCCGGAGTGTAAAGGAAATCAATGAAACCGTTGTTATCCCTGCCGGAAACCCGCCGATGACGCAGAAAGAACTGTCTGTGCTTAACCATCGCGTCCATGTACGGGCGCGTCATTATTATGCGGAGGCGATAAAAGGGATAAGGTAGTAATTATTTAGTGGATGGAGGATTAAAAAATGTCTTGCTAAGGAAGAAAAAGCAGGATTAATTTTACATAGCTTATTTGTTATCAAATACAGCAAGATAAAATAAATCTTTATTTCTGTCATTATGGGGCTGCTGTAAAATTCAGTATCTATGCAATTTGTGGGATAAATGTGCCGGACATCTATGCCATAGATGGTAGAAATCTGTAGCTTGCATCGACCCCATATTTTTTATATAATGGCTGTGCATATGCAAATATATTATATAGAAGGCGCATTTATGATAGTTTGACCGTGAAGCTGCTCCAATAACAGGAGATATTTTGACTGATATTCGTTTATCGTCTGTTGAAACTGCTCCTGAAGCGCATCCGTCTGAGCATCGGCTTCTTGCATGGCATTGATTTGGAACTGTAGATTATTGCAAAGATTGGATAGTATTTTGTTTTTCTCATTCTTATCATTCAGTGCATTCTGTAAGGCAGTAATGGTATCTGCCAGCCATTTATTTTCATCTGTTTTTTCCTCTTCTGCTGTTTTGGCGGTCTTTAAATCTAACCTTGCCTTGTTTAATTTATCCTGTAAATCCATAATTACATTATTTTTACTTTTCAAGGTTGTGTCAAATTCATGCATTGTGATTTAACGGGTGTTCTGTTATGCCTGCAATGCCTGGATATACATGGATAACAGACCGGTGGTATAGGATTCAAACTCATTCAGGTTTGCTTTGCAATCCGGCAATGCTGCTTTTTGTTCCTGCATATAATAAGCATTAACCATCATTTGTATGGTGTCCTGTTAGCTTCCTCCGGCTTGCTCTGTAATCTCTTTAAGCCTTTGAAAAATCTCATCGTCCAATCGGATCGATCTTGGTTTTGTTCTTTCTGACACGTTAAAACCTCATTTTAAACTATGTAGTGTATTACAATTACTATGTAATTTAATATATTGTATTTACTTTATCAAGAATTTTATGGGATGTCAACTGCGCAAAAAAGTTAAAAATTTTTATAATATACCATAATTATATGTAATACAATCTATTTATGGATGATAGTATGATAGATACAAGAGATATGTAGGAGGTAGTTTATTTGCCCGTTTTTTCTTTTCAAGGTTAATTTATCAAGTTTTGGATTAGATTTTTCGTTATTTCCTATTTGTTTCTGGTCGATATTATCACGGTTGTTTAGTAGGAAGTTTGCAGTAATGCTTATTTTTGGAAACGTATTTTCTTTTTTCATTTGTTTTATTTTTTCTTACATCACTAATTTTTATTTTGAAAATCATTGATTTTTATATCAAAAACCTCTTTAAGCATAAATTTATAGGAAGAAAAGATGCGAAACGGATTGGCACAGGAAATTTATATTCATAATAAAGTCAGGGCGTGATTGCCATAAAAGGGCAATCACGCCTTGATTACCAGTCAGCAAAAGCGTGCGGGTCTGTCAACGGCGGTGCGTAAGCGCCGTTCATCTTGCCGTTGACAGGTCCGTGCGTTTTTGCTATCTGCCTTTTTGAAATAAATAGGGGAGAACACCTGTTTCTATGATTTCTGAAAATATTGAGGTACTAAAGGCTGAAGTTAGCCAGACAGTTATAAAAGTGCGTTTTAATGTATTAACTGTTGGTGTCTACTGAGTTTGGAAGCTGTAAAAACAAGGAAGAGTTTGACTATCAAGCTTTCCAGATAAAGATATACTATCTCAAATGTATTTTAAAGATTGATATTTTTGCATATTTCATTTATAATTATCTACAATGGGGCATACTGTGTTTAACAGTTGTTGTGACTATAGGAGGCAATCATGGCAGATAGAGAAAAGAGGAACATAGATCTAGAAAAATTAAAATTTGATTCAATGAATCCAAGGTTACCAGTTCGCTTGTATGGAATAACTGACGAAAGTAAAGTGATTGATTACATGGTTAAATATGGAAACATTGTTGAGTTAATGCTTTCTATAGCTGAAACTGGTTATTCGGATGCAGAACCTTTATTGGTAGTATCCGATGTTGATGGCAATTATGTGGTGGTTGAAGGCAATCGTCGATTGGCTGCTTTAAAGTTGCTTAATAATCCAGAATTGACAAAAGTACGGATTCAATCAATTAAAGAAGTTGTTTTAAATGCTAATCATAAACCAAAAGAAATTTCATGTATTTTATATTCAAGACGGGAAGATGTTTTAGATTATTTAGGATATAGACATATTACAGGAGTAAAGGATTGGGGAGCTTTAGAAAAAGCCCGTTATTTGGATCAACTGTATCGGATTCATATTGTAGATACAGAACCAGATAAAATATATTCTAAACTAGCAAAAATGATTGGAAGTCGTGCTGATTATGTTTCAAAGCTACATACTGCTTTGAAATTATATGAGAAAGCGAATGATAATGCATATTATGGGGCTGATATTAAAGAGGAAGATATTAGTTTTTCTTGGTTAACTACGGCATTGGGATATAGTGGTATTATGAATTTTATTGGGTTATCATCAATGCCATTAACCACTACCTTAGAAGGGCTTAACGAAGAAAATTATAAAAAAATATTTACATGGATGTTTTTTCCGGGAAAAACGGTTATTAAAGAGTCCAGGCAAATTTCAGAACTTGCGAAAATAACAGAGTCTGTGGTTGCCTTAGAACGCTTAGAAAATGGTAGTTCTATTGATGAAGCATTATTATACACATCTGCTCCAAGTGAAGCTTTTATTGAAATGTTAAAAAAGGCTAAGCAACAATTAAAACAAGCCAAAGAAGCTATTGAACAACTAAGTGAGGAGCCTATTGAGGCAAAAGGATTATTGGAGGATATTGATAAATTACTAAGGACAATTTCTGGTGCATTAAAAGAGAATTTTAGTAAAGAGGAAGATAGTGTAAAACTTTTAGAAAAACTCGCTTCTGATCCTAATACATTAGCGCAACTGAAAAAATTACTTGGAAAATAAGGAATTGCTATGATAGTAAAGGATAAAATTTTAAAAGTGCCAAAATGGAGTAAAAACAACATAAATCGTTGGGCTGATTATATTGAACTTTTGTGTTTATATGATGATGATCATTTGATTTCAAAAGATGATATTATGGAAATGTTTTTTAAGGATGATATAGAAGAACTTAAACGTGGTGAAATTGATCACTCTAATAAGTATGATAAAATAGTTTCAATTATTGGAAATTATTATGAGATAATCAAATATCGTAGTTTAAAGCATAAGAGTTATTATCCGTTTGATATTGAAGATGGTCAATGTGTTATTTTAAAAAATTTTCTATCAGAAAGACATATGCATTATATATTTTTATTGCTTTGTTCAAATATATGTTTTATGGAACAATATTCTCTTCAAAAAATAACACATACATTTGAAAAATATTGTTATCCAATTATGAAAGTGTTAATGCCTTTTGATGCACAAACCGAGCTTTTTGGGACAACAAGGAGTGGTAGTAAATTTAATGGTACATTACGGGTTCGTATAGGTCAACTAGCGGATATTTTGGGTGCACAAACAACGAAATCGATGGACAGAGATGAAAAGTATGATCGTATTCATGCAGGGGATGCTGGTTTAGATATTGTTTCATTTGTTAAATTAGATGATGCTTCTCATATTCCTTTTGCATTAGGTCAATGTACGTGTAGCTATGATGAATGGAAAGATAAACAATCCTCTATAGATCACGATACATGGAGTACACGAATTGATCCACTTGCGCCTTTTTGGAGATATATGTATGTGCCCTTCTTTTGTCATAATGCTTCTGGTAAACTTGAAAATTTAACAGAAATTCATTCGTGTTTAATAGATCGACAACGAATTTTAAATATCTTTGATTTACATAATGAGCTTTTTGATGAAGTACAATCATTAAATATTAAAGGATTAATAGAAGAAGTTTGGTAAAAGTTTTTGGTCATCTTTGAACAGAAATGATATAATTGTCTTATTTAAGGAAGTGAGAAAATGAAAAAACTTAAAGCGGTATCTTTATTTTCGGGATGTGGTGGCTTTGATTATGGTGCAACACAAGCTGGTTTAGACATTATTTGGGCTAATGATAAGGATAAATATACATATGCAGCATATAAATCTATTCTTCCAAATGTACCACTTTATATTCAAGATGTTCGAGAAATTGAAAAATTCCCTCAAGCAGAAGTTCTTATTGGTTGTTATCCATGCACTGGATTTAGTATAGGAGCTAGAAGAGGTGGAAAGAATGGTCAGAAAAAAGATTTAATGAAGGTAGAAGGTAATTTTTTGTATAAAGAATATCTTCGCGCTTTAGAACAGGTAAAGCCTAAATATTTTTTTGTTGAAAATGTGCTGGGAATGGCAAGTGCTATGGATGGATGGTTTTTTCAACAGCAACTTAATGGATTCCGAGAGCGCGGGTATACACCTATAGCTAAACTTTTAAAAGCTGTTCAATATGGACTGCCACAAAATAGACAAAGAGTTTTCATAGTTGGTGTTAGGAATGATATTACTCATGATTTCACTTATGAATTTCCGGCTCCAACACATGGATCAGAACTGTTGCCGTATAGAACTTTGAAAGATGCTATTAGCGGTATGCCTAAAAATCCAATAGGGGAATATGCAGTAACCCCTTTTCATGGACATTATCTTACACGTAATAGAAAACAAAATTGGGACAAACCTAGCTATACTATTGTTGCACATGAAGATCATGTACCATTACATCCAGATGGAGATCCAATGAGAAAGATTGGTACGGATCAATGGGAATTGTGTGGAGATTTTAATAGACGATTATCTTGGAAAGAGTGTGCTGTTTTACAAGGACTTCCTCTTTGCATTGCACCAGAGGGACGACTAAAGGATAAATATAGAGTTGTTGGGAACGCAGTTCCACCGATATTTGCAAAAACAATAATCACGCCTATTGTTATATTTGAAAATTCATAATACTTTATTTTGTGACGTTTAAAAGAAATATAAAATATTATTTAACAGGGGTGTTACAATAATATTGTGTAGCAGCCTTGTTTTTGTGTAAAAAATCAGTATTTGTCATATATTATTCTTGATTTTTTCAAGTTGCATTATCATTTGTTTTTATGTCATAATTTCAGAGATTAAGGAAAATATAAAATCGATTTTTGGTATAGAGTAGAATTTACGGACGTACATTATGAACGCATATGCAAAAATTATTCGATATATAGTGAGCTATTAAAAATAATGGATTATCTCGCATTATTAATTGTTTTGAAGTGCTGAATGCTTTTAAAATAACTTTTAATGGCCGTCTTGGTTGTATTAAATCTTTTTGCCGTTTCTGTTATACCGTTTTTCTGATAGCAGGATATAATTTCTTCATTAATCAAGTCATTTATGATAAAAAAACTGCCTTTTCCATCAGGGAAACATCCGATATTTTTCAGGCGGGAGCGCATAGTCTGTTCAGACAAACCGTATTCCTGAGCTAATATTTTCAGGGAAGATGTTTCGCACTTTTTGCGAAGTTCCTGTTGGATATGGATAGGAAATTCAGATGCCTTTTTTGCCGTAAGTCCTTGTCTTTTTAACCAATAATAGAGTGTATGATAAGGAATATTATTTTTCTTTGCCAGTTCTGCAATACTCATTGCGTTGAGCTGGTTTAGAAGTTTCTCTTGTAATTCATCAGAAATGGATGAAGATATATTTCCGTTCTTTGTCTGGTAGTTATGTTTTTTTGCCCAGTAATAAAGGACTGGGGCAGGAAGATTAAACTGTTGAGAAAGTTCTTTTATTGTAAATACTCCTTCGACTTGCCATAACATTTCTTCGTATTCTGGTGATATGGATGGCTTTCGGCCTGGAAAGGAGCAAAATAGAGAGTTTTCTTTACATAGGTCTGTTTTATCTTTTGCACTTACAGAGAAATGTATGGCTTGATTTTCGTTTGATTTATCTGTAAGTCCTATATTCTGATTTTGAGTAATGCTGTTCTTATTGGTATCATTTGATGATGAATCGGAAGACGAGTTATGTTCTTCTGATGATACTTTTGTTAGCTCTAAACTATTTTTTGCCAAAGTATTTTGTTCATTTTTTGCTTTGCTTTTATGAATAAGATGTTTAATTTCTGCTAACGTTGTTTTGGACATTAGGTTTATTCCTCTTTTCTTTTTCCTGTTCTTTTTTCAATTCTTTTTCAAAAAAATCTTCCGACTTTAATTTTATAATCAAATAGTGTAGATTTTGTGGAGTTATATCATAAAAATCTGATTTTTCAGGATAAAGTAACTGCAAATCATGGATGAATCGGTATTCTTCAGGATTGGGCATTTTCATCAACATAAGTTCCTGCGGTTGAATATCAGGAAGTTTGTTAAGGCGGGATTTCATATACCGAAGCGTATCCTGTTTTATGCCGTCTTTATGTTCAGCAAGCAATAATTCATTTAGTGAAATAGCGCTTCCAGATGAGGATTTTTTGTGTAATGATGATGGGCAAGCTACAAAAATTGATGATTGAAACTGCTCAATCGTTTTCTTTAGTTTAAATAAGGTTTTGATTTCAGCATTGATTTCATTACTCAAGTTTTTTTGCAAAGTAAGTTCATTAAGTTTTTCTGGAATATTGTTTAAAAATCCATTCATTTCATCTTCATTGGTAAGTCCATAGGAAGCCAATTTGTCGGAGATTTCTTTAAAATTTAAGATAGCCTGTTTAGTTTCTGCATTATATTTTTTGAGGTTAATAGGAGTTCTTTTTGATGAAGAAGATGTATTATTAAGAGAAGAATCTTTCTTTTTCTTGTTGCTTCCCTGTATTTTTCTGCCATAAATTAATCCATCTGGAAGGTTTTCTTTTTCTCCATCTCGTATGATTTTTATGATCTGGTGTGCTTCCGTTTCAGTTATTGTTTTAAATTTTTTTGTCAATCGATAGGGCGAGTTATGGATAGCCTGAAATAAGTCAGATCGGGTTTTTGCCTGCATCGGGTTTAATTTTGCCTGGTTTTCTTGGATAACGGAGGAATCCGGGATATAAACAATATCCTTTATATCTATGCCTTCTGCGCGAATAATGGGTTTTAATTTTTGATATTCTTCAATCCATCGTTTTATTTCCCCTGCTTTTTCCAGGTAATCTTCCAGATTAAAAATAGCGTGTTTGTAAGGAGCATTTTTTGCATGAAGTTCTCGTATCTTCATTTCTAAAACATTCATATTGGTAATACCATACTGATTGACAAGATCCAGAGTTTCATCCAAAAGTTTTATTTGTTTTTTTGCCTTTTCCGTTTCAAAAGCCATGTTTTTTGACAAAGGATTTTTGTTTGTAGGAATTGTTTGTTCATCCATTGCCAGGGAGATACTTTCTTTTACCATCATCAGAAAACGGGTAAAGAAGCTTCTGCGTTTTCCGTATTGATCATAGCGTGAAATATAGGGCATGGGATAAATGATTTTTGTTTCTTGTTTTTCCTGTCTTTTTTTGCACTCATCCATCTTTTTTTGATATTCTTCGTTTTTAATTCGTTTTTCGATAGCATGACAAATACTTTCATAGGTATATGCATATCCCAGGCGGCGGTCACGTACCATGCCTTCCTCTTTTTTGAACGTAATACTTTTCGGATTATGCTGAATTTCATAGCCTTTTTGTTCCATGCGTTCCAATACTTCTTCATAAGAACTGGACAGGGAAATGCTTTCATCTAAGTCATGAATGATGTTCTCTTTCCAGCTTTCCCCTTCTTTCGTAGCAATAAATTCCTTCCAGCTTTTATAAGGCGTTTCTTTCTCTCCATTTACGAAAACAGGAAGGCCATATTCCAGGCTGATTTCATTGGCAATGCTGCGGAATTTTTGGTAAACATTGTAGCTGTCTTTAAACTTATGCCGTCCATCCAAAGCATAGGCATTAACTAAAATGTGGTTATGATAGTTGTTGGTATTAAGGTGTGTAGCGATTACTGCCTGGAATTCATCACCGCATAATCGCCTTGCAAACTCACAGCCCATTTCATGGATCATTTCTGGCTCAGTATCCGTTCCTTTGTAGCTGAGAATGATGTGAAAAGCTTGGTTTGCTGTTTGCCCCGGAGCAAGCTTTTCGCTTTTGTGAGAATGATATAATTTCTCGATAAGAGAAAACTCCTGTACGGCAGTATCTGCACTGCAGTTGTGGCCAGAAACTAAGCGCTTTCCTGTAGCTGGATGAATTATTTTGGGGTCGTTTTGGATGTAATGAATAGCACCTTCAGCATAAGCAATTTCGGTTTTATTTTCATCAAAAGATGCCTGGATTTTTTCTGGATCATCAATATAATGCATACATTTTTTTACTCCGGTTGTGCCGCTTTTAATTTTGATGTATTTACCATAGACGGTTCCATTTGCGTGTTCTGCCATAACTTCCTCCTTGTTTTGTGGGATTTTTGTGGGCTATCCAAGTATTTCCTGGTTCATTTTGGCTCGTCAGACGGGTGATATTTTTTTCGGATTGTTTCCAGAATTTTTGAAACTTCTAAAAGAAGTTGGATGGTATACAAGCGAAAAGTTGGAAAAGATTCGTCAGGAGTTTTTGCAGAAATCTGAGTGTCCATGTAAGTTTGAAGGCTGTTCAGTTCATTAACGATTTGTGCCAGCAGTTCATTAGCAAGCTGAATCTCCGCTAAGATTTCTTTTTCCTTATGGTCAGGATGAAAACTATCTGTGTGGTAGTAACCATATTTTAAATAATCGTTTATAATCTCATCAATAAGGCGGTTCTTACTGACGCCTTTTTTCTTTGCAATTTTCTCTAAAAATTCATTTGTTTTTTCTTCACATCGGTAACATATTTGCATAAAAATCCTCCTAAAAAATTGTTTGTAGAACGAAAAAAGTTGCTTGTAAAGTCAATAAAAACTGCCGGAAAAATCAGAAAAATAAGCGAGGTAATGATAGCCCGAAAGGGCAGGTACGGCAAAGCTGTCGAAAAGGGTTCGGGTGTCCCGACCTGGGGACGCAGTGGGAAAATGTGATAGCATTTTTCCACGCAGTCATTACTGGCTAAGTTTAGAAAGTGTCAATTAAATTCATTCAAATTTTTTATCTTCTGACTTATCTTAAAGTGGCAAGGGTTTTAAGGATTGAAAATAAAGAGAAAAATTTTATCTCATTTCTCAAAACGTAAATCTCTGTCCATATCGTTTTAGAATCGCCGGAGGCAGAGAAAGAGAGCAAGTAAGGGAAAGAAAGGGAATGATTTATGGAGGACAGGATGTTAGTAAGTGTGGGGATGGAGTATTCGCAGAGGACAATGGAAGTATGGGAAGATGTGGTCGAGGCATTGCTGGCGACCTTGTCCGGCAAATCCAGTACGGGGCAGAAGCATATCCTGGAACAATTTGCTGCCTATGTAAAAGCAGGGGGAACATTAAAGGCGGTCAGGTTTGATGAGAAACATCTGGTAGACTTTCATACGGCAGCCAGAGAACTTGGGATGATGTATTATGCCGTTCGGGATGTACGGACGAAACAGGCGGTAATTATATTCAGGGATTGTGATACCGCGAAGTTGAATCAGGTGGCAGAAAATTTGGCAAAACGCGGAAGGCCATTATATCCTAATCCGCAGCTTTCGGTTTCGGAATTTCTGGAAAAGAATGAAAAGGAAGAAGTTATGTTTTGTCGAGCAGAATCTCTGGAAACGATAGAAGCGGCAAAATGGGAAGCGGCAAACAGAAAAATGGAGTTTGCTGTAGGGAAACAGCAGGATGGAAGCTATATTGTTATTTTTCGTAAGGAAGATACAGAAAATTTAAGAGAGATTGGAGTTATTCCTAAAGATGCACCAGTATCTAAACTTTTCCGGGTTTCGGATATAGAAGATGTAAAACAGATTGTCCGGGAACACCGGCAGGCAAAAGAAGCACAAAAGGAAGCCGAAAAACAAAAGCAGAAAAATCAGGGGAGATAAGGAGATAGAGTTTATGATTAAAAATCGTGATAAGTAAGAGGTAATTTATTAGAGAGGAAAAAGTTTATGGCAAAGATTGTAAAGACCGATAAACAGGAAGCTGCGTTAAAGGTAATTAAGGGAAATATAAAAGTTCTGACAGGGATAAATACGGTAATAAATTCCAAAGAAAAAGATTTTCGTATAAGCATTATTGCAGGAAAAAGGAAAGTATCTTTCGTTGTTGGAAAATCATTTTGTGATAGTGCTTTAAAGGAAATTTCTAAAAAGATGATTGCACAAACAGAGATATTGGCAAAAAAGAATGCCATTAAGTTAAATGAGGAAGAGATGGCTGTATTGAAAAAACGAGGGAATAGTTCCGACTTACCATTAAATGCGGAGGAATAAAGTCGTGTCAGGAATTAGAAAGAGGAAAGATCATTCTGATATTCGGGAAAAATGGACTGCCTTTGCTGTAATGGCAGGGGCAATGGTTTTTTTTTGCGGGCATTTATCGGCAGTTATCAACAATGGAGCTGACCTGGATAATTGGTCAATGATGTTGATGGAACATTTGCGGACAGTACCCTTTGATTTCTTTTATGTGAATGATTATGTTTTGTATTTTGCTGTTTGTATTTTTGCTCTTATTGTTTTTATCGCGTTATCGAAAAAGGAACTTCCCAAGGCAGAAATGAAGGGGATAGAACATGGCTCTAATGATTTTCAGACCATGGAAGAAAGAAACGATTTTCTGGCTGGTAATACAACACCAATCTATTCTTTAGATTTACATGAGTTTGCAACAGAAATGGTTAGAACAGAGAAAGCGGAGGCACAAACGTTGAATTTGCAAATTTTCAAATGGATAAATGAACGAATAGGAGTGAAAGAAAAAATAGAAAACAGATAGGGTGGAGAAATGAAAAGAGGAGAGAAACTAGAAAATAAAATAAGAAAAACAGGCAGAAGAATAAAAATGAAAAGCAGAAATAAAAAGCAAAAATTAACCGGGTCAAAAAGTGTTCAGGGAAGGACAGGAAGGGAGAGCAATCTTTTATTAAGCCAGAATGTAAAAGTCAGTTATAATACCTGGCTGTCAAAACTGGGTTCCCTAAACTGCCTGGTTATTGGCGGAACTGGCGAGGGAAAGTCCAGGGGATTTGTTAAACCTAATGTCTATGCACTTCCGGTTGATCCCAGGGATGGTAAGCCGATTAGTTTTGTTTTCACCGATCCAAAAGGAGAACTGTGTCGTGACACGGCTGGATTTTTAGAAGCCAATGGTTATCAGATACGAGTGTTTAATATTAATGAACAGCGCTTTTCGGATTGCTATAATCCGTTTCGGTACATACGAAGTGCAGATTCCCTGCTGATTATGGTGGATTCTGTGGTGGAAAATGCAAACGGCGGAAAAGTTCCATCCGATCCGCATTGGATGAACAGCGCAAAATCCCTGTTAAATTCCATCTGCTATGCCGTCTATTATGAGTTTGCTTTTCGTGACCAGAACTTTACTACGGTTTCTGAATTACTTAATATGTGCGGTTTTTCCGAAGAGAATGAAGATTATAAGTCGGATTACGATGTCTGGCTGGATCATCTGGTCAAGGCTTCAAGGATGGGGGAAGAGCATCCGGCAATCGTGTGGAGAAGGAAGGTATCAGCAACAGGAAAAGAGATGAGTTCCATTATTTCTACGGCTCAAACTGCTGTCCGGTTGTTTGCATCCAAGGATGTTCAGCGGTTGACGAATGTAGATACCCTGGAGATGGATACGATTGGGGACAAGCCAACTGCCTTTTATATCATTATCCCAACCACAAACAGCACTTATAATTTTTTGATTTCCCTGCTGTATACCCAGTTGTTTGAAAGCCTTTATTACCGGGCGCAGAACGTATTTGACGGAAGCCTTCCCCATCATGTGATTTTCTTTCAGGACGAGTTTGCAAACGTCGGAAAAATTCCAGATTTTGACAAAAAGATTGCTACTTTCCGCTCGGTAAATTTATCTACCTGTATGATTGTCCAGTCCCCGAATCAGATTGAAACTCTTTACGATAAGGCGGCTGCAGACATTATGGATAACGTTCATCAAATTGTATTTATTGGAAGTGGAGGGCAGGGAGAAAAATCAGCAACAAAATGGATGAGCAATGCGTTGGGGATGAAAACTATCCAGTCGGAGCAGACTTCCGTTCATGCATCGAAAACGGTAGGGATGTTTGGCCTGGATGGTTCTACGGTGGAACATTCTTACAGTGCTACCCAGAGGCAGCTAATGACTCAGGATGAACTTTATCGCCTTGCCCCGAACCAATGTATTGTGATGATAAAAGGACAGAAACCGTTTCTGGATGAAAAGATTAATCCGGATCAGTGTCTGAATTTCAGTTCTGACCAGTTCACTGTGCAGGGAAAATATGGGCGAAAGTTAAAGCCGGAATTATTGTACCCGATTAATGACAAAGACCCAGAGCATCCAGCCAGGAAGCGCACATCTGATTCTTACCGGTTGGGTTTGGAGCAGTCGGTAAAGATTGATAAGGAGCAGAGTGAACGGCGAAAGCGTGATATGGAAGAAGATGAAAAATACGATCCGACACCAAAAGAGCCAGTAATGCCGGAAACGAAGCCATTGGCAGAGGTGGTTTCTGCAGGAGAAGTTGATGGGTATGAACCTGCTGTTTTCTGGAATGAAGCACAAGAGGAAGAAGGGGAAGCAGTAAATCATCGAGAAGATCAAGAAAATGCAGTTTATCAGGCTGAACGGTAAAGATAACCGACAAAAGAAATAACCGTAAATGTAAGGATGGAAGTGAATAAAGAAGTGGGAGTTATAGCAGTTAGATATAGGAGACAAGAAAGAGGATGGGATAGGATGGATAAGATACTGCTGAGTACGGGAAAAGATGATTGGGAAATACCAAAGAAGTTATTTCGTCAGTTGGATCAGGAATTTCATTTTACCTTAGATCCATGCTGTACCCATAAAAATGCAAAGTGTAAAAAACATTACACGAAAAAAGAAAATGGACTGATTCAAGATTGGGGAGGCGAAACCGTGTTCTGCAATCCCCCATACTCTAAAGCGGGCAGGCAGGATGCATGGGTAAAGAAAGGCTATGAAGAATCCCAAAAGGAAAATACAACGGTGGTTATGCTGCTTCCAGCACGGACAGATACCCGGCGGTTTCATCAGTATATTCTTGGAAAAGCAGAAGTCCGGTTTATTCAGGGAAGAATTGCCTTTGAAGTTAATGGAGAACCCATCCGGGATAGAAAAGGTAAGCCAATGGGTGCGCCATTTCCATCTATGGTAGTGGTATGGAAATCAAATTTTATTTCCTGAACGCAATTATTTTTCCACAAGAAAGTGTTGGAAGTTATACCTTATCGGACGAAGCCCGGCCCTGTCCGTAGGACATGAGTTTAGGGGTACTTGGAAAAGTATGCCTTTTCATATTTCCAGCAAAAGTTACAAGCAATGAATGGAGTTTCAGGAAGGAGAGCGAAAGTAATGAGAAAACAGGTTTCTAAAGTGAAGGCGTATGCAAGAGAAGCAGTAAGACAGATAGGAGCTGCGAAAGGATGGATGGCGGCAGCAATTATTGCGGGGATGTTGAATATCACAGCGTTTCCCGTTTATGCGGATGGCCTTACGGTAACGGACAGTGCAATTAAAACCATGTTAAACAGTACGATTGATATTGTGTTCCTGATTTTTAGCGTAGGTATTGCGGTCATGGGTGCGTTCCAGTTAATCCCTGCCATTATCCATTTCATTCAGGCCAGCAACAGCCAGAATGGGGAGCAAAGGAAGGAAGCCGGTTCCGGCATTGGTACAAGCATTATGATTCTTTTGCTGGCTGGTCTGGTATTTATGCTGAAAAGCCCATTAAAGGGTCTGGTAGGACTTGGCGGGTGATAGATGGGATGGATAGTTTGATGGGGCTGGAGAAGCAGATGGGGGGAATATCTGAATAATGAAGAGGGGGAGAAAGGTAATGCTGAAATTATATAAAAAACTTGATGAAAGAAAATACCCTATAGTTACCCTGATTTGTGCTTTTCTTTTACTTATGGTATTGACTATACCATCCATTTCTTATGCAAGTGAAGGCAGCCCAGAAGCAATCCGTCTGGATAATGAAGGAGGAGTGCCAGTTGCGGATGGCGGCGGAGAAAATGGAGAGGGTGAGGCTTCGGAAGGAAAATCAAAGGAAAATAGCGGCAATGCATTTTTAGATGCCATTCTGGATTCTGTGTTTGGAATGACGGAGGAAAAGGATGGTTCAGGTTTTTCGGTATATGAAATGCTGGATGAGGCTGTGGGTATTGTCGATAAGGCATTTGAAACCATGACGGATACCGACTCTGACATTGGGACTTTTTATTATATGCTGAAAGCAGTAGCTCTTACCATTATGACCATGTATTTCATTATGGGGCTTGCCAGCAAAGATTTTACTCAGCAGTTTGGAAAGCCAACGGTTGAAATGCTGGCAAAGCCCTTTGCCAAGTTCATTCTCTGCATTGTTATTTTGATATTTTCGGAATGGCTGATGAGGTTCTTTTTATATCTTTCCCAGTGGTGCTTTAACCGTGCGCCCAAGGGTAATTCCATGCTGGGGGAGATTGCGAAAGAGGTAGGGGATTATAAAAAGCTGGTGTATGATGCAGTAGGTTATACCTTGCCATCAGAGAAAAAAGGGCTTGGAATTATGGATACGTTTAAGAATATCCTGCCATTTATTTCGGTTTTTATCGCCTTTATGCTTCCCTGGTTGGTATCGATGGCGGCAAGCCTGGTTTCGGTGTGGGTGGTGTATTCCCGGACAGCTCAGTTAATTATTATGGCAATCGGAGCGCCTTTAGCTATGGCGGATCTCTATGGGGAACATCCATTAAGAGAAACCAGGGCCTTTAACTACATCAAGGAATTTGCTGGCCTGTCTTTTCAGTCCGTGGTGATTGCCCTTGTCTTTATTGCCATGAACATGGTAATGGCGATTTTTATGGGGCACTTTGCCAAACAGGTTTCTGGTGGGGCCAGTGGCATTGGCGGATTGATGGCTATGGGGTTAAAGATTGCGGTGTTTAAACTAGTGCAGGTCGGGCTTGTGGTCAGTTCGGCAAACCGGGCAAAGAAGCTGATGGCGTCAGTATAAAGCAGGAAGTGATGGGTGGTTAAGGTTGGAAACAGATGATGGGATGGACGGCCCCGGAAGAAAAGGAGGAGATAGGAGAAATGTATCGTGATGAAGAACGAATTGTGCCATATGATGGTGCGGTAGAAATCCCAAAAGAAATCCAGAAAATTCGTGACCCGATTATCTTTAATCTGACGAAACGGGAGTTATTTTTTGTCAGTACAGGGCTTATCTTTGCCGCTGTTTCCCTGTGGGTGTTATTTCGATGGATAGGGGTAAGACATTCTGCTTTTGTGTTGGTTCCGGTACTGCTTGCGTCCCCATTTTTGCTGTTTGCGTTTATCCGCCCGATGGGGTTAAACCTGGAGGATTGGCTTACGATCTGGATGAGCAATAATCTAAAATCAGCGCCGGTGCGGAAGCTGTTTTCATCAAATGAATATGAAAAAGCTCTGGAACTAGCGAAGGCCCATGAAGAAAAGACAGCAATGGGAAAAAGAAAGACAGGAATGAAAAAGAAGCAGAAGAATAAAACAGTAAATCGGAAATCTGCTTATAAAATTAGGATGTAAGGGAAAAACAGGATGTAAGGAAAAAAGGAGAAATTGTGTTAGGAATAAAAGAAAAGTTAGGAGAACCGGTTATTCGGAAATCAATGAGAAAAACAGTAAAGATACGAAAACCGATTGTCCGAAAACAGGCAAATAAATTTATTACTTATGGCGGGTATATTCAGGAGTTAGATATGTTTTTTAATGATGGGTATTATTTCAAAACATATGCATTGAAAGAACCCATTTCAGAAAAGCTGTTTTTTCATCATGGTATAGATGAAAATCGGGTTTTGGATAACCGGACAGATGAACCAGATTTTCCTGGACAAGTATTGCATAATTCTGGTTTTAAAATCCAGATAATCGCTGCAAAAAGAATGATTTATGGAGTTTTTGGGGTAAAAGCAGAACTGCCAGAAGATGCCGCAGAAAAATTTAAGGTTTTTGAACAGTCATTTCTCTGCCCGGTGATTTCCTGTGAGGAATGGTTTTCAGTTATGGCAGGACAGTTGCAATTTGAACCATTTACCGGGATGCTCCAGGGAAAAAAGGCAAAGAAAACCCAGGCCATCCGTTTGATTCAGCCATATGATGTTAAAATTCGGCAGAAAGATATGGAAATTTCAGGAAGGACAGTAAAAACCTTAATCTTGACAGGCTATCCCTCAAAGCTGTTTCCAGCGTTTGCTACGGAACTGCTGGAAATTGCGGATAATCTCACGCTTGTTATTTTTGCAGAAGAAATCCCCGCAGAATCCTGCTTGGATGGAGTGAATCTTTCTCAGGAGCTTAGGGTAGCCAGGAAAGAGGCAATGAAGGACTTTTTAAAGAAAGCCATAAAAGAAGGGATGAAGCTTTATAATACCTGTGCTTTGGTAAGATTGGAAGGGCTTCCTGGGGAAGTGGAAGAAAACAGCCAGATATTAAAGGCATTTTGCAGGAAATATTTAATTTCTGCTTCAGAATTGGATTACCAGCAATCCGATGCATACTGTTCAACACTTCCGTTGCTGAAAAATCACATTCGTTATTATCGTGTCCTGACAGAAGATAATTTAAGAGCACTGCTTCCATGGTCAGATTTAAAGAGATGTAAACAGAATGTTGCCTATGGTGAAGATATTATCAGTGGAGAAATAAAGTATGACCGCAGGCTTCACCAGGAGAATGGGTTTATTTTATCCAGCAATTATTCATGGGCGCTGATGCAGGCCAGGAAGGAAATGCAGGATTATTTTTCTGCTCCAATGACCGCAGATGAGAAAATTTCGGTTCTGGCAGGAGGAAATATAGAATCTTCTTTGTTTGGAGTCGGAGAGAAAAAAACAATCCAGTTAAGTTATGATGAAGCACCAGCCTGGCTTATCCGTGCTGCGATAATTCGTTGGGCGGTGAATGGTTTATCTACTAATGGAAGGATAATGAAACCTTATATGGATATGGTGCTAAAGGCCGCAGAAGGATTAACGATTAAAGAAGAAAAGGTTTTGGCGAAGGACGAGAATGCTTTTTCCAATGAAGAAAAGGAAGCCAGAACAAAAAAATTTGAACAGAACAAAAATGATGAAGTAACAAATGGAAAACAAAAAGGCAGTAAGAAACTACGGGAAAATACATATCAGGTGAAAGATTTTATTGAGCAGTTCCTTTCTGAAATGGGAGAAAATGAAAGGCGGGCATTGTCTATCCGACCATTTATTACAGAGTATGAGGTTTTAGAAACTTCCATGGAGCATGGTGTATTCTACCAGGTTACAGGAAGCGGAATCCAGGCAGAACTTGCTTATGCCTTGCTGTTTTATTTTCTGCATGGGATTGTCTATTCTTTAAATTCTGAATTATTGGCCTGGAATCCGGCAGAGATGTTCCGGCTCCATGAAGATTCCATGTACACTTTTCTTACTCAGGATAACCGGACATTGTATGAAAGCAAACGATTTGCCAGGCTTTTAAAGGATGCACCATTTCTGCTTATCGGGGAACATAAAATTTTTGAAAAGTTGAAATTGTCGGAAGTGATTGGCTTAGATAAAAAACAGCGGGAATGGATTTCTGAGCCAGCAAAAGGAGCATTACTGATGACAAAGCTGGTAACGTATCAGCTAAAAAGCAGTAATGGATGCAGAGATGACCAGAAAAAGGAAAGGGGAGATTAAGTGGATAAGAAATTGAAAAAAGTATTGAACCTGCGCCCTCATTTTAATATTGCAGATTCCATCCCGCTTTATTCCATTTCCGATGATGGAATTGTGGAGATTGCCAGGGGGCTTTATTCCAGGACATATAAAGTACAGGATATTAATTTCGGGATTGCAAGAAGGGAAGAACGGGGGATAGTTTCCAATAAGTGGGCAAATGTATTGAAATCTATCGATCCTTCCTACGATTTACAGATCTGCATTTACAACCATAGCGTTGACTTAGATTACCTGTCAGATATTGTGCTGTTGCAGGAGGCGGGTGACGGGAAGGATGGGCTTCGGGCAGATATTAATCAGATCGTCAAACGGAACATGATGGAAGGGAATAACGGAATCCGTAGGGATATTTATCTGACCTTAACGATTCCCGCACCAGATATGCCTTCTGCCATCCAGAGTTTTGTCAGTGCAGAGCATGACATCTTATCCATCCTCCGTTCCATTCGCGGATGTGGGGCAATGCCGCTAAAGGCATTAAAGCGCTTAAACCTTCTTCACGATATGTTCCAGGGAGGGAAAGAGAGCGAGATGGAGGAATATGGAACCTATAACCGGGAAAGGGTGCGTTCATTCTCCCTGGAAAATCTATATCAGAGTGGTGTAACGGCGGTGGAGTTAATCCAGCCGGAAAGCATGGAATTTAAGTCGGACCATTTCATTATTGGCGGGATATATGGACGGGCGTTTAACCTGGCTGATTTTCCAACGATTGTTATGGACTCCTTTATGCGGGAGTTTTCCTCCATGCCCTTTAACCTTCTTTTGACAACCAATCTCCATCAGCTTGATCCAGTAAAAGCCCTCAACCTGGTAAAAGCGCAGCGAACCAATGCTTCCGGTTCCTTTGCTGAAGCACAGAAGAAAGCCAGCCAGCAGGGGTACAGTGCGGAACTGGTCAACCCAGATCTGGCCAAGAATTACCATGCTGCAGATAACCTGTTAATGGATATGGAGCGCCGTGACCAGAAGCTGTTTGAAACAAAAATGCATATCGTTATTTTTGCTGAAAGCCAGGAACAGTTGGATAAAAACTGTGAAACATTCTTAACGAAATGCCGGTCAAAAAGTGTGCAGTTTAACGTATCTTACGGCCTCCAGGAAAATGCTTTGATTTCCTCTATGCCTTTTGGCCTGGACAATACACCGGAGTTTCGGACACTGACAACGGAAAACCTGGCGATATTTGTTCCTTTTTCTTCCCAGGAAATGACACAGAAAGGCGGCACAGTTTACGGCCTGAATAAAGTCACCCATAACATTATTACCTTTAACCGCATGATGGCAGATTCCTACAATATGCTTATCCTTGGCTTTACTGGTTCCGGGAAATCTTTCTTTGCCAAAAAAGAAATCCTCTCAACCTACTTGAACAGCAGTAATGATGGCGATGTCTTTATCCTTGATCCGCAAGGGGAATATGGGAAACTTTGTCGAGCTGTCAATGGAGTGGAGGTACATATCAAGGGGGCAGGGGAACACCATATTAATCCATTGGACATCAGTGCAAGTTATGACGATAACCCCGTTGCAGCGAAAGTCGAATTTATCCGTTCCATGTGTGCAGAAATGCTTTCCTATACGCCGGATGCCACCCAGAAAACTGCCATTGCCGTAGCTGCCAAGCGCTGTTATGATGCATGGCTAATCTCTGGCGAGGATAAAGATATTCCGACTTTAAATGACTTTTACCTTGCCCTGTGTGATTACTATAACAGCGAAGGAGGAAGTATTCCTTCTATTCTGGATGTGGTGAAGGCTGTTGAATTTTATGTGGCGGGTGTAGATACCTTGTTTCAGGGACATTCCAACATCAACACTGAGGCATCCTTTATTTCCTACAATATTTCGGAACTAGGAGAAGGAATACGCCCGTTAGCGATGTTGATTATCCTGGATTCCATCTTAAACCGGATGAGCCGTAACCGGAAGCTGAACCGTCCGACCTTTATCTATGTTGATGAGGTGCATATGCTCTTCCAAAAAGAACAGACTGCCCAATGGATTAAAAAGTTATGGAAAACGGCAAGGAAATATCATGGCTGTCCCTGTGGAATAACCCAGGATTTAGAGGATCTTTTAGCATCCGATACCGGACGTGCTGTGCTGACTAATACGGCGTTTGTGGTATTGCTTAAACAGCAGTCCATCAATGCCAGTGTGCTTGCCGAACAGCTTCAGTTATCCAGCCGTCAATTAGAATACGTAACTGATACGCCTCCTGGTGAGGGACTTTTATATATTCAGAATGCTTCCCGTTTTACCGGCGGGGTAATCCCCTTTGAAGACCATTATCCCGAAGATTCGCTGTTGTTTAAGATTTGCCAGACGGATCATGCAGATTCTGATGGCTGATAGAGAGGAAGAAGAAAACAAACCGACAGAAAGAGATTCTTTGGTAGAAAACATCCTTTTGAAAGGATAAATGTGTTCTGCTGTTTTGTATAGGAATGTTTTATGATTTTAGGAGGGAGGTGGGCTCATGCCGGAACAGGAGAAGGAACATCGAAGAGAAACCAGGGAGAATACGTATTATCAGCCGAAGACCGATAGAAGCCAATCGGTATTGTTAAACCGGATTGAACGGTATAACCAGTTTTTAAATTATCAAGATTTTGGACGGAACTATTTGATGAATCCGGCAGGAAGGATGCTGAAAACCCCTTCCCGGCAGCTTACCCAGGCGGCAATAAACGAAAAAGATGAGGAAGCAGCAGGGCTATCAAAAGTAGTTGGATATACAGGAATAGCTGGATCAATTTTTGGAACGTATGCAGATAAAGCGAGAATAAAGAAGGTATATCAGGACACGGTTTCCATGGAGCATTATCTTAATGCAGAAAAAATCTTTATCCGCGATCCGTTTACGGAAGCAGGAAGTATTTTCCATGATGTTGAAAAATTTAGTATTATCGACCCGGAAAAAGTTACCCGTGGGGATTTAAAAATGTTCCAATATCGCTTAAAACATCCCGATGCATCCTTTGAGGAACTTTTATCGGTACGAAAGGAAGCCAATGCCCGGTATAGCAATGGTGGAAAAATTGACTACCGGAAGCTTGGGCAGCGCAATGGGCTGAAAAAGCGGATTGACCGGCTGGCAGGATTATCAGAAATCAATGCTTTTATGGAGTTTAGCAAAACGGTAGAAGCAGAGAATCCGCAGCTTTTTACGCCAGTACAAAAAAATATCCTATACCGGGAAGCTGGATTTATGGAGGCAAATAATCCTGTAGAATTTATGGCAAATACCACATTGATCCGGCAGATCTTAAAATCACCATCCCTTGCCGGGGAATTTTCATGTTTAGATCCTGAAGGATTAATGAATGAACGGGATATACACCGACTGCTAAAGGGACAGATACCTGGGTTAAGGTTAGAAAAGGCGGGAAAAGGGGGAAATCTGGAAAAGATGTCGGGGCGGTTAAGGCAAAACCATACGGTGGCACAATCCGGAAAAAACAGACCGATTATCCTGGATGCAAAACGTTACTATCTTTTTCATGGCGGGTTAAAGGCGCTTTTGTGGAATCAGGGAAACTACCGAAAAATCATGGAAATGCGTAAGTCACTTTCTGGGAGAGAAAGCATTAAGGGATGGGTTTTCCGGGAATTTAAACAGGAGCTAATGGAAGATGAAGAGTTTGCTGCAATGTCAGGTTATGTGGATCATGCTGTTCCAGTATCTGTTGTCGGGGCAAAAACTGCTATTGCTGCAGGAAAAACCGCAGGCAAGGTGACGGGTAATGTGGCGGTAAAATCCAGTGCGGCGGCAGGTAATGCAGTAATTTCTGGCTTACATAGGATGGGAAATGATGTGGAAGCTGAAGCAGTAAGGGCAATGGGAGAAGGGATAACCAGGGTTGGAAAGGCCATAGATGACCGGATAAATGATGTTCTCCGTCTTCCAGGGCAAGCTGTCCGGAATGTGGAGAAACAGGCCGTATCAGCGGCGGTGTCAGGAGCAAAAGTATTGGTCGGTAAAGTTGAACAGTTAGAACAGTTATTGCGGTCAACGAAAGCTGGCGCAGCCATTACACAAAGTCCTGTTTATCGGGGAATAAAAGCAGCAGGAAAGAAAACTTTCCATGGCTTTCGTCAGGCAAAACATATCGCCCACGCAACAACCGATGTTATTTTCCGTTCATCGGGAGTTGCATTTGATTCGGTAAAGCAATGGCTGCTCAAACCGGCGGCAATTTTTATCGGCCTTATTGTATTTTTACAGCTTATCCTTGCCGCAGCATTTGGCGGGATGGGAGGAGCTTCCGTGGTGACGGTAACAGTATTTGATACACCGGAGCATTTCAATAACCCGGATTACATAACCCCTGAAGAGATGGGATTTCAGCAGCGTTATGAGCAGGCACAGGTAAGGTTCCAGTCCCAGATTGATGGGATAATTCATGGTTATGCAAAAACCTTAAACAAAAAGGGGAACCAGATTCCCTATGGGGTGAATGGGGCAAATAACCAGGAGGATTGCCGGAATGATGATTATGTCAGTGGGGTAACGATGCATTTTGATTCCGAAAAAAGCAATAACCTGGAAGATATTCTTTCCTGTGTGGCCGTCATTATGCAGCAGAAACAAGCGGAACATCATGCAGAAGCTTTAGAACTGGTGGATTGTTTTTATCAATCCTCCCACACCTATGATTACATGGAGAGTCCGTTATATTCCTGTGATTCCGGCTGTGAAATAACACGATATTTCTGCAATGAAGCTGAGAATGGATATGTGAGTACAGAAATGAAATTCGCGCCATATCTTTATGAGAAATTATTTGTTCCAGAAGAAAGCCATCAGTGTGAAGTAGACCGGGAAAACTCGGAAATGAAGTTTAGCGATTATGCGGGATGTGTGGTTACAGGAACCTGTTTCCATAATTCCGGCGATGAAGAGGATAACTTCGGGCGGAGGAAACCCCAGAAAAGTAAGTGTTCCAATCCTGAAGCTTTTTGGAATTGTAAACATAGCTGCACGAACCCAAAATGTACTCATGACTGTTCCCGTTCTTCCCTTGGCTGCGGCGGCTACTGGTATTGTGGAGGCCATGACCACTTTGGCTGTCCAGATGGACATGAAGTTAAGGTTTGTTTTGGTCATGTGAGCATGGAAATGAATATCCATATGAAAACCATGGAAGAGCTGTTTGCTTTGGGTGGGGTAGAAGTGAATGAAGATGGAGCCAGTACAGAAGATTTAGAGGGCAATATGGGTATGGATGCAGACACAGATACTTCGTCTGAAGCTTATGATACTTCTGAATGAATCAGCAGAGGATTATTGAAACCGTTTTCGATAAAAAAGTTTGCCTGAAAGGATTAAAAGTACGCAAAAAGGAAGGAGGGGATAGCAGTTGAAGATAAGGAAAGATAATGGTCAAAAAAAGCAGAGATGGATAGGACGTAGGAAGGACTGGAGGAGAAAATGGGCAAAACAGGTAATCGCTATTGTCCTTCTTGGAACCATGTTTGTACCAGTGTTTTCTTTTCTGAAGATTACCGAGCCATTCCAGGCGGATGCTGCCATTGGATTAGGGATCGAAACCGTCTATGACGATGAGATTTGGATGGGATGGACAATCTTTGAATCCGGCAATGTTGGTTATGGACAAGCCGGCGGTGATGGAGGCAGGGCCTATGGCCGTTACCAGTTTGACTATCAGTATGCTCTGCCTGAATTTTTAACCTATGTTGTGTCAACGGATTCTGAAAAATATTCCATGTTGTCAAAGTATACCCGCTATGGTGCAGGCTCGGATAAGCTGCTAAGTGGTGCTGGTTTGGGAGCAGACTGGGTAAAAGCTTACCATGCTGACCAGGAAGAATTTTCCCGTTTACAGGATGAGTTTGCTTATGACCATTACTACCTTCCGGCAAAGCAGATCATGGCTTCCCATGGGATTGACCTGGACGAGATTGGCGATCCGGCGGTAAAAGGTACAGTTTACAGTTTTTCTATCCGGGATGGACAATACGATCAGGGCCTCCGTGCGGCATGGCAGTCTTACTCTGCCGGGGATGATATCAGCACCTGGTTAAACAAGATGTACAACCTGGAAGCCAGACGCCATCCGACCCAGGCAAACCGGTGGAACAATGAACAGAGAATTGCTGCACTGAATGGTGCAACGACCGGATATTTAAGCGATTTAGGCTCCATTCTGACCGCAGGTGGTACGATTTATCAGGATTATGTAAAAGGCTGGATATCGAAATATCCTGATTTATCGGAAGCATTTAAGAAATCTGGCGGTTGGAATACGGATAATAAAACTTGGGCCACAGCTCTGCGGGAAATTGGGGACTGGCAGGAAATCTATGGGATTAAAGGCGGATGTTTGGATTTTTCTTTTGCAACTTCCGGGGGAATGTATATTAGCGATGTTATTGTTGATGTTAAGTCCTTGTCCATTCCCGACAATGGGAGCAGTATGCCGGTGGTTTATATGGCACAAAGCGGCGGTCAGCCCTGGAGTAATGTCCCCTTTGGGGGAGGGACAATCGCTACCTCCGGCTGTTCGGTAACTTCTCTTGCGATGGTTTTATCCTATTTAAAAAGTGATGTGGATTCGGATGGATGGATTTATCCGTCAGATATTGTTGCTGCCATTGCCGGAAAGTATGGGAATTACAATCATTTCTATACAAAAGACGGACAAGCGTGGGAGATTTTCCCGGCAGTAGCAGCTATTTATGGAGTTTCCTGCAGGCAGATTAACACAGCCAGTATTGTCCATGAGATGGAGGCAGGCCATCCGGTGATTATGAGCTGTAAGCCAAGTGAATTTACCTCAAAGGGGCATTTTATTGTACTTTCTGGCCTTACCGATGACGGCTACGTAACAGTAAATGATCCAAACTCTGCCCATGCGTCCTATTCCCATAAAAAATATCCCGTGTCCTACCTGGTTGGCTGTGGGAAAGGATGGTGGGCGTTTTCTACATAAATTCTATAGAGATTTTTTATAGAAGTTTGTGGCATTTCTTAGTTTATAGTTTCCCAATAGGTAAGCTTCTCCCCACAGGTAATCAGGAAAAAATATAAAAATTGGAAGCAGGAGAAAACGAAAACCGGGAAAGAAAAAAGAGAGAAAATGTGCGAAAACGAAAAGAAAAAGGAAGGGTGTTTATAAAGAAGGGAGTTTGAAATCGATGAAAAAATTAAAATGGTTTATCCCAGGATGTACAGCAATGATTGCCGTTTTATTCCTATGTGTCCCGGCAATGGCAGGCGGGTACTCTGCAAGTTCAGAACTAAAGGTAAATATCATTGGTATCAGCCCGTGGCCAAAGGAACCAGAAACCGTAGAGGAAATGTATTTATTTACTGAGCAGGAATTATCACAGGCAACACCATCCAATGCATCTAAATCGGATGCTGTCAGGGCGAATATCTCCCACACAGATGATGCTTTGTCAGATATATGTTTATCAAGTACAAGCCCGTCAAATACAGAATATGCAGAATCATGGAATGACGAAAAAACAGAAGAAAAAGAAAAGGAAAACAAGAATTTTAGCAGAGATAATATGATGGATAACTTGCCAGGCAAAAAGCCGGATGAAGGGCAGGAAGAAAGGCTTTCCACACCATCAGATGGGAAAAGAGCCGATGTTTTGGATGCAAATACAACGTAAAAATAATGTGTTGTTCTATTTTTGCAGAGAAGTATTGTTAAATGATGGGAGAGAAGTTTCCAGATACTCTTAATTGTTTCCACATACTGGCAGGAGGATAGAGGAATGGATAAACGAAGGACAACGGGAAAACTGTTGATAAAACTGCAAAAACATAATGAATGGGGGTGTTCCCATTCTATCCGTGTAAGTCAGTATGCCGTAGAAATGGGAAAATACCTGGGAATGAATGAAAGGGAAATCAATACATTATTTACAGCCGCACTGCTCCATGACATTGGGAAACTGTTTATTCCAGCAAGAATACTGGATAAGACAGGAGCTTTGACCAGGGCAGAGTATCGGATAGTGAAATGGCATACCTGGTTTGGGTATTTGCTTTTAAAGATATTGGGCTATCCAGAGAATATCTGCAGGGCAGTGGAAAACCATCATGAACGCTATGATGGCAATGGCTATCACAAGAAAAAGAATGTCGGCTTATTTGCAGAGATTATCAGTGTGGCGGATGCCTATGATGCGATGAAAAGCAGCAGGCCATACCGGGGAAAGATGGAGGAGGCGGAAATTTTTTGTGCGATGGCAACGGGAAGCGGAAAACAATTTAACCCGGATGTGTGGGAGGTGATGTCCTGTATGGTATTCCCGAAAAAACAGAATTTGTATATTGCCAAAGCAGATACAGAAAGTTATGTCACTAATCTTATTCCCGGAGCTACATAGGGAAGGAAATGTGAACCAAATGCAGAAAATGCACGAGAAACTAAGTCTGGTGGTAAAGAGGAGAATGAAAGAAATTTTACGGGGTAATCGCTTCTTTTTTCTGGCTGTGGCAGTTGTGATTTTTCTGAATGTACAGTTTGATTTCTACTATATCAAAACTGGAAGTATGGAGCCGGAACTTCCTGTGGGAACAATCGTCGCTACTGATACCAATACACAGGCAAAGGTTGGGGATATTTATGCTTACCGAAGCGGCAAAAATGTTGTCATTCACCGCATAATAGCGGCTGATGAAGAAGGATATACCTTTAAAGGGGATGCAAACCCTTCTACGGATGCGGCTAAAGTAACAGAAAGTCAACTTGTGGGAAAAGTTGTGTTGAAACTGACATTTTTAGTACCAGTATTAAGATGGGCTGGCAGAACATAGGATTCGGCTTTTCATTATTTCTTTCAGGAGGCAGTTGCGATGGCGGATAAAATGAGCATGAGGGCAGGGAAGAACAGAAAAGGAATAAAGGCGGTAAAAGAAACCATGAAAGTAAAGAAAGTCACGAAATCAAAGGAAATAAAAGCAGGAGCAGGAAAACGGGTGAAAGCAGCAAAGTTGGTAAAAGCAGGAGTCATTGCAGGGGTGTTGTATCTGTTTGTGGCAGGTGGAATACATAGCGGATATGCCTATTTTTCAGGAACATCGGAGATAAAAGTAAACCAGCTATCCATAGCCAGAGGGGAACAGGATCAGGACGGAGCGCTTATCATTGTTGAGCCGGAATGGGATGCAAGGAAGGAGGTGGATGGAAACTATGCTATGGATATGCAGCCTGGGGAAAGTGCAGTAAAAGATCCAAGGGTGGAGAGCAGTATTGATTATCCCTGTTGGGTATTTGTAGAAGTGTCAATTCCAGAAGAATCAGGTACGTTAGAGAAAGCAGATAACCCTTATCCGTATGTCACCTTTACCGGGGATGGGACAGATTATACGTATGAATTTGAGATTGTTGTTCCAGAGATTAATGAGGAAGATTGGGAGCTTTATCAGAGGTCAGATGGGAAAAACCTTATTTCTTATGTGTATGGGTGCAGGACGCCACTGGAAGCGTATGGAACGACAAGCCCTGTTTTTGAATCTATTACTGTACCGAAATTTAAGCAGTTTGAAGGCGGTGAAAATTATATTTTTATCCGGGCAAAGGCAGTACAGACAGAAGGCTGTTTGACGCTGGATGATGCTGCCAAAAAGCTGGGAATCGAAAGGGAAATTAAACAAACATTCATAAATCCGTAGAAAGATATTGAAAAAGTAAAGGATTAGAAAAAGGCATTATGCAAAAGGAAAAAGCAGATATTTACAGCAAGGATGCTGTTGATATAACCATGTTTAAGAATAAGGAGGAAGAAAGAAATGATGAGCAGAAACAAAGAGATGATGGAAGGAAAATGCAGTCAGGGAAATTTGGGAAAGAGAAATCTTAACCCTAAAAAATGGAACAAGGTGAAAGCCGGGGTAATTGCCGGGGCAATGGCGCTATCGGTGTTTGGGGCTTATTCAGCTTTTACCTCCGTAACCGATACAAAGGTTAATACCTTTAATATCGTAGCCGGAGAAGATGGCGCACAGACAGGAACCATTGTGGAGCCGAGTTGGGATGAGGATAATGCGAAGAATATGCTGCCAAGGAAAACCGTAGCGAAAGATCCGAAGGTAGTATCGGATGCAGAATATGAAACCTGGGTATTCTTAACCGTTGATGTTCCCACATTCCAGGCAACATTAAATGGTACAGCAGATGTCTACGATGCAGTTACCCCCAACTTTAATGCTGATGGGAAATGGACATTGATTAAGTCGGAAAAATCCAGCACAGCCGGAACCGATTCCCGCTATATTTACGGCTATAAGGATAAAGTGGCAGCGAAAGGAGAAACCAGTTCCTTATTTACTGAATTTACTGTCCCTGATTTTACCAAGACGGAGGCGCTAAAGGACAGTATTGACATTTCGGGAAGGATGATTCAGACGGAAGGCTATGCTACCCTGGCTGAAGCTGCGGCAGTTCTGGGACTGGATTAGGTTCATCAATTAAAAAAGGATGGGGGCAGTGATTGGCTGTCCCTGTTTTATTACGAAGTATCCAGCAAAATGCGCCAGTGACGTGTTTTGTCGGATTTGATGATTGCTTATTGCTGTGTTTTTCAAGATTTCATTTTAAAGAAATGCTTAAATGAAGATGTTTGATTGTAGTTAAAATTTTTTGGGAGTAAAGGAGAAAATGTATGCGTGGAATAAAGTATAGAATAAAGAAAAAATACTTATTTTTCCTGTTGCCTGTTCTATCAATGTTGCTGTTCCGTTTTCCGGCATTTGCGGCAGAAAGTTCTACGAAACAGGTAATGGTGGAGTTGGAAGCCATAGCCGAGGAAAAAGATTATTTTACACCAAATGAAATGGCTGGTTATCGGATTACCCTAAAAAATAAACTGGGGCCAGCCTGGATACGGGTGAAATTTGACCTTTCAGGTAAAAATATTGACCAGGAATTTACGGATAAAGATTTGCAGATTCAAGATGGCTGGATAAAGCGAGGAGGATATTTTTATTATACGAAAAAGGCAGAAGCCTATACAGATTATCTCGTTGTAGATGGTATTAAGATTCCTGATATAGCAGTTATAGATAAGCAAAGCGGGGAAGCGAGAGCAAGTGTAACTGTCAGCGTTTATGGCGAGGCCATCCAGTATGACAGCATTACACCTGATTTTTCCAGCGAAACACCGTGGGATAAAGAAGAACCGCAGCATACAGCACATACATCAGGTGCGTCCCGCAGAAGCAATTCCCCTACAGATTCTATCCATCTGTATTCATCCCCGCAGGAAACTGGAACCCTATCAACAGGTAATTGGGAGTTGATTGATCAGGAAAACCATATATGGAAGTACCGGGGAAGCAATGGAAACTATGCAAAAGACGGCTGGATTTACGTCTATAATCCCTATTCCCAGGAAGAGGAGAAATATAGCTGGTTTCATTTTGATGAACATGGGGTAATGACTTATGGCTGGTATAAAGCAGAAGAAAGGATTTGGTATTACTGCCATGAGGTATCGGACGGAAGTCTTGGGAAGCTGGTGAAAGGCTGGCATGAGGACAGGCAGGATGGAAAGAAGTATTTTCTTGACCGAAAAACAGGAATTATGTTATCAGGATGGCAGGAGATAGATGGAAGAGATTATTACTTTTCGACCTATGAGGAAATCCCACAGCAGACCTGGATCTGGAATGTATTTGGTGACAGTGGCCTGGGTAGATGGATTTATGAGCGGTTAGGGTATCGGAGTTATGGTTCTTTGTACATTAATGAAAAAACACCAGATGGACAGTGGGTATATGAAAATGGAAAAAAATAAAATTATGGCTTGACATAAGGCTTGTTTTATTGAAAAAAATATGCTATTTTATGTAAGAAATAGTATAGAACTACCGTATCATAGAGGAGAAGCGAAATTTAGACGTTGAAAATCTTTGTCTTATTGATAAAGTAAAGATTAATCCTATAATCTAACACATGTAGTAAAATAAAAGATCACACGAAAGATACTATAACAACAGGATAAAAATAGCTGGACATCGATCAAGGAAAAATTATATGAAAAAAAATTATGGATTAACAAATACAGAACGAGTACTTATGGAACTTTTGTGGAAAGAAGCAAAACCAGTGACTTTTCGAGAAATTTTAGACGTAGCTACAAAAGAGTGGGGGAAAGAATGGAAACCGCAAACCTTAAATACTTTTTTACGTGGTTTACAGAAGATGGGCATGATTCGAGCCGAGAAAAGTTTAATTTCTGGTTACAATGTTTATTATGCTTTAGTTACAAAAGAGCAACATATTCATAAATGGACAAGAGAATTGGTGGAAGTTTATTATCATAATTCTATAGTTTATCTCGCAAAGGCATATATTGGCGATGGACAGCTCTCAGGGCAAGAAAAAGAAGAATTAAAGGAATTTATAGCAAGTCATATTGATAGTTAAAATAATGAAAAAGTACCTGGAGATAAATGAATGCTGGAAAATACAATAACTAAAGTGGTTTTTCTGACTGTTTACAATGTAATTATGATAAATGTGTATATGGACAGTTTTTTGATTTATCATAGTAAAAAACGAATGATATTGGGATGGATGCCATTTGTTATATGGGAATTTATACGGATTACTTCTATATGGCATATGTATCCAGAAGGAATACTTACCAGACAAAATCCGGGAATTAATCTTTTTGTGAATATTTTAGTAATGGTTATAGCAGGTTTGTTTGCATATCAGGGGGAAATATGGAAACGCCTGCTGTTTCCAATTATGTATGTTGCCTTGCTGATGGTTGTAGAAGCTGCGGTTGTATTTGGATTAAATTATTTGGAAAATTCTGACTTTCCTATAGCCTTTTACCTGTTTCTATCGAATAGCATGATGTCTATGTTGGTGTTTGGAATTAGAAATTATGTAAAGGTTAAAGAAATACGCCAGGGGTATGTAAAAGATGGTAAAAGTCTGCTTATTCTTCCGCTAATAGGAATAAATCTCTATTATGTATTGTATAAAACAGCCTTGTTAATGAAAACGGAAAGTAAAGAAATAACAAAAGGGCTTATTATGTCAGCGATTCTTCTTCTTATTATTCTCTTATATGGCTATTGCATTTATGGAAGGATGGCAAAAGAATTTCAGATTTTAGAAAATAACCGATTTTATATAAATCAGTTGGATTTATATAAGAATTATTTTCATATGAAAGAAGAAGCAGAGCAGGAGATATTGAGAATTAAACATGATTTGAAACAAAGTTTTTTACTCATTGAACATATGCTTATTCAACATCAATATGAGGAGGCACAGAATATGATTATCTCTATGCGTGGAAATGTCTGTTCGCCACTTGGTTTGAGGAACCATACGGGAAATTTGGCATTGGATGCACAGATATGTCAAATGTTGGAAACCGCAGAACAAAAAGGGATAAGGGTAAATATTAATACGGACATACAGAATATCTTGAACATTGCGGATGAAGATTTATCGGTAATATTGGGCAATGCAATAGATAATGCATTTGAAGCTTTAACAGAAATCGTCGCTCAGGAAAAGCAGCTATGGCTGGATGTTCGATATGTTAAGGGAATAGTATTTATCCAAGTAAAAAACACATATTTTGGTGAACAATTGACAGGGATACCTAAAAGTAATAAAACAAAAAAATATCACGGGATTGGCCTGGCCTCGATTGAAAGAATGGTAAAAAAATACCAAGGAAGGATGAAAATTAAGACAGAAGATAATTGTTTTTCTTTGGAAGTTGTATTATATGAAAATGAGTAGAAGATAACAGATAGTAATTAAAAATTATACTTTATCGGACGAAGTCCGCCCATCCCGCTAGGGATTAAGTTAAGGGGTGCTTGGAAAGTATACTATATTTGATATTAATATTGTAGATAAAATAAATGGCTCTTTTTTGTTAAGAATTTGAGAAATGATTATTCTTACTGAAAAGGAGCCATTTTTATGGCAATATTTAAGGGGTAAATACTGTATCAGAACAATAGGCTAAATAATATAATCTGACCGTTAAATTTAAAATATTTTCTCAAAAAAATACAAATATAGAATTATTTACTCCTATTAAGAGTAAAATAAAAGTTATAAAATGATTAAAATTAATTAAGATAAAATGTTAAAATATAACCGAGGTGGAATAAATGAGAGAAAATAGAGTAAAAGAACTTCGGGAATCTATGCATTTGAGCCAGGAAAGGCTTGGTGAATATACAAATATTTCGCAGCAAGTAATTAGTAAGATAGAACGTTGTGATTCTCGCCTGACAAAAGAAAATATGATTATTTTGGCAGATTTTTTTCAAGTATCTACGGATTATTTATTAGGGCGAAGCGGCTGTAAAAGGACGATTGAGCAGGAAATGGAAATGCTTAACAAATTTGAACTGTATGATGAGTTTATACAGGCATATGTTAAACTTGGTGAAAAAGGACGTACTTTGATTCGTCGTATTGCAGATATGATGATAGAATTGGGGCTTGACTGAGGTGGAAACTGTGTTTGATATAGCAATATGTGATGATGAACGTTACCAATTGGGTGAACTGGAGGAAATGTTATGCAGCTTGGCAAAAAAGATGGGAATATATCTGGAAATTCATGTGTTTGAGCAAGGAGAACTTTTGCTTGAAGAAATTCGGCGGGGAACTCAATTTGACATTATTTATTTGGATATTGAACTGAATGGAATCAATGGGGTTAAATTGGCAGAGGAACTTCGTAAAAGTGACCAAACTTTACATATTATTTATGTAACTCAATATGAAAATTACATAAAGAAAAGTATTAATACGATGCCAAGCGGCTATATTACAAAACCGATAAATGTAAATGAATTTGAAACTGTTTTTCGCAGAGTGAGTGGTTGGATTCAGGGAAAAGATGTGTATTATCGTTTTATTAGTGATAAACTCCCGTGTAAAGTCTTATTAAAAAATATTTTGTATTTTAAAAGTGATTTAAGACGGGTTGAGATTGTTTGTGAAGAACAAAAGTATAAGATTTATAAGAAATTGGATCAGATAGAGATGGAATTTACAGAATCATGTAAAAATCAGTTTTTGAGAATTCATCAGTCATGGCTTGTTAATTATAATCATATTAATCGTTTTGGATATAACTGGGTGGAACTGAGCAGCGGAGAATATTTACCAATAAGCCGAAAAAGACGAGGAAAAATTGAAGAAATACTTGGGAAAATATAAATACAGTGTGCTATTTTTTAGATAGATTGAGGAGCGATTAGTTTTAATTGCTTCTTTTTTTATTTGTAAAAACTAAAGACATTTATTCCAGTCAAGTAGGGTTAGAACTTTATCTGACAAGCTGTGACAGTAACATGGAGTATTTGAGGAAGTAACAAAATGGGGGTGTCAGGACTTCCGAAATTTTTTGACTACAATGTGGGATTTGCAAGATAAAAAGTGGAGAAAAATTCTTTAGCTTAATAGAAAATAGGATAAATATGTTAAATATTACATATTTTTTGCTATTTATGACATAAGAAGAAAACGGACGCTAAAATGGTGTATAATCCAAAATAAATTATACGGAGGTGAAAAAATCATGAAAAAAACACAAAAAAACAAACGTAAATTCTCTTATGCAACGGTGAATGCTCTTGTTATGTGCCTGTGTGTTTATGCAGCAAATACACGCTGCGGCTGGCTTCTTCATCAGCCCGAAATGCCGGACGAGATGAAAAAATTTGGAAAGATGTAATATCTATGGAAAAACTGGCATCTATGCTTGCGGAGTATATGAGCAGGCATAATGAGGGTTCAGCATTTTCTTATGATGTATACCGTTATAGCTTCCTGCTGCTTCTGGAAATGACAGCAGGAGGTATAACCGGTATCATTATTGCAATGTATATGGGTATTCCTATAGAGGCAATTATTTTTATCGGAGTATTTTTTTTGTTGCGATCTTATGCGGGAGGTCTTCATTTAGAAACTTTTTTAAAATGCTATTTTGCCTCAACAGGAATTTTGTTCATCGCATTTTGGCTGATTAAGCATTGGAAGGCAGAGGTTTACGTTTCCGTTCTGTTGATGTTGCTCTTTGGAGGAATTTTAATTGCATCCAATGGCTGTAATAGCAAAAACCGTTCGGTAAGCAGTAAAGAATCCGTATATTTTAAAAAGAAATTATTTTTGACAATGACTCTGACGAGCTGCTTATATCTTGTTTTTGTGATAATGGGATATGGCCGATGCAGTCTGGCCGTATCCCTGGCGGTTACGATATCAGGTTTGCTGATGGTGCTTGGAAAAATAAAGAATGAGAAAATTAAATAAATTTCTGGCATTATTGATTTGTATAATTCTGTATGGAATCATGCTGGCACAAAGCGCCTGGGCCAAAGAATATGTTTCTGTGAAAAGTGGCCTGGATGTAATTTTTGTCATGGATTATAGTGGTTCCATGAAATCCAATGATCCAAATGATATTGCTCAAGGCATGGTAAAAGCCTTTATTGACACCGTTCATGCGACGGATATTCATATAGGATTTGTCGCATATAATGATCAGATTTTATCTGCGACGCAGCCTTTACCGGTGAAAACAAATGAAGAGAGGCAGGCATTAAAAATGCTAATCGATAAGGCCGGTTATTCTGGAAATACGGACATTGGACTTGGGCTGCGTTATGCTTATGATTTAATCCGTCAGAACAGTGAACGAAAGAAGGCAATCATTTTAATTTCTGACGGGGAGTCTGATTTGAGAGGATCGGCAACGGGCAGAGTACTGGAAAATGCTTTGCAGGATATAGAATATGTAACCTCGGAATGTAAAAAAGAGGCTATTCCTATCTATTCGATTGCATTTGGAGAATATGATGGAAATGTAAAGTCTTTAGAGAAAATATCTGGTCAGACAGACGGCAGGATGTATACGGTAAAAAAACCGGAAACATTAATTCAGGTTTTATACGGTATTTTTGAAAATAACATGGATTACCGTATTGAAAAAATCACTGATGGCATTTATGCGGCTGGTCAGCAGGATATTTTGGTGAAGCTGGATGAACCTTATGTGGATGAGCTGGATGTCCTGCTCATCTCGCCGCAGGCCATTGGTTCTGTGGAAATTATCTATGGAGAAAAGAAAGCTGAAATTGTTCATTTAAAAAATTATGCAGTAGCGAAGATTGAGGATATTGATGAACAAATTAGAGAACTGGTAGTAAGAACGGAAACGGTAAGAAATCAGGAACTCCAGGTTTATTTACTTGCTTACCGCAATTTAACGCCAGTACTTTTGACCGAACCTGTTATTAATAAAAATAGTTCGTTGACTTATCAGGTATATTTTAAAGATAAGAATGAAAATATCATTACCGATGAAGCGTTTTATCATCGTTTTTTTTATACCTTTGCTTTGTCGAAAAAGGAAGAAAAAGAAACTTTAGAAGCAGAAATCCGAAACGGAAGGATTTGTGGGGAGATTATTCCTGAACATGCAGGAACTTATTTCCTGGAAGGAAGATTGGATGACCATATGGGAAAGGTGGTCTTTCCAACAATAGAAATTCAGGTTCGGAACCGATGCCCGGAGGGAGAACTTCCCGCAAACGAAAGGTACACTATCTTAACGAAAGAACAAATAGTTCAATTAAGTAACTATTTTTCCGATCCAGATGGAGATAATCTGACCTATAGCTTAAAAGAATTATCAGATAATACAGGTAATACCGGAACGAAATCTTTGCAGGCAGAACTAAGCGATGGAGTACTTCGGATTAAACCGGTAAAATCGGGAAAAGGAATGATTGAACTGGAGATAACCGATGGAGAAGCTGCTTTTACCTATACCTATGAAGCCGAAGTAATTCCCTTATGGAAAGCTTATTGGTGGGTAATTGTTTCCCTGGCTGTTTTATGTGCTGCGATATTCTGGAAGTTAAAGCATAAGGCTAAACCGGAATTAAAACAGCTTGTTGCAGATACCAGAAAAAATCAATTCTGCGGAAGGTTGGATGCTTATTTTACCGTACAGCCGGAAACCGAAGAAGAAATTCCTCCATTATCGTTTTCCATGATACAGTTTATCGATAACAAGCTTTCTCTGGATCTTTTGTTTAAAGAATATCCGGAAACAATCGAAGCACTGGAACTGGATTCCATTTATCTGGTTGCTGATGAAGAACGAAGAATGGTACTGTATCATGGTTCAAAAAGTTCAGTAATGATTGGGAATTCTATTGTATGTAAGGAAATCCAATACAGTGTAAGCTTTGGTGATGTGATTTATATTACTTCACCAGACAGAGCCTATGATCTGGAAATTCATTACATTGCGGTGATTCAATAAAGAGAGTACGTAAAAGAAAATAAGGAGGAGTAGGGGCCTATGGAAACCATCACGCAAACAAACCGGACGCTGCTGTTTGCAGAGATTAATCCGGAAAGGAATAACCTGCTTACGCTGATTGGCGATGTGCGGGGGAAAAGTAGTCTGGATGATGACAAAATAAAAGAGATTAATGAAGAACTGGTGGTGTCCAGTTTTGAAGAATTTCTTGAAAAATATGCACCGGTAGTTTATTCCTGGTGTGATGCAGCTGCCGGAGATATCCAGTACAGCCTTGTGCGGCCGGAAAATATCCCGGATAACTGTATTACCGAAATTCCATTAAATGAGAGCAATGATTTAGTCAATATGTTAATTACCCTGCTGGATGCCAAAGGCGCCCAGGGCGTGGCAAATGTAGATTTTACTTTCAGCAACATCATGGATATGATCTCTCCAAAGAAAATCATGGAAGATATCCGCCAGGTGCGCAGGGAGATTCAATATACCTACGAAAAATATGCACAGCTGGACGATGAAGACCCGAAAAAGCTGGATTTGGGCGATAAGCTGAACGACCAGTTTGAACAGGCCAGCCAGAACTATAACCATGTACTTGCCATGCTTCCCCTTGCCATTGAAGATGCAAAAACCCGTCTGCTTTTAGGCGATGGAGAAACCAAACAGAGAGGACGGGATTTCAAAGCTGGTCTTTTAAGTATGGGTGAAGACGGAGAACTGAAAATCCTGGAGATGAAGCAGGAGGAAAATACCCAGCTTGCCATCGTGGATGATAAGATTAATACGGGGTTAATTGAAGCATTTAAGGAAGACTACGATGCTTTAAACGATACTCCCTCTGATCATGTACGTGATTTGGTGGTGCGGACATTCTGCCCGTTAAGTTCCACCATGGAAAGTATTGTTGATCGGGAAGCTGAGGTTCGCAATTACAACCAATATCTGGAGTTTTATAAGAAGAGTAAAGATGATTTTGTCAAAGCCGTAAAACCTTTAATTGAAAAACTTTTAGGGGTAAAGATATTTTTTGACCAGTATCAGGTGAAAGAAAAAGGGATGCAGCCGCAGCTTTTAATTTCCAATATTTCTCTGGAAATGATGGTAAAGGCAAGCAACCTGCCAAGGCTTTTAACCTACTTAAACACGACCAATGACAAGAACGAATTTGAAAACACCATATGGTTTGCCATCGTACCGGATGTGGAACTGAGTCAAAGCGGAGGCGGAAAGCTTCAGAGAATCCGTTTTGCCGGAAACCAGAGGCAGGAGAAGCCGGGAGCAAACTCTATAGAGAATTTGTCCATTCTGATGAATGCAATCCAGCCTTACCGGATTACTACCTTCTTTAGTTTCCGTACCGGCGAAGAAACCACGTTTAATTATATTGCAACCGAAGGCGTGGGGATTTTTAAAGAAAAATGCGCACCATTGATGAAAAAAGAATACAGCGAGTTTGTTGTGCCGTGTATCCCGAATGCGACCATTATCCCCAAGGATAAATCGGGTCTGATTTTGGATAAGCGGATGGTCATGGATGAGCATGGAAATGTGGCGCTTTCCAATGAAAAAGAAGATGTTATGAAGATGTGGCTGGAAGGTATTTACGTAGGTGCGGCTTATGAGGCAGCCGGAATTGTGGCAGCATGGCAGTGCCCGGAATATCTGAAAGAGAGATTTAATAATACCAGCCCGGAATACCCAGGTGTGCGCTTTGATGTGGAGGCAGATGATAATGCGCTTTTGGCAGCAACCAGTATGACCAAGGAGATTTCCGGATTTACAAACGCGATAAAAAACTCCATCAATCATACAGGCTTTGGCTTTGTCTTTAGTTCCGATAATGCACAGTATAAAGGAAAAGAAATTAAAAATATTACGGTTTATAAGGCCCGTAACCTGTTAAGCAATGGAACAGAGTTTGAGCCGATTTATAAAACCTTAGTTGTTACTTATATTGAGCGGATGCTGCGTTTTTACAGCAGTGACTTTAAGCAGGATAAAATCCTTAAATTTTTCAGCAGCAATCCAAACAGCCAGAAGAGCCGGTGGGATGCTGACCGTCAGCATATTAATTCAATCTTACAGGATGGAGATGAATTGGATTTCAGTATTGATGAAAAGTATGGCATCTGCAATGTCCAGGTAACTTTTGCTAATACAACGAGAAATCTGAAAGTTCAGCTTACACGGAAAGCTGGAGATAAATAATTATTTTTAAATCGCAGAGGAGGAAAATAGAATGGGATTACGTTTAAAAATCGAAGGCAGTGAGTCGATTAACCTGCGGGAAACCAGTATTGTCAATGTAAAGTTTGGAGCAGATATACCGCACGATTCCAATGCAAGATCAACGGATCTTGGTTCCACGGTATTGATTACAGGAAAGATTCTTGCTGCTGTAGACGGTGAGGCAGCAGACGATACCAGCAAGATTGCAAAGTGGTCCTTAGTGCCGGCAGAAAATTCGGACTGCTATCGGAAGGTACAGATTGATGTTGTCAATGCGTCGCAGATAGTACGCCAGATTACGATTCCCAATGCTTTTGTGGTCGATTACGAAGAAGATTTTACCGATGCAACCGGAGCAGGAACCTTTAAGCTGTTAATTAAACAGAAGAAAGATAAGATGGTAAACCTGAAATTTGAAGGCGGGTTTAGTGGAGAGTAAATTTGGATAAAGGTCAAAATGTTTTGCAGATTCAGAGCATTTTGTAAAGGAAGAAAAGAGTACAGATTATTTACAGGTGATTTTATGATAAAAAAGGAAGGCAGGAGAAACTATGGGATTCAAATTAAAAGTAGAGGGACCATCAACGATTGAACTGGGAACCACGATTATTACCGGTGTAAAATTCCGCACAGATATTCCACATGACAGCAATGCCCGTTCTACGGATATGGGCAGTACTGTGACGATTACCGGAAAAATCCTGACCGCTGTAGATGGCGATCCCTTTGACAGTACCAGGCAGCTTGGCCTGTGGGCTTTAGTTCCGGCAGAGAAGTCCGATTGCTACCGGAAGGTGAGTGTGGAAGTTATTGCAGCTTCTCAGGTGGTGCGGAAATATACCTATCCTAATGCCTTTGTTGTGGATTATAAAGAAGATTACGGCGATGTAGAAGGCGTGGGAACATTTACGTTAATCATTAAGCAGAAAAAAGATAAGATGGCGCAGGTTGCAGTAGAGGGTGGATACAGCGTATCATAAACGATTTTCGATACCCTGATGGGTAAAAGCAGCTAAAGCGAAGGATTGAGGGCTGCCTGTCTCCAGGCGGCCTTTTGTCATAGGGGCAGATGAAAAAATGAAGGATTACTATGCCATACTGGGAGTTAAAGAAAGTGCCGGTGCACAGGAGATTAAAAAAGCCTACCGGCAGTTGGTCAAGATTTATCACCCGGATGTTGTCAGGGAAGATAAAGAAAAAATCCAGCGGATGTACGCAATTCAGGAAGCTTATCAGTGTTTAAGTAAAGAGGAGAGCCGAAAGAAATACGATGAATCCCGAAGAAAACAAGCAGAGAAATTTACAGGAAAAGTTACGACCTTTGGTTTTCAGGCGGGGAAAGGGATGGAAACGTATCGAGGGAAACCATCGGGAGAAAAAACAACAGCAGGTAAGGTACAAACCGACGCATTGTTTTCTGCATTTTTCGGGCCGAAAAACAGGTCAAACACCGGGAAAAAAGGAGGCATTCGCTGATGGAAAAAAGCCGGAAAATAAAGATTGCTGCAGATGTGGTTATGCTGTTCTGTGGAGCAATTCTGTTTGCTGTCCTTCGCTATGATTCATGGTTCAAAGGGAAGGGCACTATAATTAAAGCGGGATTATTTCTGTGCATGGCAGTAATTCTGGCAGATTTGCTCTATCAGTCTTTTTTGCTAAAGTCTGCTTCCCCATCTTCCCGAAAGCTGCAGGAATCCGGGAAGGTAAAGGCTGGGCTGGGAATCGAACGTCTGATTCTCTTAGATGAGCAGAATAAGCCGGTAAAATCCTGGGATATGGAAGGAAGAACGGCAATGCTTATCGGTCGAAGCGGGGGCGAAGAAGATGTGGATGTAGATTTGGAAGATTGTGCCTACAGCAGCTTTATTGATTTTCTGCATGCTGCCTTAAACTTTGCGCAGGATCAGTGGTATGTGGAAGATTTAGGTTCTCAAAATGGAATAAAAATCCGAAAAGTAGTGGATGGAGAATGCTATAAAGTTATGGGACGGCCCTGTAAAGTTGAAGCAGGAGATATTCTTTATATTGCAAATACCAGGCTTCTTTTATCTTAGACAACAGGTATGCTTTAAAAACCTAACGGAGTATATGGAGATGGGAGAACGGAACAAATGAGTTTAGTAAGATGTCCGAATGGACACGTATACAACGCAAAGCGCTATGGAAAAATATGTCCTTACTGCAGCATGAAAAGCCAGGAGGAAACCGCAGTGACAAAGCCGGTTGGTTTTGAACCGCCAGTGGAAATTTTAATGGAGGAAGTCAGGCCGGTGTGCGGATGGCTGGTTTGTATTGAAGGGGCCAGGGTGGGGATGGATTATAAGATTTTTAAAGGAAAAAACTTCGTTGGCCGAGGAGATGCTATGGATATCCAGATTCTTGGAGATAACGAAATTAATCGAAAAAACCATACCATTATTGTTTACGATGACAAGAAGCTGAATACGATGATTTTACCTGGTGACTCTTCGGGACTGGCCTATTTAAACGATGAACCTGTATACGTTCCCACGGAGTTAAAGCCCTATGACATTATCAGTATGGGAAACAGCCGATTCCTTTTTGTCCCTCTGTGTGGAAGTAATTTTTCCTGGAGTGACGTGAAATAAACGATGTGGCATAAAAAATATGCAATAAAAGACGTAAAGGCATGAAATAAAAAAGTAAAAGTATGAAAGTATAAAAAACAAGCAGGACAAGAACCAGGCAAAGGTAAAGAAGGGGCGGGAAGCAAGAGATGGAAGGAACGGGTTTTATTCGCCTGTTGGCAGCAATAGGCTTTGCGGGAGCAGGGATTATCCGTCTGCGCCCGTCACTGGTTGAACTGTTTGATCAAAGGGCGTTACCACTAAATGCAGGAATTTCGCAGACCACGGGAAATAAAGAAGTTCAGGCGGATCTGGCGAAGGTCGTGGCAACGAATGCCGGAAGGCTTGCTGTTCTTGCGGATGGAATCGGAAAGAAAAATACTGGTCAGGTGTGCGCTCAGATAGCCGTGGATGCGATTTTAGATCAGTATGAACCATACCAGATATTAAATAACCCCGACTATTTGTTTAAGACGGCTTTTTATGAGGCAAATCGGCGGATTCAGGCAACCCTGGGAGAACGTTGGGGCGGTGTAAGTCTGGGTGTTGCTTTTATGAACCAGACACATCTGCACTATGCATTGGCAGGAAATATCCGGATAGCGCTGTTTCGCCACGGGGAACTGATTCCGCTGAGTAAGGGACAAACTCTGGATGTATTAGCCGAAGATGCATGGAAAGACGGAAAGATTTCCCGGCAGGAAGCTGTGTGGAGCATGGAAGAAAGCCGGATGTGGAATTATCTTGGAATGGATGGTTTTCACGAAATTGAACTGTGCAGCTGTCCTATTCAGCTAAAGCCGCAGGACGTTGTCTTTATGGCAACCTGTGGCATCTTTGAAGAACTTTCCTGGAGCGAGATAGAAGATATTCTGGCAGAACCGGGGAGTTTGCAGGAGCGGGCAGACGCTGTGATTCGTGCTGCTGAAGGAAAAGAAAGCAAAGAAAAAGAAAACGGAAGTGTAATTATCTTTTAGGAATGTGCGGATAACAGGAAAGAGATTAATATCTCACAAGGATAATCCATACAAGCCGCACGGAGGAGAACATGAGAAGAATCAATTCGGAGTTTAAGACCGTCAATATGTCCGAAGAGGGGCAAAAACTATCCAATCGGGATTATTTTGGCTATGTGGAAATGGATGATTTTGCCTGTTACGTCCTGGCCGACAGTCTGGATGAAGAACCATCGGTAAACAGTGCAAAAATGGTGGTTGAAAGTATTATCCGCGATTTTACCGAAGCCCCGTCGATGCGAAAAGGGCGATGGAAAAGGTGGATGCATCGGGCGCATACCGAATTGATAAAGCAGAGAAGCGGGATGCATTTAAAAGCATCCGCTGTCATTGTCGTTACCGATTACCGGAAAATTCGCTATATTTACGTAGGAAACAGCCGCTATTATCTTATCCGCAATGCCAGAATACTGGAGCGGACAACCGATCAGTCATTGACACAAAACCTTGCCGAAGCCGGGAAAATCCCTCTGGATCAGGCTGCTGCCCATGAAGAACGAAATAACCTGTATTCCTTTCTTGGAGAACGGGGAACACCGAAAATACAGCTTTCCCGAAAGAGAAAACTGGAAAGCGGAGATGTCTTTTTGCTGTTAAGCCGGGGCGTATGGGAGCAGTGTCCGGACGAGGAACTGCTGGAGATGATTAATACAGCAAAAGAACCAGCAGAGGTTTTACATCAGGCCGAAGATTTCATTCTCGGACACCAGGAAAGTAAGGAAATTGATAATTACACCATGGCAGTTACCTTTGTCCAGAAGGTTTACCAATCCCCGAAAAAGCCGTGGACGGTGAAAAAGATACTGATGATTGTACTTCCTATTTTGCTTATTGTGGGAGGAATTAGTCTGGGGCTGTATCTGCGCTGTCGCAGAATTCGGCAAAAAGAGGAAAAACTGGCAGAATGTATGGAGAGCGGGGAGGATTATCTTAGGTATGACAATTACCAGAGGGCCGCAGAAGAGTTTGGGGAGGCAAAGACACTGGCTGAAAGCTTACGAAAAAATGAGGAATCGGATCGGGCGGATCAATATAAAAAGCTTGCCGAACAGATTATGTTATCCGATGAAGCATTGGCAGCCAAAGAATATGAAAAGGCACAGGAACTGTATCTGAAAGCCAGGGAAATGGCAGAAGAAGCGGGAAATGTGGGAAAAGTTTATATTGAACATCAACTGGAGCGAACTAAGGATTACATCGAAGTTTATGACTTGATTGCCATGGGGGAGAAAAAAGAAGAGTATGGAAATCTTACCGGTGCGATAGAAGCCTATAAAGAGGCAAAGACAAAGGCTGCTGATTTGTACTACAGTGAAGGAAAGGCTGAAGCCTTAGAAAAACAGGCCGCTGCTGAGGAAGTGTTAGAAAAAGCGCAGCTTGCCGATGAATCACGCCGGAAGGAACAGGAAGAATCTGCTGCAGCAGAAGCAGCGAAACAGCAAAAAGAAGAAGAATCCGCAAAGGAACTGGAAAATCAGCAAAAAGCAAATGACCAGCAAAATGCGATTGAATTAGAAAACCAGGGAAATGAGTTATTCGCCCAGGGACAGTATGACCATGCCATAACCTTTTATCAGGCGGCACAGACTATCTATATCCGGCTTGAAATGGTTTCCATGGCAGTAAACCTGAACCAGAAAATAGAAGCAGCCATGGCGGGAAGTGCAGCCAAGGCATCCAAGGAAGCGGAGGGAAAAGCAAGGGAAGAAGCAGGCACGATGGAAGCAAAAGAAGTTCCTTCGCAGCCATCAATAAACAGCAAAACAGAAGCCTCAGGTGCCGGAGTGAATGAAGTGCCTGCTGGGACAACCATGGGGAATACGCCTAATTGAATGCAGAATTGAACTGAAAGAGTAAACCTTCATGCGCCCATAAGTGGTCATACCACCATAAATAAAAGTCTGCCGGGCGCACTTGGCATACCTGAATTGATGCCGTCTATTCGGCGGCGGACTTTTAAAGTAAAGTGAGGAATGGACTAATGAGCCAATATACTTATACGCTGCGGCCTAACCGCCCGGAAGAACCAGTACATACCTACAAGCGAAATGATCTGGAAAAAATGACCATGTTTCATTTGCGGGAGATCTGCAGAAAAGAAAAATTAGTGGTGACTTCCTCACAGCAAGGTGATAAGGAAAGCCTGATTCGCCTGATTATGCGCTTCCGTGGACAGAAGGAATATCGAAATATCCAGACCGGGTGCGAAGGAGGATTAGAGCGCCTTCAGGAATTTTTTCGGGATCATGAAATTCAGCTTACAAACCGGATGGCGATAACCTTGCCGGGAACAATTACGTTGTACCATGGAGCCGGAATAAATGAAATGGACAATTATCAGGTACAGTCCAAGGAAAAACTCTATGAGGGAAACTTGTTATTAATTGACGAAGTTTATCAGGTTTATACCTGTTTTTATCTGCAGATGCTTGAAGGAAAGATGTATCTTTTTAAAGGAAAAGATGTAGTCGTAAAACCTTTAGAAAAGCATCAGTATTTTATCTTATATTTACCGAATGAACGAGATTCAGAATTTTTATACGACTGTTACTATGGGAAAAGAGCTTTTGTTCCCGGATATATGGAAGGGATTCGGATACCGCTTTTGGATATCCAGGAAAAAGAGATTATAAAAACAGAACTTCCTCTGATCATCGATTTGGGAAGTTCCAATACAACGATGGGAATTTGTCTGCCGGACGGAAGTACACGGACAGCAAAGATAAGGGGAACGGAGATTATCCCCAGTATGATTGGTGTTCAGAAAAAAGCGGGGGAGAAAACAAGCTTTTTATTTGGCTATGAAGCAAAAGAATTCAATGAACAGAATTACCGGGATGAGGATGTAACGGTATTTTATGATATAAAACGATGGATCAGCGATCCTGAACGGACAGAAAGCGTTATCTTGCGGGATGGCTATAAATATCAGTTTTCCAGAAAAGAAATGATGCGGGCTTATCTGGAATACCTTTTGGATTTGGCAAAACAGCAGTTTAAATGCAGCTTTACCAGTATTCAGCTTTTGGCGCCTATCCGCCATAAAGAAAAATTTCAGCAATTTTTCAAAAACCTGCTGCCGGAGTACCAGGTAAACTGTGAGCTGGACGAAGGCATGGCTGTTTTGTTTCATAGTATCAACCAGATGATTGCGCAGAAAAGTTATGATGAAAAACGATGGTATCATGCATTGATTATTGACTGCGGGGGAGGAACTACGGATTTAACTTCCGGGAAATTTTGTATTGACAACAGCCGGGTATCCTACATTATTCAGCTTAAAACACGGTATGAAAACGGAGATACGAATTTTGGAGGCAATAACCTGACCTATCGAATTTTGCAGTTGATAAAGATTCGGATTGCACAGAAGCTGGGATGGATGGGAAGTGAAGGCTCTATTGGAGTTAATGAAAGAAACAGAAATATTGCTGAAGAAAATGAAAAAAGTACAAATGCAAGACTGGAACATTTATATCAGCAGGCCGAAGCCTGGATTCCTACGCAGTTTAAAGCTTACGAAGAAAAAAGCAGAGAGCAGTATTTCCTGGTAAAAAATAATTATTATTATCTGTTTGAACTGGCAGAACAGGTAAAGAAAGCCTTCTTTCAGCCGGAATTTCGCTATGAATTAACCATTTCAACAAAACGTGAAGAGGGAAAGAAGGGGATATATCTGGATAAATGGAGATTATCCATTGCTCAACATGGACAGCTTGTTCCTGTGGCGGAACCGGTGGAGATTTGTCTGTACTTAAATGAGATAGAAGAAATTTTGCGGCCGGATATCTATGCATTGATGGAACGGTTTTTAAATCAGAAATTTGAACAGGGGAAGCTGCAGGATTATGAGATGATTAAACTGACTGGACAATCCTGCAAATCACGGCTGTTTACCGAAGCCTTAAAACAATATGTCCCTGGAAAGCTGATACAAAATACTAGGCAGGAACAGGATGGGACAGAATTAAAAATGTGCTGCATCCAGGGGGCTATGGCGTATTTTTTAAACTGTAAGCTGGGGTATATGAAGGTTGAGCAGGATTACCAGGTGGGCAGCTTGCCTTATGAAATCATGGCTTATACCCATGAAAATGAAGAAAAAATCCTGATTAAAAGTTTGGATGCAGAGAACCATATCGGCTATATATCACGATTCCGCATAGGAAACCAGTTGGATCTGTATCTGAATGATGAGCAGGGAAACCGGCTGAAGACATATTACTTTGCCTACGATACTGCAAAATTTGAACAAACAACACAGGAAGAAATCGATAAAGCCTATGGAGGAACAGTTATCCAGGAGGAAACCGATGTTATTCTTGAAGGAGAAATGAAATTTTTTGTCTGGGTATCCAGAAAACGATGGGGTTTTGTGGTATTGCCGATTCTGCGGGATGGAGAACTTTTGTATAGGGGAGCAGAAACCTTCTTCGACTTTGAAGATGATACGTGGGAATTGAATTTTTTTGATGGGAGAAAGTGACAGGAAACTATAAATTGTGTGATTTAAAGAAAGGAATAGTATGGAAAAGGAAAAAAGTATTGAAACAAAACAATTATTGATTAAAGGAAATATTATAAGTTGGGAAAATACGATGATTCAATTATCTAATGTTTCTTCTATCTCTACTTTATCATTAGAACCATTGGAATTTCCTAAGGCTGTATTTTTTGTTTTTATTGCTGGTTTAATAATGATGATGAAATTCAATGCGGGAATTGGTGTATTTATGTTAGTAGTATCAGTGGTATGGTTGTATAAGTGGTATACTGAAAATCAGCAGCGAAATTCAAAAAAAGCTTTGAAGATAGTAATGAACTCGGGATATAGTTTTTGTATAATTTTTAACGATCAAACATTTCTTCAGACCGTCTTGAAGATACTAAAGTTAATCTTTATTGAAGGAGGAGTAGGAGAACAAAATATTGTAATAAATCTTCAGAATTCTAAAATAAGCGGAAATGCAAGTGTGTTAAATCATCTTAATGCTTTACAAGGAAGGAATATTTAATGGGGATAAATATTAATATGGAAGGAATAAAAATTGGTGGAAATGCAGAAGTTTTAAATGATTTAATAGTTAAAGGTTCTTTAGATACACCAGTTGATATTGTGCTAAAAAATGCAAAGATATTCGGACATGCAGTAGTACTTAAAAATGTAAGAATCGATTCTGTATTGAATGAATTATCTAAAGAAGCACAAGCGATGAATACATCATCATCCGAATATTTGGAAATACAAAAGATTTTAGGAAAGCAAAAATGGGACGTAAAAGAATTTACTAGATGTATCAAAAATCATTTGGTAAATTTTTCGGAAGGAGTATTGGCAAGTATTCTTGCTGCTTATTTAACAAGTATTAGGTAAATTTAGGAGATATAAAAATGCTGGATGAAACAATCGCATCAATGGAGCATATACAAGGGCAGAAAAAAATAAAAATTGAGGGAGAAGATAAGAATAAAAGTCATATTTCCTTAACTGTTGAAGAAATGAGGGAAAAAATTCGAGAAGGCATGTTGTATTTGCCGGGGTGTGGTGAGTTACATTTTAATGAACGCATAGTGTTCCCTGAACATATTCCATGGATTTTTATTGATGAATTTTATACAGAATGTCAGGAAACAGAAGATACAATTATTTTCGTGAATAATGAAAAGAATGTTGGACAGACATTGATACATCTTCCTGAAAACATGGAAAGATTGGAAATAGATAAATGGGAAAAGCAAATAAAAACGGGCATGAAGGAAAGTGGAATATATGTAGAGATTATAAAAAAAGAAGAGCTTAAAGTTTTGGACTATATTTCTTATCGTACTCCATCTAAAATGGGATGGATATATAACCTTATCTATAGGATACGTAAAGAGAATTGGAGGGTGATTGGTGGTGGCAATTGTTTGGAACAAGACATGGATACGTATGGCAGATTGATGGAGGCTATAGTATTGGAAATTGCGTATCGGTTTTAATACAAAAAGGGGGCAGGATTCGTGAATGATGCAATTACTTATAAGGAAATCTATTTATCCATACCGGGTTTTTTGTATATTAGAGATTTAGAGATAAGAGAACAACCGGGAAAGCACAGCATGATTACTATCGAAGTGGTAATGGAAACAGCAAATAGTGAACAGTTATTTTTTGAAATCCCGGAAATGTTATCTGTACATTATATGGTTGATGGAAAAGAACGAATTCTGTTTAAGGGAGTTATTTCAGACTGTACATTAAATACTGAAGGAAAGTATCAGATTCTTAAAATAGAAGCAAAGGATGCGACCTATTGGATGGATATTGATCGAAAAAATCGTTGCTTTCAAAATACAGATATAACGGTATCCGAAGTAATGAAAGAAATTATGAAGGGATATGGAAAAAGCGATTTTATCTGCAATTTACCGGATGAACCAATTGGGGAACTGCTTTTTCAGTATGAAGAAACAGATTGGGAATTTCTTAATCGTTTTTTTTCGCGTTATCATGAGTATTTGTATCCATCTGCTACATTTCAAACCATTCACTATCAGGCAGGATGTTCGATTCAGGATGAAGAAGTCTATTGGGATGAATTACCATTTAAGAAGCGTAAGGATTTTGGACAGTTAGAGTGTTTAAAACGAAATGGTTTGTATTCTCTTCTTTCCGCACAATGCCTTCTATATTATTTGGATAGTTATGATATTGTTTCGCTTGGAAATCGTATTAATTATCAAGGAAACTATTGGTATATATCTGCAATTCAGAGAAAGCTATCTCATGGGCTTTTAGTTAATTCTTATGAATTAGCACAGAAAGAATCAACGTGGTTAGAACGCTATTATAATTTCCGATTAACAGGAATATCCATTTATGCTGTTGTTAGGAATACGCAAAGAGATAGACTGCAGGCAGTGATGCAAAATGAGGTATTGGGAGAAAGCTGTTATTGGTTTCCTTTTTCTTCCGTTTCTTCATCTTCGGATGGAAGCGGCTGGTATTGTATGCCAGAACCAGGAGAGAGTGTAAGGATATATTTTCCTACAGCGAAAGAGGCTGAGGCTTATGTAATTACCTGTATTCAAAGTCATGCGCCGGCAGGAGAAGATGATCCAATGGGAAATCCAGATGTTCGGAGTATTTCTACGGATAGCAACCTGATTCAATTTGATGAGGATGGTATTTTAATTGCAGCTAAACAAGGTGATGCCAAGGTTTCATTAAAAAAGGATGGATTAATTTGTATATCGGCACCAGAAGGGATCGATTTATCACCAGAAGCAGAATGTAAATTTTCATCGAATAAAGTAGATTTTGCAGCAACAACAAGTATTCAGATAAATGATGATTCTGGAGCAAGCATTATTGCTGGAGCGGCTGGAATGTTTTTAAATGGACAGGAAATTTATGAGAATTAATGAGGGAGGCTCATCCTATGGCGTATGAACTATCTCAGCTTAGATTAGAAGGCATGGAGGTCAAACAGATCATTGATTGCCAGATTTGCCAAAGGCCAGGGGAACATGGTGAACTTTCTTTTTGGGCTTATGCAGATGAAAATGTGTTTGAAGAAGCAGAAAGTTTTCAGGCATTGCGGCTTTATATAGAAGGAGAGCAAGAAAAAACTCTTTTTTGCGGTATTTTAACTGAAATGGAAGAAGAATCAGTAGGAAAAATGCAAAAAATCCATGTTATTGTAAAAAGCTATACCTATCTGTTAGATATTGAAAAGAAGTCAAGAACTTTTCAAGATATTCATATGACTTATTCTCAGCTTTTACATATGGTTTTAAGTGCATATAGGGATACAGATTGCATGATTGCAATGGAAGATCAGCCCATAGGGGAATTAGTGGTGCAATATCAGGAAACGGACTGGGAATTTTTAAAACGAATTTTGTCACAGATTTACATGCCTTTATCTGGAGAAGTGAGGATTCCAGCGATTCGGATTTATGCAGGGGTTCCTGTACTTGAAGATTCTCTCCAGGATATTGAATTAAAAGAAATTGTTCAGGATTTTGAATACTGTGATAAGTTGAAAGAAATGGGTTATGAAATTCATAAAGCAGATGGAATATATTGCATAGCTGAAACAAGACAGTTTTGCGGATTATTTGCTTCATATTATTTACATGGAAAGCAATTACTTGTTGAACATTTTAAAGTCTATTTTGCTCAGGGATTTTTTAATATTGTAGTTGTTTTAAAATCTAGGAAAGGAATAGTGGAAATTCCAAGATTCCCCATGCAATTGGTAGGACTTGCACTGGAAGGAAAAGTTATGGACGTGAAAGGAGAATCTGTACGTTTGCATTTTTCTATTGATGACAATGATTCAAAAGACGTTTATTGGTTTCCTTATTCTACTCCATCAGCATCCCCTGATGGAAGCGGATGGTATTATATGCCAGAAGTAGGTGATTGCCTCAGGGTGTATTTCCCTACAAAGCACATGAAAGATGTGCTTGCTATTAGTGCGGTCAGCAGTTATAAAGGCAAGGATGGACCGGATCGTATGGCAGATCCACGTACAAAATATTTAAGAAGTGCTTCTGGTCAGGAAATGAATTTAAGTAAAAAAGGAACCTACCTTGCCAGTAGTGGAGATGCTGCAAGTCTGTTTCTTGGAAATGATGGAAAGATTGTAATTAAAGGACAGCAGATAGAACTAATAGCAGATGAGGGGATTGATATTATCGATGCAAAAAATATAAATTTGCACAGCAAAGCAGGGTCTGCCTATCAGTGTTCTAAAGGCGGAAAATTGGATCTTGATGATGCAGGAAATTTGAATATAAGCGGAGCAAAGTTAAATGTTGATTAGTGGAGATAACGGGCATGAATAGAGAAGAAGCATTAAAGGAGTTCAGCGAAGAATATCAGTTTATGTTACAACAGTGCCAGAGAAAATGTATTGAAGATTTTCCACAAAAAGTAATTGGCTTACTTATAAAAATTAGAGAAGTTTTTGCAAAACTCCCTGACCGTGAATTTTCTTATTTTCATTTTTCTCTGCTTCGTTGTGATTTGATAAACAGGAAATACAAGATTCTTTTTCAAGCACAAAATCAAGAGTGGTTTCTGGATAAGGGAGTATTTGAAGATATTTTTTTCGTTGATAATTTATTTTTTGATTTTGATAAGGTATGGAGCGAACTTTTAGACAGACGAAAAAAATATATTGGGAAAATAAATCCTTATGATGTAAATAACCTGATGCAGAAAGAGATTATGATTTGTAATCAATTTATTGGTAATCTGCTACGTTTTTATTTTAGAGATGTAGAAGAAACACCGGAATTTTTAGCAGTAAAAAAAACGGATAGCTGGCAGATACGATGGGGGGAATACCGGGGAGAATCGGTTTTACTTGCACAGGCAGAACGTATTCCTAAGACGGAAAAAGAATGGCTGGAGAACATTGAAAAAGATGGAAATGATATGGAATTAAGTGAAAGTTATTGGTATCGTGCAGAATTGACCAAAGGAGATTGTTATAAAAAAGATATGTCTTTTTCTATCTTTGAAGAATGTCATTTAAGTAATATCAATTTTAAGGAAGCTGATTTAACAGGAATACGATTTCGGAACTGTCAGTTGGAGTATTGCAATTTTGAACAGGCTGATTGTAGTATGGCATATTTTGAACATTGTAAGTGGATTCAACCTATATTGAATAAGGCAATATTTCAGCAGACTGTTTTTACGCAGGATAGCTTGCCTCTTGAACAGATGGATGAACGACAGGCAGCAGGTGTCTTAGTGAGGAAAGAGAAATGAACAGATATTTTATGATGAAGCAGGATAAGACGCTTTCATATGCTATTCAATTAAGAGATTTTGATGTATGTGGGAAAAACCATTTGTTTCATAAAAGTGATGCGGAGCGTTTGAATGACACTACGATATTATATTTATCTTCTAAAGGTGGAGAAGCTGTGTGGGATTTTATTCAAAGTCCGGTCAACATGGTATCAGAAATGGGCAGGCACGTGCTTTCTATGTACGAGGATGATTTACTGTTTAAAAAAGTTTCTTTGATTCATAAGGAAAAGGAGCAGGAACTTCTCTATTATCAAGTGCTTATGGATGAAATTGAAGGATTATCTGCACAGGTAGAGAGATATCCTGATCAAACGGAAAAGAAAATTTTGCTTGATATGGAAAAAATAGAGGAACATAAAGTGTTTTTACTAGCAGATAGCAGGATTAAAGTACCGATTGTTCATGTGGATATTGTAGAAAGCATGTTGCGTCGTAATTCGATTGGTGTTTTGTTTCAAGAAGTGGAGGTGGATTATGGCGAATAAAGCAGATACTTATGTTGTACATGGTGCGGTAATTCAGTGTAACATGGGACTTCGCCAAAGTAAACTTGTGCTTCGTCGGACGCATGGTGTATTTTTAAGAAAAATTGCACAAATCAATGAAAAAGATTGTATTGGAAAAGAAAATATTATTGATTTTTGTGGTTGTATCAGTGCAGATAATCCTTTAACTATGGAAAAGGCAATGGAAATATCAGAAAAGGTGGAAAGAGAAAAAGGTGAAAATTTTGATGACAATGTAGAAGAAATTTTCTGTAATGGCTCTATTGGATCAGTAAAAACAATGTCTTGCGCAGGAAAGTGTATACCTCAAATTATTTCTTCTACATGGGATGAAGTAAAGGACGGTGTTTTAACAGAAGGTAAACGGCCTGTTCGTGGTACTGCCATATTAAAATGTAAATATGGAGGCGTAATTACAATAGAATTAACAGGACAGCCAGAAGGATAAGGGGGCAAAAAAATGCGATTGTCATATCATGACATGGAGATGGATATTTCATTAGAAGGGCTAATTGAAATTGAATATTTTACATGGAAAGAAGCAGTTAATACCCATGGTAAGGTGCAAATTCAGTTCTTGGCGGATGAAGATGCAATTCTGGAAATTATGCTGCAGTCTGCGCAAAAAACAGAAATCATTATTATGGAGAAAAACGAAGAAGGAATAGGTCAAAAGGCTTTTTGTGGTAAGGCATCTCGCATTTGGAGCCAAAAAGATAAGGGACTTTTTTATTTATGGGCAGAGTTTGTTTCTTATACTAAGGAATGGGATTTGACACTTAAGAGTCAAAGTTTCTGCCGGCTTTCTCAATCTTATACAGATGTACTTCATGAGGTACTTCATGAGTATCCGAAAAAAGATATCCGGGATGAAATTACGCATGGGCAGGCAATTAAAGACATGCTCCTTCAGTATGAAGAAACAGATTGGGCGTTTTTAAAACGTTTAGCAAGTCACTTTTCTACATTTTTAGTTGCGGACAGCAGCGCTGATTGCGGAAGGGTATATTTTGGTATTCCTAATATTAATTATGGAACAGATTTATTGCTTGAAGAATATCAAATTTCACGCAGTCAAAATAAGTATGATAAAATTATTCATTCATCTAATGATTATCATATAAGCGAATTGCTTCCACAAGAATTAACACAGTGGGAGGTTTGCAGCAGAAAGCGTCTGCATTTGGCAGAAACCGTTTGGTTTAATGGAATTGAGGTTGTTGTTGCCGAATTTATATTTCATACCGTAAAAGGAGAACTAATTAGAAGCTATAAGTTGTGCAGGAAAAAAGGGATGTTATCCCATCGAGCAGAGAATCCAGAAATTTATGGAATGAGTATACCGGCTACCGTAAAAGAACGCAGTGGGAACAGGATTCGGGTACACATGGATATTGATCAAGCCTATGTGTCCGGAGAAGACCTTAAATATTTTACCTATGCAATTGAAAGCAGCAGTATTTATTGTATGCCAGAGGAAAACAGCCGGGTACATATTTATTTTCCAAGTCACAATGAAGCAGATGCTATTGCTGTTCATGCGATTAGTATGGGGGAAGGAGCAGAAAAAAATCCAAGAAATAAATCATTTTCAACTCCGGCTAATATGGCAATGGAGATGAAGGAAGATCATTATAGTTTTGATGCTGGTGGTTCGTCACTATATATTGGTATTGATGGTGCATTCAAATTAACGGGCAAATCTATACAACTTATTACTCAGGCAGAATTTTCAATAGGAAATGAGATGCAGCCGGAAAACATTGAAGTGGAAGCAAAAAACGAATTGAATTTTCATGTGGAAGGTACTTCAATTGCTTTAACTGAGGATGCCTGTATTGTTGCTGCATTTATTGCACATTCGGCAGTAAAAAAATCTGTTCCGTCACCATCTGCTGAAACACTGGAAGCAGAGGTAAGAGCAAATGACGCGGCAATTATGACACAAATCAATGAAAATGCTGAGGCGTATTTGATGAGTTTGGCAGACCAGAGGGCTTCGGCAAGACAACAGGTGCGCAAAGGAATTACAGGATTAATCGGTACTGCACTTATTGCCGGTGTTTTGATTGCTACTGGAGGTCTTGCAGCTGCACCTATAGCTGCAGCCGCAGCCGCCCTGACAGTGACGAATGGGATTATGTTTTCTGCATCAGATATCTGCCAAGGAAGAGAAAATTATCATAAAGCTAATCAAGGTGATATGAACCTGGCAAAGAATAATTTTCAGACCATGTTGGGGATGAGTGATAAGCAATATGTAACCTTTCAATTTTGGAATAATATACTTTTTGATGCCGTTACTATGACTGCAATAACAACTAACTTGTCTAGTAAAGCATTTAGCACGATTTCTAACTGTACAACAAAACAGTTAGCCAGGGGCAGTACGATGATGGCTGTTCAAGGAGGAAAAAGTGTCTTAGATCAATTTGGAGCAAATGAAAATGTGGAAGCTAAAGCGCTTATTAAGACATTTCTATTAAACAGTGCAATTGGTGGAGTAGCGGGAATAACCGGAGGATTGGCGGGAAATTACGCTGTAAGTGGTTTGGGTGCAATGGGTATAAAATTACCGGAGATGGTACAGTATTCTGGGCGTGTTATGGTTAGTGGTGTTACTGCCGGTACAGTGGATTTTGTTTTGCATCTTCCGGTTGCAGAAGAAAAAATGACATTTGATGATTATATACAAACGGTTGCTGTTTATTCTGCGGGGGGATTGGCTTCAGATGTTATATTAGCTTCAATTGATGTTAATTATGTTCACGACCCAATAGATGCAGCAACAGGTGCATATCTTGCGAGAGAGATAGATCTGGCGTTAGCAGGTATTCGGGATGCATTGTTATGGGAGAGAAAATATAATTCTCTTAGAAAAAGAACAGGTATTTTGGGTACAGGGTGGTATTCTCCTTTAGAGGGAAGACTCTGCCGTGAAGAAGATGGACGGTTGCGCGTAGAAATTCCGAGTGGAGCAATCCTTCTTTTTGTGCGGATAGGAGATGAATATCAAGAAGCAGGAGAAATAAAAGGTCGATATCAGCTTAAAACAAATAGAATAGGGCAGGTTTGGGAGCTTTTAGATCTGCATACGCATGAAACCCTGCAGTATGATACAGAAGGAAAATTAACAGCAATTATCGACCAAAATGGGCAGCAAACCAGGCTTTTTTATGAAAATGATTATCTGTCCAGATTGGTTACACCATTGGGGCATCAACTTAATTTTTACTTTACTGGGAAACGATTATCACAAGTTTCGGATGAGATTGGACGAACAGTTACTTATTATTATGAAAATGGATTACTGAGTAAAGTAGTAAACCCTAGTGGGGGAAGTATTCGTTATACGTATTCGGATGAAGGAAAGTTGATAACAGCATCAGATTCCGTTGAAAGTGCATATCTGGTTAATGCATATGACAGCCGGGGGAGGGCTGTTCGTCAGACACTTGGAGATGAGGATATCTGTACGCTGGAATATTTGGATAATGGTCATAAAGTTATTGTTCAGAATAAATATGGAAAGACCATTTATGACTATAATCAAAAGAAAATGCCTGTATTTGTTACTTACCCGGATGGAACAGTTTTATCTTTCCGATATAATGATAATAACTGCTGTACCTATAAAAAAGACCGAAGAGGAAATGAACACTTCTGGAAATATGATGATTTTGCCAGATTGATTTGGGAAAAGAAACCTAATTCTCGGGAAATTTATTATGAATATAATATGCAGGGCGATAAGGTTCGGGAATGGGATAGTGCCGGTCGGGAAGTAATATATCAATATAATTCTGGTCACTGTGTTATTGAAAAACGAGAACGGGAAGAAATTGGAACAGAACATTGGAAGATTACAGCATTTGCATATGATACGATAGGCCGTCTTACGAAAAAGACATTGCCATCTGGCAGAAGTATTTCCTACCGTTATACGGATGGCTGCGGAAAGCCCATATATACAACTTATGATGATGGGGAATCCGTTCTTCGAGAATATGATACCATGGAACGCATGATGGTAAAAGAAGATTCCTGTGGACGTACAGAATATGGATATAACACCTGGGATGAAATTTCCAGGATTCGAGATGGTGAAGGAAATGAAACATTAAAACTCTATGACAGTCTGGGAAAACTTATTTGCCTGTATCCTCCTAATGCCAATATTAAAACCGGAGAAGGAGCAATTCAGTTTCGCTATAATTATATGCGTGAGCAGGATGATAAAATATATCCTGATGGAAGCCATGAGAGAATGAAGGTGGATTGGGAAGGAACCGTTTTAAAAAGAATCCATCCAAATGCATATGATGCTGCCTGTGATGACGGAGAAGGTGAATCTTATGATTATGATTGGGATAAAAACCTGATACGTATTCATTATCCAGATGGAGGTGTTGAACGGTTTTTCAGAGATGGAGAAGGCAACTGCATTAAGCATGTGCTTCCTGAAGATTATCAATCAGAATTCGATGATGGTCCAGGATATACATATACATACGATGAAGAAAACCGACTTCAACAGATACGTAATGTTGATGGAGAAGAACTTATTTGCTATAGCTATGATTTACATGGAAACAGAATTACCATGTGTACAGCAGATGGGAATCTTACCTATTACTGGTATGATTTATCCGGGAATTTGACACAGAAGGCAGAGAATATTTCTAAAGGAGAATCCGATTCTGTACTTTATCGCCGCACTACCTATTCCTATGACGGTGATGGAAACCAGACTGAAATTTGTTTTTATGGCGGAAGTTGGTATTTGAAGCAGGAGGAAAGCAGACGTTGGCTGGAGGAAAAGGAGCATGGAGAAGAATTGCGCCTGTCTTGTTCTTATGATGAACGTGGAAGACTTATCTGTATTAAAGATGGTAGTGGAGCCTGTGTGAAGTACAGTTATGATGTGCGGGGAAACAGGATAAGTGAAGAACAGATTATCAGTGATGAAATAACGAAAAAAGTTTTGTTCCAGTATGATAAAGCTGGACGGCTGGTAGAAAAAAGGGAAAAGATTGCTGGCTGGTCAGGGGAGGACTTTATTCCATCTGTACAGACTGCAGTGACAACTTATCAGAGGGATGGTAATGGAAATATTATTGAAATATGTACTCCAGAAGGCTATCAAATCCTGAGAAAATATGATCTGCGTGACCGCCTGATTTGTGAAAGGGTAGTTGACAAGAAAAATGGTATAGATCGAAGTACCTATATTACCTATGATCATGCTGGAAACCCAATATCTTTGTGCCGAAAAGGTGCAGATGGACGAGTCTATGAAATGCAGTATGATTATGATCTGAAGGATCGGCTGGTTCGTGCAAGAGATCTGGAAGGCGCTGTTTTTGCCTATCAATATGATGCTAATGACCGTTTAGTTGAAGAAAAACGCCCTGGAACGGCCGAAGAAGGGGGAAGCTGGAAATATCAGTATGACTATCAGGGGAATTTATGTGAACAGAAAAATCCTTATGGAGAAATAGAAGAACAAAATATATATGATGTTATGGGGTATCCGACGGTAAGGAAACTGGCGGATGGAGAAGAAATATACTTTCACTATGGGGTACAGGGAAACTTAGCGGGATTGGATAACCGTAGAAGCAGGAGAGAAGGAAAAGAATTACAAACCTACCACTATAACAGCCGGGGACAGATAATAGGTGTTATTGACGGCAACGGAAACAAAACAGAATATACGCTGGATAACTGGGGAAAAGTGACCAGCGTTCATGCGGCGGATGGGGGGATGGAATGTTATACTTATGACTTTGCAGGAAACATTACATCAACTACAGATGCGAATGGAGGAACGATTTCCTACCGCTATAACAGTCAGGGAAAAGTGTGCGAGATTATCGATCAGGAAAGAATGAAAGAACGGTTTTATTATGACCGTGAAGGGCGTCAGATTTTATCCATTGATCGACTGGGAAACCAGGTAAAAACAGTGTATAATATAGATGGAAACCCGGTTCGGCAAATCAGCTGTGATAAAAATGGTAAAAAACGCGATATTAGGATATGGAAATATGACAGCCTTGGGTATTTAAAGCAAAGTATCGGTGGTGGTTTTTATTATAACTATGAATATCGACCAGACGGAAAGCTTTTGTATAAGGAATTGGCAGGACAGCTCCTATTAAAATATACATACTTCCCGGATGGAAATGTAAAAACCATGACAGATGGAAGTGGGAAAACACTTCGTTATGCTTATGATCAGATAGGAAGGCTAATTTCCATAACGGATGAGTATGGGGAAGAAATCATAAACTATCATCATACAGCTGGTGGAAAATTAAAGGAAATCTGTCATCATAATGGAGTAAAGACAACCTATCAATATGATACAGAAGGAAACATTATTCATCTGAGAACAAAAACCAAAGAAGACAATTTACTTTGTGACTTACAGTATGAATATGATTTAAACGGGAACCGTACAGCCAAGATGGGAAGTATGGCATTGCCGGATGTTATAGGGAATATATCTTTGCAAAGCAGGGATATACATTATCGATATGATGGGAGAAATCGCTTATTATCAGAATTATCGGGAAAGCAGAAAACCTGTTATCGGTATGATTTATGTGGAAATCGTCTGGAAAAACGTCAGGGAAAGAGGAAGGAGGAAAGTTATTATAATAAGAAAAACCAGCTAACGGAAAGAATTTCTGAAAACGATGCCCGGCAGTATTCCTATGATAGTCAAGGCAATCTCATCCAGGAAAGTGATCCAAAAAGAAATTTACAGTATATCTATGATACACAAAATCGTCAAACACATATCTTGTCAGGAAAAACGGTTATTCAGGAAAATCGTTATGATGGAGAAGGACTAAGGGCAGGTTTAAATGTACAGGGAAAAGAAAGTACATTTTTGTTTACGAATGGTAATCTTGTTCTGGAATTGGATGAATTTAACCAGCCAGTAAAGCGCTATATTCGTGGGTATGGAGCTGCTGCACTGGAACATCATGGGATATATCATGGAATCCATAGGGATGAACAGTTAAGTACAGGATGGATTACTGGAGTATCAGGGGAGATTGAAAATGCCTGCGAATATGATGCCTTTGGGAATTTGCTGGGAAATCATGAGGAAGTACCAAACTGCATCCTTTATGGAGGGCAACAATATGACGCTGAAACAGAGCAGTATTATTTGCGAGCCAGGTACTATAATCCAGTTATCGGAAGATTTATCCAGGAAGATCCATATCGTGGAGATGGATTGAATCTCTATGCTTATTGTGGAAATAATCCTGTTGTGTACTATGACCCTAGTGGAAATGTATGTGGTCATACTGATGAAGTTGTAGAAAATACACAGAATGAAAATGTGAAAGAAAAGGATAAAGGATTAACTCCTGAAACAGCACATTTATACAGACAAATGTGTGAAGACGAAGCTACTGCAACGATAAATCAAACTCGATTGCAATATGCTATTGAAGGTGCTGAACCAACTAAATGGCTTACTCAAAGCAAAGAAAAAGCATTTCAATTTAAAAATATTTTAAATGAAAATGTAAAAACAGTTGTTGTAGATTTTGAAATTACACAAAAGTATATGGATTTTTTACAAAAAAATTCTGTTAAACAACGTGGCTCAAAGAAAAATCCAAATAACAAGTTTCATTATGAGGGGTTGCCCAAACCTGGACCATATAAAAATTTCGGAATCCTTGAGAACAACATAGAAGAGTTCAATAAAAATTTAATAAGTACAACTATTATTAACCAAAATTTAGGACAGGAGAATTAGATTGAAATGGATAATTTTGATTACAATATGTGGATAAACAAAAAAATTGATGAATTATTAAATATGAATGTAAAGTCTAATGGAATTTATGATGAAGAAGTTATTAGAGAATATTTAATATATTCTTTATCTGTTCAAGAAAGAAGGGAATTGTTTGAATTTTTTAAAGAAAATACAGATGACGAAGAATTATTAAAAACGCTTTTGAAGGTGTTGTTAGATGAAAGTGAAGAATATTCAAATGATTCAAGATATTCAGCAGCGAGAATTATACCCTTGTTTAATGTTTCTTTATTAAAAAAGTACAAAAAAGAATTAACTTATGCACAAAATTATACAATAACGAATTTAAAGCCATTTCCTAAAAATATACCAGATTGGTTATGTGATTAAATATAAAAGATTATAATAGATGTATGAAAAAGATTTTTGGGTAGTATAATTTTTATCAGAAACAAAAGTTTTAAAAGTAATAAGGAGTAAAAAAAGCAGCAAATACAAACTTTTCTGGTTCTTTCTTAATTTTGGATATTTTGCATTTGCCAGTAGTTCAGATTTTGCTGTAAATATTATATTCCGGTAGAACTGAATTTGGCAATACATCCAAACATGAGAAAGAACTACTTTTCTGCACGGATTTTAATTGAATGGTATAACATATATCAAAAAGAGACTAAGTTTGTATTTTTTTGAATTGCAATAGCTTATAGGAGCAGATTTAGCATGGAAAAATTCAACAACATAAAAGAACTGATCCTTAAAGAAATCCAGCTCATTCCATCCATAGAAGAACGTGTAGTCTTTAAAAATTTAATGGAAGAAGTATTCTTAGAATTATATGAAACAAATAAGCAAATGTATGTGGAACTGGAAAAACGGGTGCAGGATGAATTGGCTTATGATGTCAATCGTTATCGAATTCGTACAGGTGTTATCGAAAAACAGTTTTTTGACGTATCTCATCATTTAATGTTCCCTATGGAAGAAGCTGACGTTCAGAAAAAATTCTATGACATAACCGATATTACTCAAGCATTAGAAGAAACCGGCGAGTTTGTTTTAATGAAGGTGCTGCTCCACTGTGATTACCAGCAGCTTCAAAAGATATGGAACAGTGAAATAGAATTTGATGCTGTACTGCAAACGAATAAGCCAGAAAAAAACTGGAAAGTCACGGTAAAGCTACGTCAAAACATGGATTATTTAAAGCAAATAGGGCAACTTTATCACTTATTCATTAAGAATGGAATTCCCTGGCAAACGGTTAATGCTCCCTACCTTTATAAGATGGCAGATATCGTTTTAACTCATTTACCAGAAGATATTCCGAAAACAGGAATTATTCAAAAAGCAGAGATTCAATTTCGGGAATATCAGCCGTTTATATGCTACGACATTATTCCTATTTGGAACATCCGCAAATTAAATCTGGAAAGTGTGGGATTTCCCATTCCCTGTGAAGATCATAAAAATTTTGAACACAATATTTCCATACAGAAATATGGAACTCAGCACGCATATCTGGCAGAAGATGATTTAGATATTCAAAGTATCAGCCAGAGAAAGGACAGGCTTTTAATTACCAGCAAGTCCAGTGAGGCTAAAAAATGGGATATTTATATGATACGAAATATCGAAGACAGCAAGATTGACCGTTATCTCTATCCTCTGATGGAAAATGAACGAAAAGAAACCTTTACCGAAAAATTTCAGAGAAAATGGGAACAGCGCGTAAAAACGAAGGCGGAACTTTCCCGATTTATTCGCGGATTTGGTATGGAAAACTATGTCATCTATCAGGATTGTGCGATTGCAGCTCAATTTGAGAAGGAAAAAGAAACGTATTCGATGAATCCTTTTATCGAAGATGAAATGAGAGATTATCAGGCACAGAAGAAGCTGATTCTTTACTTTACTCCCGGATCACAGGAAGCCTGGCTGCAGCGTGATGTTGCCAGCTTCCTTGTATCGGAGGTGCAGCGGCTGTTTCCAGAGTATGAATGTGGAGGAATAATGCGATGAGGGAGCTGTGGGAAGTCGTCCTGGAAGCAAAAAAAGAGCAGATTCCCTTAAATGATTTGCGTTTTGTCCATGAGGGAAAGGGAAGTGCCTATATGGAACTTTCTCTTTCTTTTATGAACCAGGAAGAACTACAGGGGGAAACGGTGATAGGGGTAAATACCTATTGTCGGTTTTACTCCATTTTTAAACATATGTATCAGCCGGATCAGAAAGAATATCCTTACCTGCGCAATAGTCTAACCAATTTGATTTTACATATGCTGGCAGAAAATGATGCCAAAAGGGGAATGACCAAGGAAGAATATTATAAAAAGCTGCTTATTTATGATATCCAAAATGGTGTATTTGGAAATGAGGCAATCCAGGTATTTGACCATATGGAAAAGGAAGAACAGGATAAATTAATGAGCGGATGGCTTAGAAGCTATCGGACAGGAAGTTCCCTGACAATTTTTATTGATATGATTCACAGCCTGATCGATAACAGTATTGTCTATCATAATAATGATTTTCCTGAAGAACTTTTAGTTTATACAGGCAGCCGAAAAACCGACGAACTGGAACAGCGCCTGCAGTTTTTGATAGAATTATTTTTAGATATTCAGTATCGGGTAGAGATTTATTATGAATATCATTTTGGAATTATAGGAATGCAAGATACGATGCAGATTGATGAGATCGCTATTTATTAAGGAGAAGCCATGTTTAAACATATCTATCCGCTGTTTGAAAGAAAACGGCTGTTAAAAAAAGAAATGCTGGAAAATATCCGGGATTTTCCAAGAGATATATTTTATATCTTTTTCCAGGATTATTCCGATGGAATTTTGGCAGGCTGTGATATAAAAGTAAAAGAATCTTATCTGTTTATCAGTGCAGGAATACTCTATCATAAACGTATTCCCTATATGATGAGTGAACCTTATAAGCTGCCCTACCAGGCAACCGGAAAAACACAATATATTAAAGTCCACTTTTTGGATGAAATCGGGGGTTTAGAACAAAGAGAGGCTTTAACGCAAATTTACATTAATGATATTCCTGCCCAAGATAAGGATGAACTGGAATTGGGGCGATTCAAATTACAGGAGGGAGCGAGGCTGCGCGATCAGTATACGGATTTTTTTGATTATGCTACCGAGTTTGATACGTTGATAAAGCTTTATGTTCCCTATGCTTCACCTCGGCAAAAAACACTATGCCCGGAAATCGTAAAAAGATATGCGGAAAGCCTTATACAGTACACGATACAAAATCCGTGGGATTATGCGTTTTGCTTAACTTGTATGCAGGAAAATGGAGCGATTACCTATTCAGCAATAAAATCATATTTGGATATTTGTTTGCAGCAAAAACAAGAAGAATATTCTACAAAGGAAATTTATGATGCGCTTGTCCGACTTCTTTATGAAGCAGGAGGAAAACCAAAAGAACCGCGTCCAATGACAGAAAAGAATAAAAAAGTGTTATTATTTTAAAATCTATTGTAATAAACCGTTAAGGGGCCAGTGAAATTAAACAGAAGATGATGCTTTTGTAGGAGGAGAGATGGGAGAAAGTACAATTCTTAAAGTAACAATAAATCAGGAAGAGATTATATTTCTGGAAACTTTCATGAAACTGGAGAAGAAAGCTGGAGAACATACGGTTGTATTTTTTACAGGAATATTGGAACCAGGGAAGGATGGGCAGGAATACTGTATTGTGCCAGAAGCCGAAATCGAGATTTTTGATAAAGGAATGGAAGAGATTTTGTTTCGGGGAATGATTAAGACCGTAGAAATCGGAATAGAAACGGCTGATGCCGATCCGCTCAAACGTGTGGAATTAGAACTGGTATCAGGAACCTATCGTTTGGATCGGAAGAAGCGGGATAGAGCATTTCAGAATACAGCTATGAATTTTGAAACCGTTGCTTTACTACCTCTATATAATTTTGCAATTTGCATTTGTGTCAGATGTGCAGGGGTATTTTTATCCAGTTCAAGAAGTATGGAGCATCTGCGGATAATTGTTTTACATGTTTTTTTATTGTTCATGGTATTATGGAGAGGCTTTTTTCATCCTCCGATAAAAAGATATGGTAAGTTCGTTTTCTACCCATAAATGTATCACCAGCGATTCTTTTTATTGTACTATACTTTACCATAAATTTCAATAGGTCAACACACTAGGAGCAGGAAATCGATAGGGATGGAGAAATCCTCTGGATGAAGAGTACTCATAAAAAAGCGTACAAAAAGTATTTGCGAGTTTTGATCAATGCTTCCGGAAGGAGGCAGGAGAAATTTCATCGAGGCCAATATGCTGTTGTAAAAGCGAGAGGAGCCGAGTTTTTTGATTCGTAAATTTCTTGGTAGTCTGAAAAAATATCTACTAAAGAAAGCGGATTGTATGATATCATATGGATATGACTCCTTTCAGGTTGATATGGTGAATTGTTACTGAATATCTCAATTTTACCCCAAACCTGTGAGGCGTTGTTCTATTTTATGAAAGAAAAAGCCTGATTTTATGCGGGCTGTGGCGTTTTGAAAATGCCAAAATATATAGTAGTATGGAGGAGATTATCTCATGGTTGTTTTTATTTTTGCTGGTGGTTCTCAAATAAAATTTGTCTTCCAAAATTTATATAACTATTTTATTTCATCACCAGTTAGCACCGGTTTTTTCTTGTTTTTGTTTATTGTTGCTGTTTTAAATATTTTCAAAATGGGTCTTGTGTACTTTGAACGGAAAAATGGATATCTGGATCAAACATGTAAATATCTGTTCTCTGGGCAATATGGACCTGCATGTAGGATACGATATTATGAGCAAGGATTTAAAGATAGAAATAATAGTTGTGAAGGGTGTAGGGGAAAGACAATATCTATAACAAATGAGGAAATTTTTGAATGTATAGCTGCTAATGTTATGTGGAAACGCATTATTATCTTGATAGTCAAATATAGTAATGCTATTCTTCCCTATATATCGTTTTTTTATACATTATTTGTTGCAATATTTGAAAAAAGAAATTAATAATTAGGGGGTAACAGATTATGCGAAAAAAGAGAAATAGTCCAAATCCAAAAGTCATTACTAAAGGCTATATTGAAACATATTTTGGAACCAATATAGAAAGAATATTAGTACCTAATCTTCGTAACGTACAGGATTTAGAAATGCCGTATGTATCACATCCTGAGGCCGAAGAGGTTCTGAACAACTGCTTGGTAAGTGATGATTTGATTGACAAGTCTCTTGTATTCACAGGATTGACAGGTTCTGGAAAAACCACGATCCTTCGTCATGTATTTGGCCTTGAAAAAAATGCCAGTAACCCACGCACTGAGGGACAAACTATAATTATTCCTATTGATTTTAATCGTTTCCAAAAGTCTTCTCAAGATGGAATCCTTAGTAACTTACGGTCTGCTATTGATATGATTTGTAATAAATGTGGAATCGATTACCCAGACTTGGAAAATGAATCATTTTATTTGTATATAAAGAAAGTCCGAGAGAGTTTTTTAAGGCTAAATCCTAAACATGGACGCTCGACTTCACATAAAGAAAGAATGGAAACATTTATTGATAAGTTGCCAACTACGTTTGCTTCTTGCCAACTACAATATGTGATGGATCATCCGGCAAACAGTTTTAAATTAGTAGTCTTAGTTGTGGATAATATAGAAGCTTTTTTAGATTCGAATGCCAAAAACTCACGGGCACGATATTTGGCTCCCATTATTGAAGCCTTCAGATTGGCGGATTGTATTGGACAACGGGAAACGCCTACGAAATGGCGTTTCAATATGGTTATTGCTTGTAGACATCATATTTGGCGTATTATGAAGGGAGAATTTTCGGACAACAGTCCAGAAAATGCTTTACTACAAAGTTATATCACTACAGAAACACCATATGATCTTACAGATCCGGTTAAGGTAAATGATATCGTACAAAAACGTGAAGAAGTGTTTTCTCAAAAGCAGCGTGACATCAGTAAATGGAATACGGCAGTTGAAGTTGTCGATACAGTACTTCAAGCAATGGAGAATAATGTTGGAGATTTTGTGGTGCAACTTGAACTAAAAGATCTTCGTAAAAGTATGGCAAAAATGCGGGAAATAGTCCTTCATAAAGGGTTACAAAGAGTCACTGATGAATATTTTGCTTCTGGTTCATTTAATATTAGGTCAGTTGAGCAATTTGATCTTACTAGAGTTAATACTATCAAAGTGATTGGACTAGGAGAGAGAAAATATTATTCAAATCAAAGTAGTATTATTCCTAATCTCTTATTCAACGAATCTATTGAGGGGATGGAATTATTTGTGTTACTTACACTAAATTACTTTCTTATACGTTGTAATTATTTGGAACCTACATGGGATAATCCTGTATCTATTTCTGATTTTTACGTAGCCATGGAGTATACTTTTATGGATCAATATCGCGCATTCGACAATTTTTTTAAATGTTCTATTCGTTTTTTGATTCGGCAACGTCTTTTGTTAAGAAGCGCAGACCAACCGCAAGATGAAGTGCCTGGGGTGTCTTTAGAAGAAGTTGATAAAGTTGAGAATGTATATGTTTCTGGATCTGCAATTGTGCTTTGGAGAGAACTTGGAAAATCTAGTGCATTATTTCAGTTGTTTCTTGATGATATTTGGCTGGATGAAGATTCAGATTATTTCCGCAGTGACGGAAATGATATTGAACATTGTGTCAAATATTTGGAGAATTTGTATAATGCTGAACAGAGGATATATAATGCAGCAAAAAATTTATCTTCTATATGCGCAGGATATTATTTGAATAATTTTGGAACAGATTCTATCTGCAAGCAACTTGTGACTGGTCTTATTGTCAGTTTAGATGCGATTATAGCATCAGTTGAACCTTGGTCACAGGGTAGGAAAATAACAGCAAAAGTTACTTTGCAACGGGCGAAAAAATTAGAAAAAAGTATACAGGAATGGGAAAAAAAGCGCTTATCTCGATAAAACAGATTTGAGATATTAATACACTGTTCACAGTATCTTTTATTCTCTGTAGGATAATAGATTTAGCTTTGGTTTTAGAAAGATTTTTGGTACTGACAGTCAATGATATCTAAAGGATAATCTATTACTGTTATGAAGGTTGAATGCCAAAAACAGCTTTCTACTATCACTGTAAGAAAAGAAATGACGGAACCAGTTTGACCAGCAAGGGGGGATGTAGCTTTAAAAGGGAAAATGGAATTGAGATAGAAATGCTCTGTGGAAAGTAGGTCATTCTGAAAGCAAAGGAATATCTCTATATCCAGCGTGGAATGAGTGCCGCAGCATTGGTGCTGGAGGAAATCCACATGAAAGGAACACGGGTACAGTTTGACAGTCTTTGCAATGAACAGGAAGAAGCTGTATTTGGTGGACAGGCATTGAAAATCTTAAAAGGGATGTACTTTGAAGCAAAATGGGGAAGCCCACTGCTGCTGTTCATGCTTGATGGAACCCCGATTGGTCGGGAGTATGGTCTGGAAGAAAATGAAGAATATTTATGTATTACAGAACAGCAGCAGTTGTATTAATGAAGGTGTACTTGATGATACCGGAAAAAACGGTATAATAATCTGTACAATAGAAAAATATATATCATGTTTTTCCTTTTTTATAATATGGAGGAATTCGGTTATGATGTTGACAAAATGTGAGAATGGACATTTTTATGATGCTGATATATATGATAGTTGTCCACATTGTAAAAGTGAAATAAATGATGTTTTAGATTTTGAAAGTATAGATATTGATTATAATGATGAAAAAAATTTGGAAAATAATGATAATGAAAAATATTTTAATAAAAAAATAGAGGATTTGAATCGATGGGCATATATTCAAAATATAAAGGGGGAATTATTAAAGATAAATCATGAAAATATTGTTTCAGTATTTGATATTTATACCGGAGAAGATGGTGGAAATTATATTAAGGAATCGTTTGTAAAAGGATATACGGTTGATAATCTGATTGCTAGTAAAATGGTTGCTTTAGAAGATTTTTTAAATATAGGAATTGGTGTTTGCAATGCTATAAAGTATCTCAATAATAATAAATTGATTTATATGGATATAAAATCTTCTAATATATTGTATGATGTGAAAGAAAAGAAAACAATTTTAATAGATATAGAGTCTATTTATAATAAAAAGAAGTCAAAAGAAATAGATTATTTTGGAACGATTGAATATTCATCTCCGGAACAAATATTACAGTCTAAGTATAGTGTTGAAGGATCTATTTATTCATTGGGACTAGTTTTTTATAAAATACTAGTGGGATGTTTGCCATTTAATGTTAGTAAAAATGGTATCATAAAGAAGTTAAAGAATGAATTGGATTTAGATTTTGATGAATCGGCAAATTTTCAGTATAAAACAGAGATAATAAAATTAATTCAAAAAATGACTTTATTAAAACCTCAAAATAGAATCAAAATAAATAAAATAATCCAAGTATTAAAAAAAATTAAGAAAAAAGCCAGTGAAATAGAATTACATCAAAATATTAATAGTAAAAAAATATATACTTCACAAGAAGGATGGACAGAAACGGGATTTAAGAGTGATATAACAATTTCATTTGATTCAATTTTAACAGAAAAAGAAAATAAAAGGGAAATGAGAAAAAATAAACATAGTCTTGATTTAACGTATCGAGATGAATTATTAAAAGAATATTCAAACATCTTAAATCAAGCTAAGATAACATTCTGGTGTTGGATATCATCACTAGTAATGTGTTATATTATTATTGGAGTATGCATTTTTCTTGTTTTAGAAAAAAGATTTGTGGATTCTATCTGTTCTGGTCTTTTAGAAGGATTAATTTACGCGGTTCAAAATATTTTTTCAATAAGGGAAGATCATTATCGAGATTTAATTAATAGTAAACTTCTTCACTTGGAAAAAGGTGATTTTTTTGAGTATGCAACTTCTAAAGCAGAAATATTAACAGATAATAACAAAAAGGAAGGCGTAGTAATAAAAATAATTGATGATATTAGAAAAGAAGCTATAAAATAAAAAATCTGCTAAAATAGAAAATTTATATTTTTTAAAATCTTAAATCTTGAAAAGTTATTTCCGAAAAACCTCTATGAATTTTGCACCTGATTACAGAATATAGTATGGAAATATATTACAATGTAGGGAAGATTTTAAATCTTTTATTTGCCCCCGACATCATCATAATATCTAATTGAAATTAGGATAATGTCTAGCAATTTAAAATAGAAAAGAGTTTTTGGGGGTTGTTAGATTATTGTATTTATTTGGTAATTATCTGAATAAGAATGGAGAATAACAAATATGGCTAAATTCAAACTAAGTACTATAGATAATACATATTTTGATACACCGCAACAGATGTATGATGATTATAAGGATAGAAATATCGATAGTTTATTTAATTATCAAAGTGACATGATAGATTTATATTTGCAAGAAGAAGATAATGTTAAGGATATTGCTCTGGAGTTGCCAACTGGGACTGGAAAAACACTTATAGGGCTTCTTATTGGTGAATTTAGAAGAAGAAAAAACCAAGAAAAAATATTATATCTGTGTCCAAATAAACAATTAGTAAATCAAACAGTTAAACATGCAGTAGAAGATTATGGAATAAAAGCTACAGCTTTCACTGGAAAGGCAAAAAATTATACACCCGAAGATAAGTTGGCATATAATACAGCTGAAACGATTGCAGTTGCACCATATAGCAGCCTGTTTAATAGTAATCCATTTTTTTCAGATGCGGATATTATTATTTTCGATGATGCTCATTCAGGAGAAAGCTATGTTGCATCTAATTGGACAGTAACTATTGATAGAAATAAATACGATGAATTGTATTACAGATTGTTGGATAATTTCAAACCATATATGGAACAGGAAGTATATGAAACATTGTTAAATCCAATAACAATATCTGATAATTATTGGATTGATATGATACCAAACATTAAATTAGCAGATCAAATTTATATAATAAATAGGATATTTGATAATTATATAGAGAAAAATCCTAATACAGATATTAAATATGCATGGTCAATGATACAATCACATATAAGAGCCTGTAATATTTTTGTTAGCAAAGATGAGATTACTATTAGACCATTTATTAGTCCAACCTTAGATTTTTCTCCTTTTAAAAATGCAAAACAACGTATATATATGTCGGCAACACTAGGGAAGAGTGGAGAATTGGAACGTGCATTTGGCGTGCCGGAGATAAAAAAGCTTCCTATGGTTAAAGATTGGGAAAATAAGAATATTGGTAGACGTTTTTTTATGTTTCCTTCAGCATCATTTAATGAAGATGTATTGGAAGAAATTCTTATCAAAATGATACTTAAGGTAAATCGAGCATTAATAATAGTGAACGATAATAAAACTCAGGATGCGTTTAAAGAATTAATTGAAACGAAAACGGATAGAAAAGTTTTTACAGCAAAAGATATTGAAAGTTCAAAAAAAGAATTTGTTAAATCGGATAAAGCGGTTGCAATTGTAGCTAATCGATTTGATGGTATTGATTTTCCAGGAGAAGAATGTCGTATGGAAATTCTTTTTGATTTACAAAGTGCAACCCATATACAAGAAAAATTTTTGATAACAAGAATGTGCTCTACAGTTTTATTTTTGGAAAGAATACATTCAAGGTTAGTACAAGCATTAGGAAGATGTACAAGAGGAAATACAGATTATGCGGCAGTGTGTGTAGTCGGTGAAGACCTCACAAATGCATTAGTTACACCGAAACAACTAAAACAATTTAATCCTGAATTGCAAGCTGAATTAAAATTCGGATTGAAAAATTCTAAAGAATATACGGATGTGGATGATTATTTGAGTTTACTTAATCTTTTTTTGTATGATAGAAAAGAGTGGAAAGTAGCTGAAAATGATATTATTAATATAAGAGAAGGAATTATAAGAAATCAAGTTTTAGACGATAGTTCTTTTAGGGAACTAAACAAGTCAAGCAAATTTGAAATTCAAGCTCAGTATGCTCTTTGGAAGGAAGCATATGCAGAAGCGTTAATGGAAATTGAACAAATACTTGGAATTTTACAGCATGAATCATTAAAAGGTTATTTGGGATTTTGGTATTACATTGCTGCTTGCTGTGCTTATAATTTATACAATCAGGGAGATGAAACTTTTAAACAGAAGTATATAAATTATTTAAGAAAAGCTGCGTCAACAACATTATCGATTAAATGGTTTAATAAGCTTATTGATGAAAATAAAAGTAATCATAGTGAAGAGAATGAATATATAAGTTATGTTCTTGAAAGAATGGAATCTGTTATAGCGGCAAAAAGGTCAAAATATCCAAGTACTAAATTTATTTATGATGAACTGGATAAAATGCAGAATAATATTAAGCATTCTAGTGGGAATGATTTTGAAAATGCACACAATATATTAGGGGAATGGTTAGGTTATTATGCAACTAATCCCAAAGGAGATTCGGAACCAGATCCAATCTGGATTATTCATCCTGGATTTTGTATTGTTTCAGAAGATAAAATATATGAAACATGTGATAAAGCGATACCTACTAGGCATGTTAGAGAGGCTGCTGGTCATGTTAATTGGGTAAAAAGTCATAGTGAAAAATTGGGCATTTGGAAAAATAGTAAATGTATAAGTGTTTTTATAACAAATTCTAGTAAAATTGAAGAATCGGCTTTGCCACAAGCAGATAATATTTTTTACTTAAATAGAGATGAATTTGCAGATTGGACTGAAAGATGTGTTAGAATAATAAAAGAACTTCTTAGTTCTTTTACTACAATTGGCGATGTGTGCTGGAGAGATAAAGCATTTCAATTACTAAAAGATAATCGTTTGATGCCCCAAGATTATGAAAAAATGATAGTATCAAAGCCATTAAAAAAGATACCTGTAAAAAAACTGAAAGTAAGTAAAGAAACCTGACAGAGAAAGGGACAGGGATAGAAGAGAGGTTTTAAAGACTTTTGGTTAGAACGAAAGATATGAACAAAGATTTGTTATCGTTATGATAAAAATGATAACTGCATAGAAAATATCAGTTCTAAAGATTATCAAAAAAGTTGGAGATATGATGCTTTAGAATAGGTGATTAGTGAGAAGAAATTGGATGTTGATAATGCATTGGAATTTTGGAGAGGAATGTATTTTAAAGTAAAATGGTGGGGTAAAAAATAATTATGACTAAAACAGATTTTTCTTTATGTATAGCAATAATGGGAATTGTTATTGAGATATGTCAGGTTATATGTTCTCGATTATCAAAGATAAATAAAAAAATATATCATTTAATTAGTATAATTTCGATAGCTATTGTTATTTTTGTACCTTTTTGGTTTATAAGGTATTATGAGTTTTTGCCAGAGGATATGAACTTAACAGTAGAGGGTATGCTAATTAAGGCCGAAGAATATTATAAAACAAAAGATTATTTAAAAGCTATTAATATTTACAATTCTGATAAATTAAATACTAATACTATTGCATTATCAAATTTAGGTTATTTTTATGAACATGGAATAGGAGTAAACAGTGATATAAAAAAGGCGAAAGAAAATTATGAAAAGGCTAAACAATTAGGAAGTGAAAAGGCTTTAGATAATTGGATTAGTTGTATATTGAATCATCCTGAATCTTATCATGAAGTATTAGCTTGTTTAAAAGAAGGATATGATAATAATAGACAAGATACATTTGAATTTGTTGCTAAAAGTATGAGCGCGGGACAAATAGATTTATCTGAAAAAAAAGAAGTGAAGGATAGAGTGAAATCTTTTTTTGAGTTTTCAGAGGAGTGGCAAGCAAAGATTCTTGAAGGTACGCAATATGAAAATTATGTAAGGCAAGAGGATTTTTCAGGAATAGAAGGTGATTTTTGTACATATAAGGTAAGAACAGAAACATTTAAAGAGATTGTAGATATAGTTCCCTATGAATTAATAACGGACGCTTGGGAAAAAACAAATGCAATGGAGCCTGTTTACTTAAATAGAAAAATCACCTATTTAGATATAATTGAAAAAAAATTTTATTTTGCGAATGAGTATCAAACAAAATTTATTATGTGTGACAAATGATACTGGAATAAGAATATTTTGATTAATATTTATTAAAAAATTAGTGGAGTGAAGTATAAGCTATAAAAGAGCGTGCGCCCAGCTAAGGGTAGAACGTATAGCGGATGGTCCCCTGTCCGGAAAGGTCTAACCAAACCACCGGTAGTGAGTCTTGGGTGAGTACTGGTAACAGTGCGTGTTAAGTGTAGACAGCGAGGTAATAGGGTCAAAAGGCATTTCAGCCCCGAAATATAGTATTAACTGGTGTGCTGACGTTTTGCTCTTAACAGAAGGCAATATGTGTGCAAATCGATTTGGTGAGAATGTACGCAGCACCATAGGGTCTAAGGTCAGCCATGTTATATAATGGGGTTGTACCAACTGAGAGAAAGCCTGTGTGTGTTTTCAGTACATGGTATGCCAAGAGGAAAGCAAAAGAGATACAGACCGTCGGATAGTACCGATGAAGGCGGTTAATGCCGCTAGAGAGAAGCCGAGAGCGGCATTAACCTCTAAAAAAATTCTGGCTAAAGCAATATCAAAGAGGAATCATTATTATACGCAGGGATAGAAACATAATGGAAACGAAATTGGCGAAAATAGCATAATTATCAAGAGAACACTCGGATATGGTGTTCACATCCATGGGGTCTTTAATCAACAAAGAAATGTTAAAGGAATACTATGAGAAGGTAGATGGCGCAAAAGCTGTAGGAATCGATGGAATAACCAAGGAGGAATACAGTATGCGTCTGGAGGAAAACTTGGAACTGCTGGAGGAACGAATAAAGAATAAATTTTGCAAGCCTAAAGAGGCAAGAATGGTGGAGGTTCCGAAAGAGAACGGGAAAACATATGGTGAGTAAATAATAGGTAAGAAGATATGATTATAAGACATAAAGGAGTATCGTTAATTAGTGGAAAAAATGTAACCGGATATGCCGTTCATATGGATGGAAAATTCTATATTTTCATTGATAGCGGCTGCCGGATACAGGTAAAAGCATCTTCGATTTTTCCTGTAGAGGAAGGATTGGTTGATGCGATAGAGTTAATGCCAATCAAGGAAGGTGTGCATTCTCTATATTGTTTGGGATTAAGTGAGCAGCTGTTATGTGAATTAAAAAAACAAGGAGTTAGGTATTTAGAGGATTTATTGGAATGGAAAGATGAAGATTATCATAAAATCAAAGGTCTTGGCTTGCAAAAGAGAGCTAAGATACAGAGGAAATTGGAGGAATATGGACTCGTAAAAAACAATATTACTCAAAATTAGAGTAATAAAATACTCTTATAATTATTAAACTATACTTCGAACTAATGTTACAATACACACGAGGTATAGAAAAATGAATATTAATCGAGTAAAGAAATTACGTTTATCATTGAAATTAAGCCAGGAAGAATTAGGAGAACGAACCAATATTTCCCAACAACTTATTAGTAAAATTGAGAATGATGACCAGAAGCTGACAAGGGACAACATGATTGTTTTGGCTGATTTTTTTCAAGTATCAACAGACTATCTCCTTGGAAGGAGCAATGTCCGAACCACGTTGGAGCAGGAATCCGAACGCCTTAACCGATATGAGCAGTACTATGATTTTATACAGTTATATGAGATTTTAGGCGATAAAGGAAAAAAACTGCTTCATGGCATGGCTGATATGCTGGTAAAAGCAGATATCGACTGAGGAGGCTGTTATGCTTGATATAGCAATATGTGAAGATGAACGATTCCAACAAGGAGCATTAGAAGAAATGCTGTATGCCCTGGGAAAGAAGCTGGGAATCTATTTGGAAGTCAGTGTCTATGAACGTGGGGAGTCCCTATTGGCAGAGGTCAGTAAAGGAGTACAGTATGATGTAATTTATCTGGATATTGAGATGGAAGGCATGAATGGAATTCGTGTGGCGGAAGCATTGCGGAATCAGGATCGTACTGTGCAGATTATCTATGTAACACAGTATGATTGTTATGTCCGGCAGAGTATTGATACGATGCCAAGTGGATATTTGGTAAAGCCTGTAAATCCAGAGGAATTTGAGCGGGTTTTTCGGAAAATCAGCGGCTGGATTCAGGGAAAGGATGCCTTCTATCGTTTTATCTGTGATAAAATTCCTAGAAAGGTATTGTTAAAAGATATCTTATATTTTAAGAGCAGTTTAAGGCAGGTGGAGATTGTCTGCGAGGAGGGCAGCTATCTGATTTATCGAAAATTAAATGAGATTGAACAGGAGTTAGTAGCAGAAAATCAAAAACAATTTTTGAGAATTCATCAATCTTATTTGGTTAATTATAACCATATCCGTTGTTTTGGACATAACTGGGTTGAACTGCAAACAGGGAAACGTCTGTCGATGAGCCGTGGCAGGAGGGAAATCGTTGAAAAAAGGCTGGGAGGAGCATCAATGTGAATATAAGAGAGATGCTTCATGCAGTAGTATTAACCTTGTATAATGTATTTTTGATTAAGATGTATCTGGATGCATTTTTAGAAAGTCAGAAATGGAAGCAGAGTATCATCGGCTGGGGACTGTTTATTGTGTGGGAAATGGGAAGGATTATCCAGGTTATTCAGATTGGAAGTATGGGAATTCTTACACGTCAGAAACCGGGATGGAATCTGTTTACCAATATTCTTGTACTGGGAGCTGTTGGGCTGTTTTCTTATACTGGAGCGTTCGGGAAACGTATATTATTCCCAGTTGTTTATGTTTCTCTGCTTACTGCAGTAGAGGCATTTGTAGTATTTGGCATGGAATATGTGGGCGTGGAAGGTGCATCGGTTGTTGTATATTTTTTGCTTTCCAATATTGCTATGCTTATGCTGATTCTGGGAATTAAGTGTTTTGTGAAAAAGAAATCACTGGATATCATTGAACGTTTTGAAGAGCGATTTCTTTTGCTTTTTGTTTTGGGAGGGATTGTTCTTTATTATTCTTTTTATCGTCTGGCTTATGATGGCAGAGTAGATGGTGTTGAAAACGTTCTTTGGCTATCGGTTAGTGCTTTGATGCTGCTGGTTTTGGAACTATGTATTTATCCCATTTATGGAAAGCTCGCAGAGGCTGTCTGGACAAAAAGGAACATTCGTGATTACAAAAAACAAATGGAATTGTATAAAAAGCAGAGAGAATTGGAGAGAAATGCAAGAGAAGAAATTGCACGAATCCGGCATGATTTAAAACAGGAACTCGTTTATTTGACTTATCTTTTACAGTGTCAGGAATATGAAAAGATGAAGGTGGTTTTGGATTCTTTATATGGGGATCTGCAAGGGAACTGTTATGCAGAAGACAGGAGTGGAAATCTGGCTTTGGATGCACTTCTTAACCATTTGACCCAGGAAACAATAACCTATGCGATTGAGCTTGACCTGAATATCGATGTGAATGGAGAGATGAAACTGGATGATATTGAGCTATGTGCATTAGCAGGAAACTTATTTGATAATGCCGTGGAAGCATCGAAAAAAATTCCAGAGGAAAGAAAAATTTGGGTGAGCTTTTCTTATGAGAAAGGATATCTGTGCTTTCAAGTAAAAAACAGATATAATGGCAAAATTCAAAGAGATGGAAAAACAATAAAAAGTGCTAAAGAGGGGCTGCATGGTTTTGGGCTTTTGTCGGTAAAGAAAATTGTACATAAATATCATGGAAATATGGAAATTTTAGAAAAAAATAAAATATTTAGTGTAAAAATTACTGCGTTTTGTTGAGATTTTTAGCGAGAATGATTGTTTTAAATGTTTTTTAGGTGGATCATGGAAATGGTTCACCTTTTTTGTTGTTTAAAAATAACATATTACTTGCTGATTATGACATATGCAAAAAAATATTGGAAATTTATGGTAGAGTGAAAGAATGATTTTTAGGGTTAGGAAATGAACATTCTTAATATATGGCTTTTTAAACGAAACCGTATGTTTTAGTAGCATTTAAAGGGTTGCTTGCCTGTTCTTTTTCAGGTATCAATGATGGGTTATTTTCATCATGTTTTCTGGAATGGAAATTGTAACGTTTGTGGACTATGGCATTGTCGTTCTCCAACAGTGGGATTTTGAATCGACTAAGATTGAAAATCTCGGAGGTTAAGATAATGTCAGAAAAAGATTATTTTTTATTTGTTAACGGACAGCGTATTCAGGTAAGTAAAGAAGTGTATGAGGAGTATTACTATTGGGAGAGGCAGGAACGGTATTTTATGAATGATTTAAAGAAAGGAAAAATGATTATTAACTCAGAAACTGGAGAAACAACAATCATCCCAAGCAAAGAAGTTTCTTATGAGCAGTATTTCCGCTATGGGGAACCATTTGCAGTGAAAACAGAAATCATAGATGAGCAAATGATTGACCAGATTGCATTAAAAGAGGCAATGCAGGAGATTTCTGAAGAAGAAAGGGAATTGATTTGGGAACTGTTTTTTCTGGAAAAGACAGAACGGCAGGTGAGCGAGGCATTACATATTGCTAAATCAACTTTACATCACAGGCGTAATCGGATATTGAAGAAATTAAAGAAATACTTAGAAGAAGATGGGAAAAATACCCAGTAAAAATCTTACAATTTTATTAAGATTATGCAAAAAGTGGACCAAAACCCTTTTCCCAACGGCTTTTATATAGAGGGATTTATCGCTCTTTCTTGAACCTTGATAAATAACAGGATTTCAGAATTATTTCCTGTTTATTAATATATCCAAGCTATACGATTTGCTGCAGCCGTAAAGGGAAGCATCCAGGCACAGGCGCGATGAAGGCTTAGCTGTTTATGATAATAAAAGTTTTTCATAACAGAAAAGCAGGAGCGAGAACCTGAGGAGTCTGTAAGCCGGTGTAAGGTCACACCGGTAATGCCATGACCTGCAGTAAAGCGTAACCGTAAATTCCCGTACCGCAGGGTGAAAGGGGGATGCTGGGGATGTGGTCTGGGCAGGTTTGCCGTCTGCCGCCGCCCATTCCCGGTATCACGGGCCTGTGAGCCGCAGGCGGCTTGGATGTAAAAGATAAGGATGCCGGTTTGTTGCTTACAGGAAGAAAAAAGGACATTTAGACAAGCCGGTATCACATAAATACAGAAACAAACATGACAGGGAGGTATGGTCATGGAGGATATAGAGAAATTAAGGAAAGCAGATTTGGCGCAAATGAAAGCGGTGGATGTGCGGACGGTTGATCGGGAAAGCCTTATGGATATTCGTAAGGTGCAGATGAATAAAAACCTGCCAAAGAGCGAACAGTTTGCGGATTTTTTGAAGCAGGTAAAGAATCCATATTGTTACCGCTGCGGAAAAGTTGTGGTAAAGGTTAGTTTTTCTGATACGGGAATTACCTTGGAGGATCGCCTGGAGCATTATTTGGAGAGCTTTTCTGGTTGAAGTGGTTTATCAGGGGTTTATGTTAAAAAATAAAAAGTTCACTGACAGGGCAAAGGATATTTGCAGTATCCGATAAATCAAGAGAAATTCTTCAATATAGGTTAAAATGGTGAATGTCAAAGAAAATAATGTTCGCCGCAGCGGGTTGACTTTCATACTTTAAAGTGATATATTATAAGAAATAAGCAAACCAGTGAAACCCCATGGTGAAAAGTTTGGATAAGGGAATTTTTTGCATTGGAGGTTCACAATGAACAAGTTAATAGAAAACCGGGTATACCGTGCAGCGATCTATGTCCGTTTATCGAAAGAGGATGGGGACAAAGAGGAGAGCGACAGTATCGTTAATCAAAAGGAGTTAATCCGGGCATTTCTGGCCGATAAGCCGGAGATCTGCATAAGCGGCGAGTTTGTGGACGACGGCTATAGTGGGGCGGATTTTGAACGCCCCAGTTTTAAGCGTATGGTTTCACAGATTGAGGCAGGGCAGATCGATTGTGTGGTCGTTAAAGATCTGTCCAGGTTTGGGCGGAATTTTGTGGAGGCAGGGCGCTATATTGACCAGATATTTCCCGCTATGGGCATCCGTTTTATTGCCGTCAATGACCACTACGACAGTATTAACGGGCGGACTTCTTCGGATAGAATACTGATTCCCTTCAAAAACCTGATTAACGACGCATTTTGCCGGGATATTTCGATTAAAGTCAGGAGCCAGTTGGAAATCAAACGGAAGAAAGGGGATTTCATTGGCTCTTTTGCTGTATATGGGTATCAGAAATCACCGGAAGACCGCCATAAACTGGTGGTGGACGATTATGCTGCCGGGGTGGTGCGGGATATTTTCAGGTGGAAGCTGGAAGGGGCCAGCCAGCAGCGGATTGCCGACCGGCTGAATGAACGAGGGGAGCTGTCCCCTATGGAATATAAGCGTTTCTGCGGTCTGCAGTATAAATCCGGCTTCCAGGTAAACCCGAAGGCAAAATGGACAGCCGTTGCCATAGGCAGAATCCTCAGAAATGAATTTTATCTTGGGACAATGGTACAGGGAAAACGAACAACGCCGAACCACAAAGTCAAAAAGACCGTAGTAAAGCCAAGTGCAGAATGGGTGCGGGTGGAGAACAGCCATCCCCCGATTATTGACCGGGAGGATTTCTTTGCGGTGGAAAAGCTGCTGCTACAGGATACCCGTGTGGCACCAAATGAGCAGGAGGTTTATCTTCTGTCCGGTCTGGTCTTCTGTGGGGACTGCGGACAGAACATGGTGCGGAATAGTGTGTGCCGGAAGGGAAAAACCTATGTTTATTATATGTGCGGAAATAACCGCACAAACCGGGCCTGCTCCAGCCATCGGCTCAGCGACAAATTGCTGGAAGAATCGGTGTTCCTTTCGTTGAAACAGCACATTGACAACATTGTAGATATGGAACGTATTCTTGCTTACCTGGAAACCCTGCCCTATCATCAGGCCGATGTGGAAAAGGTGGATAGGCAGCGGATAAAAAGGCATGAGGAGGCGGCAAGGTATAGTCGGTTAAAAACGTCTTTGTATGAATCACTTACGGAGGGGCTGATGGATAAAGCAGAGTATCTGGAGATGAAAGCCATCTATGATGAAAAACTGCGGGAAGCTCAGGCTGCGGAGGCAAAGCTGAGGGAGGAGATGGAAGGGCTGTTAAGCAGCCGGCCTGCCAATACCTTCTGGATTGAACGGTTTAAACAGTACCGGAACCTGGACCGATTGACGCGCCGGATGGCGGTTTCGCTGATTGAACGGATTGATGTGTATGAGGACTGCCGGGTGGTGATCCGGTTCAAGTATCAGGACAGCTACGAACGGGCGCTGGCAGTAATTGATGGGATAAAACCGAATGGCGGCTTTCCTGACAGGCAAAAGGTACAAACGAATAAGGAGGCGATGTAGATGGCAAGGGTGAGCAGGAAAGGGACAGTTACGAGAAGTTCCATACCAGCAACAGCATCCGGGACATTATCCGAAACTCCTGAACGGGTGTATCACACCGCAGCTTATGTGCGTTTGTCGGTTGAGGATAACCGGCGTGACGGGAACAAAGACTCCATTAAGATGCAGCAGTATATGCTGGAGCAATACATAGCCGTGCAGCCGGATATGAGGCTGGAAGGGATATTTTGTGATAACGGGGAAACGGGAACAAATTTTGAACGTTCTGGTTTTGAAGCGATGATGGATGACGTGCGTCAGAGGAAAATCGACTGCATTGTTGTCAAAGATTTATCACGTTTTGGGCGTAATTATGTGGAAGCCGGGTATTACCTGGAAAAGATTTTTCCTTATCTTGGCGTCCGTTTTGTGGCCGTAAATGACCATTATGATACGTTAAAAGACACCAATGGAAATGAGCTGGTGCTTTCTCTAAAAAACCTGGTAAACGACCTGTATGCCAAAGATATTTCACAGAAAATTTCTTCCGCAATCGCCGTTAAGCAGAAAAACGGGGAATATATTGGGTCGTTTGCGCCGTATGGATATAGGAAATCACCGGAGGATAAACACAAGCTGATTATTGATGAAGAAGTGGCTCCGGTTATACGGGATATTTTTCAGTGGAGGGCAGAAGGACAAGGCATTGCACAGGTTGCCCGCCGCTTAAATGAACGAAATATTCCAAGTCCGACAATGTATAAGTATATGAAGGGGCTGTTAAAGAAAAGGCCATCCAATGCCGGGGCGATCTGGCAGGCCCAGGGGGTGAAAGCACTGACCAGGAATCCGGTTTATGCCGGGCATATGGCACAGAGAAAAGTGCGGCAGTCGCTAAGTGAAGGAATGCCGAAAATGACAATGTCGGATAAAGAATGGATTGTGGTTGAGCATACCCATGCACCAATTGTCAGCCAGGAAATATTTGATAAAGTGCAGGAAATCACCCAGGAGCGCCATGAAAAATGCTGTACTTTGCGGGGAAAATACCCTTCGTCGGAAAACCGGTTTAAGGGGCTGCTTGTCTGTGCAGACTGCGGGACAAAGATGGTGCGTTACAAGGATGTTTCCAATGCAGGTACAATTCGCTATAGTTTTCATTGCCGTGTTTATGCGGAAAACCTGAATGGACAGGGATGTACCATGAAGTGGGTAGGAGAACCGGAACTGGAAGAAGCGGTCTTGCAGAGTTTGCGCGTGCAGATTGGCTTTGCGGCAGATTTAAAAAATGCATTGGAAAAACTGCAGGAGCAGCCGGAATATTTGGAGCGCAGTAAGGCTATCTCTAATAAAATAAGCCAGGTTCAGCACAAGATAAAACGGAACAGCACTATTCGGAGTTCCCTGTTTGAATCTTTTTCGGAAAAAATGCTGACCGAACAGGAATACCAGTCCATGAAAATGAAGTATGGCAGGGAGGCGGAAGAACTGAGGGCAGAACTTGCCTGCCTGGAACGGGAGGAAGAGGAATGTGTTCACTCACTTTCTCCGCAGAATGAATGGATTTCGGCATTGATGCATTACCAGGGAGAAAAAGCGGTAACGCAGAAGATGATGACAGAATTTATCCGTTGTATTAAGGTTTATGGATATAATGAAGTTGAAATTATCTGGAACTTTCAGGATGAATTTATCCGTCTGGCAGAAGCCGTGAACATCCGGCCAGAAGCAAAGGAAAAGAAAAGAATTGTAGCAAATAAAATATTGAAGGAAAGCAAAATAGCTAAGGAAAGTAAGCTGTTCCAGGAGGGAAAAACCGTCCAGAAAAAGAAGGAGAGCCAAAAAGCATCTAAGCCTTTAAAAACGATAAAACCTTCAAAATTGACAGAGCCAGGAAAAGGGAAAAAAGCGGATGGAGCAGGGAAAGCAGAGGGAGGCGGGATATAATGGGAAGTATTGCTCTTTATATGCGTCTTTCCAGCGAGGATGCCCATTTTGGGGAAAGTTTCAGTATTGGAAACCAGCGTGATTTGCTGTATGATTTCATCCGTAACCATCGTGAATTTGATGGACGGAGTGTGCTGGAATTTTGTGACGATGGGTATTCCGGGACAAATTTTGATCGTCCAGGGATAAAAAAACTTCTTGCTTTGGCGGGGAGTACTGTGGATTGCATCCTGGTTAAAGATTTCTCACGTTTTGGCCGTAACCTGATTGAGGTGGGGGATTATCTTGACCAGATTTTTCCCTTCCTTGGGGTAAGGTTTATTGCGGTCAATGAAGGCTATGACAGTGCGAAAAGCCTGGGAAGTGCCGTGAGTCTGGATGTATCGTTAAAGGCTATGGTTTATGAGATGTACAGCCGGGATATTTCCGAAAAAATCCGTTGTGTCCAGCAGGCGAAAATGCGGAAAGGGGAGTATTTGTGCAGCATTGCTTTTTATGGGTATCAGAAGTCAGAAACAGAAAAAAACAAACTGGTTATTGATGAGGATGCGGCAAAAGTGGTGCGCCGGATATTTGGTCTGGCGGCAGAGGGAAAGGAGTTATCGGAAATCGCGGCAATCTTAAACAAGGATGGCGTTTTGTCCCCTTTGATGTACCGCAGGGCAAACCATACCGATGGGACGAGGGGATGGACGGCTGCGGATGGTATTTCTTACTGGACACGGGAAAATGTAAAACGGATTGTTTCGGATGAACGCTATACCGGATGTTTGGTTTCTCGTAAGCGAAGAAATGTGGACGTTTCTACAAAACGGACAGAAGCTGTGCCGAAAAATGAATGGATTGTGGCAAAAGACAGCCATGAAGCCATTGTTTCCAAAGAACTGTTTGGGCAGGCACAGAATATTTTGCGGCATATGGATCGGAAAAAGCTAGCCAGGAAACCATATCAGAAATTCAGGGGTATTTTGAAATGTGCCTGCTGTGGCCGGGTACTGATTCCAAGGAGCTGTAAAAATCCGTATTTTTTCTGCTTATATCAGAAGAGCAGGCCAGATTCCCCTTGTGCGAAAGTACATTTGGATAAACTGGATCTGGAGAAACAGCTTCTGGAAGCCGTGCGGATGCAGTCTTTGCACCGGACATTGGATGAAGGGCGGGGGCAGGAAAAGCAGGAGATGGATAATCTTCAGGAAACTATCCAGGAATGCCAGGCAGAAATAAGCCGATGTAAGGTGGCACAGACAACGATTTTTGAAGATTATGCAGAAGGGCGGCTTAATAAACAGGAATACCTTGCACGAAAAAGAGAAATCGTTATTCAACAGCAGGAAGCAGAAAAGCAGTATGCAGAACTGTCTGAACAGATGGCGGTAAAAATGGAACAGGAGCAGAAGGAGAGCAAATGTACGACCAGTGATTTGGAAAAATATGCTCTTGCAGAAGAAGTGACGAGGGAGATGCTGGAAGAATTTGTTCAGGTGATAAAAGTGAGTGGAAAAGACAAACTGGAGATTATTTGGAAAGAAAATATAAAAAAATAATAATTTTTTTATGTAGGGCTTGACACAAGCAAATTATGCTTATGTTGGGGACAGTGTCCATAACAGGTACAAGAGGGCAAATGGGAAGCAGGTAAAAATACCGAAAGAAGAATGGGTAGTTGTGGAGGACACACATGAAGCATTGGTAAGCAGGGAGGATTTTGAACGGGTCCAGGAACTGCTGGTGGGTAATGCTGAAAGATTCCATTCCACCCATGGGGAAAACGGCTATGACCATGCCCGGTTTAATTTCCTGGGGAAAAAAATTATATGTGCGGACTGCGGAAAGGTAATGGGATTCCGTACAGAGGGAGTTAAGCATGATAAGAAGTTTTACCGGTGCAAGACTTATCTTCAATCAACCCATGGAAGCTGTACGAACCATAAAGTGTCATTGGAGGAAGTCAACCAGGCTGTTTTTGGAACTGTCACTGCACATATGAGGCTCTGTATTGATGCGGAGGAAACAGTGAGGCGGATGAACGCAAAGGCCGGGAGTTTGAGAAAGTATGATATTTATGGAAAGGAAGCTGACAGGATAAAGAAGGAACTGAGGAAAGAGACTGATGTAAAAGCCGGGGTTTTCGAGGATTATAAGGACGGGCTGATTGATGAGGAACAGTATGTGCAGATCAGTGGGAAATATGCTGAAAAAATCAGGGAGCTGTCGGCAAGGCTTGTGGAAGTCCAAAAGGTGCAGGCAGAGCATTCCAGTGAATACCGCATAGACGGCGGCTGGAAGGCGGTGGTTGATAAATACCTGGATATGCGGAATCTGACAAGGGAAATGGTCGAGGCGTTTGTGGATAAGGTTGTGGTGCATGAAGGCGCATGTGTTGAGGTATATCTGAAATATGATGATGTGCTGGAGGAACTGTTGAGGATAAGGGCAGAGAGGGAGGCGGTTTAGTGGATAGGATGATAGTTGCCATGTATCTCCGTCTTTCCAATGAGGACAGCGATAAGGGGAAATTTGAAGAGAGCAACAGTATATCGGCGCAGAGGGTACTTCTGAAAAAACACATAGAGGAACTGCTGCAGGGGCAGGAATACAGTATCACAGAGTTTTGTGATGACGGATATTCCGGCGTTGATTTCCGCAGGCCGGGAGTTCAGGCATTGATCGAGGCGGCAAAAAGCGGGAATATTAACATGGTCATTGTAAAGGACTTCTCCCGGTTCGGAAGGGATTATCTGGAAGTGGGGAGGTTCCTGGAATATATCTTTCCTATTTTACAGATACGGTTCGTGTCTGTGAATGACAGCTACGACAGTGACGATAAGTTCGGGGCAACCGGAGGGATGAGTGTTGCGTTGAAGAATCTGATCTATGGGATGTACAGCGCCGATTTGTCAAAGAAGGTGCGCACTGCCAGGGATACAAGGGTACGGAACGGGGAGTTTGTCGGACAGTTTGCCCCTTATGGATATCGGAAGAACCCGGAGGATAAACATAAGCTGTTAGTTGATGAAGATTCGGCCTGGGTAGTGCAGAAAATCTTCGGGATGGCGGCAGACGGGATAAGCTATGCGGAAATTGCCAGAAGGCTGAATGAGGAAAGGATACCGTCAAGGGTTGTGTACCATAAACTGATAGGCGATACTTATGGGGACCGGCAGCCCCATGTGAAGGTTAAGCGGTGGTGCGCTTCGTCAGTAAGGGATATCATCACGGACGAGGTGTATTTGGGAAAGCTGATCTGGAACCGGGCAAAATGTGGGATGGATACAGATAAGAAAGTTGTGAAACAGCCCAAGGAGAAATGGATTGTGGTTGAGGGACATCATGAAGCGCTCATATCACAAAGTATTTTTGATAAAGCTAATGCAGGAGTCGGAAGTGTGGATACTGCCAGAAAAGAGATGAAAAAGAGAAATAGTCTTTTCTTTTGTGGCCATTGCGGGAAAACGCTTCAACTTAGGAGCAGGGCAAACGGCAGGTACTTTTGCAGAAGCCGGACACAGGAGAGGGAAAATGACTGTCAGAAGGTGAATGTCAGGAGAGAAGACTTGGAGGAAGCGGTGTTGTGCCAAGTGAGGAAGATGGCGGATATGCTGACAGCGGAAAAGGACATCCGCCGGAAAACGCATAAGGACGGCAGGAAAGCGGTTCTTGAAACAATAGTTGCTGACAGCACAAAGGAGATGGCACGGTGGAAAGGTACGAAAATGCATCTGTATGAGCAGTATAAGGCCGGTAAGATCAGCCGGGAGAATTATATTGACCGGATTGAGAAAGGCAGGGTACGGATGGAAGAATTGGAGCAGGCCAGACGTGAGGCGCAGGCAGAGCTTGACCGTATGCAGGCGGTCTCCGGTTCGGAGGAAATACCGGACGGGGAACTGGCGGAGCTTTCCGAGTTGGAGACTTTTGATAAGGACAGGCTGAAAACGCTGATTGAGAAAGTGATTGTTTATGGGGAGGATGCCGTGGAGATTGTGTGGAAAGTGCGGAATCCGTTTGATGGTGAAATCTCTGCTTGAAAAATAGTTCCAATTTTGGGGAAGTAGTGGTAAAATTGAGCCATGAGCAGGTGGTGCTTGTGGCTCAATAACTTTAATTTTAGTTTTACATAGGCGGAAATGCGGAAGAGGTGTTAAATTTAGATGGAAAGATTTTATTTATGTGAAAATTGCATCAAACCATTGAGAATTAAAAATAAATATAAATCAGATATCGTAAGTTTAAATAAAAATGTTGGAAAATGTATTATATGTGGCGGAAGCAGTATAGACATAAGTTCCCATTATGACATTTTACAGGATATTGTTGATTGTATCAGATTTTATTATCCTGTTTATAGATACTTTAGAAAAGATTTTCCATTTCCTTATAGTGCATATTTTCCTCATATTTTAAACCCATATATATTTGAAGAAGATAATGAAATATTAACAAAACCACTGGATTCTCAATCATCAAAGAGGCTATATGATTTGCTAGATGATACTACAAATATACATGATATAGAAATATTTGATATTATTAGATCTGATAAGTATAAGATATTATTGGAGAAACTCTCATATGTGGCTCATATGGAATTACCATTGAAGGAGGCTGATTCTGTGTTAATGCAAATGATGCAAAATGATTTGCGGAATCACAACTATTATGAAGTAGAGGAAAAATATACAGATGCAATTGCTTCAATCATTTCTGAATTTCCACAAATCAATATTAATAGAAAAATATTTTATAGGGCAAGAGTGGGACATCATAATGAAAGTATAGCAGTCGATGATTTAGACACAATGATAGATTTTCCTTACATAGAAGAAGAGATGATGGCACCACCGCCATATATAGCTAGTTCTGGTCGTTTTAATAGACAAGGTTGTGCATTTTTATATGTAGCTAATTCTAAAACTACTGCAATTGCGGAATTAAAGCCATATGTTGGTTGTGTATGCAGTATTGCAAAAATACGTTGTAGAGATAAGCGTTCTTATTTAGATTTTCGGGCATCATCACTTCCACAAATCGATGATAAAATTAATATAGTTACTTTAAATATTATTCGCTCTTTTGCGTCATTTTTTCATAAACCGGCTGTTCAAGATAATGACTATTTGACATCTCAATTTTTGTCAGATATATTTAGAAAACTTCAATTTGGTGGAATAATTTATGATAGCGTTCAGACAAAAGGATACAATGTTTTGTCATATTATCCTTCGGATTTCTATTGTGTTAAAAAGAGTGAAAAGATGGTTGAGGTTAAATCGGTTGTGTATAAAATAAATGACATGCAAGATGGAAGGAACAAGTATGAACATTGGTATTTTAATGATGAGAAAGTAGAAGAAAAATACGGAAGTGATACATAAATCTATGAGGAATATTGGTAAAGTAAAAGCCATGGACAGGTGTATCTGTGGCTCAAAAAATATCTAAAAAATTTTTATTCCTTACTTGACACAAGCAGATTTGCTTTTTTATCATGTCCGCCTTCATTGCTATGTTGTCGTGGAACTGAAAACAGAAAAATTCAAACCAGAATTTGCAGGTAAATTAAATTTCTATGTCACGGCGGTCAATAAACAGATGAAAACAGAAAAGGATAATCCGACAATTGGTATACTTATATGTAAGGATAAAGATGATGTTGTTGCCGAGTATGCACTCGATGATATTTCACAGCCAATCGGAATTGCGGAATATGAATTGACAAAGGTGCTTCGTGAGGAATTTAAAAGCAGTTTGCCGACAGTAGAGGAAATAGAAAGTGAACTCTCCGAATAAATTGGCTTACGGCTTGTAAGCCGATTTGCAGTTTAAAAAATTAAGAGGGTATAGAGGCATCCTTTGGGAAAAAGAGGGGGCTTTTGTCTGCCATCCCCCTCTTTTGTTCGATGTTTTAGCTTGTTTTTATCAGTTTTTACCGGGCAGATGCGGTTTTATACTGTGCGATTGCCTCGGTCAGTGTGGATGCCTGGCCCATGCGGACGATGCGGGAGAGTTCATTGATTTTGTCCGGGTGCATAAATTCCTTTCCCAGGTAAATCTCGTAATTATCGGTAATTTCCAGAGAAAGTGTTTTTAATTCTCTTTCCCGCTCATGGAGTTTCTGCTCCGTGCGCTGATGGCTTTCTTCAAGTTCCTGTATTTTTATCTGGCTGGTGCTGGTTATCTCATCAGAGATTATGGTTTTGGTTACGGTGTTGAAGGTATTTAAGGCATCCTGTTTTTTTGCGGTTAAATCTTTGATTTCCTGGGTTATTTTTGCAATTTCATCGTCAAACCGTTCCAGGTTGTAGATGGCTTCGTTTCGGTCTTTGCGGATCGTTCGTTCAATGCTGCGGATTTTTTTATGATTGGAGTTTATGCTGTCCAGGATCTGGCGTCCCTTTTTTATCGTTTCCATATGTTCCATCTTGGTCTTATTTCCGGTAAACAGATAAAGACCGCCAAAAAGCAGGATATCTGCCAGATAAATTAAAATCAGCATCCAGCTTTTCCGAACCGTTTCCTGGATAAGAAGGTAAATTCCCCAGGGAAGGGCAGCAAAAATCAGTAAAACAAGCAAGAACAGGAGTAAAAATTCTTTTAAGGTCCTGGGCATGTAAAGGGCATAGTACCAGGTGCGGCGGCAGAACGAAGGAAGGCGTTCTTTTTGAAATAAACTTTTTATTTTTAAACGCAGTTCCCGGTTGTGGTCGCGAAGAGGAGCAGTTTCTTCGGCAATCCTCTCTTTTATTCCCTGATTTTTCGCCTTTTCTCTTTTTGCCTTTGCCTTTTTTAACCGTTCCTGTTCTTTTCCAATCTCCTTATCGTAACTGGCAGTGATTTCTTCCTGTCTTTTTTTAATGGTAAAGGAAATTTCGTCCGCCAATGCCTTTTTTTCCGCTTCTAACTGACGCTCGAGCTGCTTTTCTTCAACGGATAACTGTTCACAGCTTTTCTTTATACGTTCTGCGTTTTCTATTGCATTCTTTGCCTGTCCTAAAAAAGAAATACAATCGGTAACCGGCTGTGCCATGGGCTGTCCCTCCTTTGTAATTCATGGATATGTACCGTTACTGTTCTGTGAACGATTAAACAGTAACGATTTACCTGTTTGTCTTCCAAGTATGTTTCCGATGTAAAGATTTCGTAATCGCTTATTATAGCTTACTACAAAACGGTATTTGCTACAAGTAATTTTATCCGGTTTTTTATGCTTTATGCTGGTGCAGGGAAGGAAAATAGTGTGTAATTGTATTTATTTTTCCACATATTCTGCCAATGTTGTCAACAGTGCTTTTGCCTGATCCATCATCGTCAGGCAGGTGGGATTCTTTTCTTTTCCGTGGAAATGCAGGGAGTCCGGTTTTTCTTTTCCGTCGCCTTTGGCAAAGGTTAATCTCCCTTTATGTTCTTCGATAGCGGCAATAATTCCCTCGGGATTAAGCTTGGCGTGGGAAAAGAAGGTTAAATGGTATTCCTGGCGGTCAATTTTTACTTCGGTGATATAGACCAGATGGGCCGCCGCTTTCAGTCCGGCAATTGCCAGAAGGTTTTCCACAGGCTTTGGAATATCGCCGAACCGGTCAATCAGTTCGTCCTGCATATCCATCTCATCTTCCTCATTTTCAATGGCGGAAATCCGCTTATAAATATCCAGCTTCTGAAATTCGTTCTTAATATAATAGGCCGGGATAAAGGCGTCAATATCACATTCCACCAGGGTTTCAAAATCCTCCTCTTCCTGTACGCTGTTTTTGGTCAGTGCGCGGACGGCCTGGTTTAAGAGCTTGCAGTACAGATCGTATCCCACGGCGTCCATGTGACCGTGCTGTTCCGCGCCTAAGACATTGCCCGCGCCTCGGATTTCCAGATCCCGCATGGCAATTTTTATCCCGGAGCCAAGTTCGGTAAATTCCCGGATGGCCTGTAAACGCTTTTCTGCCTCTTCGCGCAGGATCTTATCGCGCTTATACATAAAGAAGGCATAGGAAGTCCGGCTGGAGCGGCCCACACGCCCCCGAAGCTGATAGAGCTGGGATAAGCCCATCCGGTCGGCGTCGTGGATAATCATGGTGTTGGCATTGGGGATATCCAGTCCGGTTTCAATGATCGTTGTGGATACCAGTACGTCGATTTCCCCGTTGACAAAGTCAGCCATAATCCGTTCCAGTTCCCGTTCGCTCATCTGCCCGTGGGCGAAGGTGACGACGGCATCCGGGACAAGGGCCTGAATCCGCCCGGCAATATCGTCAATATCATTGACCCGGTTGTACACATAGTAAACCTGTCCGTTTCGTGCAAGTTCGCGGTGGATGGCTTCCCGGATCATCTCTTCATTATATTCCATAACATAGGTCTGGATGGGAAGGCGGTCAACGGGCGGCTCTTCCAAAACACTCATATCCCGGATACCGACCAGGCTCATGTGCAGGGTACGGGGAATCGGCGTGGCGGTTAAGGTCAGCACATCGACATTTTCCTTGAGTTTTTTAATTTTTTCCTTGTGCGTAACGCCAAAACGCTGTTCCTCGTCGATAATTAACAGTCCGAGATCCTTGTACTGGACATCCTTGGAGAGGACGCGGTGTGTGCCGATAACCACGTCAACCAGGCCGCGCTTTAAATCTTCCAGCGTCTTTTTCTGCTGGGCGGGGGTGCGGAAGCGGGAGAGCATATCCACACGCACCGGGAAGTCCTTCATCCTCTGGTTAAAGGTGTTGTAATGCTGCTGGGCCAGGATGGTGGTCGGAACCAGATAGACGACCTGCTTGCTCTCCTGGATGGCCTTAAATGCGGCGCGAAGGGCAATTTCGGTTTTTCCGTAGCCCACATCCCCGCAGATCAGGCGATCCATAATCTTTTTGCTTTCCATATCCGCCTTCGTCGCCTCGATGGCGTCAATCTGATCGTCGGTTTCTTCATAAGGAAAGAGTTCCTCAAATTCCCTCTGCCACACGGTATCCGGCCCGTACTGAAAACCGGCAGAGGATTGACGTGCAGCATATAAAGAAACCAGTTCCCCGGCAATCTGCTGCACGGCACCCTTGACCTTTTTCTTGGTTCTTTTCCACTCCGTTCCGCCCAGTTTATTAAGTTTTGGCGCTTTGGCCTCGGCACCGGCGTATTTTTGTATCCGGTCTAAGCAGGTTGCGGCAATGTATAAATTTCCCCCGTCGCCGTATTCGATTTTAATATAATCCTTCGTTACCCGATCCCGCTCGATTTTTTCAATTCCCCGGTAAATCCCCAGCCCGTGATCTTCATGGACAACGTAGTCGCCGATGGAAAGCTCGGAGAAGTTTTGGATTTTTCTCCCTTCATAGGATGGTTTTTTCTTTCTCTTTCGCTTCTTTTCCGTGCCGAACATATCCCCTTCCGTGATCATGACAAATTTCAGCAGGGGGTATTCAAAACCGCGGTGGAGGTTTCCATAGGTGACAAGGATTTCACCGGGGCGGATCTTGTGGGTGTCTTTTTCTATTTCGGGCAAATCCAGGCAGTAGGCGTGAAGATCATAATCGCGGAGATCGCTGGCCAGACGGCTTGCCCTGGTTCGGGAGGCAGAGAGAAGGACGACACGATAGCCTTCCTTTTTCCAGCGGGTTAAATCCTTAATTAAAAAATCAAAACTGTTCTGATAAGAATTTACATTTTTTACGGTGAATGAAAATTTTTCGTTTACGGTTAATCCGGGAAGGCGCTGATCCAGCCCGGTCAGAAAGATGGTGCGTTTTGTCTGGAGCAGGGCAAAAACTTCCTTTACCGGATAGAGAAGGTTTGCCTGTCCGCCGAGCAGATAGCCTTTTTCCAGGCGCTGGCTCATGCTTTCCCTGAATTCGGTTTCCACAGCGCTTCCCTTTTCAAAAAGCCTGGGGGGTTCATCCAAAAAGAGCAGGGTGTTATCTGTGGGAAAGTAGCGGATAAAGGACACGGTGTCCGGGCAGAAATAATCCACATAGCCGTCTAAATGACCTAAGTTTTCCCCTTCGTTAAGTCCCTCGGCAAAATCGTTAATAATAGCAGAAAGCCGCGCTCCTTCTTCGATTTTTCCGTTTTTTCGCAGGACGGCTTCGCTTGTTTTTGCCTCGTTTTGCAGACGCGAAATTCCCGCACGAAGTTCCTCGGGACGGAGAATAACTTCACGTGCAGGGAAGATGGAAATATGTTCTTTTTGTTCAACTGAACGCTGGCTTTCCGGCTCAAAACTTCGGATAGAGTCAATCTCATCATCCCAAAGTTCAATTCTAACCGGAAATTCCTCCGTCAATGGGAAAATATCGAGAATGCCTCCGCGGACAGAAAACTGCCCCATACCCTCGACCTGCGGCGTCCGCTCATAGCCCAGTGCGGCAAAGCTTGCAGTAAGCTGGCTTAAATCAACCTGATCGCCAACCGAAAGCTCCTCCATAAAGGAAGAAATCCGGGATAAGGGAAGAAGGTGATCCATCAAGCCGTCGAAGGTAGTCACGATCACGCCGCCGGGTTCTTCTAAAAGGGCCTTAAGTACCTGGATTCTCTGTCGCGTCAGCATATTTCCGTGGATATCTGCGGCATAAAACAAAAGATCCTTTGCCGGGTACAGCCAGACGCGGCGGGTAAAGTTCTGGTAATCGTCATAGATTTCCTTTGCCCGGGCTTCATCGTAGGTTATGACCAGCTTCCAGGCATATTCCTTTCCCAGTTCAGCCATCAGATGTACTTTTTGTGAATCCAGGGTGCCTGATGCCTGTACCGGGCCTTTTTCTTTTCGTATTGCCTGCACAAGATCTTCATATTCTTTAAGTTCCAACAAAGGATTTTCCATGCCCAATCTCCCTTCGGTTATTCCTGTGAAATGTCCTTTTTCCGGTTATACTGGTTCATTGCTGCATCTGGCCCGTCCTTTAGGAAGGTAATTACCGCTTCTGCACCTTCCCGAAAGCTTTCCTCCATTTTTTCCCGTTCGGCAGGAGAGAAACGGCTAAGGACGTAGTCTGCCAGATCCATCCGCTCCGGTTTTGCACCCACGCCAATTTTTATACGCGGGAAATCCTGCGTTTTCAGATGGGCAATAATGCTTTTGATCCCATTGTGTCCCCCGGCGCTTCCTTTCATGCGGATGCGGAGCTGCCCCGGTTCCAGGCTGATATCATCGTAAATAACAAGAATCTGTTCCGGTTCTACCTTATAAAAATCTGCGGCATCCCGAAGGCTTTCTCCGCTGTTGTTCATAAAGGTCTGCGGTTTTAATAAAAGCACCTTTTCTGTGCCAATCATCCCCTTTCCGCAGTAGGCGCGGTGTTTTTTTTCGGTGAGGTCAATGCCCAGCTTTTCAGCCAGAAGATCTATTGTGTCAAAACCCGCATTGTGCCGGGTCTTTTCATATTCCTTTGAGGGATTTCCCAGTCCTGCAATAATATACATGTCGCTCTACCTCCGGTTCGTCGTCGATTTTCTGTGTAACTTTCACAGCAGAATTACCCGGCACGCTTCCATGCCGGGTGTTTTTATCGAATGTTTAGTAATGGGCTTATTTTATCATATCCCTTTGGTTAGTTCAAGTATGTGCGGGAAAGTTTATCTTTATAGTTTGGATTTCTATATAATTCTATATAGTTATTTTCATTAATGTTTGTAGTTTTTTCCAGCAATAGCAATGTAGTTTTTGATGTACCTTTGGTATAATCTTTATCCGTTTTTCTAAATAAAGAACAGCCAATATAGCAGGATGGCAGTTTTTCCTTGGGATGATGAACTAAAAAATAATAAACTTGGGAAAATTTAGGTTCTGGGTTTTGAAGTATAGATAAAAAATCTGCGGTTATTGTTGTATATTTTTGGTATTCATGGAAATTGATTTTGTAATATTGAGGTAATTGATCAAGCATATCTTCAAGTTGTATTAATAATTCCATTCGAACAGTAATGTTTGCATTGATAAAGTATTTGGATTTTTCTAAAAATTCCTGGGTAGTCTTTCCTGTTAATATATCTTTGTATATGCGTTCTTTGTTTGCTGAAGAGAAGGTTAAGTCATGTAAATGCTGTATACCAGATAAATGAAAAAGGCACTTGATGGAAAACGTAAGTCTAAGATATATGTTTTTTGCTTCCGCCCTAAGATGACATGATATCCAATGTTTAAAAAGGTTTTATATTTCATTGCTGACTGGTATAATAATGTATTTACCATAGTTTCTCCTTATGTAAAAATAAAACGTGTAATTTGTCGGATTGAAAAAGGCCCTGTCTGCACAGAGCCCTTTTCGGCATATTTTCTTTCGATAACATAAGTTATCTAGTCAGAACGTGGAAGCTATGCAAACCCCAAGTTGGCCTGTGCGTATCGCTTGTCTGACCAAGTAATACACATTAGCGGCGGGCAGATACTCAAGTTACCTGCTTTCTGTTCATATTATATACTTAATAATGTTTTATGTCAATTAAAATCTAAAAATACCAATATTTTGAAACAAAAGAATCCCTTCCGCCATGCATTTTTGAATCAACAACCAACTTTGTTAATAATTTATCAATATTGCACAAAAACAAGGCGAAAAAACAGTTATATTTCTATGGCAATTCCTGCTAAAAACTTAAAAAAACTAGTTGACATCAGGAAAAAATAGAGGTATAATGACTTTGTCAAAAAGATAACGTTAATTAAATAACAATTAACCAAATAAAAATAGAAAAAAACAGGAGGACGAAAAGATGGCAACAAAGACCAACGAAGTAGCAGCAGAGCAGGCTCTCATTGACAATGTGGATGCACTGTATGCCCGCATGAAAGAGATGCGCAAGGCGCAGCAGAAGTTTGCTACCTACACCCAGGAGCAGGTAGACAAAATCTTCTTTGCGGCTGCTATGGCAGCAAACAAGGCAAGGATTCCTTTGGCTAAGATGGCAGTGAAGGAAACCGGTATGGGTATTGTGGAAGATAAGGTAATTAAGAACCACTATGCCGCAGAGTACATCTATAATGCCTACAGAAACACGAAAACCTGTGGAGTAATTGAAGAGGACAGCGCTTATGGTATTAAAAAGATTGCTGAACCGATTGGCCTGGTTGCCGCAGTTATTCCTACGACAAATCCCACGTCTACCGCTATTTTCAAAACTTTACTTTGCTTAAAGACAAGAAACGCAATTATTATCAGTCCACATCCGCGTGCAAAAAATTCCACCATTGAAGCCGCTAAAATTGTATACGAGGCAGCTGTTGCCGCAGGCGCTCCAGAGAATATTATCAGCTGGATTGACGTTCCGAGCCTTGAACTGACTAATGAAGTTATGCGTAACTCCGATACGATTCTGGCTACGGGCGGCCCTGGTATGGTTAAGGCAGCTTATTCTTCCGGCAAGCCGGCTCTGGGCGTAGGTGCCGGAAATACTCCGGTAATTATCGATGAAACGGCAGATGTAAAGATGGCCGTAAGCTCCATCATCCATTCCAAGACCTTTGACAATGGTATGATTTGTGCTTCCGAGCAGTCCGTAACGGTTGTGGGCGATCTGTATGACGAAGTAAAGAAGGAATTCCAGTACAGAGGCTGCTATTTCTTAAATCCTGAAGAACTGGACAAGGTTCGTCACACCATCTTAATCAACGGCGCGTTAAATGCAAAAATTGTCGGACAGTCCGCACACCGCATTGCCGAGCTGGCTGGTGTTTCGGTTCCTGAATCCGCCAAGATTTTAATTGGTGAAGTAGATTCCGTGGATATTTCCGAGGAATTTGCCCATGAGAAGCTTTCTCCTGTACTGGCGATGTATCATGCCGTAGATTTTGACGACGCTATCGCAAAGGCAGAGCGTCTGGTTGCCGACGGCGGTTACGGCCATACGGCTTCCCTCTACATCCATCCGGCACAGACGGAAAAGATTATGAAGCACGCACAGGCGATGAAAACCTGCCGTATCGTAATCAACACACCATCCTCCCACGGCGGTATCGGTGACCTTTATAACTTTAAGCTTGCTCCTTCACTGACCTTGGGCTGCGGTTCCTGGGGCGGCAACTCGGTTTCCGAGAACGTAGGCGTAAAGCATCTGTTAAACATTAAGACCGTGGCAGAGAGGAGAGAAAACATGTTGTGGTTCAGGGCACCGGAGAAGGTATACTTTAAGAAGGGCTGTATGCCGGTAGCATTAGATGAGTTGGGAACCGTTATGGGCAAGAAGAAATGCTTTATCGTTACGGACTCTTTCTTATACAAAAACGGCTATGTAAAGCCAATCGAAGAAAAACTGGATCAGATGGGGATTCAGCACACCTGCTTCTACGAGGTTGCTCCCGACCCGAACTTATCCTCGGCTACGGCTGGCGCAAAGGCCATGACCGCATTTGAGCCGGACTGCATTATCGCACTGGGCGGCGGTTCTGCGATGGATGCCGGTAAGATTATGTGGGTAATGTACGAGCACCCGGAAGTAGATTTCTTAGACCTGGCGATGCGGTTTATGGATATTCGCAAGAGAGTTTACACCTTCCCGAAGATGGGCGAAAAGGCTTACTTTGTAGCTATCCCGACTTCTTCCGGTACAGGTTCTGAGGTAACGCCGTTTGCCGTTATCACCGACGACCGCACAGGCACCAAGTATCCGTTGGCTGACTACGAACTGCTGCCGAATATGGCTATCGTAGACGCAGACAATATGATGAACCAGCCCAAGGGCTTAACCAGCGCTTCCGGCGTAGACGTTTTAACCCATGCATTAGAAGCCTATGCTTCGATTATGGCTACCGATTACACCGACGGTCTGGCATTAAAGGCGATGAAGAGCGTATTTGACTATCTGCCAAGAGCTTACGATAACGGTGCAAACGATCCTGAAGCACGCCAGAAGATGGCTGACGCTTCCTGCATGGCTGGTATGGCGTTTGCCAATGCATTCTTAGGTGTATGCCACTCCATGGCACATAAACTGGGCGCTTACCATCACCTGCCGCACGGCGTTGCCAATGCCCTGATGATCAGCGAGGTTCTGCGGTTCAATGCCGAGGAAGTTCCGCCGAAGATGGGAACCTTCTCCCAGTACCAGTATCCGCACACCCTGGCCCGCTATGCTGAATGTGCTCATTTCTGCGGTATCTGCGGCAAGGATGACAAGGAAACCTTAGAACTGTTCATCGCCAAGGTAGAAGAATTAAAGGCAGCGGTAGGCATTAAGAAGTCCATCCAGGAATACGGCATTGACGAGAAGTACTTCTTAGACAACCTGGATCAGATGGTAGAGGATGCTTTCGACGACCAGTGTACCGGCGCTAACCCAAGATATCCGCTGATGAGCGAGATTAAAGAAATGTATCTGCGGGCTTACTACGGAAAATAATTAAGCAGGGGATTGAACAGTTAAAGATTGTTTATGAACACTTGATTTTCCGCAGAGAGGCAGTACAATAGATAGTAACTGATACAAAGGTATTCCGAAAAACCTGCGCCAAAAGTGCGGATAGGTAAATCTGCGCCGAAAGTGTGAACAGGTAAATCGCAGTAAACGACGCCGCACAGCAGGTTTTTACGGAATACCGGACCATTAAAAGGAGGTATAAAGGTTTATGGAAGCAACCAACAAAGAAGTCATCTTTACAAGACCTCACAAGACAATCTATGCTACCGAGGATAAGATTATCAAGGTATTTGATAACCGCTATACCAAGGCTGAGGTATTGAACGAAGCAAGAAACGAGGCTCTTGTTGAAGAGAACACCGAGTTAAATATCCCTGCTCTGCTTGAGGTATCCCAGACCGAAGAGGGATGGTGCCTGGTTCGGGATAAGGTAGAGGGAAAGACCCTCGAAGAACTGATGAAGGAAAACCCGGAGAAGTTAGAAACCTACATGGAAATGTTTGTTGACTTACAGCTTGAAGTTCACCGCCAGAAGGTTTCCACCATTAAGCGTCTGCGCCATAAATTAATGGATCAGATTAACAGCTTAAAGGACTTAAATGCAACCGTTCGCTACGAGCTGGCTACCCGCTTGGAGAGCCTTCCAAGACACACAAAGCTCTGCCACGGCGATTTTAACCCGAGCAATGTTATCGTAGACAAGTACGGCAAGCTGTGGATTATCGACTGGGCACACGCCGCACAGGGCAATGCATCTGCCGACGCAGCGATGACCTACCTGCTGTTTAGCCTGGAAGATAAGGAAAAGGCAGAGATGTACATGAAAATGTTCTGCGATAAGAGCGATACCGCACGCCAGTATGTCAACCGCTGGCTGCCCATCGTAGCTGCTGCACAGATGACCAAGAAGAAGGAAAAAGAAAAAGATTTCCTGATGAACTGGATCGATGTAGCTGAGTATCAATAGGATTGCAATACCTTGCTTAAGTAGTTCCTTATAGTAACAAGAAATCCTAAAGTAAAAATAATTCATCAACCAACCAAAAAAATATAAAAAGACTACTTGAAAGGTTTTGTAAAAAGAAATAATGTCCCAGGGCCGATGCAGTGTTTGTGCTGCATCGGCCCGTTTCTTTTTTTTGCGCAGAAAAACGCTTGTTATTTCCTGGGAAATTTGAAAAATTTTGTTAAAAAAGCGGATAGGGATTGGAAAATTGGTAAAATTCCAGTATAATAAGTGCATAGCTGTCAAAATCAGGGCAGCGGGGGAAGATTATGAGGAGTGTTTACCAGAATGAAGAGAGTTGCAGTTTGTGATGATAACCCATTGATTTTGGAGGATGTTGCAAAAGCCGTTGAATATATACTGGGCACAGAGTGCTGTGACAGGTACGATGATTTAAAAAACCTGCTAGTAGCTATTGAGGGCGGCGAGCGCTATCTTGCGATTATTATGGATATTGAGTGGGATGGTTCTGCATGTGGAATTGAGGCTGCACAGAAGATACAGCGTCTGGATGAATGTGCAAAGATTATTTATATGACGGGTTATGCGGAGCGTTATGTCCAGCAGATTTTTTTAAAGCCGGCGAATATCAGCGGTTTTTTAATGAAGCCGGTGGAAGAAAACCTGCTGAAAGAAAATCTGAAAAAGATTATGGAGGATGTGCAGGAGGCTGAAAAAAAGCGGCTTCTGGTTAAATATAAAGGTGCCATGCTTACGCTTTCATTTGATGATATTGTCTATCTGGAGAGTGCAGGGCATATGATTACGATACATACAAGAACAGGGAAACAAAGCTGTTATGACCGCCTGGAAAAAATCTTTGAACGCCTTCCCGAATATTTTATTCAGTGTCATAAAAGCTATGTTGTCAATATGAAGGAAATTCAGAGAATTGAAAAAGGAAAGGTATTAATGTCGGATTATACGGAAATCCCTATCAGCAAAGCACGGTACGGGGACACAAAGAGCCGATATTTTCACTATATGGAAGGTATGCTGTTTTCTGCAAATGGAACATGAATAAGTAAATTAAAGAAGGCAGAGGACAGCAGGAATGAGAATATATTGGATATGGCTGATTTTCAGTATAGGAGGGGTGCTGGATCTGACACTGATCACCTGGAATTTTCCCATGAAGCAGGATCGAAAGTTTCTGGGGTTATTTTACGGGATAATCCTTCCGATGACCGCGTATTGGAAAGTCCATCTGGTTTTTCAGGGAAGGTCAGCAGATGCCGTAATGATGTTTCTGATGGCGGTATTAATCCTGGGAACCTGGAAGCTTACAGGGGTAAAACCGGGAGGTGTGCTGACAACTTTTGCTTTTCTTTATATCGGCGGTGTCGGGAGTGAACTGCTTTCGGTCGGGATTGTTTCATCTGTATTTGGACTTCCTGTTCTTCCGATAGGGGAAGCAAAGGGTACGATGCTCTGCATGATGACGGCCAATGTGCTGATGCTTTTTTATCTGATGCTGGGAAGCTGGCTGTGGAAGAAATATGCACAGGGAAAGCGGGTAAGTCAGGATTTTCTGCTTTTCTTTTTGGTACTGGCGCAGACGATATTTCTTTTCTGGATTGTGAACGGCGGTTTTCAGGCCATTGTTCCCATTACTATAAATTTAATTCTCGGCACGGGAATTATTGTTTTTGGAACGATGTCTTTTTCCTATATACAGATTCATGCAGAAGAAGCGAAAGCACTGGAAAAAAAACTGAAACAAATAGAATTGCAGACACAAAAGGATTATGAACGGTATCGAAAACTGGAAGAGATGGAAAAATTCCTTCATCATATCCGCCATGATTTTAATAATCAGCTGGCTACCGTTTATTATCTCTTGAAGGATGGAAAGAACCAACAGGCAGAACAGCTTCTGGATGAGATGGAACAGGCGCTGAAAGATCAGAAATTTCATCTGCATCGTCAGCAGATTAGATCTGAACGAGAAATGCCGAAAGAAAAAATCGTATTATCTTCTTTTGCAGGCACTGGAAAATCCGTTTTGGGCATTCCTACAGGGCAGATTTTACTCATTCCTCTGGGACAGATTCTTTTGCTTCCTGCGATTGGACAGATTTTAGCGGCTCACTGGAAAAGCAAGATTTTGCTCTTTGATGCAGGGATACTTTTTTTAACGATAGGAACCGATGGGTTATGGCTGCTTCTGCTTTTTATCCAGCATAGAAGAGAAAGAATGAATGAACGGCTCGTAAACGATATATGCCGCCAGCAGGTAGAACAAAACCGGGAAAATGCAGCCTGGGAAGGGATTCAGGAGAGAAAAGCATTGCAGGAAGAACTCCTTTCCTGTATAAGTGAGGCCAGAAAAGCGATAGAAGTGATCGAAGCTTCCAGGGAATTATCGGTTGTTCAGAACTACCTGCTTAATGCGAGGAAAAAAGCCGGTGTTCGCTATTGTGAAAATGAACTGGTGCATACGGTGCTGGAAGAAAAGCAAAAAAGCTGCCAGAAATTTCAGATTTCTTTTTCGGTGCAGACGGAGGTTCCCGAACATCTGAAGGTAAAGGGAAGTCATCTCTGCAGTATATTTACAAATTTACTGGATAATGGAATTAATGCCTGCAAAGCTTTGCCGGAAGATGTGCGTTTTATCACGGTGCGTTCCAGGATACAGGGGGATTATCTCTATATCCGTGTCAGCAATGCCACGAGTAAGGAATACCAAGACCGGCCAAGCCTGTCGGGGCACGGGCTGGGCAGGCAGATTATTGCCCGCCTTGCCGCAGAATATCAGGGGGAATACTGGACGGAGGAAGATGAACAAATCTATGCGGCAGTGGTTGTATTGCAAATTTACTGAAAGCAGTCAATAACTTCAAATGAACAGGGCTAATTTTGCATGAAAATAACCTGTTTTTGCAATAGACTATATTTGAACAGGGCATTTTGCTATAATAAGGAAATCAGTCATGGATATTTTACCATGATGAAATGAAAATGAATAAGGAGAAAAGAGTATGAATTTAACCAAGTGCAGCAATGGTCACTTTTATGACGGCGATACTTATGCCTCCTGTCCTCACTGCGGCGGCGGCGGGACGGAAAATGTGACGATTCCCTTTAGCGGTGGAAGCAGCGCGCAGGATATCGGGGCGACGATGCCTCTTACCCCGCCTGTAACACCGGAACCGCCTTTGACTCCTGATTTTGAGAACGTAGATTTTGGCCTGGATGACGATGCAAAAACCATCAGCATCTACCAGAATAATAAGGTGGAAACGCCGGTGATGGCTCCTACCGTGGGCTGGCTGGTGTGCACCAAGGGCAAGTTCTACGGGCAGGATTTCCGCTTAAAGAGCGGCAGAAACTTTATCGGAAGAGGTGCAGGGATGGATGTGGCTCTGGCCGGGGAAAATACCGTTTCCCGTGAACGCCATGCAACCATTATCCATGAACCCCGTCAGAACATCTTTATCGCCCAGCCGGGAGAATCCAGAGAACTTTTCTATGTGAACGGAAATGTAGTTCTCTCTCCGGTTCAGTTAAAGAAAAACGATGTTTTACAGATTGGTGAAGTATGCTTAATGCTCATTCCATGCTGTGACGATGCGTTTAACTGGGATAAGGAAGATAACGACTAATACCGGAAGGAAAACACTTCATGGAAGATTTCAGGAGGATTACATACTATGGATTTTTATGATATTGAATTTTTGGTGGATCTTATTTTAAGTGCACCTTGGATTATGTTTCTTATGTGGGTGGTTTTTTATCTGCTTCCTTACGTTATTGAAGGTTATGCAATTATGTGCACCGGACATAAGGCAAAGGTTGACGGCGACTTTATGGCGTTCATCCCTGTTGCGCGTCAGTTATACCAGATGAAGATTGCAGACTGCCCGTGGTGGTATATTTTCTTCTTTGGCGACTGGACCTTTGTTGCTATGGGATCTCTTGGTCTGATCCTGTATTTGATTTGGATGCTGACAGAGATGGTATCTATCATTGCCGTTTTAAGCATAGTATATTTCATTGCCAACAGGGTATTTACTTTCTTTTATTATCAGAAGTTTTACCGTTCTTTTGGATTTAATCCGAATATGGCATGGCTGAATATCCTTCCGGTAATCGGAATGATCCCGGTTGCAGGACTTGTTCCGAAGGTATTCACCTACTTAATTGCTTTCTCTAATGCTATTGAGCACAAGGACTATGTCAGCCCGCTGGATGTAGATACTCCGCCGTATAAAAAGAAAAACGTGAGCGCGAGTACAGGTGTGGTTGTGGGTATTGCCGGCAAGTATGCAGGGGCGAACTTTGATATGGTGGATGGTTCCGAGCTTATCTTCGGACGTGATCCGCAGAGTGCAAATATTATCTTTGACCAGACGGCATCGGATATCAGCAGACGGCATTGCAGCATAAAATTTGACGGAAAGGCAAATCAGTACATCGTAACGGATTATTCCAGTACGGGAACTTATCTGGAAGGCAGCATTCAGATTGAAAAGGGACAGCCTAAGACGTTAGCCAAGGGAACGGTTATTTATCTGGGCGGCAGCAAGCAGAACGGATTCCGCTTAAATTGATGTATCTGAGATAATCAGGCCGAGGGGAGAGGTTTAAAGAAATTTAGACTTATTCATCGGCCTGATTTCCTTATATGTACCTGAAATAATGTGTATCTGAAACGATATATACCTGAAACTATACATACCTAAAGCCAGAGAGGAAAGCGGGGATGAATTCATGATTACTTATCATTTACTGAGCAATCAGGGGGACCGGGGGAATAATGAGGACAATGTAGGGATGTATCAGCGGGAGCAGGAATACTGCTTTGTCTTAGCCGACGGCCTGGGAGGGCATGGAAAGGGTGAACTGGCGTCGCAGCTTGGCGTGGAGTCTTCCATAAAGATTTTTGCGGTAAAGGGCGCGGGGCAGGAGAGTATGGACCTTTCGTTTAAGGATGCCCAGAAGTCTATTTTGGAAAAACAGTCGGTGGATATTACGGCCCGGGATATGAAGACGACCCTGGTCATCCTTCATGTCGGGGAAAGGAAGATATGGTGGGGCCATATCGGCGACAGCCGCCTTTACTATTTTCAGAATAACAAGCTGATACAAAGGACGCTGGATCACAGTGTTCCGCAGATGTTAGTGGCAGCCGGGCAGTTAAAGGAAAAGCAAATCCGCAACCATCCGGACAGAAATCGTCTTCTCCGTGTATTAGGCGTGGACTGGGATACGCCGAAATACCAGTTAGAGGAACCAAAGGACAGAACCGGAAAGCAGGCATTTTTGCTGTGTACGGACGGTTTTTGGGAACTGATTGAAGAAAAGAAGATGCAGCACTGCCTGAAAAAGGCAAAGACCCCGGAGGAATGGGTAAAGCTTATGGAAGAAATCGTAAGAAAGAACGGCCAGGGTAAGAATATGGATAATTATTCCGCGGTTGCGGTCTGGGTGGAATAGGAGGCAGAAAGAATGTCAGTGGTGCGCTGCCCCAAGGGGCATTTTTATGATGATCAGCGGTTTTCCCATTGCCCGCACTGCGGTGTTTTCTCGGAACCATCCGGCAAAGGGCATGTGGAATCGGATAAATCCGGACAAAGCAGTGCCGGCGAAAAGAAAAGGGGATTGTTTGGATGGCTTGACCGGGAGAAGACGGTGGCATTTTCTTCGGAGAAGGCGGCAGCAATGGATGAGGGAAAAACCGTGGCATTCGGTGAGGTAAAAACGCCTGCCTCCGAAGAGGATCATACCATTGCGTTAAAGAATACCAGCGATGATTTTGAAGATAATCAGAAGACCATCGGCTTTTTTTCCGGGGCAAAGGGAAATGATTTTGTTACCGGCTGGCTGGTCTGTGTAGAGGGAATGGAGAAAGGAAGGGATTACCGGCTTCATCACGGGTTTAACCGGGTTGGCAGGAATTTTACCATGGATGTGCAGGTGATGGAAGACCCGGAAATTTCGGAGGAAGCACATTGTTCCATTGTCTATGATGATAAGGCTAACCGTTTTTCGCTGATTCCTTCCAATGGGACAATTACCTATTTTCGGGGAAAGATGCTTGGCGGGGCAGAAACTTTACAGGCAGGAGATGAAATTCGCATAGGGAACAGCTGTTTTGTATTTATTCCCTTTTGCGGGGAGGGGAGAATATGGGAAAAAGAAGAAAATTAATCGGACTGGGACTTATGCTTGCCATGCTTTGCAGCAGTCCGGCGATGGCAGATTTAGATCCGGCAGAAGAAACGCAGCAGTCGGCACCGCAGCAGGTGCAGCCGGGAACACAGCAGGCACAGCCCGCACCGCCGCAGGAGGCACAGGCGCAGCCGTCCATGAATTTAGAGGGCGAGCAGAGGATTGAACAGGTTTATTTGAATCTGCCGGAGGTTTTTGTCTATGGGGAAGGCTTCGGTGCAGATGAGGTGGAAGCGGGAGAGGGTTATCTTTCCCAGGATAAGCTGGAGTTTGTCCGTGCCGTTCCCTTCCATGAGATGGGTGAGGGGATAACCTATTATGTGCTTCTGGATATCTCCGGCTCGATTCCAAGATCCTATTTTGCGTCGATTAAAGAGGGAATTTTAAATCTTCAAAACAACCTGGGAGAAAAGGATCGGCTGATTTTATGTACCTTTGGGGAAGAAGTGAATTTAGCTGCGGACGGGAACCAGACAGCACAGGATATGGAAGCAATCCTGGCACAGTTAAGCAACCGGGATCAGGAAACCCTGCTTTTTGAAGGGATTGACCGGGTGGCTGCGCTCACGGAACAGACCCGGGGGATTTGCCGCCGTCAGGTGCTTTTGGTGATTTCGGACGGGGAAGATTTTGCCGTGGGAAAGAAGATGTCCCAGGAGGCACTTTCCACATTAAAAGATAAGGGGCTTCCGGCCTATGCACTTTGTATACGGGATACGGCAAAGGAGAATATCAACAGTTTTGGTGAGTTTGCCAGGACTTCGGGAGGTCAGCTTGTAACGTTTAAGGCGGATGAAGGGTCGGCAGTGCTGACGAATTTGTCTGCAAAGCTCTGGCAGGATCTCTGCGTGGAATACCGTGCGGCAAGCAACGTGGTTTCCAATAAAGAAGAAAATTTCAGCTTTCAGTTTGCAGATGACCGGGTACTTTCCCGGGCAGTGATGAATGTTCACTGGATTCCGGATAATGAAGCACCTTATCTGGTTTCCGGAGAAGCGATAGGAAAGCAGCAGATAAGACTGGTGTTTTCCGAACCGATGACAGGGTTAGCCGGGGCAGCAAACTACGCCGTAACCTTAGACGGACGGGAAGTGGGCGTCACCGGCGTGGCTTACGATAAAGAGGATGAAACCAAGATTACCCTTACCCTGGCTGAGGCGGTGCAGAACGGGACTTATAAGATTACAGGAGCAAATCTTACGGATGCCTCTATGGAAAAAAATCCGCTGGAGGGAAGTCTTCTGGTGGAAATTACGGGAGTAGAGGAAAAAGAAACCGAAAGCTTGGAGATAAATATTAATGAAGGGCCGAACTACATGGGCCTTATCTTCCTGCTGCTTCTGGCGGTGGTGATTTTAATTATCGTTATTGTCGTGGTCAGCAAAAAGAAGAAGGAAAAGGAAGGAGCCTTGCCGGAGCCGGGAACCGGGGGAGGAAACAGTAATTCGGTAGTGGAACTTCAAAATTCCGGGTTCAGCAGCCATATCGTTATGGATTCCGGAGCAAAAAGGATGCTGAGTGTCGTGGTTTCGGCTAAAGGAAGGGCACCGCAGACAACGATGTGGGAACTGGGAAGCAGCCTTATCGTGGGCAGGGCAAGTATCTGTGATATCGCTGTGGATGACCGGGAACTGTCAAGACAGCATTTCTGCCTGGAGAGTGAGAACGGCAATATTTTTATTTCCGATCTGGGCTCAACAAACGGAACATCCGTCAACGGTATCAGGATAACCGGAAAACGCCGTCTGGACCCGGGAGATATGGTTGAAGCGGGTTCGATGAAGTTTACCATCAGGTGGTGATTCTATGGAGCAGAATCATGCAGCAATATGTCCGAATTGTTTTGACGGAAATTATCATAACGGGGTCTGCGGCCGCTGCGGCTACCAGGCGAGATTTGCCTCCCATAACAGCGGGCGCGGGCTGGCCGAGGGAACGGTGGTAAAGGCAAGGTATATTATCGGAAAGATCCTGGGCGAAGGGGGCTTTGGCATCACCTATAAAGCTTTTGATCTGACCAGCCGCCGGATTTGTGCCGTAAAGGAATACGCGCCGAACGGCATGAGCCGCAGGGCAATGGACGGGAGGCATCTGGAGCTGCTTTCACCGAATGCGGAAGGCCCGTATCTTGCCGGTCTTCGCCGTTTTCTGGAAGAGTCCCAGATATTAAGCAAGCTTGGACAGATTCCCTCGGTGGTCAATATTACGGACTGCTTTAAGGAGAATTCCACGGCATATTTTGTGATGGAATATCTGGATGGTGCCGATTTGGGGCAGATTGTCCGAACCTCCAAAAGCCGGCTTCCCGTGGGTGAAGTGACGAATATCATCCTCCAGGTTGCCATGTCCATGGATGTTATCCACACGAAAACAAAGATTATTCACCGGGATATCAGTCCCGACAATATTTATATTACAAAAAACAAGCAGGTGAAGCTGATTGATTTCGGAAGCGCAAAGCAGACCGTAACCGGGGCGCAGGACGGGTTTTCGGTGGTGGTTAAGCTAAAGCTTTCCCCGCCGGAGCAGTATTCCCAGGACATGGTTCAGGGCAGCTTTACCGACGTGTATTCTCTGGCTGCAACCTACTATTATGCACTGTCCGGAACGAACCTTCCCACAGCGCCGGATCGCCTTCTGGGGACGAATTATGTTCCGTTAAAACAGTTAAACTTAGGTGTTCCCGACAGCGTTTCGGACGCCGTGGATCATGCCCTGGTGTTAAACGTGGATCAGCGGACGCAGACCATGCAGGAGTTTATCCAGGGGATTGCCCCGGCGGCTCCGGCAGATAAACGGCCGAGAAGTTTTTATGAGTCCGGACAGCTTGCCCGTCAGCGGGAAGAATTTCTGCGTCAGGAGGCTGCACGAAAGCAGGCAGAACAAAACCGCAAACAGCAGGAAGCTGCCCGCCTTCGGGAAGCGCAGCGAAGACAGCAGGAAGCCCGGCAGATGGCGGAGAGAAACCGGAAGCAGCAGGAGGAGGCCCGCCAGCGGGAAGTACAGCTAAGGCAGCAGGAGGCAGCACGCCAGCGGGAAGTACAGCTAAGGCAGCAGGAGGCAGCACGTCAGAGGGAGATGCAGTTAAGGCAGCAGGAGGCAGCGCGTCAGCGGGAGGTGCAGTTAAGGCAGCAGAAGGCGCAGTTAAAGCAGCAGGAACTTGTGCGTCAGGCAGCACGCAGGCAGGCGGTAAGACCTGCAGGGCCGGGGCAGGGGGTACAAAAGCCCTATGTGGCCGTTATCGGCGGGCCGGCGGCCGGAAAATCGTGGATGATTCCCCCGAATCAGATGATGAAGCTGGGGCGGTCTGCCACGGAGGTAAATCTTCGGATAGAAAAGCCGGATGATTTAAGCCGGATTCACTGTATGCTTACCTATGAAGCGGATAAAGGCGTTTTTCGCATCCGGGATGTGTCTTCTTTCGGGGTTTATTATAACGGGAAACGGCTGGAAAAGGGGAAGGATTATGAATTTAAACCCCCGGCAAGGTTTGCCCTGGCAAGCACAGCATGTTTAATTGAGGTTGGAGTTAAAGGATGAATATTATAGAAGAAAGAGCGGAAAAAAATCCCTGGTTTGAAATCGGGGTCAGCAGTATCTTAGGAACCCGCAGCTACCAGCAGGATTTTGCCTATTTTTATACGGGAAGCCAGGAGGTTCTGGCCGTTGTCTGTGACGGCATGGGCGGTTTGCAGGGCGGAGAGCGGGCCAGCCAGACGGCTGTGCAGCTTATGGCCCAGGATTTTAAAAGAGAAAAGCCCATAAGCAATATTCCTGCTTTTCTGCACCAGGAAGCCGGACGGATGGATAAGGCAGTTGCGGCGCTGAAAAACGATCAGGGAAAGCCCTTAGAGGGCGGAACCACCCTGGTAGCCGTGTACTGCAATAAAAATCAGATGTACTGGGTTTCCGTGGGGGACAGCCGGATTTACCTTATCAGGGGCGGGAAGATTTCCTCGGAAAACCGGGAGCACAATTACCGGCTGATGCTTAAGGAACAGCTTGCAGCCGGGAAAATCAGCAGGGAATTTTACGAAAAAGAAGAGAAAACGCCGCAGGCAGAGGCATTAATCAGCTTTTTGGGCATGAACGGCCTTAAGGTTGTGGATGTGAAAAAAACGCCCACCCTTCTGCACAAAGGGGATATGATTATGCTCTGCAGCGACGGCGTCTATAAGAGCCTGAACGAGAGTCAGGTGTGTGCGATGGCTTTGGATAATGATTTGGATATGTACATTGCCGCGGATCGAACCACGGCGATGGCCCTGCGCTACGGACAGCGGGGGCAGGACAATACGACGGTGATTTTAATGAAGTACCTGGGAGAGTAGGAGGAGAGAAAGATGGTTCAGTGTCAGATTTGCGGAAAGCCTTTTGACGAGGCGTTTGGCGTGTGCCCTCACTGCGGATTCGTCCCGGGAAGCAAGCCAAAAGAAGCTTATCATCTTCATCCGGGAGTTATACTGCGCAACCGCTTTGTGGTGGGCAGCACGGTTGGTTTCGGCGGTTTTGGTATTACGTACCGGGCCTGGGACAGAACGCTCGATAAGATGGTTGCCATAAAGGAATTTTATCCGAATGGTATCGTCAACCGTGTTCCGGGAGAAAAGGAAGTGATTATTTATTCGGGAAACCGGGCAAATGAGTTCCAGAACGGCAAGGTGCGTTTCCTGGCAGAAGCCCGGAATATGGCGATGTTCAACACCCATCCGAATATTGTCAATGTCTATGAGTTTTTTGAGGAGAATAATACCGCTTACATTGCCATGGAGTTTCTGGAAGGAAAATCCTATAAGCAGTACATCGCCGAGCACGGCGGGCGGGTGGACAGCCAGATTGCGGTCAGCGTAGTGCTTTCGGTGCTGGATGCGTTAAAGGAGCTTCACCGGGTGAAGATTATCCACCGCGATATCAGCCCCGATAATATCTTTTTGATTCCCGTGGAGGCGGGGAGCGAAAACTACAAGGTGAAACTGATTGACTTTGGCGCGGCACGTTTTTCCAGCGGCGACGAGGAGAAAACCCTTTCGATTATCCTAAAGCCGGGCTATGCGCCGCCGGAGCAGTACCGAACCAAGAGCAAGCAGGGTCCCTGGACGGATCTCTATGCCGTGGGTGCCGTGCTCTACCGTTCACTCACCGGAAGGATGCCGGAAGAGTCCGTAAACCGTATGGTTGAGGATCATCTTCCCCAGCCCAAGGCTCTGGTTCCGGAAATACCGCAGTACTTAAACGACAGTATTATGCGTGCCATGGCCTTAAACCAGGAACTTCGCTTCCAGAACGTCGATCAGTTCCGGGATGCCATTCAAAATAAGGCGAAGGTTCTGAGCGTGGACGGTGAGTTAAAGCGGCGGAAGATGGTCCGCGGGATCAGCATTGCCGGAATCTGTGTGGTTTTAGCGATTGCGGGAGTGGTCTGCCAGCAGGTTTACGCCCGGAAGGAACGCGCCATGTATAACCTGACTGCGGATTTATCCGTGTGGATGCCGGATGTCAATGAAGAGAAGATGGAAGAAGTTGCCGCTGTGGGAAGTCTTTTGGAGGAAGACGGGGATGTACGCCAGATTAGCCTTTCTTCTTCGGAGGAGATGTTAAACCAGATGCTCGAAGAGTACAGGGGACGTTTTACCAAGGTTAATATTGCCGGGATTTCCTGCGGCGTGCCGGAGGAATACCAGACGCAGGGCATTGAGGATTATGAGAAAGCCTTATCTTCGGCTCTGGAAAGCGCAAAGCTTCCGGAGGTTTTTGAGAGCAGCAGCATTGCGCCGCAGAGCCCTCTATGGGAAAACTTAGGAAGCCTTGACACGACGTTTTCCATGGTAGATAAAAACAGTTATTATTTTATGAAGGATGATGCATTTAAGGCGGAGTTCGAGGAAAGACGGCAGAAAAAGCAGATGCCTGTATCCTTCTGTGCGCCGGTGCTTTATGTGAATAAGTTTATGGCCGAGGACTGGGAAAAGATGAATCTGGAAAAGATAACCGATACGGACAGTCTTTCTGTTCATGGTGAATCAAGCTTCTGTGTCAGCAGCCGGGAACTTTCGATGTACCAGCAGGCATTTGCCGACGCAGGGCTTACCGCAGGCGGCGAGATGGGCTATGAGCCTTTCCTGAAAAAAGAGAAAGCCTTCTATCTGGGAACGACGGATGACTATGAGGCCGTGCGTGCCAGCCTGGGCGGAATTTATAAGATGATTGTCTTAGAAGATCTGCAAAGGGACAAAAAGGTAAAAGGAAGGTTTACGCATTATTGGAGCATCGACGGCAGTCTGGAAGGTGAGGAAAAGAAAGCGGCGGACAGCCTGGTCTATTACTTTATCGGGGAATCCGCACAGGATGTATTTAACCTGCAAAACGGAAACGGACTGTCCTTAAATAAAAATATGCTGGAAATTTATGTAGAAGGAAATGATGAATTTGCTGATGTCGTCGAACAGCTAAAATATCTGACCATGCAGGAATATGGAGAGGGATCAAAAGAATGAAACGTTGCCTGAATTGTATGAATGAATATCCCGATGAATACGGGGATCTTTGTCCAAGCTGCGGCTACATGGACGGGGTCACTCAAAACGGCGGTGTGGCCCTGCAGCCGGGAACCATCCTCCAGGCCAGATATATCGTGGGAACTGTGATCAGGGAGCGGGAAACGGATATTATTTATATCGGCTGGGATGCATTATTTGACCGCAGGGTGCAGATCCAGGAGTATTTCCCCAGGTACTGTGCGACAAGATCCGGAAAACCGGAACTGAGTATCTACGACAATAAGCAGGAGATTTACGAAAAGGGACTGGAATTTTTCTATTGGCAGAGCAGACTGCTGATCCGGCTGTATAAAGAAGAAGATATCATTACTTACCATGCCTGCTTTATGGAAAACCGCACCGCCTACGCGGTTATGGATTTTTCGCAGGATATGACATTAAAGAAAAGGCTGGAGAGCCATCGCTATTCGGTGAATGAGGCGAAAGAATGGCTGGAAGCGGCTATGGAAGCGGTGATCAAGGTTCACCAGCTGGGTGTGGATTATCAGATCAATTTATTTCACGGTCAGATCGAACCGGAAAGCTTCTGGGAGAGGCCGGACGGGCGCATCGTGCTGAAAGACTTCGGTGCTTCCCGCTATATCAGCGGTGAACCCGGGATTGTCGATTACGGCAATGCGGGGCCGCACACGGACGTCTACGGGCTGGCAAAGATGTTTTGTCAGTTAATTACGGGAAAAGAGATTGAAGACGGGGAAAAGCTGGAGAGTGAACTGGCCCGCAAACAGATTGGCTTGAAAAAGCCGGTGCTGGAGGCGTTAGAACGGGCGCTCCTCCATCAGACCCGAACCGTAGAAGCGTTCCAGAGGGAACTCTGGGGAAGGAAGAAGGTTTCCAGGGGAAAGAAGGAGAAAAAACACCATGGTTCTCTGTCCCTTCCCCGCTGGGTCATCCCTGCGGCGGCTTTGGTAATGGCAGGTCTTATCGCTTTTACCGGGTTGGTGGCGGCGGGGAAGATTGATCTGCGGATGCGGCAGGGAGAGAGCCAGCTTGATAAGGGAGAAATCCGCGTTCCCAATGTGGTGAATAAGAGCGTAAAAGAAGCCGAGAAAATCCTGAAAAAGAACGGTTTGAAGATGAATGCAGATAAGAAGGAATTTTCAGAAGAAATTGCTGAAAATATCGTATCCCGTCAGTTTCCGGCGCAAAACAGTATAATTAATCGTACAGGTACGGAAAGTGAAAACGGGGAAGAAAACCTGGAAGTTGTGGTGGTTATCAGTCTGGGCAAGGAAAAAGCCGCTCTCCCTTCGGTTGTCGGGCTGGATTATGAAGAGGCCGTTAAAGCGCTGAATGAAGCTGGTTTTGCCAAGATAAAAGAAGAAGAAAGCCAGGAAAAAGGGGTATTTAACTCGGTCTTAAAAGTCAGTGAAGAACAGGAAGCCCAGGTGGCGCTGAGCACGGAAATTGTTCTTACCGTCTGCAAAAACGAAACGGCACAGGAAGGGGATACAACGGTTCAGGTTGCGGTTCCTGATGTTGTCGGCATGACAGAAAAAGAAGCGGATGATGCATTAAAAAAGAGCGGTCTTATGATGCATATGACAAATAAAAACAGCGACCAGCCGGAAGGAACCGTTCTTGCACAGGAACCGAAGGCTGGAGAAGAGGTAAATAAGGACTCTTTTGTTACGGTTGATATCAGTATTGGACCGGAAAAGATCTATATGAAAAATGTAGAACTGGAATCAAGGGAGGATGCTGAAAAAACCATCGCTGAACTTGGCCTTACTGCAAAGATTACTGAAGATTACAGTGACAGTGTGGGTGCAGGAAAAGTTATCTCACAGAGCATTGCTATTGATACGGAAGTTCAGGCGGGTGATGAGGTGGAACTGGTTGTCAGCCTGGGAAAAAAACCAGAAGAAACAAAAAGTCAGGGGAAGAAGCAGCCGACAAAGCCGAAAGCGACGCAGGCACCGCCGCCCACTTCGCCAGCAGCTTTGCCGCCGGCACCAACGCCTGCCCCGACACCAGCGCCGTCATTAGAAACATCGGCATCCAATACAGAATCATCGCCGGTTTTGGAGGAGTCATCAAAAACGGAAAATCCACCGGCATCTGTACCGACAACGGAAGCGGCACAACCGGTAGAAGTGAAGCCAGCGGAAACAGCACCGACGGCACCGCCGGAAACACCGGCACCAACCCAGGCACCGACAATGCCGCCGACTCCGGCACCGACACCGGCACCAGATCCGCAGGGAATACGTCAGGAGCCCCCGGGGGTTAATAATGAAACACCGGCACCCCTGCTATTTTAACAGATCAAATTAAAAAATTGAATGATAAGAACAGAATGATACAAGGAGGAAGCAGAATGAATTTAACAAAGTGCAGCAAGGGACATTATTATGATGGCGATAAGTATTCCGGTTGTCCGTTTTGCAATGGGGCAGGGGCTGCTTCGGGCGGAGATTCCGTGACCGTTGCCGCCGGTTCGTCGGATATGGGCGTAACGGTTGCAGCTTCATCCCAAAGTGCGGGGGTTACCATGGCAATGCCGGGAAGCGGCGGTTTTTCGGCAGATCCGGTTACGGTAAAAGGCTCGGCTTCGAGTGAACCGGTAACACAGAAATCACCCCAGAGCCAGGCTGCCGGAAATTATTCTTCGGTTATCTCTGATTTTTCTGATATCACGGGTTCATCTATTCTTCCCGATGACGATGCGCCGACCCAGTCTTTTTATCAGCCGATGATGGATAATCTTCAGAATAATCCGGCAGGTGCTCCTGTAATGACGGCTCCTGTGGTGGGATGGCTGGTTTGTATTTCCGGAAGTTATTTTGGCAGAAGCTTTCCGCTGAAGGCCGGAAGAAACTTTGTCGGGCGCAGTCCGCAGGCCGATGTGTGCTTGGAAGGGGAAAAATCCGTATCCAGGGATCGCCATGCAGTGATTATTTATGAGCCGAAGGGAAGGATGTTTATCGCGCAGCCGGGAGATTCTCGGGAACTGTTTTATCTGAATGACAAGGTTGTTTTAGATAATGAAAAACTCAGCCCTTATGATATTATTGCGGTTGGAAAGGTTGAATTAATGTTAATGCCTTTCTGTACGGATAAGTTTGCATGGGAAGACCTGGAAAAGAAGAAGGAAGCCAAAAAGAACAAGGATGAGAAAAAGAAAAATGCAGGAATTAACCTGAATAAGGAAGCAGAAGAATCAAAGTAATTGGGGGAAATTATGGACAGATTATGTATGGGATGCATGAGGGAATATGATGATCAGTTCGATGTCTGCCCCCATTGCGGCTATGCTTTTGACACACCGGCCAAGCAATCCTACCATATACCGCCGGGATCGGTTTTACAGGGACGCTACATTGTCGGAAGGGTGCTTGGTTTTGGCGGTTTTGGTGTAACCTATGTGGGAAAAGATTACCTGATGGATCGAAAAGTTGCCATCAAGGAATACCTTCCCAGTGAATTTGCAACGCGGATGCCAACCCAGCAGAAGGTAACGGTGTATTCCGGCGATAAGGAAGAGCAGTTTAAGGAAGGGCTGGTTAAGACCTTAGATGAGGCAAAACGTCTGGCCAAGTTTGAGTCGGTTCCCGGTGTTGTACAGATCTATGATTGTTTTGAGGCAAACGGAACTTCTTATATTATTATGGAGTACCTGGAAGGAATGTCATTAAAAGAGTACCTGGAAACCCATGGAAAGATGACTGTGGAACAGGCGCTTCCCGTGATTTTGCAGGTAGCCGCTGCCATGGCAGAGGTACATAAGACAGAAATCCTTCACCGCGATATTGCCCCGGATAATATCTATGTGCTGAATCCGGACGAACCGGATAAGCTGGAGGTTAAGCTTCTGGATTTCGGTGCTGCCCGTTATGCGACCACAAAGCACAGCAAGAGTTTATCCGTAATTATCAAGCCCGGCTACGCCCCGGAAGAACAGTACCGCAGCCGGGGCGATCAGGGCACATGGACAGATGTCTACGCCCTGGCCGCCACCCTGTATAAGATGCTTACCGGGGTAACGCCGGAAGATGCCATGGAGCGAAGCGTTAAGGATGAACTGAAAAAGCCGTCCAAGATGGGCGTAAAGATTACCAAGCCCACGGAAACGGCGATTATGAACGCCCTGAACGTGAAAATCCAGGACCGTACCCAGACCATGGAAGAATTTTCGCAGGAGTTAATGGCTGCGGAAGTAAAGGAAAGGGAAATTACTAAGATTAAAGAAGACGTAGGCTCGATTCCCCGGTGGGTATTTTTAATTGCCGGGGCAGGCGTGACCGTGGCAGGTGCAGTTATTGCACTGATTTTAAGCGGTGCTATTCACTTTAACCTGGTATCTGGCCCGGTGCAGCTTCTTACCGGGAAGGTGCGCGTGCCCAATGTCATTAATAAAGAAGCAACCGAAGCGGAAAAGATGCTGGAGGAAAAAAGTTTACGGATGTCCCAGGATAAGATGGTATTCTCTAAGGAGATTCCGGAAAATATGATTTCTTACCAGAGCGAAAAAGAAAATGCAACCATGGATAAGGGCGCTACCCTGGTAGTCTGGATCAGTATGGGAGAGGAAAAAGCAGTTATTCCTTTAGTGATTGGTCTGAACAGGGAAGAGGCGTTAAGTCGTCTGGAAGAAGCCGGGTTTACCGCAGTCCGTGAAGAGGAAAGCCAGGACGAAGGAGTTTACGATTCGGTTCTGGCAATCAGCGAAGAAGTCGGAGCCAATGTGGAATTAAGTAAGGAAATCGTACTTACGATCTGTAAAAATGAGTCCGATAAGAGCGGTGATTCCACAGTTCAGGTAAAGGTTCCCGATGTCGTGGGAAGACAGAGAAATCAGGCGGAATCCGTGCTGAAATCAAGAGATTTTCTGGTAAACTGGGTAGAAGAAGCCAGCGATGAACCGGAGGGAACGGTTATTCGCCAGGAACCTGCCGCAGATGAAGAAGCGAATAAGGGTTCGTTTGTTACCGTTTATGTCAGTATCGGTGCGGAAAAGATGTATATGCCAAACCTTGAACTTGAGTCCCGGGAAGATGCCGAAAGGATGATTGAAAGCCTTGGACTTACCGTGGGAAGGATTAGCCAGGATAACAGCAACAGTGTAGCTGCCGGAAAGGTTATTTCCCAGAGTATCGCCCGTGGTACGGAGGTGAAAAAAGGAGATTCCGTCGATCTGGTTATCAGTCTTGGGCCGAAATCGCAAAGTCCGGCGAAACCGGCACAGACACAGCAGACGACACGGCCAGCACAGACGCCGGCTCCAACACAGGCACCAATCCAAACTCCGGCACCGACATTGCCGCCGACGCAGGCACCGGTAATCCCTGAAACTCCGGCCCCAACGCAGGCACCAGCACCGCCGCCAACGCCAGCACCAACACAGGCTCCGGCACCGCCGCCAACCCCGGCTCCGACGCAGCCGCCGACGCAGGCACCGCAGCCAGAGGGTGGTGGAGAAGACTGGAGGCCGTACTGATTCATGTTTTGGGAGTGAAAGGGCGAAAAGATGTGACAGATTGTTTAACGCTTCTGTTATAATAGGATAAAAAAGCAAAACAAAAAAGAATAACAAAAAAAGAATAATAAAAAAAGAAGGAGGAATTTTTTATAATGAAGAAAGTATTAATTACCGCAGCAGCTTTAGCTGTATTTTCTACGATCCCGGCAATGGCGGGAGCATGGAAAAGTAATGATATCGGCTGGTACTATGAGTACGATAACGGCAGCTATGCATCGAACGGCATTGTAGAGGTTGAAGGAGAAAAATACTGTTTTGATGCGAACGGCTATATGGTTACCGGATGGGCCTGGGTGAACGGTGCATGGCATTACTGCAATTCGGACGGCAGGATGCCGGCAGGATGCTGGATTCAGGACGGCGGAAGATGGTATCGGCTGAATGAGGATAATTCCATGAGAACCGGATGGTATACCGAGGGAAATGATCAGTATTATCTTTATAAGCCAGAAGACGTGTATACGATGAGAAATGCTGTAGAAGGCGCTATGGCTGTCGGAACGATTAATATTGACGGGGTTTCCTATTTCTTTAATACGAGTGGCGATAAACTGGGCAAGAGAGTTGACAAGATGGGCAGCCGTGAAAGCAACGGCATTAAGTTCCGCTATGAAAACGGCGTATCCCAGTGGGAAAATATTAACAAAAGAGGGGAATGGATTCAGTTTACCTCCTCCGAAGAAATGGCATTTGATCTTCAGGAACAGTTGATTGAGCGCTATGAAAATAATCACTCTTATACCAGCGCACGGGAATTTGAGGATGATGCCCGCAAAATGCTTAAAGATTTAATTTCGGATGAAGAGATTGAAGATTACATCAATGAAACTTTGGCAGATCAGTGGGGACAGAGTTACCGCAGAAAAACCAGCAGCGATGATGATGATTAAGTAAAAACAAATTTCTCAGGAAGATTTTTTGTTGCTGTAAACGTGTAAACTAATGATTTTCCTGCGATAACAGAGCACCAAAGCAGAAAGGGATGAACAGGGGATGGAACTGCACTTATGTATGGGATGTATGAGAGAAAAGACGACGCCCGGGCCTTGTCCGTATTGTGGATTTTCAGAGGAAAACTACCATCCCCTTACGGTTCATTTGCCGCTCTATACGATTTTAAACGGAAAATATTTAGTCGGAAAGGTTCTGGGACACGGGGGTTTTGGGATTACTTATCTGGGCTATGACTTAAATCTGCGGATTAAGCTGGCGATTAAGGAATATTTTCCCGGGCAAAACGTCTGGCGGGATACATCAAAGAGTGCCCGTATTTCCCTTTATTCCGGCAATAGGGAAGGAGAGTACCGGGATGGTCTTTCCAAGTTTTTAGGGGAAGCGCAGATTCTGGCAAAGTTCTGGGATGTGCCTGGAATCGTTCCGGTAAAAGACTATTTCCAGGAAAATAATACGGCCTATATTGTAATGAAATTTGTTGAAGGCAAGAACCTGAAGCAGTATTTGGACGGGCAGGGAGGAAAGATGGAGCCTGCCCGGGTATTTGCCATGATGGCACCATTGATGGATGCTTTGTCGTCCGTGCACAGGGCAGGGTTGATTCACGGAGATATCAGTCCAAAGAATGTGATTATGGGACCGAATGACCAGCTTTGTCTGATTGATTTCGGTGCAGCGACCATTATCGATGATGGAACGTCGAATCCGCCGATTTTTGAATTTACTCCCGGCTATGCTCCGCCGGAGCAGTATGGAGGACGTGGACAATTAGGCCCCTGGAGTGATATTTATGCTCTGTGTGCGACCATCTATCGTGCTATTACGGGTGTGCTTTTGCCCGATGCCTTAAATCGCTATACCTCCCTGCAGAAGGGAACAGACACGATGAAAAAGCCGTCCCAGCTTGGAATTGCTTTAAGCCGCCAGCAGGAGGAGGCGTTAATCAGGGGATTAGCACCGGAGAAAGAAAAGAGATTTTCTTCGATTGAGGAATTGCAGGAAGCCCTGTATGCCCCGCAAAAAAAGACGCAGAACAATTCTCATGTAAAAGCTGCGGCAATAACGGCGATTATCGCGGTCAGTGGGATTTCCCTTCTGAGCCTTGGTGTGATCGCGAGCAGGGGAAGCCGCCTTTTGAAACTGCGGCAGAGGGAACAGAATGTGCTGATGGCGGATATTGTGGATGTTGATGAAGATGAGGAGTTCATGGTTTTTGGCAGTGATATTTCCCGTACAGAAATTTCCCGTATTATTTTTACCGACAATCTGTCCGATGCCGGAGAAAACTGCTGGGATGTGTCCGAGGCACAAGACGAAGGCGTTATGGCCTGGACCATGCAGGACGGCGATCAGTATGAACTGTACATCGGCGGGGAAGGCGGGGTTAAGCTGAATCCGGACGGGGACAGCCTTTTTGCCGGATATGACCATGTTACATCCATTGATTTTAATGACTGTGTGGATGCGTCCGGAATGCTTTATATGGGGGAAATGTTCTATAAATGTGGTGAACTGAAGGAACTGGATTTAAGTGCCTTTGAAACTGCGGATAATATTACCCTGTACTATACATTTTTCCAGTGCAGCAGTCTGGAAGAACTGGACGTCAGCGGATTGGATACTTCCGGGTGCCAGGAGATGACAGGAACCTTTCGCGGATGCAGCGGTCTTACAGAGTTGGATGTCAGCAATTTTGATACCTCGCAGGTGAAAAATATGGCACAGATGTTTATGGAGTGCGGACGTCTTTCTTCGCTGGATGTCGGTAATTTTGACACTTCTCAGGTGACCAATATGAAATCCATGTTTGATAAGTGCTTTAGCTTAAGCAGCCTGGATATTTGCAGCTTTGATACATCACAGGTAACGGATATGACGAATTTATTTGAAGGCTGTGCAAACCTTAAAAGCCTGGAACTTGGCGCATTAGATACTTCGCAGGTAACCAGTTTTTCTTCGATGTTTGATGGCTGCCAGAACCTTACACAGTTGGATCTTACGACTTTTGACACCGCACAATGCCAGGATTTTGGATGGATGTTTGCCAGTTGTTTTTCGCTTGAGGATTTGGATCTTGGCAGCTTTAATACGGAAAATGCCCTGAATATGTCATCCATGTTTAATGGATGTGACAGTCTTACCATGTTGGATCTTACAAGCTTTGATACTTCAAAAGTCACCGATATGTCCAGGATGTTTGCGCTCTGTTCTTCTTTGCAGAAACTGGATGTCAGTACATTTGATACGGCCAGAGTAACGGATATCTCCTATATGTTTTATGGATGCAGTCAGTTAGAGGAACTATTGGTAGGTGATTGGGATATCGATAATGTAAAGAAATTGGATGATGTTTTTACCGGATCTCCATGGGAATAACCGATAAGTTTAAGAAGCGTCAAGAGATTTTTTGGCGCTTTTATTATTGGTGGATTTATTTGCGGATTCCAGGGTCAGATATCTTTCGGAAGGCAGATTTTCCTGGGCTTTCGACCTTTTGACCATGTTATCCTAAAAGAAATAAAGACTTTTTATCGAATTTTGTAAGTTTTTTTTCCTTGTCGAAGCAGATAATGTCTGATAGGATAAAAGGAAGGCAAAAAGTATAAGGAAAAGATTGGAAAAAGTTCGTAAGAAGTTGAGGTGATTTGATGAATTATCCGCAGAACCATAAAAAAAAGAAGAAAATCCGGGTTTCTTATCTCTGGGCGGGTGTGATGTCGGTTTGTGCGCTGGCGGCCTTATTTGCTGCGGTGTGGGTGGTGATAACGGTCTATGAAAAGATTGCCGGGGATTCCAGGGAATGGGCCAAGGCCGATCCGACCGCGGAAACGACGGCGCTAGAGATTGAAACCGAGGAAATTTTCGGATGGATTACCGATGAGAGCGGGAGCCGCTACCGGGAAGAGGACGGAAGCTTTGCCGCAAATGCCTGGAAGATATGGGACAATAAGCTGTATTATCTGAAAGAAGACGGCTACATGGCCTGTGAAGAAGTAAAAACCGGCGGCCAGATTTTTTCTTTCCGTGAAGACGGTGCCCTGGAAGATATCCGCCAGGACCGAACCTGGGAAGGGCTGACCGGAGATGACAATCTTCAGAATTTAAACAGTCTGGTAAAGAGCAATGAATTTTGGTGTTATCTGTCGTCCGATCCGGTCTACACAGGAAGCTTTAAGCCCATATGTTATCGGAAAACGACCGAAACCAGGGAGGAGGTATTAGGCGGGGCTAACCCTGAATTTTCCACAAAAAACTCCATGCAGATCCATAACGGCTATATTTACTTTCTTCCCCAGGTAACAGCAGAGCAGAAGGCCGTTCTCCCGGCACAGCAGCAGGCACTCTGTAATAAGCTGTTTCGGATGAAGCCGGGGAATACCCAGAAAGAACTGCTGGCGGAAAATGCTACCGGTTATCTGGTTCTTGAGGACGGTTCGGTTTACTACGCTTCCGGCGGCGAGATCTTTCCGGTCAATGAGGGAAGCGTCAGCTTTGTCGGCGAAGAGCGCTACCGGGTACTTGTCCGGGATAACGGCGTCTATCTTGTGGATTCTGCGGGAAATGTGATCAGCGGAGAAGAAAGCGGCGTCCAGGTAATTGAAGACCGTGTCTATACCTTAGAGAGCGGCAGGATTACAAAGGTTTCTCCGGGCGAGCAGCGTCTGAATAATGCCGTGTTTACCTTAGAACCAGATCCCCAGGATCGGGGGAAAAACGCAATATTTAAACAGGAGGATGCCGGTTCAAAATCCGTATTTGCCCAGGCACCTTTTGGCATCGACAGCTTCTGTATTGCTGAAGGGAAGATTTACTGCAGTGCATTTGTAAGCAAGGGGGAAGACAACACAAGATTCAGCCAGATTTACCGCATAAGCCCCGACGGGAGCGAATACGAAGCGCTGAACGGGCAGTTTGAGGGAAATATTATTCATCTGTATTATTATAAAGATAAAGGAAAGATTTACGGGGAATATACGCCGAAGAGCTGGATTGGCTGTTATGGCCAGATTGCCGTTCTGGACTTGGACGGGAATCTGAACGTTATCGATGACTCCGCCGCCCGGGGGAATGCCGATACAGGCAGCAATGAACTTGCCACGCTTTTAATGGTTGACGGGAATACCGTGACCGTTTATTTACAGACCTGCGAATACAGTGTCAGTGCAGGCGGCTGGAATGTTTTATCCGAAAGGCCGTTCCAGTTTGAAGATACCCGGCAAAGACCGGTTTCGGCAGGAATTTCCGGCTTAGAAGGAAGTACGGAAAACGGAGAGGAACCAGAGGAAGGGGAACCGGGCGAAGGCGGTCAGGAAGATCCTGAAAACGGTCAAAACGAACGCGAAACACAAAGCAGCCCGAATAATAACCGAAACGAGCGCGAAACGCAGAACAGCACGAATAACAATCGGAATGAGCGCGAAACGCAGGGCAGCACGAATAACAACCGAAACGAGCGCGAAACGCAGGGCAGCACGAATAATAACCGTGACGAGCATGAAAACCAGGGAAGTCAGAACAATAATCGTACCGAAACGACGGCTCCTCAGGTTCCGGCACCGCCCACGGAAGCAGAAACTGCGCCGCCGCAAACTTCGATTCCCCGTCCTGCCGATCCGGGGAGCACGGCACCGACCCAGACCTGGCCGGAGCCCGGCAATACGATTCCTACCGTGGAAGCCAATCCGCAGCAGAATATTCCCGCGCAGACGGCTCCCGCCTCCGGAGATGTGCAGTATATCGGGCCGGGAGGGCCTTTGGGATAATCTGGAAAAACAGGAAAATCGTGATATAAAAGCAGAGGATTTTATGTGAGAGCAGGTTCATCGAATTCAACGATAACATAAAATCCTCTGTTGTTTTCCTGCACTTCTTTGACTGTGCCGTATTCGGATTTTATCCTTTCCCTGGTGCTGTAGCAGCCGGACATGGCTACTGCCGGGTCAATGATATAACTGTAGCTGCTGGCCCCCGGGCGTTCGATAATTTTTACCTGATCTCCGGCTTTAACGAGGTTTGGGCGTTCCATTTTAAAGGTTTCTGTGCGCATAATGAGGTTTTCATTCTCCTTTCATGTTTTCCTTTGCTGATTGTTTAGGTTTATCTGTAAGTTTACCGCATAAAAAAGAATAAATCTATGATGCAAAAACGGATAAGTTTATCCTGCAAAATAGTTTTGTAATAAAGAAAGAGGTGTTTAGTGTGAAAGAAAGTAGAGGACAGCCCAAAAATGGGCGCACTTCACTAAGCTG
>CAMNRM010000004.1 GCA_946553025.1 uncultured Clostridium sp.
AAAACCGTGGGATTCCATGGTTTCTTAGTGTTACAAACTTTTAACTCACAAGTAAAAACAATATATTTGAAAAAGGAGTATTTATCGAGGTAAGAAATTATTTTATTTGTGTCGGATAAGAAATATTGTGTTTTATGATAAGTGTTTTGTTTTTTTGACTTTTCATACCAGTTTAATTATATTGGAACTACAGCTTCTACGTTGGCATAATCTGCCGAATTTAGATTGTATGACATTATTAGAAAAACCAATAAAGGGGAAAGGGATTGATGCTGAATATGGAAAGATAATGAAGTTGTAAACTGATAATTTACTACAAAAACTCTAGAATTTTTGTTACAGAGAATAGGAGGAAAATAGTTAATGGGAGTTTCCATCTCACTTATTATACCTGTCTATAATATGGAAAAATATCTTGTGCATTGTCTTGAAAGTGTTATTAAACAGATAAGTTCGTTTGATGAAATTATAATAGTAAATGATGGTTCTACAGATAATAGTTTATTTATATGTGAAAAATATATGTCTAAATATAAAAATTTTAAGTTGATAAATCAAGAAAATAAAGGGCTATCAGCGGCACGTAATATAGGAATGAACTTGGCATCTAGTGAATATGTAATGTTTCTTGATTCTGATGATTACTTGAGAACAGATACAGTTAGTTGTTTGAAAAAAGAGTTGAGAAAGTTTCATTATGATGTGATATATTTTGATACAGATATTCATTGTGAAGATGGATGTGAGGTAGATAGAAATAAATATGACAGAAGTAAAGCACAGTTAGATGGAATCTGTATGAGCGGATGGGAGTATTTTTCAAGAAGTTATCCAGGGTATTGTTCAGTTCCTGTCTGGATGGCTGTTTATAGAAAAGCGCTTATTGATAAAGCTAATATTAAATTTCCGGAAGGTCTATATTTTGAAGATAATTATTTTTCATTTTTGATTATAACTTATGCAAAGTATGTAATACATCTTTCTGAAAAACTATATCAAAGAAGATATAGAGCTAATTCGATAATGACAAGCGTGTATTCAGAAAGAAAGTTTGCAGATTATTTAAACATTATATTATTAATTTGGAAAGAAATTATACAAAGGAAAGAAGTGGATTTTTTAAAGTATGAATCAGTAGTAATGGATTTTATAAATGGTCATTGTTGTCTAAGTTTAGAAAATTTTCAGTTATGTGTAGAACAGAAGATTCCGTTGCGTGATGATACAAGAGAATTGTTTTTTTATATGATAAACGAATATGAAGCAATGATTCAAAAATTTATGATAAATCTTGACTTTAAAAGCATAGGTATAATAATTGAAAGTTTGGAAAATTTTTATAAAATTATTTCCTTTTATCCTCAAGTTAAAATTACATATTATTCTACAATATCAGAATTAATAAAATTAATAACTCAATTTTATTCTGATTTATTATGTAGACTTCCACTGAATAATAAAAAATATAAAATTGGGATTTTTGGAGTAGGAAAACATACGGAAGGTTTACTTTCAATATACGAAAAAATAATTGGAACAGTTAATTGTAAGTTGGTTTTTATAGATTCTTTCAAAAAAAATGAAAGCTATAGAAATGAACAGGTGATTAGCTTTCAAGATATAGATGAAAGTTTTGATTTTATTATTATTTCTAGTAAGCAGTATGAAAAAGAAATGGAAAGAAATATAAGAAGCGTTAATGAGAAAATATCTATATTTACTTTTTATGATATATTTAAAAAGGATATTTTTTCAAAATATGATATATTTTTTGATTTCAGTGTGTGATTATAAATAGAGGTTTTAAGAAAAAATGAATCAAATAAAAGTATCAATCATAATGCCTGTGTATAATACCGGAGTGTATTTAGAAGAAGCATTAAAGACTATCTTTTCTCAAAAATTCCAATCCTTTGAATTGATTTGTGTAGATGATTTTTCGGATGATTATTTAACTAAAAGTATATTACAAAGTTATAATAATAAAAATGAAAATATGAAAGTAATTTGGCTGGAAAGAAATACAGGAGCAGGGAAAGCCAGAAATATTGGATTTGCTAAGGCAATAGGAGAGTATACAATTTTTTTAGATGCAGATGATTTATTTGCAGAAGATTTCTTGGAAAAAATGTATCAATCTATTGTAATGAATCATGCAGATGTATGCATGTGTGGATATGAGGAATTTTATATAAATAACAATAAAAAATATTTCAAGAATTCATATATGCCAGATGATTATAAAGTTAATTTTGATAACAGAGAAGACTGGCTATTAGATATACCAATGTCAGCTTGGAATAAATTATGCAAGACACAATTTTTGAAAGAGAATAAAATTTTTTTTCAGTCACTAGATTCCTGTAATGATGTTTTTTTTTCTTGCATGGTAATGATAAATGCTAAAAAAAGATGTTTTGTTAATGATAAACCGTTAATTTTTTACAGAACTAATTTGAAAACACAGATTTCTTCTAGGCGGAATCCAGTGAATTTATATACTGCAGTAATGTTAATGGAAAACGTTATAAAAAATGAAGATAAAAACTTAGTAATACAATGGTTAACTTCTTTACTTTTAGGACATGGAATAATTGAAATGCAAAATTGTTGTAATGAATTATATAATCAGCAATTTTATTATAAGTTAAAAGCATTTTTTAGGGAACATATAGTTTATTTTCAAAATATTATGTTTTCAATTTATATGCAAAATATAAAGGAATTATCTTATGAAAATTGGAAAAGAATGGGATTTAATAATATAGATCTTTTTAACCAGCTTCATTTTACAGCAGAAGTATTAATAAAAAGAATAAGTGGAGAAAAACGGATTTTTTTATGGGGATTAGGATACCGAGGAAATATATTTCAGAAATTTTGTAAAGAGCAACAAATAACTTTATATGGAGTAACAGATATAAAAAATCACGATATAGGAAGTATAACAGATTATGGAAATAGAATTGTTAGAACAGAATATGTTTTACAAAGTGATGGACTAATTATAGCAGCAAATAGGACAATTTATGAATATTTGAAAAAAAGAAACTTAAGATTATTGGATTTATCTGAATTTTATTTGTTTTAACTAAATATGGGTTTTAATTAACTTAAGAAAGGTCTATATAAAATGCAGAACTTAATAATGAATGAGAAGCAATTTTTTATAGATTTAAAAGTAAAGAAAACAATAATTATTTATGGCGCAGGAATGGTTGGCAATTTAGTATATTCCCGTCTGCTTTCTAATGGATTTAAAAAATATATTATAGGCTTTGCAGTATCCTGTAAAAATAAAGAAAATTATTTCGATGTACCAGTATATGAAGCCTCTGAATTATTAAAGTATAAAGAATCCGCAGATGTTATAGTTGCTACTCTCTCAAATTTACATATAGAAATATTAAATACATTACAGCAATATGGATTCAAACATATATGGATAATAACCGAAGAATTGTATCAGAATATGGCAGAAAATTATATTGAAGAATATCGAAGGATGCATAATTTTACAAAGGTTTCGGTAGATGTTCTATTAATGGCATCCGATAATAATTCATCTTCTGGGGCCTTTTTATGTTTGGCTGATTTAAGCGTGGAATTGAGTAAATATGGGATAAAAAATGTCATTGTTCTTCCGGAATATGGAAATGGAGAAAAGATATTATTAAGCAAAAATATTGATTTTGTGTATATTCCATCAAGAGATTGGGCAAAAAAATTGGACAGAGTTTCATATGTTTCAAAAGATATGAAAATAGTACAAGAAGTGAACACCAAAGCTGTTTTAGAAATAGAATCTTTTATTGTTCAACACCAAGTGAAATTAGTTCACAATAACACATCGTATACTTATGTGGGAGCAGTTGCAGCAAAAAATAAAAAAATTCCCTTTGTATGGCATATTCGCGAAAATATTTATGAACAGGGATTTGAATTTATTGATTATGAAAAGTCCATAAAGTTTATTAATCAGTCTGCAAAAATTATTGCTGTTTCTAGCTTTATTTCTAGATGTTATCAGGGATTGGAAACGAACAATATTTTAACATGCTATGATGGAGTACGAATTGAGGATTATTATAATGCTGAAAAACAGCTATTTAAAAAAGAAAAAATTTTCATTACTTTAGTAGGCTCTATTGCACCAGTAAAAAATCAAAGAGAATTAATCGAAGCAGCTTATATTTTAAAGAAAAAGGAAATAAAATTTATCATTCAGTTCGTTGGAAATGGAGATAAAAATTATATTGAAGAATTAAAAGAAATAGTTAAAGAATATTGTCTAGAAAATGAAATTATTTTTGCAGGAAGGACAGATAATGTTTCTCTGTTTTATCAAGAAGCAGATATTATTGCAGTTTGTTCAAAAGCCGAAGCCTTTGGCAGGACGACAGTGGAAGCACAGCTTGCCGGGTGTTTAGTTATTGGGGCAGATATAGGAGCCACACCAGAATTAATCGAGGACGGAAAAACAGGATTTTTGTATCAACATGGAAATATTGAAGATTTTGCAGAAAAAATTATTTGTGCATTAAGCGAACAGGAAATTTCTAATAAAATAGCAGCAAATGGACAAAGACACGCCTATAATCTTTATACAAAGGAACGAAATGCCAAAGAGATAATTAGTCTATATAAAGAAATATTATCAGGCTAGGTGGGGGATGAAGGATGACAAAATCAGTTACTACATATTATGCGGAAGAAATCGTAAATAAACTTATCCAGGAAAAAACTATCGCTGTATTTGGTGCACGAATTGTGGCGGTTGAGGTTGCCTCCTGTCTTATGGGGGAACCATATCATTTACAGATTTCCCGGTTTATTGTTTCTCAGGTGGAAGAAAATCCAACTGAACTTTTTGAAAGGCCAGTGATTCCACTTAGCAGAGCAGAAAATGAGATTTCTAAAAATACATTAATTGTTATTGCTTGTATGGAGAAAAATCTGGATGAAATAACAAAAAGTTTACACCAGGCTGGTTTCTACAATCTTCTTCCACTTACCTTTGAATGTGATTTATGGAGTTATTTACGCGGAAATTATTTTATGGAATATAGCCGTAAGAACCATAAAAAATATTTGAAATTAGAAGAAGAGTTAGTATTTGTAAAAGATATTAAGCCCAAGCAGGAAGTATGTATATATACTGCAAAATGTCATGTAGACAAGGTTTTACATGAGGATACTAGCCAATTTTCCTGGGAAATTCCGATACAGGTAGGGGCGGAATTAACGGAAAAGAGGATATGTGCAGTTTGCGATAATACAGGGGATAATATTTCTGAAAAGAATAGGGAATATTGTGAACTGACGGCGCTTTACTGGATATGGAAAAATATACAGGCGAAGTATGTGGGTTTGTGTCATTATCGGAGGCATTTTGAATTGGACGAAAAGCAGCTTCTTCATCTGTCTGCATCCGATATTGATGTTGTTGTTACAATTCCTATTTTAAATTTCCCTTCAGTAGGAGAAGTTTATGCCCAGGATCATAATGAAGATGATTGGAAAATTATGATGGAAGGGATTAAGAAGATAGCACCAGAATATACAGATACAGCAAAATCTGTTCAGGATGGAATTTATTATTATGCTTACAATATGTTTATTGCAAGAAAGACAATTTTTGATTCCTATTGTCAGTGGCTTTTTCCTATTTTAAGCTATTGTGAAAAACATTGTAAAAGGAAGGAAAGTACGTATCAAAACAGATATATAGGTTTTTTGGCAGAGCGCTTGTTGACGATTTATATGAAGCATCATGAAGAAGAATATAAAATTGCATATGCGAGAAAGCATTTTATTGATAATTAAAATTTTTTGATAGGAAAAAGCTTTAATTAGAGTAGTTTGTTTCTTGCTACAAAATAGTATTAGAACATAGATTAGATGTTATATCTAAGAGGGCATTTTGATGAAGAATAAAATATACATTTTCGGTGCTCATTCCCGCGCCCAAACCCTAGCTACATATTTGTGCTATTTAGATGAAGATATCCATATTGAAGCCTATTTCTATGATAATGATGAGGAAAATCCTGAAACTATTGGAGAAATTCCTGTGTTTCGGATAAGTGAAATTACGGATATCCATGCAATAAACTTATCTCCGGATTATCCGGTGTACCTGGGAACAAGAGGAGTTTTTCATGAAAAGATTACGAAAGTGCTGGAAAAAATTGGTTTCAAAACAATAAAACCAGTAACCGTAGAGATGGACTTAAATCTCCGCAACCAATATCTTGAAAAATATTTTGCAAATATTGGGCGAGAATTCCTTAAACTGGACAAGCTGAAGAATAAGCAGAAAGTATTACTCGTTTCGACATTTACGGCTTCGAGATTAACCAATGAAATCTCAGCAACGGTCTATGTGGTCAAATCCCCCTTCGACCGACCTTTACAGCAAGAATATTCCTTAGCTTCCTATGAAAAGGAAATTTATGCCGGGGCAGTATTTGCTGGAGATTTCCCAAATCGCTTGCCAGAAAATGCATTAAGGGATGATACAGGAGATAATATCTCCGATAAAAATAAGCAGTTTTGCGAACTGACGGCGCTCTACTGGCTCTGGAAACATGCCGGGGAAGAGATTATAGGTCTGGCCCATTACCGTAGGCACTTTCTTTTCCCGGAGGACTGGAAGGAGAGAATGTTAAACAACCAGATAGATGTAATCCTTCCTGTACCCCTCTATGTTGCTCCAAGTGTGGAAGAAAACTTTAAAAGTCGTCATGCTCCGTCAGATTGGGAGTTTATGATGCAATATTTAAAAGAGAACTATCCAGAAGATTTCCCGGTAGCCAGTAAATTTTTTAAAGGAAATCTCTACTCTCCCTGTAATATGTTCGTGATGAAAAGGGAAGTCTTAAATACCCTGTGTACCTGGTTATTTTCTATTTTATTTCAAGTTGCAACTCATGGAGGGCAAAAAGACGATTCTTACTTAAATCGTTATCCGGGATTTGTTTCGGAGCGACTTATCAGCCTGTTTTTTGAAATAAATCGTGAAAAATTTAAGGTGGTATATGCAGATAAAAATTTCCTTCCATAAGTACTGAAAAATCCTCTTGCTTTAATGATACCTCAGATCTCTGCTCGTGGTCTGGGTATCAGAGCAAGAGGATGTAAATTTTTGAAGTTAAAGTTTTCTATGATGTTAGGGCTATTTTGAGGAATACTTTTTAATCATACACACATGCCCCTTTTCCTCATTATAATCAATGCCAACAAGCAGAATATCGCCCGTATATTCTTTAATCCAGTCGGTATACTGTTTGTTTTTGATTTGATTTATAGCACCCTGGGCAGATTTATTCCATTTCAGCTCAATTAGCAACGCAGGATGTTCGATACCTTGCCTGGGAAGATAGACAATATCTGCAAAGCCCTTACCAGACGGAAGTTCTAAATTGGGTGGAAGGTAATAGGCTTTGGCGCTGAAATAGGCCATAAGTATCGTACATTTCAGAGCATTTTCATCGCTGTATTTGAGGATAGAGGTTGTTTCCTGATGGATAGCTTCTATCCCGTCAGCAACTGCCTTTCCATCCATAGCCCATGTACTTTTCAGCAAATTCTCCGACCGCTCAAGCGCACAAATTACCCCTTCCCACCCCGGCCCATCCACGGCATTCATAAATTCCTGTGCGATTTCCTGATTGGGGATATAGACGGTGCTGGCTTTTTTATCATAGGTCAAATAGCCAAGATGGATTAACAGTGTAAGCACATCATCCCGGGTTTTCAGGGTGGTCATATCGTTTTGAAATTTCCTTGTATTGATTTTGCAGCGTCCATTTCCCAGCATTTCAATAATCGCTTCTTTCAGTCCGTCGAAGTTTAAATCAATATAGATTTTCAGCGCTTCATAAGTTTCCGTCCCTGTCCAGTAGCTTTGAAATTCTTTCCAGGTTAGTGCATCGATGACAGATTTTGGGTTGTAGATAAGGCAGTTACCCAGCTGGTAGCCGTCATACCATTTTTTCATTTCTGTATAATCTACACTGTGTTTTTTACATTGCATGGCGACTTCTTCTTCGGTAAAGCCAAAGTATTCTCCAAGTTCTCTGGGCTCAACCATGGAATATTCGTCAAAGATATTAATCGCGGAGTGCTCTCCATATTTTTTTATCGGCAGAATTCCCGTCATATAAGCAAGTTCTACATACTGCGCTCCTTTAAAAAGCCCACGCAGGAAATCCAGGTAAGTTTTCTGTACATCCTGGCGATCTTTGGCAAAGCGGAAGACACAGTCCCATTCATCGATAATAAAGATAAAGCCCTGGCTTGTTTTTGCATAAATTTGTCTTAAAACATCCGGCAAACCATAAAAGTCTACATCAAAAACAGCGCCGAATTCTGCCTCCAGTTCACGAATAACAACTTCCTGGATCTTGTCGATAAAGATATCAAAATGCGATTTCTGAAATAAAAACTGCTGGATATCCAGCCGAATAACATGGTGCTGGTTCAGATGCTGCTTATAGGAAGCTTCCTGTTCTATTTTTTTCCCGTTAAACAATTCTCCCGACGCACTGCCTTTGCTGTAATAGGCCGTCAGCATATCTGCGGCCATGGATTTTCCAAAGCGGCGGGGACGGCTTACACAGAGATGTTTCATTCGGGATTTATTGAGCTTGGGGTTAATCCGGGAAATCAGCATGGTTTTATCCACGTAAAGTTCGTCGGATATGGCCTGTTGGAAAGCTTCATTTCCCGGATTTACATATAATCCCATCAGTTCACCAGTTCCTTTCTGTAATCTATGAACTACAATTACAAACTATAATTTATCATCTACAACTCTACTTCCCCATCCCAAAACCCCGCAGTTTTCTATGAAATGCATTTCGGCGGGAATAGATACTCTGGTTTTGACCCGGGAAAGCGATTTCGGTTGCTGAATTGTAAAAATATTTCCTGTAGATGTGGAAAATTATAACATATTTATTTTTAGAAATCAATTCCGTTAAAACATAAATCTCCTTGCTTATTCCTCTTTCAACCGTTATAATTGAGGCAGAGAGAGGGTTTTCTTTTGTGAAAGCGTATTGGGATGGGGCTGGGAGCAGGTTATTGGAAAGGAGTGGTGTGTACATGGGAAGATATTTTACATGGATTAGAGGTAGATGGGCAGAGATATATGTGTATTACAAGGCCACGCCGTTTTGGGAAGAGTGTGGCGGCAAATATGCTTGGTGCTTTTCTGGGAAAGGCTTTTGACAGCGAGGGTCTGTTTCGTGATCTTGCGGTGAGCCGGTGTGAAAATTATCGGAAGCATTTGAATCAGCATCATGTTATTTTTATTGATTTCAGCAGGGTTCCAAGGGATTGCGGCAGCTATGAGCAATATATTGCTCGTATTCAGGAAGGAATAAATTTGGAGCTGGCGGAGGCGTATCCTGAATTTAAGTTGGATTGTACGGATGCTGTCTGGGATAATTTTGGGACGGTATTTGAAAAAACAGGAGAACGATTTGTTTTTGTGATGGATGAATGGGATGCTGTTTTTCATATGGATTTTATTTCCGGGGAAAAGCAGCAGGCTTATCTTTTGTTTCTTAAGAACCTTTTGAAAGATCAGGTTTATGTAGAATTTACCTATATGACAGGGGTGCTTCCTATTGCAAAATATTCCAGTGGTTCTGAACTAAATATGTTTATGGAATATGATATGATTGAAATGGAACGTTTTGGAAATTATTTTGGCTTTACCGAAGCTGAGGTTGATACTCTTTTTGATAATTATCTTAAGACGACAAAAAACCCGAAAATTGCACGGGAGGATTTGCGGATATGGTATGATGGCTATTATACGGCTTCTGGTGAAAGGATGTACAATCCACGTTCGATTGTCTGCGCATTGATAAATAATCAACTGGCAAATTACTGGACCGGTTCGGGACCTTATGATGAAATATATTTCTACATTAAAAATAATATTAATGCTATACGGGATGACTTGGTTTTAATGGCTGCCGGTGAAGGGGTGGAAATATGTGTTCGGAACTATTGTGCAGTTTCCATGGAGTTGAGAACAAAGGATGAGATTTATTCAGCTATGGTTATTTATGGTCTGCTCACCTATAAAGGGGGAGAGGTGTTTATTCCGAATAAGGAGTTAATGGATAAATTTAGAGAACTTCTTATGAATAAAGAAGAGATGGGCTATGTCTATCGTCTGGCTAATGAATCAAAAAGAACATTCCTGTAAAGTGGAAGTACTGTAGAAAATTTTAATATTTCTATTTTCTACTGCCAATTTAGTTATGTTACCGCCAAAAATACCGATAAATATAAAGTAGAGGTTAATGAAAGCCGACAAAAGACAGCATTGGATTAGACAAAAAATGATAAATAGACTGGAGAAGTGTGTATTAATGCAATTTGAATTGAATGCTTCCATGATGTGCGCCAATTACGGACATCTGGAAAAAGAGGTACAGGAACTTGACGAGGGAGGGATTGATTCCTTCCACATTGATATTATGGACGGCCGCTATGTCCCAAATTTTGCCATGTCTTTAAATGACATGCGCTACATAGCCAGCGCGACGAAAAAGCCTTTGGATGTGCATTTGATGATTGAACATCCGAACAACCGTATCGGCTTGTTTTTAAGCTGTCTGCGCCCGGGAGATACGATTTATATTCATCCGGAAGCAGAATATCACCCGTCCACGACGCTGCAGAGTATTATTAATGCAGGGATGATTCCGGGAATTGCCATTAATCCGGGAACATCGGTGGAAACGGTGATGGAGATGCTGCGCATTGTGCGGAAAGTTCTGGTGATGTCGGTAAATCCCGGCAATGCCGGGCAGATGTTTCTGCCGTATGTGGGCAAGAAGATTACCAAACTGCTCTCGATGAAAGAAGATATGGATTTTGAAATTTACTGGGACGGGGCCTGCAGTGCGGATAAGATTTTGGAATATGCGCCAAAAGGGGTCAAGGGTTTTGTCCTGGGAACGACGTTGTTGTTTGGAAAGGGAAGGCCCTACGGGGAAACCCTGCAGAATATCCGGGATCTGAAATTCTGACCAGAGCGTGCGCCATGGCTTTGTTTTGAATCAGAGTGTGTGCAGTGGTTTCGTTTTAAACTCAGAGCGTGCGTCGTGGTTTCGTTTTGAATTAAAGAGTACACAGAAGCTTAGTTTTTAAGAAAGGAAGGGGCTTATATTGAAAAGAAAACAAAGAAAAACTATGGCATGGATGCTTTCTGCCGCGCTTGTGCTGACAGCGCCCTTTTCCGTACTGGCGGCTCAGGAGGATGGCCTGAATGGTGCAGCCACAGAAGAAAGTGCCCCTGCCCAGACGAAAGAGGATATTTCCGGTAAGGACGTCCGCACGGAAGATGTTTCCAGCGAAGATATCCGCAGAGAAGATATTTCCGGCGAGGATATCCGCAAGGAAGATGCTTCCAAAGAGGATGCCCGCAGCAAGCCGGATGTATTTCAGGTTGTTCTTCCTGCAAATGTTGATCATGTCTTTGATTTTATTATGGACCCGCAGAAACTGATTGATAAGACGGATGCCCAGGCTTACGACGGCAGCCAGTTTGAAGAGGATGCCACACTGTTTTTTAAGCGTTCGGATGAAGATTCCGATGAAGAATACAGCAGTGTAAGTGATGCATTAACGATTATCAATAAAGGGTCGGTCGATGTAGATGTTCGCCTGACCGCAAGCATTTCCCCCGATTCGGTCAAGGGAATCCGGCTGAGTGATGACCCGAAATTTAAAGATAGTACCGATGCAAGCCTTTATCTTGCCCTGACCGACGGAGAGAATATCGTACCCATCTGCAGCGAAGAGGGAGCGGTGATCGAAGCGACCATCAGCGGAATTTCTGAGGAAGATGAGGAGTATAATGAATATTCCTTCCAGCTTACCGGTGCAGTGAATATGAATGGGGACTGGTCTGAACTTACGGATATTGTTCCGGAAGTGACCGTTACCTGGGAAGTGAGTGCAGGAAATGGAGAACCGGAAGAGGAAGAAACAGAAGAAGAGATAGAAAAGGAAGAGAAAATTAAGATACCTGAAGGATTGGAAACCGATGCTGCCGCCGAGGAAAGCAAAGCCGCTGAAGAAGACAGTATTGCCGCAGAGGAAAGCAAAACTGCCGAAGAAGACCCTGGTGCAGATGGTGGGAACAGTACTGCAGACGGAGAAAGCAGTGCGTCAGATGAAACCAGTGCATCACAAGAAAACGGCGGACTGCTTAATCCGGATAATCCATCTTCAGAGGGCAATAATTCCGGTGGTATTACTGCTGAAAACAAAAGCCCAAATTCAGGCAGTACAGCTACAGGAAACGGAAACGGCAGTTCAGGCGGTACGACTACAGGGAACAACGGAAACGGCAGTTCAGGCGGTACGACTGCTGGGAACAACGGAAATGGTAGTTCAGGCGGTACGGCTGCAGGGAATAACGGAAACGGCAGTTCAGCTGCTGGGAACGGAGATGGTAATTCAGGCAGTACGACTACAGAAGACAGCATAAATAATTCAGGTAATGCAGTTGTGGGAGATGAAACAAATAATCCGGGTAATGCCGACACAGAAGACAAAAATGGGAATCTTGATCATACGCCTGATGGAGATGGAAACAATAATTCCGATAGTTCTGCTGCGGGAGATGGCAATGGTAATTCGGATAATTCTGCTGCGGGAGATGACAATGGTAATTCCGATAATTCTGCTGCGGGAGATAGCAATGGTAATTCCGATAATATAACTGCTGGAAATGATAATTCGGATAGCACGACTGGAGAAAGCGATACCAGGAATCCGGGCAGTACAGGCCAGGAAGACGGAAACAATGGTTCTGATAATACAGCCGCAGATAGCGGAAGTGCTGATAAAAGCAATAATGAAGGAGAAATCACCAGTGGAAGTTCTGTGGAAGAAACACCTTCAAACAGCGCTGCATCAGAATCGGGAACGGAGAGTAACAGCAGTACCGCGGGAAACGGCACAGATGGTGACAGGAATAATACGGCGTCTGGCGGAAATAACCAGACAGCAGAAAACACAGGTGGCGAAGATAATAAAACCACAGAAGATGCGGCAGATGGGAGCAGCAAAACCACAGAGGATGCGGCCAATGGTGGCAATAAAACCTCGAAAGATGCAGCAGATAAAGCTGCTGACGAACATAACACCAAAGTCCATGCCGTATCGGCTGAAAAAAATACAGTAACCGATAGAACGGCTGAACAAAATAGCACGGAAAGACATGAAAATTCAAGTGAAGTGCATTCGTCGAACGGGAAAGAATCTGCGGGAAAAGGGGATTCAGAAGAAAAGAGAGAATCTACAGAAGAAAGAGAATCTGCGGAGTAAAAAACTGTAAAAGTTATTAAAGATGCAAATATTACTAAAGTGTAAAAGTTATTAAAGATGCAGGTATTACTAAAAGCACAAATGTCATTAAATTTAAAAAGAAACCGGAGAATAGAACGATGAATATTGCCTTACTATTATCCGGGGGAACAGGGGTGCGGCTGGGATCGAATGTGCCTAAACAGTACATTGAAATCTCTGGCCGTCCTGTTTTTTCCTGGTGTTTGGAAGCCCTGGCAGATCATGAGGACATTGATGGAATACAGATAGTTGCAGATTCTTCATGGCATGGGACGATAAAAGCATGGTGGGAGAATTCTGCTGTAAAGGGAGAACAGGGATTTTCTAATGAAGAGCAAGAACAGAAAACCATAAAAAATGAGCAGGAACAGAAAAAACAAGAACAAAGAAAACAAGAACAAAGAAAACAAGAGCAGGAATTGCATAAAAAAGAGCAGATAAGAAGAAAATTCAGGGGATTTTCTGCGCCGGGAGAGAATCGCCAGTTGTCGATTTTACATGGTCTTTTGGATATTCAAAGTTACGCCCCGGAGGATGCCTATATCTTTATCCATGATGCTGCCAGGCCCTGTCTTTCGGCAAAACAGATTGCGGACTGTATCAGGGGGGCCGCAGGTCATGACGGCGCGATGCCGGTATTGCCCATGAAGGATACGGTGTATTCCAGTCTGGACGGGAAAACGGTAGCCGGGCTTTTGGATCGCAGCACGATTTATGCCGGGCAGGCACCGGAAGTTTTTCTTCTTGGGAAATATCTTAAAGCCAATCAGGTGCTTCTTCCGGAAAAGATTCTGAAAATCAATGGTTCTGCGGAACCGGCAGTGATGGCAGGGATGGATATTGCCATGATTCCCGGGGATGAGGGGAATTTTAAAATTACAACGAAGGCAGATTTGGAGAGGTTTACACAGATTGTCGTGCAAGCCTGCCATCATGAAAAAAGCAGATAATTTTTTCGGTCTTTTATTTTTTCTGTCAAGGAAGTGATGATTGGAAAACCCTAAAAGATGCCCGTGTCATTTGGCAGCATTAAGGAAATACTATGTTATAGAAAATAAATTATATCCCTCCAGGTACTCGTGAATTGATCTCCCCAAGGGGACGGAGCCAGGCTTTTTTTGATATAATATGCGTATTCGATAGTCAGGAGGCAATTTGATTAGAAATTTTGATATTTTAGGGCTTTGGTAAACTAAATAGAGTATTTAAGTAAAGAGAGATTATGTGAATAAAAAACACCGTGGAAGAATTTCAGAAGGGTAAAATAAAATGGATGAAAGGTGGATGGGTTTTATTGCCTGGGGTGTAGCTGGTATCCTAATGATAGGTATTGGAATATGTGCTTTATTTTCAAAAAAACCAGTGAACTTTTGGGCAAATGCTAGAGTAAGCGAAATCAATAATCCTAAACAATATAATTATGCCGTTGCAAAATTGTTTTGTTTGTATGGAATTGTTTTTATTATTTTGGGTATTCCATTGTTAGCAGGAGAAAATTCTGCATGGATATTATTATCCGTTATTGGTGTGATGATAGAAAGTATAATGTCAATGATTATCTATGTACTGGTTATTGAAGAGAAATATAAAAAGAAATAAATTTGTAAAAAAGAATTTAAGTGATAAATTTTTTGCAGAGGAGATTTCAAAGAGTTAATTTGCAAAGTATTTTTAGAGGATGTTAAAATAAGGAATAGGATTTAATGGAATTTTTTCACCCGTAAAGAAAAAGTACTTGACAGCCTTCTTCCTTTCGTGTATGATAACACAGGTAACAGAAATCAGGTGATAGATATGGAAAAGATTGTTCGGCAGGGTTTGCTGTATGATTTTTATGGGGAACTTCTGACGGAGCACCAGCGTCATGTGTATGAAGATGTGGTTTTTCATGACTTTTCGTTAAGTGAGATTGCCCAGGAGCAGGGGATCAGCCGTCAGGGCGTGCATGATTTGATTAAGCGCTGTGACAGGATTTTAGCAGGCTATGAGCAGAAGCTTAAGCTGGTGGAAAAGTTTCGACGGACACAGAAGATGGCCGGGGAGATTCAGGGGCTTTTGGATGAGTACACAAAGAAGAAAGAACCGGATTTGCTGACCCGGGCGAGAGAACTGGCTGGGAAGATAGGGGAAGAATAAGTGTTGCAGTGAACGCAGGTGAACGGTAACAAAGAATAAAGAGGAGGACTGCTCCATGGCATTTGAGAGCCTGGCTGATAAGCTTCAGAATGTATTTAAAAACTTAAGAGGAAAGGGACGTCTGTCCGAGGCGGATGTAAAAGCTGCATTAAAAGAAGTTAAGATGGCCCTTCTGGAAGCGGACGTCAGTTTTAAGGTGGTTAAGCAGTTTATCAGTGCCGTACAGACCAGAGCCGTAGGCGAGGACGTGCTGGAAAGTCTGACTCCAGGACAGATGGTAATTAAGATTGTCAATGAAGAACTGGTTCGCCTGATGGGTTCGGAAACGACGGAAATTGCCTTAAAAGCATCGAATGAGATTACCGTGATTATGATGGTCGGGCTTCAGGGTGCTGGTAAGACAACCACGACGGCCAAGCTTGCAGGAAAGTTTAAGGCAAAGGGAAGAAAGCCTCTTTTGGCGGCCTGTGATATTTACCGTCCGGCGGCGATTAAGCAGTTAGAGATTAACGGGGAAAAGCAGGGTGTGCCTGTGTTTTCCATGGGCGATAAGAATAAGCCGGTAAACATTGCCAAAGCTGCGGTGGAACATGCGGCAAAAAACGGCATGAATGTCGTGATTTTAGATACGGCAGGACGGCTCCACATCGATGAAGAGATGATGAATGAGTTGGTGGAAATCAAGGAGAATCTTGACGTTTTCCAGACGGTTCTGGTGGTCGATGCGATGACCGGACAGGATGCAGTGAACGTATCCAGCATGTTCCAGGAAAAAATCGGCATTGACGGTGTGATTTTAACGAAATTAGACGGTGATACCCGGGGCGGTGCGGCGCTTTCTATTCGTTCGGTTACGGGAAAACCGATTTTATATGTTGGTATGGGAGAGAAGCTTTCTGATTTGGAACAGTTTTATCCCGACCGTATGGCTTCCAGGATTCTGGGGATGGGGGACATCCTTTCCCTGATTGAAAAGGCGGAAGCTGAGGTGGATAAGGAAAAGGCAAAGGAGTTAAGCCAGAAGCTGCGCAAGGCAGAGTTTGATTATAATGACTTTTTGGATCAGATGCACCAGATTAAAAAGATGGGCGGTATGGCAAGCATTATGAGCATGATGCCGGGCATGGGACAGATGGGAAATCTGGATCTGGATGAGAATGAAAAGAGCATGGCAAGGATTGAAGCCATTATTCTTTCCATGACTCCCGCAGAGCGGGCAAACCCCGCCTTGATGAACCTTTCCCGCAAGCATCGGATTGCCAGAGGTTCCGGTGTGGATATCAGTGAGGTCAATCGTCTGGTTAAGCAGTTTGACCAGATGAAGAAGATGATGAAGCAGATTCCCGGTCTGATGGGCGGGAAGAAGCGAGGCGGTTTAAAGGGCCTGGGAGGTCTGATGGGCGGCAAGTTTAAGATGCCGTTTTAACAGACAGGAGCGGTTTTAAGATGCCGTTTTAACAGACTGGATTGGTTTTAAGATGCCGTTTCAGCGGTCAGGTCTAAGTTTTAAGATGCCGTTAAAAAGCCAGAACCGGACAGGTTTTCCGGCAAAGATTTGGGTATTCCCGGTGCGCCGCAGGTGAACAGTAACCATGGCGGTGCAGACAGGTTTACTATAGAGAATGAAAAATAAGAAAAGAATAAATGCAGGAGGTGATTGACGATGGTTAAGATGAGATTAAGAAGAATGGGGCAGAAGAAGGCACCTTTTTATAGAATCGTTGTATCCGATTCCCGTTCCCCAAGAGATGGAAGATTTATTGAAGAAATCGGTACGTATGATCCAAACACTGATCCCAGTTCCATTAAGTTTAACGAGGAAGCTGCGAAGAAGTGGTTAGCGAATGGCGCTCAGCCCACCGAAACCGTTGCAAAGCTGTTAAAGGCTGCCGGTATTCAGTAAAATCCGAAACTCTCGAGGTGATTTTTATGAAAGAATTAGTTGAAGTTATCGCAAAAGCGCTTGTCGATAATCCAAATGAAGTGGTTGTTACCGAGAGCTTAAAGGGTGATGATACTCTGATCGAATTAAAAGTTGCTGCTTCGGATATGGGGAAGGTCATCGGTAAACAGGGAAGGATTGCCAAGGCAATTCGTTCCGTAGTTAAGGCCGCTGCTTCCAAGGAAGATAAAAAGGTGATTGTTGAAATTCAGTAACGACCCCTTTGGCTGCTGCTTCTGTGCGGCAGCCCTTTTTCTTGGGGTTTTTGCTTTATGGGAAAATACATTCTGTCAGGCAAAAACCCTCCGGGGGATGCGCACTTCGCGCTCAGGAAATCGTTGTATGGAAAATAAGGAGAGTTTTTTATGGAAGAAATGCTTCGTGTAGGCGTGATCACTTCGACCCACGGTGTCCGGGGCGAGGTCAAGGTTTATCCGACGACGGATGATCCGGCACGTTTTAAAGATCTGGATGAAGTGACATTGGATACAGGAAAAGAACTTATACCGCTGACCATACAGAATGTGAAGTTCTTTAAGAAAATGGTCATCTTAAAGTTTAAAGAATATGATAATATCAATGCGATTGAACCCTACAAGGGAAAGGATCTGCTGATCCACCGCAGCCAGGCGGTGCCGCTTGAAGAGGGTGAGCATTTTATCGTGGATCTTATCGGGCTTACCGTGATTACCGATGAGGGGGAAACGCTGGGAAAACTTAAAGACGTCCTGCAGACCGGGGCTAATGATGTCTATATTGTCGAACAGCCGTCGGGAAAAGAGGTGCTGATTCCCGCGATTAAGCCCTGTATCTTAAATATTGATTTGGAAGCCGGAGAGATGAAGGTTCATTTGCTGGAGGGGCTTTTGGATCTGTAAGCTGTGGTGTTTTCAGGGATGCCTGACGTTTTTGTATTTTTTGATTGTTTTTGTTACGGTTCATGCAGGTGTGAACGGTAACTTGTTTTCCGGCGGCAGAAGGAGGGCAGGATGCCATGCATTTTCACGTATTGACGTTATTTCCGGAAATGATCCTTCAGGGCGTGGGGGTCAGCATTACGGGAAGGGCGATGGAAAAGGGGATTATTTCGGTGAATGCAGTTAATATCCGGGATTATTCTAAAGACAAGCACCGCCATGTTGACGATGCACCTTACGGCGGGGGAGCCGGAATGGTGATGCAGCCGGGGCCTGTGGTGGAAGCCTACGAGGATCTGTGCCAGAAGACCGGGAAAAGACCGCGGGTGATTTATATGACGCCCCAGGGAAGGGTGTTTAATCAGGAGATTGCCCGCGAACTGGCAGAGGAAGAAGACCTTGTGTTCCTCTGCGGCCACTATGAAGGGATTGACGAGAGGGCGCTGGAAATGATCTGCACGGATTATCTCTCCGTTGGCGATTATGTGCTTACCGGGGGAGAACTTCCGGCCATGGTGATGATTGACTGCATTTCACGGCTCGTTCCCGGGGTGCTGAATAATGAGGTATCGGCGGAGGTGGAATCCTTCCACGATAATCTTCTGGAATATCCGCAGTACACAAGGCCGGAGGTGTTTCGCGGCAGGACTGTGCCGGAGGTTTTGCTTTCCGGGCATCATCAGAAGATTGAGGAGTGGAGAAGGCAGCAGTCCATCTGCAGAACCCTAGAGCGCAGGCCGGATTTGCTGGAAGGGGCAAATCTCTCCAAGAAAGAGAAGAAATTTCTGGAGGAGAAGCTTATGGAGAAGGAGAAAAGAAGCTTTGAGCGTATAGAGGAAAGTTAGTTTAAAGAAAAAATTAAGTAGAAAATAAAGTTAATTTAAAAGTTAATTTAGAGGAAAAAAATAACTTGACAGACAGATAAATACGGTGTACACTGAGTTGCAGTTGTAACGCTTCTGGCGGATCATTAGAAAATATTTTTCAGAAAGGAGGCAGGATTGATGAAACGGGTAGATAGGGATTTTTCGGATACAGAACAAATGAATAGTTTATACAGGACAGCCTGCCGCAAAAACTTTCTGAATAGTGCAAGGAGAATTACGGATGTGTGATTGCCGGATAATGGATAGCTAGGGTGTATCTTTGGTATCATTATCCACCGATATTATTTGGAAACAGAAACCGCAGCTGGATAAAGGCAGCGGTTTTTTGCATGTGTACAGCGATGCTTATTCGATGTGCATGGATTTTGGATGCAAGAAAGGTCTGGGCCTGTAGAGAGGTTCGGACTTTTTTGTTTTTATTGAGGCACAGAGTCAGGAGGGAGATGGATGTAAAGAAAAATCCGGATTTTAAAACATGTTCTGGAGAAAAAGAAAAAAGAAAGGAGGGATGAGCAGGATGAAAAGATTATGGCCGTATATTCGGCGTTATTGGTTTTTGTATGGGATTGCCATTGCTTCTATGGTGGTGAGTATTCTTTTGGATGCGCTTTCACCGCAGATAACCCGAAGGCTTATTGATCAGGTTATCGTGGGCGGGGAAACAAATCTGCTGATGGGGCTTTTGCTTGGGCTTTTGGGAATCGGCCTGGGGAGGGCGGTTTTTCAGTATACCAAGGAATTTATCTTTGACTTTTCCGCTTCGGGGATTGGGTGCCGTCTGCGGAAGGATTTATTTGACCATATCCAGACCCTTTCGGTAAGCTATTTTGACAGCCATAACACCGGGGAACTTATGGCGCGGGTGAAGGATGATGTGGATCGGATATGGGATGCCTGCGGATATGTGGGTATGCTGTCGCTGGAGTGTATTATTCACACCTGTATTATCGTATTTTGTATGTTTCGTTTAAGTCCGGTGCTGACGCTGATTCCTCTGATGATTATGCCGGTAATTATGTGGCTTGCCATAAAGATGGAGAATGGTCTGGGGAATGTCTATGATAAAATCAGCGAGGAAACCGCCGAGATGAACACGGTTGCCCAGGAAAATCTTGCCGGGGTAAGGACGGTGAAGGCATTTGCCAGGGAGGCTTATGAGATTCGGAAATTTAAGAGCCACAACCAGAGGTTTTATGATTTGAATATGGAACAGGCAAAGATTCTTGTCCGTTACCAGCCCTGGATATCGTTTTTTTCGCGGCTTCTGTCCATGATGGTTATTGTGGCAGGCGGTATAGCCGTTATTCATGGAAAAATGACGATCGGCGCACTTGGGGCGTTTTTGGAGTACTCCAATAATATTACCTGGCCCATGGAAATCGTGGGCTGGCTAAGCAATGGTTTTGCCGCTGCCTTTGCCTCGAACCGGAAGATTCAGAAGATTTTCGGGCAGGAGGCAGAGATTAAAAACCCGGAAGGCTATCGGTTGTCCGAAAGGGAAAATGCCGCCGAAACCTTATCCGGAAGAATTCAGTTTTCGCATGTGGATTTCACTCTTCACGGACAGACGGTGTTAAAGGATATTTGTTTTGACCTTCTTCCCGGAAAGACCCTGGGGATTATGGGGGTAACCGGTTCGGGCAAGACTTCGATCGTCAATTTAATTCAGCGTTTTTATGATGTTTCTTCCGGGGAAATCCTGCTGGACGGAAGGGATATCCGCACGATTCCTCTTCCGGTTCTTCGGGGAAATATCGCTGCGGTAATGCAGGATGTCTTTTTGTTTTCCGACAGCATTGCCGAAAATATCCGTACCGGGCGAAAGGAAGATACGCCCTGGGAAAGCCTGGAATATGCGGCGGCCTGTGCGGATGCCCACGGGTTTATTATGAATCTGGGGCAAAGGTATGATACGGTGATTGGGGAGCGCGGCGTAGGGCTTTCGGGAGGGCAGAAGCAGAGAATCAGCATTGCCCGTGCCATTGCCAAGGAACGTCCGATTTTGATTCTCGACGATTCTACGTCGGCTCTGGATACGGAAACGGAAAAGGTGATTGAACAGCGCTTAAAAGAACTGAAAACCAGTACAAAAATCATTATCGGGCACAGGATTTCTGCGGTTCGCCATGCGGATGAGATTCTTGTTCTGGATGAGGGAAGGATTATCGAGCGGGGAACGCATCAGGAATTAATGGAGCAGAGAGGACAGTATTATCTGACCTATCAGGTACAGTACGGAGAGGAGGATGAGGGATTATGGCAGTAAATGCAAGCCGGATGGATGAAGAACAAAAAGAAGTGTCAAAAAAAGAAACGATTTTCCGCCTGTTTGGCTATCTTCTGGCTTATCAGCGGGAACTTGTGCTGGTGCTTTTGATTATGGCAGGGACGATTGCCATCAGCATGATTACTCCTCTTTTGATGGAGCGGGCGGTGAATGTCCATGTGGCGAATAAGGACGTAACCGGGCTTTTGACGATAGGTGCGCTTTCCCTGGGGATGTTTTTCCTTTACCTGGCAGGGACGAAGGCAAGGATGGCGGTGATGGCTTCCGTGTCCAACCGGGTGCTGGTGACCATACGTCAGCAGCTTTATGAGCACATCCAGACGCTGAGTTTCCACTTTTTTGATACAAGACCCACGGGAAAGATTCTTGCGCGGATTATCGGCGATGTAAATTCCCTGAAGGATGTGCTTGCAGACAGCGTAACGCAGCTTGTACCGGATTTGCTGACGGTTCTTTGCGTGGCAGTGATTATGGTGATAAAAAATTACCGCCTGGCCATGGCTGCGCTGATTGCCGTTCCTCTGCTGGCTGTGGGGATGTTTTTTATTGAAACAACGGCGCATAAACTCTGGCAGGTATTTCGGAAGAAAAATTCCAACTTAAATGCCTATGTCCATGAAGATCTTTCAGGAATTCGGGTAATCCAGAGTTTTGCCGCGGAAAAGGAAACCAGGAAGGTATTTTTTGAACTGGCCGACGAGCAGAGGAAAGCCTTTGTGGATGCCGTGGTTGTGGCGGACGGTTTTGGACCTGTGGTGGAAATTACATGGGGGCTTGGGGGATTTCTCCTCTACTTTATCGGAATCCGGATTATCGGGGCTGAAAATGTGGGAATAGGAACCTTTCTTGCATTTTCCACCTATATTGCCATGTTCTGGAGTCCTATCCGCAATCTGGCCAATTTTTACAATAAGCTGACCACGAATATCTCGGCAGCCGAGAGGATTTTTGATATTTTAGATACAAAGGCGGATATCCGGGATCGGGACGGTGCCGGGAAGCTGCCGCAGTTAAAGGGCGAGGTGGAATTTTCCCATGTATCTTTTGCCTATGCGGATGAGCCGGAGAGGATGATCTTAAAGGATGTCAGCTTTAAGGTAAAGCCGGGGGAAACGATTGCTTTAGTCGGGCCTACCGGTGCGGGAAAGACGACGATTGTCAATTTAATCAGCCGTTTTTATGAGGCACAGGAAGGAGAGATCCTTCTGGACGGGCATGAGGTTTCGTCTGTGACCTTAAAGAGTCTGCGCAGCCAGCTTGGGATTATGACGCAGGATAACTTCCTTTTTTCCGGGACAATCCGCGAAAATATCCGTTATGGCCGGCTGAATGCCTCGGATGAAGAGGTTATCGAGGCGGCAAAGGCCGTGAATGCCCATGAATTTATAGAAAAATTAGAAAATGGGTATGATACAGAAATCAGCGAGCGCGGGGCAAGGCTTTCCATCGGACAGAGGCAGCTTCTGGCCTTTGCACGAACCATGGTTTCCAAGCCCGGGATTTTAATTCTGGACGAGGCGACGTCGAGTATCGATACGCATACGGAGCGGATGGTGCAGAAGGGAATTGATGCGCTGCTGAAAGGGAGGACGTCCTTTGTGATTGCGCACAGGCTTTCGACCATCCGCAAGGCGGACCGGATCTTTGTCATTGATCAGGGGAAGATTTTGGAAGAGGGAAACCACGGGGAGCTGATGGAGAAGAAGGGGGCTTATTATCAGCTTTATCAGAGTCAGTTTATGTAAAAGAAAGACTGCCGCAAATGTGCGAACAGCAGCTGATTACTGCGAACATGTGCTCAGTAACGAAGAAAAAGATGGACGAAAGGGGGAAAATCGGATAGAATAGAGTCAAAAAAGATAGAAGATGAACTCTGGATTGGGGATGGTGAGGAAAGATGGCGGCGAAGGAGCAGATTAAGGAACAGGTAAAAAACCAGGTAAAACTGCCCAGGCAGTACCAGGTGGTGATTTATAACGATGATTTTACCCCTATGGATTTTGTGGTGGAAGTGCTGGTGGATATTTTCGGCAAGGAGGAAGCGGCGGCTGTGGCGCTGATGCTGGAGATTCATAAAGGGCAGTATGCGGTTGCCGGGGTTTATCCTAAGGATATTGCGGTGACGAAGGCGGCGCAGGCGGTGCAGTGGGCCAGGCAGGAGGGTTATCCGCTGAAGGTGGAAGCGATTTGTGTGTAAAACCACTGTGTCAATAAGAAGCGGCAACAGACCTTTGGACGCTTTTATCATATTATTTGGACAGAAGGGATAAGGGACAAGATGGAATTTACCAGGAACATGCATAAGGCCATGGAGAGGGCAGTGATTTTGGTTCAGCAGAACCATCATCGGTATTTTTTGCCGGAACATATTTTATACGGAATTACGTTTGATGAGGATTTTGACCGGGAGTTTTCGTCGGCCGGGGGGAAGGTTGAACTGCTTCGTAAAAATCTTATGGAGTTTTTGGGGGAACATGCAGAAACCGTGGACGGTGAAAGTAAGGCCGTGCTGAGTGCGGATATGGAAAGGGTGCTGATGATTTCGGAAGGACAGGCTCGTTCCAGCAGCCGCAGGGCGGTGGATATCAGCCATGTTTTATCAGCCCTTCTGCATCTTGAGGATTGCTATGCCCTTTATTTTCTCCTGATCCAGGATGTGAATTTGCTGGAACTGATTGGAGAGCTTTCCCGGGAGAGCCTGTACCAGGAACGGGGCGGGGAAGAAGACGGGATTTTGCAGGACGGTGTTTTCCGGGGCGGAAATCTGCAAAGGAAACATGGACGAAGGGCAGAGGGAGATTTCGGAGAGGATTTGCAGGACGTAGGAGAGTACGGCGGGGAGGAAAGCGGGAATCCGTCGGCAAAGTCCCGCCGCTGGCTTCGCTATGTGGAGGATATGGGGGAAACCTGTAAGAAGCAGAACCCGCTAATCGGGCGGGAGCAGGAACTCGAGCGGACGATGCAGATTCTCTGCCGCAAGGATAAGAATAATGTGCTCCACATCGGGGAACCGGGGGTGGGAAAGACAGCAATTGCCTATGGTCTGGCGCAGAAGCTTCTTAAAGGGGATGTGCCTGAGCCCCTTATGGGGGCATCGCTTTACGCTCTGGATCTGGGCGGGCTATTAGCGGGGACGCAGTACCGGGGAGATTTTGAAAAGCGCTTTAAGGAGATTATGGAAGGGCTTATGGGGGTGGAAAAGCCGATCCTTTATCTGGATGAGATTCATAACATCGTCGGTGCGGGAGCGGTGAACGGCGGCAGTCTGGATGTGGCCAATCTTTTAAAACCTTATCTTGCCGCGGGTCATATCCGCTTTATCGGGGCGACCACCTATGAAGAATATAAGAAGCATTTTTCCGGAAGCAAAAGTCTGGTTCGGCGCTTTCAGAACGTGGATATAGCAGAGCCGGGGAAGGAAGAGGCGATAGAGGTTTTAGAAGGGCTGAAAGCCGGATATGAAAAATTTCACGGGGTAAAATATGCAAAGGGAGTTTTAGCCTATGCGGTGGAGATGAGCAGCCGCTATATGAATGAGCGGTTTCTTCCCGATAAGGCCATTGACCTGATCGATGAGGCGGGGGCTTACCGCAGGCTTCACCCGTTAGCGCAGAAAAAGCAGACGGTGGGGAAGGATTTAATTGAACAGGTGCTGGCAAAAACCTGCAATATTCCCGTAAAAACCGTAGAAAAGGGAGAAACCGAAAAGCTGGCTGCGCTGGAGCCGGCGATAAAGCAGCAGCTTTTCGGGCAGAAGGAAGCCATCGTTCAGGTGGTCAATGCGGTGAAGTTTTCCCGTGCAGGGTTAAATGAAGAAAATAAGCCGGTCGCATCGTTTTTATTTGTGGGAGCGACCGGTGTGGGCAAGACCGAACTGGCCAAAGTGCTTGCAGCAGAACTTGGGATTTCATTTATCCGGTTCGATATGAGTGAATATGCGGAAAAACACGCCATTGCAAAGCTGATTGGCGCTCCGGCGGGCTATGTGGGCTACGAGGAAGGGGGACTTCTCACCGAAGAAATCCGAAAGCACCCGCACGCCGTTTTGCTGCTGGATGAAATCGAAAAAGCTCATCCCGATATTTTTAATGTTCTTCTGCAGGTGATGGATTATGCCACGCTTACGGACAACCAGGGAAGGAAGGCGGATTTCCGCAATATTATCCTGATTATGACCTCGAATGCCGGGGCAAAAGAGGTGGGAAAGAGCCAGATAGGGTTTGGAAGTTCGGCTGTAAATATGGACGCACTGAAAGAAGCGGTTAAACGTACCTTTTCCCCGGAGTTTCGCAACCGGTTAAGCAAGGTTGTATACTTTAACAGCTTAGACGATGCTATGGCAAAGCGGATTACGAAAAAGAAGTTAAAGGAATTAGGCGATAAGCTGGCGCTGAAAAACGTGGAATTTGACCTGACCCCGGCAGCAGAGGAATATATCCGCAAAGCAGGAATAACCAAAGAGTACGGTGCACGGGAGATTGACCGTGTGATTACCGGCGAGGTAAAACCGCTTTTGGCAGAACAGCTACTGTTTGGCCGCTTAAAGCGGGGCGGGAAATGCTGCCTGGATGTGGAACAGGGGGAACTTGTTCTCAGGCAGAGGTAAGCAGGTTTGGCCGATATCACGTACTGCGCAGAACTTCAGCTTATCTGCTGTATAAAAAGGAGAATTGCAAGCTTGGAAAAAAGAAAAATGGTCTGGAAATGTGTGAAGATACTGGCAAAGGGAACGAAAATTTTCCTGCACATGCTTATGCCTGTGCTTTCGTTTCTGCTCTTTGAATGGGTTGCCGGAAATCTTTTCCATCTTTCCCGGCCTTTTCTTGTTTTGGGTATTTTGTGGACGGCAGTGTTTTATCTGGCGGCTTTTGGGATTTTTGGCAATACACGATTTTCCCTTCCGCTGGTATCGCTATTCTTTTACGGTCTTTCCGTTGCGGAAACCTTTGTGATGGAGTTTCGCCAGAATCCGATTATGCTCTGGGATATTTTTTCTTTGCCGACGGCGCTTTCCGTAGCGCAGAATTATCGCTTTACTTTTTCCATGGAAATGAAGATCGCGGGCATGATTCTTCTCAATGTCAACTATCTTTTTTTGTTTTTTCCGCTTCGGGCAAGGGGATTAAAGCAGCGCCTGGCGGCAGGAATCGGAAGTTTTGGGCTATCCGCAGCCTATATTTCGGTTTTTTTCCGACGGATCGTTCCTGCCTGGGCGCTGGTGATCAATGTATGGGCGATGCAGGAAAGCTTTGATACCTACGGCTACATCCTGGCCACGGCGGTTTCCGCGCAGTATCTGGTGAAAAAACCGCCCCACGGTTATTCGTATGCCCATTTGCAGGAACTTGCAGAGAAAATAGAAAATGGGACGTATTTTGCAGGAGAAACCGCAGGCGGGAATGATGCTGAGGAAGAAGCTGAGAATGATTTTGAGAAAGAAGCAGAAGCCAGGGGATTTTTTTCGGGAAGTCAGGAGAACTCTGAAGGTGAAGGGATTTGCCCGGTAAATCTTATCTGCATTATGAATGAAAGCCTGGCGGATCTGCACGTTGTCGGGGAATTTACAACGAATAAAGATTATTTTCCTTTTATCCATGGACTGACGGAAAATACGGTAAAGGGAAGTCTTTGTGTTCCGGTTTTTGGTGCGATGACCAGCAATACGGAGTTTGAATTTCTTACCGGGGACAGCATGGCGCTTTTTCCGGTGAATACCAGCGCCTATCAGTTTTATGTCCGCCCGGATACAAAATCCCTGGTCAGCACCTTAAAAGCGCAGGGTTACCGCGCCGTGGCGATGCATCCCTATCCGCCGGAGAACTGGAACCGCGATAAATGCTATGCAAACATGGGTTTTGATGCATTTTTGTCCTGGGATGATTTTATGGGGAGTGAGGTTTTGCGCTATTATGTCAGTGACCGGGGAAATTATCGGAAAATTATTGAAGAAGTCGAGAAAAAAGAAGCACCCTCGGATAAGCTGTTTATCTTTAATGTTACGATGCAGAATCATGGGGGATATGACGAGGTGAATGAAAGCTTTCCCCACGAGATTTATCTTACCGGGGAAAATCGGGGGAAGTTTCCCAAGGCGGATCAGTATCTCTCGCTGATGCTGGAATCCGATCGGGCATTTCAGGAACTGACCGAGTATTTCAGCCAGGTTGAGGAACCGACGATGCTGGTAATGTTTGGCGATCATCAGCCGGGGATAGAAGAGGAGTTTTATGATAAGATTGCCGGAAAGCCCGGCGGGGAAGTGTCGGATGAAGAACATTTAAACCGGTACCAGACGCCGTTTATTATCTGGACAAATTATTCCCAGCCTTCGCAGGATCTGGGAAAGCTGGGAGCCGTGTATCTGTCTTCCTATGTATTGGACTGCGCAAACCTTTCCATGAGTCCGTTCCAGCGCTTTTTGGGTAAGATGTCGGAGAAACTTCCAGTAATTCATCCCATTGGGTGCTATGGACGGGATGGAACCTACTATACCTGGGAGGAGGCAAGATCGGCTTCCTGTCCTTTCTCGCCGATGCTGCTGGACTATGAAAGGATGGTCTATAATCACAGCCTGGATGTTCAGAAGGCAGAAGCATTATTTTCCGTACTGTCCACACCTTCACAGTAATTTTTTTCTCTGCCGCCGCAGCCGCTGACCCGGATAGTTTTTTGCCTTATGGATAACAGCATTTTGTTGGATGAGCAGCAGTATTTTAGTTTTTTCGTGACAGTTTTCTGGATAACAGCCGCAGGGTTTCCAGCTTCTTTTTATCACTTTCGGATAAATGCCCGGTCAGGATTTCCGCGATAACGGCGGTTTCCTGGTCGGAAAACTGAATTCCCTGTTTCATAGTTTCCTGGTTTAATTCCATAAAGGCACCGAGAAGTTCATTTTTGGGCATGTGGGCAATGCGGTTGGAGAAAGAAACCAGGAGATCGAGTTTTTTGGGGTCCATGCCCTTTAAGCGAGGGTCATTTCTCCAGGATGTTTGTGTTTGTTCCATAGTTTACCTGACCTTTCTATGTAAAATAAGCGCTTTCGTCGGAGTTTTTTGTTGGAGTTTCGATTCTTTGCTTCTGCTGGTTTTTGCTGTCAGGTAAAAGCCTGCAGCGACTGCATCATCAGCTGAATATTCTCCAGACGGGACTGCTGTTCCGGGGAGAGGATGTTTTTTAACTTTTCCAGCATCAGGGAAGGTGAGGACGTATTGCTTTCCTGTGCAGGTGCGGTTTCCTGATAGTTTCTGCGCAGCTGGAAGCCCTGGATCAGGTTAATCAATACATCGAAGAGATCCTGTTCCTGCTTTGTGCCGTAAGGTTTCATGGCGTTTAACATTTCTATCGGGGAGATTTTATCCTGTTCTACGGAACAAATCCCCATCTCACCTTCCGGCCCTTCCTGGAATAATTCCATCGTGCGCATCAGTTCATTGCCTTTAACTAAAAGAGAGAGAAATTTCTGCTGGGAAACATGGACGTAGGGCAGTGCCGCCTTAATCATCTGTAAATGGTGATCACCGATAAGATAATCCAGTTCGGTAAACTTTAATTCATCTCTTTCCATTCTTCCTCCATCTTCGTTCATTTGCCGCTGTCTGCAGATCCTTTCGCTGCTGTTCATACATTCACGGCAACGATCTTTTACAGCCGCTATGATTTTCTTTGCTTCTATGTATATGGCTGATGTACGGGATTTATGTCTTATGCATATGATAAAATGTACCCCCAGTTACTGTTCACGCAGGTCTGCGTACTTGCTGTGAACGTGTGAACAGTAACTACCCCCAAAAAGGAGGATGTTTTTATGGTCTATACAAAGCTGATTATCGACGGCAATGCAGTCTATGAAATAGATGAGGAATGTATGATGCAGCGCAGAAAGCAGCTAGAAGAAATGGAACGCCAGGAAAGAGCAGGAACGAAAAACCAGCAGCAAAAGTAAACAGGGAAATCCTGAACAAGAGAACAGCAAAACAGAAAACCGTAAATAAAGAAAAAGGGCATTCCCAAATAAGGATGCCCTTTTCCCGGATGTGCGGGTTTCAAGGTCAAAAATCCATCAGGTAAGCAAGCATTTGTCAGGTTTTTGCATTTTTGACCTTTTGACCCTGCGTGCACAGGATTAGCAGAAGAAACGTCCGCCGCCGCAGCAGCACAGAAGAATAAGAATCCAGCAGATATCTCCTCCAAAACCAAAACTGCATCCGCAGTTGCAGCTATTGTCGAAGCATCCGTTGCTGCATCCGCCGTTGCCGCCGCAGCAGCACAGGATTAAGATAAGGAAAATCAGATTTGAACAATTTCCTCCGCCTGCCTGGCATTCGCACCCACAACCACAGTTTGTTGCCGCTACATCACTCATGTTAAATCCTCCAAAAATTTTCTTTACACTCCATCATATGAACACCGGCTTGCCATAGTTTCCTTGATTTCAAAAAAGATTTCAAAAAAGTTTTACTATCTTTCCTTGTGTTCTTAAGGCGGGCGTGTTAGAATCATAGGATAGAAGTGCCTGAAGCATGTACGGACATCTGGTTGTGCAGAGGATTTGTGATAGAAAAGTGACAGAAAAGGACAGGATGATATGACAAACAATGAAGATAAAATAGAATTATTTGAGCGAAAACCCATTCCCCAGGCCGTGGCGCAGTTGGCTGTTCCTACGATATTAAGTTCCCTGGTTATGGTGCTTTACAATATGGCGGACACTTATTTTGTCGGGATGTTAAATGATCCTGTGCAGAATGCCGCCGTAACCCTGGCTGCACCGGTTCTTCTGGCCTTTAATGCCGTAAATAATCTTTTTGGCGTGGGAAGCTCCAGTATGATGAGCCGGGCACTGGGAAGACGGGATTATGAAGCCGTACAGAAAAGCTCGGCATTCGGGTTTTACTGTGCGCTGTTTTGTGCACTTTTGTTTTCTTTTTTATGCATGGTTTTCCGCTCGCCCCTGCTGCAGCTTCTGGGTGCGGATACTCATACCGTCAGCGCGACGAACGATTACCTTCAGTGGACGGTGATCTGCGGCGCGGCCCCTGCGATATTAAACGTCGTTATGGCCTATATGGTGCGTTCCGAGGGGGCTTCCCTCCATGCCAGTTTGGGAACCATGAGCGGATGTCTGTTAAATATTGTTTTAGATCCCATCTTTATTCTCCCCTGGGGGCTGAATATGGGAGCGGCCGGGGCGGGGCTTGCAACGTTTATATCCAACTGTGTTGCCTGCATGTATTTCTTTATCCTGGTTTATAGGAAGAGGAAAGAAACCTTTGTCTGCTTTAATCCCCGGAAATTCGGCTGGGAAAAGGCCATTGTCCTTGGGGTGTGCGGTGTGGGAATTCCGGCTTCCATCCAAAACCTTCTTAACGTTACCGGGATGACCATATTAAATAACTTTACTTCGGCCTATCAGGCAGATGCCGTGGCGGCGATGGGCATTGCCCAGAAAATCAATATGCTTCCCCTGCAGATTGCCCTTGGTTTTTCCCAGGGAATTATGCCGTTGATCAGCTATAATTATTCCAGCAGGAACGATAAGCGGATGAAGGATTCCCTTCTTTTTGTGCTGAAAACCTTAATTCCCTGTATGCTCCTTGTTTCAGCCGCTTACTATCTGGGAGCGGGGGTGCTTATCGGGGCGTTTATGAAGAATCCTTCCATTATTGCCTATGGGACACAGTTTCTGCGCGGTTTTTGCCTGGGGCTTCCGTTCCTCTGCATGGACTTTGTGGCCGTGGGTGTATTTCAGGCGATTGGGCTGGGTTCAGCCGCCTTTATCTTTGCTATTCTGCGAAAGATTGTGCTGGAAATCCCGGCCCTGTATGTGCTGAATTATTTCTTCCCGCTCTACGGATTATCCTATTCGCAGTTTGTTGCGGAATTTGTCTTATCCATCGCTGCGGTGTGGATGCTGGCAAGAATTTTCAGAAAATTACAGAGCCAGCCAAAGACGGTTTAAGTTTATAGGAAAAATCAGATTTTTTTGGATGAATGGATGACGGAATAAAGAGGCAGAACGCAAAAAGGAAAGAAAAAAAGGAAAATTGTACAAGAGATTTAATAATTGTGCAACACATTTTAATATTTTGGTAATTCCATTTTTGGGAAAATGTGTTATACTATAATGCGGTGAAGCTTGCCGGAACATGTTTATTTATGCTGCCGGCGAAACAACACCGGAAATAAAAGAATCATAAGGGCAGAAAATCGTTTATGGACATGTCCGTCAGGGACAGAAATCTGCGCTTATATAAATATATAGGGATGACAGGTGATGGAAAATGAACAATGATTATGAAAGAGGCCGTGCATCTTCCGGCCAGGGCAGCTCAAGAAGCAGGAATTCCCGAAGCTCTGCTTCTTACGGCAGGAACGGACACAGTTCGGGGACGACAGGAAGGACAGGCAGTTCTTCCCACAGCACAGGTTCAAGAGGGAGGAGCACGAGGAGCAGCTCTTCATCTGCACACCGTTCATCGCAGGGGCGTTCAGCTTACCGCCAGAGCAGCAGCTACGGGAGAAGCGGATATAATAAAAGAAGAAATCACCGCAGGAGAAATGCTTCAAATATCTGGTTGTACAGCGTTATCAGTCTGGTGGCCGTTGTTGCCGTAGTATCCGTAATCTGGGGTATTAAGGAAAAGAAAAAAAGAGATGCCCAAAAGACAACCGAATATATCGAAGAAACCACGACCGTTCCGGAAACCGAGCTGGAAAAGACGGTTATGGTGGATAATATCGTGATTACCGGAATGAGCCGTGACGTTGCAAAAGCTGCCATTTTACAGGAATATCCATGGGCGATGACCGTGCAGAACGGCGAAGAAACCTACTCGGTGACGAATTTAATGGAAGCCAAGGTCGATGCGCTTTTAGATGAGATATATACCGGGGAACCGAAAGAAAGCTATACCCTGGATACCCACGGGCTGGAGGAAGCCGCCGCAGCCGAGGCAAAAGCCGTGGCGGATCTCTGGGATAAAAAGGCGAAGAACGGTTCCATATCTTCTTTTGATGATGATGCCAATAAATTTGTCTTTACCGGGGCGGAGATGGGAAGCGCCGTAGATCAGGAAAAGCTGGCAGCGGACATCTTAGCCGCGCTGGAGAAAAAAGAGTTTAACCAGGTGATTCCGGTGACGACGACCGAAGTGCATCCGGAATTTGACGAGGAAACCGCAAAGGAAAAATATAAAACCGTCAGCACCTTTACCACGAATTCCACGGCAAACAGCAAGAGGAATACCAACTTAAAGCTGGCCTGCCGGGCGATTAACGGCACGGTGCTTCAGCCGGGCGAGGAGTTTTCCTTTAATACGGTGGTAGGGCAGAGAACCGAAGAAAAGGGCTATCAGCCGGCCGGTGCCTACAGTAACGGTGAAGTGGTGCAGGAGATCGGCGGCGGTGTGTGCCAGGTTTCCACCACACTGTACAATGCCGTACTGCGGGCCGGATTAAAAACCACAACCCGCCGTTCCCACACCTACGAACCGTCCTATGTCACGCCGGGAATGGATGCAACCGTAAGCTATGGCGGGCCGGATTACAAGTTTGTCAATAATTCTTCCACGGCTATCGGCATCCGGGCCAGCTACTCCGATCAGGTAGTAACCGTGTCCATCTACGCCGTACCCATCCTGGAAGAAGGCGTGAAATATACTTTAAAATCAACAAAGCTTAAAGATACCGATGTTCCTCCGCCAACCTACGAAGAAGATATGACCCTTCTTCCGGAGGTGGAAAAAGTAAAGAGTGAGGGAAGCCAGGGAAGCTACTGGGAAACCCGTCTGGTGATCACCAAAGACGGAGAAACCATCAGCGATGAAGTGGATCATAACACGACTTACAAGGGACATGCCCCGGTAATCTTAAGAAATACCTCCGGTGTCGTTATACCTCCGGAAAATGTCGAAGTTCCTACAGAAACACCGATTGCCTCCGAAGGCGCAGCCGACGGCTTTGCCAATGCACCGGTAGAAGTGCCGGAGCCGGGAGAAGCAGCAAACCCGACAGGATCTTCCACAAGTCCGACCGGTTCGACGACTTCCTCCGGAAATACCAACCGAACCGAAGCCAGCCGCCCGGAGAGTAGCACAGAGGCTTCAAGACCGGCAGAAACCTCGAGGCCGGCAGAGCCGACCAGGCCAGCCGAAACCTCCAGACCGGCAGAGAGCACCACCTCTGCGCCGTCTGTTCCCTCCGGACCAACCGCGCCGCCCGCACCGAACACCCCAGGCGGGGCAGTATCCCCCGGTGAAAACGGTCCCGGCTACGGCGGCCCGGGAAACCCGGCAGAGATAGTGGCACCGAATCCGTTGGGGGCGTAAAAAAAGGAAATAGATTCAGTTCATAAGAAAAAGCGATCCATTGCAGAATAGGATCGCTTTTTTACAAAGAAGGAAGGGCAGATGAAAAAAGAAAAGATAAAGAAAAAGCTGCCGGTAGGGATTGAAAATTTTGAAAAAATCCGAACCGAAAATTTTTACTATGTGGATAAAACAGCAATGATTCGTGATCTTCTTCAGAAATGGGGAGAGGTGAATCTTTTTACCAGACCACGCAGATTTGGAAAGTCCTTAAATATGAGTATGCTGAAATCTTTTTTTGAGATTGGCTGTAACAGGACACTTTTTGAAGGGCTTGAAATTTCCCGAGAAGAAGAACTATGCTGTCAATATATGGGTAAATTTCCGGTAATATCGATTAGTTTAAAAGGAATTGAAGCAAATGATTATAAAAATGCCCGCAGCCTGATGGTTAAGGTAATCAATAAGGAAATGCGAAGGCTGCAATACCTCCTTGAAAGTGAACATCTGACTTCAGAAGATAAAAAAGTGGTTTCAGCACTTCTTGATAAAGATATGGATGACGGAACATTGTTCTGCAGCTTATATGAACTGTCGGAATTGCTCCATAAGCATTATGAAAAAAAGGTGATTATTTTAATTGACGAGTACGATGTTCCTTTAGCAAAGGCTGAAAAAGGCGGTTATTACCAGCAGATGCTTATCCTGCTCCGAAATTTGTTCGATCAGGCATTAAAAACAAATGAATATCTCTATTTTGCCGTAATGACAGGGTGTCTGCGGATTGCAAAGGAAAGCATTTTTACAGGACTAAATAATTTGAAAATTTTCTCTGCTATGACTGTCCGCTTTGATGAATATTTTGGTTTTACCGACGGCGAGATAAGAAAAATGCTGGCCTATTATGATTTAGAAAACCAATATGAAGTGATAAAAAACTGGTATGACGGCTATCGTTTTGGAAATGTAGATGTGTATTGTCCGTGGGATGTTATTAATTATTGTGATGAATTTATTGACGATCCGATGATAGAACCAAAAGATTACTGGTCGAATACGAGCAGCAATGATGTCGTCCGACGTTTTGTCAGGAATATCGGCAGCAGCCTGGCCAAGCGCGAAGCAGAAGCTTTAATTGCCGGAGAAATCATAGAAAAAGAGATTCATGAGGAATTGACCTACAGCAATTTATATGATTCCATAGAAAATATCTGGAGTGTTCTCCTGATGACCGGGTATCTGACTCAGCGTCAAAAACCATCAGGAAAGCGAGTTCAGCTTGCTATCCCTAATATGGAAATCCGAAATATTTTTATCGAACAGATTATGGCAATGTTTAGGGAGGAAACAGAAGGGGATGGAGAAACACTGAATAAATTTTGTAATGCATTGCGGGATGCTAATGCTGAAGAGGTGGAACGTTTGTTTAGTGCTTATCTGGATAAAACGATTAGCATCAGGGATACATTTGTAAGAAAATCATTAAAAGAAAACTTTTACCATGGTATACTGTTAGGTATTCTCGGATTTAAACATGACTGGTGCGTAAAATCAAATAAGGAGTCAGGGAATGGATACAGTGATATTTTGATCAAAATAGAAGATGAGGGTATTGGAATGATTATTGAGGTAAAATATGCCGAAGATGAAAACTATACTCCTGTCTGTGAAGGTGCGTTGAAACAAATTGTGTCGGAAAATTACCTGGCGGAATTAAGAAAAGAAGGTTATCGTAATATTCTTAAGTATGGGATTGCATGTTATAAAAAAAGGTGTAAAGTAATGGTTGAAAAAGATTAACTATAATCGGAGTATGTCTGGGATAATCCATAAAAAGAAAGAGTAAAATTTTCTTAATACAGATAAAAAATTTTCAGAAATTAAAAAGAAAATGAAATGTACAGGTAATGTAGCATGGTAAAAAAACAGCTTGAAAATCACTCTCTTATATAGTATATTAAAATAAATTTATTAATATAATTATAGGATTTCATGTAGTTATACAGATGAGATACAAGAGAGGAGTATCATGAAAAAGACACCTGACTATGACAATGTTTTTAAGACGATGAAGACGAAACACAAACGCCTGTTCATTCCGGTTATTAATGATATTTTTGGAAAATCTTATCCCATACATGCTAAGGCTGAAACCTTGCCATCGGAAGGCTATCTGACTGAAAATGAAACCGCAGATGGTTTCCTTATATTCCGTTTTATATTGCAAGATATGAGAAGAAAATTGTATCGGGAAGCAATATTGAAGATGTAATAGAAGATTTGGCCTATTTTAGGGATGAGATGGTGCGTCTGCATCAGGAAAAGGAATTGGCCGATGACGAACTGATAGATCTTATGGGATTTGTAAATACAATTATTGTGCATATTACGGATGGAAACGAATATGAAGAAAGGTTGGTGAATATTATGGGTGGTACGGTGATTGAAACAGCTTCGGAAAAATTAATCGATTTTGGGAGAAGTCAGGGAATAAGTTTGGGAATTAGTCAGGGAATGCTTCAGGGTCAGGCCAAGATGATCATTGAATTAAACCAGGAGGCAGGGATAGATGATGCAGTAATTTTAAAGCAGATGAAGGAAAAGTTAAGTCTGTCAGAGAAAGAAGCAGCAGCATTTTTAAAGCAATATGGAAAATAAAAATAAAGGTACGCAGGTTTTCCAAAACATTGGTCATTAAGTATTTAATCCGGAAGAACTGTTTTTGTTATAGTAAAGAACATACACAAAAGGAGGTCTGGGCGGGCATTTCAGAGGAAGATTGAATCCGGAAGGTTGAAATAAAATCCATAAAAGGATAATAATACAAAAATATTTCAAATGGTTCAGCTAACTGGTGCAAGTTATGATCAGCATATAGTGACAAATAACATGAAAGATTTTAAAGAATCAACCATTCCGGCGATTACCCCTTTAGATTTTTGTGATTTATTGGCGTAATTTACTTGTTTATATTTTACCAATTTCTTGCTATACTCTCATTTTCGACACCTGAAAAAAAGAGGCAGAAAACCCTGTATTTATGCGGGTTTCGTCCTCTTTTTTGTTTTCAAGAATACAGGAATCAGTTATGATAATATTCCATCATCAGAGAATCCGGTATGGTTTTATTATCGCTTTCACCGTCTTTAAGGTTTCCTCTTGTTTCTTTCCATGGTTTTTCTGCATGAGTATATTCTCTTAAAGTATCTCCATCTTCGTTTCTATAGGTATTAATTACATTATCCATATGCCGTTTTTCGGACTCTGAAAAAACATGGTGCAGTGGGTAATTATTTTTCCCTACGGTTCTTCTGGATTTATGGGTATCAAATAAAGGTTTGTTTACCGGACCATTTGCGTAATCTTTAAAAACTTCATTCATTAATGGAGTTTTATAAATTCCAAGGCACCAAGCCTGACAATAGTAAACCAGTTTTTGCAGCATCCATGTATCAATAATTCCCAGTTGTTCAAGAATATAGGAAGCAACATCAATGGACGTTGGATTTGTTGATTCTATTGTGGAAAAGTCTTCTGGCGGGATTTCACGGCCCAGTTCTTTTGCAAAATCGATCCATTCATCAATGATAAGGTCAGCATTGTGAAGTGATTCTTCAATTGTCTTTCCATCTGCCATACAGCCGGGCAGAGATGGAACATTTGTGATATAAGCATGATCATCCTTGCTCCAGTAAAACAATTTATTGTAAGCCATCTTCATTCCCTCCTAGTCATATTTACTACAAGCATATGTCCCTATTCTCGCCATGTCAATATTTCTAGGTGAAAAACACAAAAAATTGTTTGCTGTATTACTTTTAACCAATCTGTCTTGTTCTTTTCTTTTTTCTCTATGTAGATATTATGGGAGGAACAGTGATTGAAACGACATCAGAGAAATTAATAAACCAAGAAATCCGCCTGGGAATGTTTGAAAACCAGGTAAAGTTATATGCTTAATTATAAAAGAGGGGATTGAGTTCTTATCTGTATTAGTATATCATTGAAAAAGATTTAAAAGAAAATTGCTTAAAATTATTAGAAAATTGTTAAAAACGGTGATAAATATAATGATAATAACAAAAAAGTGAATACAAAATTCATGGAATAAGAGCAATTACTAATTTGACGGGATACAAAACGATAGATATTCTAAGTCCTACTGTTTTATTTAGAAAGTGAGGAATAATCATGGAAAAACCTATTTTAAGTCCTGATTTTACGATTGAAGATATTCATAAATTAAGAGAATACAATTATTATCTTACAAAGGATATGGAACCACAGGAGAGAAGGAATTTTTATAATGAACGTGGATGGGCATTTCAGAGGGAGATTGAATCCGAAAGGTTGAAATAAAATCCGTAAAAGGATAATAATGCAAAAATATTTCAAATGGTTCAGGTAACTGGTGTAAGTTATGATCAGGGTGTAAAGTTTTTGAGTGGAAAAATATGGAAATTTCGGGAGCTGAAGTATATATCGAAAAAGGGCGGCCTTCCTTACTAAGGGTCTTGACGAATCTCTCCTCTAAACCACACCGGAAAAAAGTTTACAAAAAGTTTACGAAAAATCTATTGTATTTTTTGCCATAATTGTTTGCATTTTAGCAATTTCTTGTTATAATAATAGACAGGTCAGTATTCCTGAATACAGGAAAGCTATACTATCTATACTAATCTATACATTTTTATGTAGGAGGAAAGTAAAAATGGCAAGAAAAATGAAAACCATGGATGGCAACCAGGCTGCTTCCCACGCTTCGTATGCGTACACTGACGTAGCTGCCATCTACCCCATCACCCCGTCTTCCGTTATGGCTGAGCATACGGACGAGTGGGCGACCGACGGAAGAACCAATATTTTCGGACGCACCGTACAGGTTACGGAGATGCAGTCTGAGGCAGGTGCTGCAGGTGCGGTTCACGGCTCTTTAGCTGCCGGTGCATTGACCACCACCTATACCGCTTCTCAGGGCTTACTGCTGATGATTCCCAACCTGTATAAGATTGCCGGTGAGCAGCTTCCGGGTGTGGTTAATGTATCTGCACGTGCGATTGCTTCCCACGCTTTATCCATTTTCGGCGATCACTCCGACGTATATGCCTGCCGTCAGACCGGCTGTGCTATGTTGTGTGAATCCAGCGTTCAGGAAGTTATGGACTTAACCCCGGTTGCGCACTGCGCAGCAATTAAGGGCAAGGTTCCGTTCATCAATTTCTTTGACGGTTTCCGTACCTCCCACGAGATTCAGAAGATTGAAACCTGGGATTATGAGGACTTAAAGGATATGGTGGATATGGATGCTGTTGACGCTTTCCGCGCAAATGCATTGAATCCAAATCATCCATGCCAGAGAGGTTCCGCACAGAACCCGGATATCTTCTTCCAGGCAAGAGAAGCCTGCAACCCATATTATAACGCACTTCCTGCTATTGTTCAGGAGTATATGGACAAGGTGAATGCCAAGATCGGCACCGATTATAAGCTGTTTAACTACTACGGCGCTGCTGACGCAGAGCATGTTATCGTAGCTATGGGTTCGGTGAATGATACGATTGAAGAAACCATTGACTACATGGTTAAGACCACCGGCGCGAAGGTCGGCGTAGTTAAGGTTCGTCTGTACCGTCCATTCAGCGCAGAAGCTTTAATTAAGGCTATCCCGGATTCCGTAAAGAAGATCACCGTATTAGACCGGACGAAAGAGCCTGGTTCTTTAGGTGAGCCGTTATACCTGGATGTTGTAGCTGCCTTAAAGGGAACCAAGTTTGACGCTGTTCCTGTATTTACCGGACGCTATGGCTTAGGTTCTAAGGATACCACACCTGCACAGATCGTTGCTGTTTATGAGAACAACGACAAGAAGCAGTTCACCTTAGGTATCGAGGACGATGTTACCAACCTTTCCTTACCATTAGGCACTCCGTTAGTAACCACACCGGAGGGAACCACCAACTGTAAGTTCTGGGGTCTGGGCGCAGACGGTACAGTAGGCGCGAACAAGAACTCCATTAAGATCATCGGTGATAATACGGATATGTACGCACAGGCTTACTTTGATTATGACTCAAAGAAGTCCGGCGGTGTTACCATGTCCCACTTACGTTTTGGCCATACGCCGATTAAGTCCACCTATTTAATTCACAAGGCGAACTTCGTGGCCTGCCATAATCCTGCCTATGTGCGCAAGTACAACATGGTTCAGGAGCTGGTTGACGGCGGAACCTTCCTGTTAAACTGCCCGTGGTCTGACGCTGAACTGGACGAGCATTTACCGGGACAGATGAAGAAATTCATTGCAGATCACAAGATTAAGTTCTATACCATCGACGGTGTTAAGATTGGTATTGAAACCGGCATGGGCCCGACAAGAATTAATACCATTTTACAGTCTGCATTCTTTGAACTGACCGGCATTATCCCGGCAGAGAAGGCAAACCAGCTGATGAAGGATGCTGCACAGAAAACCTACGGACGCAAGGGTCAGGACGTAGTTGAGAAGAACTGGGCAGCTATCGATGCAGGCGCTAAGAACATTCACGCAGTAGAGGTTCCGGCAAGCTGGGCAAGCTGCGAGGATGAGGGACTGGATTACAAGGTAGTTACCGAGGGAAGAAAAGACGTTGTTGATTTCGTTAATAACGTTCAGACCAAGGTTTCCGCACAGGAAGGAAACACACTGCCTGTATCCGCATTTAACGACTATGTAGACGGAACAACCCCGTCCGGCTCCTCCGCATACGAGAAGCGCGGTATTGCGGTTAATGTTCCGGTTTGGAATCCAGATAACTGTATCCAGTGTAATTTCTGTTCTTACGTTTGTCCTCATGCCGTTATCCGTCCGGTTGCTATGACCGCTGACGAGGCTGCCAAGGCTCCAGAAGGCATGAAGATGAAAGATATGACCGGTATGCCAGGCTACAAGTTTGCTATGACCGTTTCCGCACTTGACTGTACGGGCTGCGGTTCCTGTGCAAATGTCTGCCCGGGCATGAAGGGCAACAAGGCTCTGACCATGGAGAAGCTTGCCGACAATTTAGATGAGCAGGCCATCTTCGACTTTGGACAGACCTTACCGATTAAAGAGGATGTTATTGCCAAGTTTAAGGCTACCACCGTTAAGGGTTCCCAGTTCAAGCAGCCGCTCTTAGAGTTCTCCGGTGCCTGCGCAGGCTGTGGCGAAACTCCTTATGCGAAGTTAATTACCCAGTTGTTCGGTGACAGAATGTATATTGCCAATGCAACCGGATGTTCCTCTATCTGGGGCAACTCTTCACCGTCCACACCTTACACCGTAAATGCAAAGGGCCAGGGTCCTGCATGGTGTAATTCCTTATTCGAGGACAATGCTGAGTTTGGTTATGGTATGCTTCTGGCACAGAACGCTATCCGTGACGGCTTAAAGGCTAAGGTTGAGGCTGTAGCTGCTTCCGATAAGGCTTCCGATGAAGTAAAGGCAGCATGTAAAGAATGGCTGGATACCTTTGGCTGCGGCGCAACCAACGGCGATGCTACTGATAAGTTAGTTGCTGCATTAGACGGCTGTGACTGCCCGACCTGCCAGGAAATCGTTAAGAGCAAAGATTTCTTAGCGAAGAAGTCCCAGTGGGTATTCGGTGGTGACGGATGGGCTTACGATATCGGTTTCGGCGGCGTAGACCACGTTCTGGCATCCGGCAAGGATATCAACGTAATGGTTTATGATACCGAAGTTTATTCCAATACCGGCGGTCAGTCCTCCAAGGCTACCCCAACCGGTGCTGTAGCACAGTTTGCTGCAGGCGGCAAGGATGTGAAGAAGAAAGACTTAGCTTCCATCGCCATGAGCTATGGCTATGTTTATGTAGCACAGATTTCCATGGGTGCTGACTATGCACAGACCGTTAAGGCAATTGCCGAGGCAGAGGCTTATCCGGGACCGTCCTTAATCATCGCTTATGCTCCATGTATCAACCATGGTATTAAGAAGGGTATGGCGAAGGCACAGACCGAAGAGAAGCTGGCTGTTGAGTGCGGCTACTGGCATCTGTTCCGGTTCAACCCGGCTGCAGAGAACAAGTTCTCCTTAGACAGCAAAGAGCCGAAGATGGAAGGCTACCAGGATTACCTGAAGGGTGAGGTTCGTTACCTGTCCCTGTCCATGAAGAATCCTGAAAGAGCAGCTACCCTGTTCGCAAAGAACGAGGCAGAATCCAAGGCAAGATATGCTTATCTGAAGAAGCTTGTGGATTTGTATAAGGCTGAGTAAGTTTTAGACAGAGTCCGTCAGGATAATGGAATATAGAGAATAAGAAAAGGCGTCAGGATTTCCCTGGCGTCTTTTCGCATAGAGATTTGTTAGCATGAATTATTTCCGATTATCCATGGAATAAAAGCTGACCAGAAGATGAAAGGCTGTGCGGGCATTTTTGATGGGAAGCTGGGTCAGTTCTTCGATTCTCTCCAGTCGATAATTTAAGGTGTTGCGGTGGATGCCCAGGATTTCGGAGGCATCATTTTTGCTGTAACAGGAATAAATATAAATTTTTAATGTTTCCAGATAATCGGTATTATAAGCACGGTCATAGTTTTTCAGTGTTTGTATTACGGGATGGAGAAGGTTTTCTTCCGGGATGGCTGAAGTCAGAAGATCCATCATAATATCGACGCTGTAATCCTGATAATAGAGAACAGAAGCGGTTAATTTCTTTTTTTCATGCAGTTCAAGAAGGCTGTCAATTTGCCTTTTATAGGTAGAGAGATGAAAAACATCGGTAAAGGTATCACTGAAGGCGATAATAAGTTGATCAATATCCTTAAGGCTGTCTGCAATAGAGCAGAACAGTTTTTCTTTTTGTTTCTGTCCGTTTCCGTCCATTAAAAGATAAAGCTGATTCTTTTGGGGAAGTTGGAGGGTGTGGGGAAAATAATTCATCAGCCGGGTACGAATATAGTTGGAAAACATCTTATTTTCGGTGATTTTCTGCTGAACACCAGCCAGGATGTAGTTGGTGTGGACAGAAAAATCAGCAAGTTCAGCCATTTGAGTGAATTCGGATTGAGAATGGATATTTTTTGAAAGCAGGGCATTCATCATGGCTTCTTTCATGGTTAGAAGCTGATCGGAATTGGCGCAATGTCGGGTTATGGCGATGCTGGCAGCTTGAGCAATAATATTTACCGCTGCAATGTGCCAGTCTTCTTTGGGGATATCGCCAATTAAAAAGGCAATACTTCCCACCGTTTTCCTTTCCCTGCTGAGAAGTGCAGCATATCGGGGAGAGTGTTGATAGTAGCCCCAGTCAATACAGACTGCACCTCCGGCACTGTGCAGAGTGTCCCAGTGATGGTCATCCTGGTAGGCAATAACGGCTTCGGCAATGACCTGTTGATTAATTTCATTGCTATCCCATTGGGAATCTCCGGTAATGATTTTGGGATATAGAGCCAGGATAATATAGGAGGCATCAGCGATAGTTACGGGCATTTTCATAATTGAAAAAGCAGCCTTTGCCACTTCGTGGATTCCCCCATTCTGCAAGGCAAAAAACATTTTCTGATAAATTTCATTTATTTCCATACGTTTGCCCTCCAATCCTATTAAATATGGTTAGTTTATCATAAAAAAGTAAGAAAGAACAGAGGAATTATTGTGCAAAATTAAAAAAATTCAAGGTCCAACTTGTCATTCTGAATATGGGAAAAAGAGGTATTTTCTTTTATAATAAAAAGCAAATATAAACACAGGAGGGCAAGGAATATGAAGTATCCACACATGTTTTCTGGTTTTGAAATTAATGGTATGCGCTTGAAAAACAGGATTGTTATGGCACCAATGGGGACATTTTCGGAGAACAGAAATGGTTCGCCGAATGAAAAACAAATTGAATACTATCGGGCCAGAGCAAAGGGCGGAGTGGGTATGGTTTTGTTAGAAGGGCAGTACACTACGAATAAAACTGACCCATGGATTGATTATGTGACCATTGCAGGAACGGATCAGCAGATGCAGGGCTGGGCACTGTTGGCAGAAGCCTGTCATGCAGAGGGAGCAAAAATCTGTCTTCAGTTAAGCTGTGGCCTTGGACGAAATGCATTTCCCTTCAGCGAAGATCCGATGGTTTCTGCATCAGAAGTTCCTTCATTTTATATGCCCGATAAGCTCTGCCGTGCATTGACAATTGATGAAGTTCATGATATTGTGGAGCATTACCGCATTGCGGCCCGCAATGCTGTCCGGGCAGAGGCAGATGCCGTAGAAATCCATGCACATGCAGGATATATGATTGATCAGTTTATTACTCCGGCCTGGAATAAGCGTACTGATGAGTATGGCGGAAGTTTTGAAAACCGGATGCGCCTGGTAACGGAGATTTATGAGGCAATCCGTGGAGAAGTGGGGCCGAATTATCCGATATTGATTCGTATGGCGGCTACTCATGATTTCCCGGGCGGACGTACTCTGGAGGAGAGTATCGAAATCGTAAAATATCTTGAAAAGCTGGGAATTGATGCATTTGATATTGACCTGGGCTGTTATGAGCGCAAACAGTGGATTGTGCCCTCGATTTATGCCGGAGATGCCTGCATGGTTGATTATGCAGCAAAAATTAAAGAGGTGGTAAATGTTCCTGTTCTTTCTGCCGGTACATTTACTCCGGAAACCGCAGAGCAAGCGCTGGCAGATGGAAAATGTGATATTGTTATGTTTGGACGCCAACTCATTGCTGATCCAGATATGCCGAATAAACTTTTAGAAGATCAGGAAGAAGAGGTTCGTCCATGTCTGTACTGCAATCAGATATGTGTAGGCCGTCTGTATGAAAATCGTGTAATTTCCTGTGCGATTAATGCCCAGGCTGTGTTTGAAAAAGACTATCCGATAGTAAATACCCAAACTCCGAAAAAAGTTGCGGTTATCGGAGGAGGCCCCGGCGGTCTGGAAGCAGCAAGAGTTGCTGCTTTGCAGGGGCATGAAGTAACCCTTTATGAAAAGTCTGATAAATTGGGCGGACAAATCTATGCAGCTTCGAAACCGGTATTTAAGAACCGTCTGGCGAAATTTATTCAGTGGCAGCAGCTGCAGGTTGAAAAGTTGGGGGTAAATGTCTGTCTGAATCATGAGATTACTGCAGATTCACCAGAACTTGCCCAGGCAGATCGAATTATTGTCGCTATTGGTGCTGTTCCGGTTACTCCTGCGATTCCGGGAATTGATGGTGAGAAAGTTGTCGGGGTAATGGATGCCCATCTTGATCCTTCACTGATTAAGGGAAATAAGATTGTGGTGTGCGGAGGCGGTGCTTCCGGCTGTGACTGTGCCCTTGAACTGGCGATGGAAGGAAAAGAAGTTACTATTATTGAAATGATGGATGAACTGGCTCCTGGCATGATTTTAGATAACCGAAATCCTCTGATGTTTAAGCTGGAAGATTATAAGGTTGAAGGGCTTACAGGAACGAAGATCACCAAAATTGATGGCGGATCGGTTTATGCTCAGGATAAAGACGGCAAAGAACTGGTAATTTCCGCAGATACAATTATTACTGCTTTTGGTATGAAGCCTCTTAAAGAAACAGCCTATGCAATTGCGGATAAATATGCTCCGATTACGTCGGTTATTGGAGATTGTACAAAGATAGGTCAGGTTGGCGAAACAGTAAGAGGCGGATTCTTCGCTGCATGGTCGATTCATTAAGTCATTAGGAAGGAAGGTAGAAAATGATTGAAAGCTGTAAGGGCCTGAGGATGCATCACAGTGCATTGTGTGTATCGGATTGGGAACGTTCAAAGAAATTTTATTGTGATGGTCTTGGATTTGAATATATGTTAGAGTTTCCCGGATTTTTCCCGGAGCAGAAAATTGCCATGCTTCGGCTTCCTCAGGGAGGTGTAATTGAGATGTTCTCCCATGGAAAAGAAGGTTTGCCCAGTGCGGACGACCGGACGTTTACGGCAGGAAGCTATTTCCAGTATTGTTTTCAGGTAGAAAAGGAAGAGGATGTGGATAAGATGTATGATTACGTCCTTAATGAACTGGGGGGAACTTCTTATGTGCCGCCGGCAGATTACGACATGAAGCATGATGGTACAGTAATGTCCAGAGCCTGTTTTGTCTGCGGGCCGGACGGAGAGATTCTGGAATTTATTAAGCTTCCCGATCAGTATCTGACACAGCCACAGAAAAAGTAAATAAAATATCTACATAAATAGAGGAGGGGTTTGATGAAAGGGTTACTGTTGGTTGAAAAGGGAAAGGTTGCGCTGGGAGAACGTCCTACGCCAACTCCTGACCCCTTTGAAGCATTGATTCGGGTAACAGCTGCGGCAGCCTGCAATACGGATTTGGAAATTGTGGAGAATTTTATTATGCCACCGGTTCAGGGACGTTTTATTGGTCATGAGTGTGTTGGGGTAATTGAAAAAGTCGGTTCAGAAGTAAGGTATTTTAAACCCGGAGATCGGGTTTGTGTTCCGGCATTAACTCCCGAGTGGCGTTCCATAGAGGCGCAGCAGGGATGGGCTACTTTTTCCAATGGCGGTATGTCATTTGACTGGGGGCTGATGCGGGATGGAACTTTCGCAGAATATATTTGCTGCCGTGATGTTGATATGAATTGCGGAAAAATTCCGGATGAAGTTGATGATTTAAAAGCAGTTATGGTTTCGGATATGATTTCAACGGCATGGAATGGCCTTGATCATACACAGTTCCGTTTAGGAGATACAGTTGCTGTATTTGGCATTGGACCTGTTGGTCTTTGTGCTATTGCTGGAGTACGCAAAAAGGGAGCATCAAGGATTTTTGCCATTGGAACTAATCCAAAGGGGGTTGAACTGGCCAGAGAATTTGGTGCAACGGATATCGTTAGCTATAAAGATGGGGATGTTGTAGCACAGATTAAAGAATTGAATGGCGGATTTGTCGATGTTTCTGTTCTTGCAGGGGGAGGAGGTGCGACGGTTGCACAGGCTTATCGTCTGACACGTCCGGGAGGAAATATCTGTAGTGTCAATGCATTTTATGATGATGTTGTTATTTCTCCAGCAGATTGGAATTCTGGGATGGAAACAAAACCAATGGTTGGCTATCAGAATACAGGTGGGCGCTGGATGTTTGAGCGATATTTAAACATGCTGAAATATGATAAGGAATTTGACCCTTCAAAGATTATCACACATATTGGTTATGGTCTTGAAAGCCTGGAGGATACGCTTTGGAATAAGAAGAAACGGGAATGCTTAAAATCAGTAACTATTTTAAAGTGAGGTGCATCATGAAAGCAGCAATTTATCATGGAATCAAACATGTTTCTGTTGAAGAACGGGAAAAACCAGTTGCCGGAGATAAGGATGTTGTTATTCAAGTCGTAAAGGCAGGAATTTGCGGGACAGATGTTCATGCTTATCTGGCTGGTGGAGATGATGTGGGAATTCATGCAGAGAATGAATTTGGTCACGAATTTGTCGGTATAATCTGTGAGGTTGGAAAAAATGTTGAGGATCTGCATCCGGGGGACAGGGTGACGATTTGTCCAACAGCAAGAAGGCCGGAGAGCTGCGGTTTAAACTCGACGGAAATTGCAGACATGAGTGGTGCTTTTTCTGAGTATGTCTATGTGGAAAATGCGAAAAAGGATGAAAATGTTTTTCTTCTTCCAAAGAATCTGTCCTTTGATCGAGGTGTTTTGACAGAGCCTTTAAGTGTTTCTACACATGCGGTAGAGATTGCCGATTTAAAGGGTGGAGAAAAAGCGCTGGTTTATGGAGCTGGAACGATTGGCTTATGTGCTGTGGCAGCGCTTCAGGCTAAAGGAATTAAGGATATTATTATTTCCGATATTAATGAGGCTAGGCTTAATATTGCAAAAGAAATGGGCGCAACACCTTTTCATTCTGGCAAAGGCAATTTAATGGAATTTGTAAAAGAGCAGTGGGGTATTTATCGGGGGAATTCCGGTGAGGATTGCATCAATGCCGATGTGGTAATTGACTGTGCAGGTCTTCCGATGATTATTGACGAGTTTATCGGCAATGCAAAAACCTTATCGAAGCTGATTATCGTGGCAGTTCACGGAAAGAATGTGGAAATCAGCCCTTACTGGGTTCTTGCCAAGGAAGTGACGCTTAAAGGGTCGAGAGGATATACGGCAGAGGATATCCTTACCTCTATCCATACTTTATCGCAGGAGGAATGCAAACTGGAAAAAATGATTACACAGAAATACGATCATAAGGATATTGGTGAAGCATTTGAACAGGCTTGTGATGGGAAAAATGCAATAAAAGTGGTGATTGAGTATCCATAGTTTTTTATATTTATCATTTTTGTAGTAAAAATTTGAGAGAGAAGATAATTGCAGGAAACCGGGTATTGATAGTATATATCCGGTTTCTTCTATGGTTAAAAGACGGTGAAAAAATACTAAAAATTGTAGCGACAAGTGTTTTATAAGAATTTCGTAAGAAACTGGATATTGACATCCGATTTCTTTTTTGATAGCATAACTGTATTAAGAGTATTAGTACAGATAAAGTGATTCATACAGTTTGTCTTTTTTCCCTAGAAATCCGACCCATCTGTACGGCTCTGAAAAGAAGAACTGAGAAAGGAGGAATGTTTTAATGATTGTTCTGGACTATAAAGACCGGCGGCCATTGTATGAGCAGGTGGTGGAGCGGTTTAAGGATTTGATTATCAAAGGGATTCTGCCCGAGGATATGCAGATGCCTTCTGTCCGAACCCAGGCCATGCAGCTTTCCATTAACCCGAATACGATACAGCGGGCCTACAGTGAACTTGAACGGCAGGGATTTATCTATTCGGTGAAGGGAAAGGGGAGTTTTGTGGCAAATATCGGCAGTTTTTTGGACGGGAAGAAAGAACAGTGGCGACAGGGCATGAACAGCATGATTCTGGAAGGCTATGCCATAGGCATTTCCCGAAAAGAGATGGAAGAGATGGTGGCAGGCGGGGAGAGGCAGCATGTTGCGGGACGACTTGATGAAAGGGGGACGGACAGACATGATTAAGGCAGAAAACCTGACGAAACGTTTTGATGATATTGTTGCCGTGGATCATATTACGGCGGAAATTAAGGAAGGCTGTGTGTTCGGCCTGATTGGGACGAACGGTTCGGGAAAGAGTACCTTTCTTCGGATGGCGAGCGGGATTTTAAAGCCGGATGAAGGCTCGATTACGATTGACGGGGAGGAGATCTGGGAAAATCCTTTAGTGAAGGCGAGGTATTTTTATATTTCGGACGACCAGCATTTCTTTCCCAACAGCACGCCCCAGGAGTTAATGCAGTTTTACCGCTGCACGTATCCGGCTTTTGACGAGAAGAGGTTTTATTCGCTTTTGGAGAATTTCGGGCTGAAGAAGGATCGGAAGATTAATACCTTTTCCAAGGGCATGAAAAAGCAGGTTTCGGTGATTTGCGGGATCTGTGCGGGGACGGATTATATTTTCTGTGACGAAACCTTTGACGGTCTGGACCCGGTGATGCGCCAGACGGTAAAGAGCCTGTTTGCAAAGGATATGGAGGAACGGAATTTGACGCCGATTATTGCCTCCCATAACCTGCGGGAACTGGAGGATATCTGCGACCATGTGGGCCTTCTGCACCGGGGCGGGATCTTGCTTTCCCGCGAACTTGACGATATGAAATTAAATATTCACAAGATTCAGTGCGTGTTAAAACCAGGGATTACGCCAAAGGATATTGTACAGCTGGATATCGTCAAGCAGGAGCAGGTGGGAAGCCTGTACACCCTGACAGTGCGGGGAAACCAGGAGGAGATTATGCGCTCGATGGAACTGGTTGAACCGGTATTTTATGAGTTAATTCCTTTATCCCTGGAAGAAATCTTTATCAGTGAAACGGAGGTGGCGGGTTATGACATCAAAGCACTTATACTTTAAACTTCTTCGGGAAGATGCAAAGCGGAAACTCTGGGCGGCAGCGCTGCTTGGACTGGCCTTTTTCTTCAGCCTTCCCGTGCCGATGGCGATGGTGCTTCCCTCCTATCAGGTTACCGAATATGTTACCCTGGCACAGATTATTCTTCGCCGGACGAATAATGTGCGGATGATGCTTGGTTTTAATGAGGGCTATCCGATGGTAGCCATTTTGATGTTTTTTGCTGCGGTGGTGATGGGAATTGCTACGTTTTCCTATCTGCACAACAAAAAGCAGATTGACTTTTACCACAGTCTGCCGGTAAAGCGCAGTCTCTGGTTTCTGGTCAATCTTTCCACCGGAGTTTTCCTTCCGGCGGCGATTTACCTTGTGGCAATCGTTCTTTCCCTGATTGTGGGTGCGGTGAACGGCGTGCTTCCCGGACTGGTTCTGAAAACGGCGGCTTCCGGCTTTTTGCTGAACATGCTTTACTATACACTGACCTATATCACCGTGGTTCTTGCCATGATGCTGACAGGGACGAAGATTGCAGCGATTTTGGGAAGCGCAGTGTTTTTCTGCTTTTTCCCGGCAGTGAGTGCGCTTAGCCGGACCTATTATGAAGCATTTTTCCAGACCTATTATTCGGGGACGCCGGATATCCTTTCCCGAACATTGTTAAAACTTTCACCGATTGCGGCGATTGCCCTGGCGATGGAAGATCTTAATCCGGTGCGGATTATCTCGGTGATAGCAGCCATTTTGATTTTAGGAACGTTTGTGTTTTTCCTCTACAAAAAGCGCCCTTCAGAGGCGGCAGGAAAAACCATGGCGTTTAATACGTCCAAAGTGATTATCAAAGTGCCGCTGGTGCTGGCATTTGGAACAGCCGGGGCAATGTTCTTTTATTCGATTGAGTCAAGCCTTGGATGGACGATTTTTGGAAATATTGTGGGCGTCGTCCTTTCACACTGTATTATCGAAGTGATTTACTGGGGTGATTTTAAAAAGCTGTTTTCTCATGAAAAGACCCTGGCGGCTTGTCTGGCGGTATCTTTGGCTGTGCTTTTAAGCTTTTATTTTGATCTGTTTAAGTTTGACGCCTATGTACCTGAGGAAAGCCAGATTGCCTATGCGTCGGTTGATTTTAATAAGGACAGCTGGGTCTATTCCAGAAACTTTGACAGGGAAATGTACGGGCCTGATTCTATCCTGCATCAGGCCAGGCTGGAAGACACTGCGGATGTACTGACTCTGGTTAATGAAGCCCTCCGGCAGATGGAGGTGGAAGAGCGGGAAGGCGATACGGGAAGGAAGAGATTAGAGGGAGAGTACCGGCACCGGTTCAGGATGGATGTGTGCTATACCTTAAAGAATCATCGGAAGGTGTATCGTTCCTATGCGATGTATATGGACCCGGTGATGGAGGCAGCGGATAAGATTTATACGGATGCAGCCTATAAAAAGGCATTGTATCCGGGGCTTTGCTTAGATGAATCCGCGGCGGGAAATATCGTTTACCGGGGATGGAATGATAATATTCAGCACTTAGACGGCAGTCAGCAGCAGTGGGAAGCCGTGCTGAAGGCGTACCAGGAAGAGATGGCAGCGATGAGTTTTTCGCGGCGGATCAGGGAAAACCCGTTTGGTGAACTGCTGTTAATCTCAAGTGAAAATATTCAAACGATAGAGAACGGGCGTGAGGCGGATGATATTGAACCGGTTCATTACCAGTGGGGATGGTATGAAGGATATTATTATCCGGTTTATCCTTCCTTTGCAAAAACCATCCAGGCGTTAGAGGACTGCGGCGTGGAACTTAAAGAATTGATTAGCGCAGAGGATGTAGAAGATATCACGATTTCCGGTTATGGGCCGTTTGACGAAGAAGATGTGGAAGATGGGGAAGGTGATTTTGCCGCGGCAGAGTGGTCAAAACCGGTCTATGAAGACGAGGATGACTTATTATGTCAGAAAACCTATGACCAAATCGAGGATATTGAAAAGATTCTTTCGGCATGTGTTATCGATGAAAAGGGCTGGCGCAACGGGATGACCGAAATCGATGGACAATATAATCTTGTGATTAGAGTTAAAGGAAAAGGAAGAAATCAAGTCAACGGAAACTTTAGAATCGAAGAAGTACCGGAGTTTGTGGTCAGGGATTTTGTGGCTTTGGATAAAGAACGGATGGAAAAATACCGGGCAGAGTAGAAATAGATGATTGCTGTGAACGTGTGAACAGTAAAAGCAGATGTATTGTTCGCGGTTTCGTTGACAGGAGGAGCAGACAGGCGAGTGTGCTGAAAATGAACAAGTCAGTACACTAAGGTTTGTCTGCTTCTTTCTTTTGTATATTGAAGAATAGTTAAGTTTTTAGTAAGGATTTCTGGCGGGAAATATGGTAAACTATGGATAAGGATTGAGAACATTGGTTAAATGGATAAACAGTTGGAAGCGGAATCGTTGGGAGGAAATGCGATGAAGAAAAGATTAGGGGGCTGGAAAAGATTGTTTCGGTTAAGTGTGTTTGCAGGTATATTTGCAGGTGTTGTTTTGCTGACCGGCTGCGGAGAAAAAGAGGGAAGCCCTGAAGAATATTCAAAGGAATTGCTGCAGGATAATAACGAGGAGATGAAGGTTATGGCGACGGAAGCGGGAGATGGGAATAAAGAACCAGAACCTGAACCCGAACCGGAGCCGGGAGATGAAAATAAAGAATCAGAATCAGAACCAGAGCCGGAAGCGATAAATATAGCCCTGGATGATTATGATGCCTGGAGAGCGTTGCTTGAGGAAAATGCTTGTTCGGACGAATTTAATCAGGCTGTTTTGGATTTTTCTTATGAGAGTGCAAGTAAGGTTTTAGCGGGTGGGGAAGAAAACGGAAATTTCAGCCCGTTAAGCCTTTATTATGCACTGGCTCTTGCGGAATCTGGGGCAAAGGAAGAAACCGCCAAAGAACTGCTGGGCGTTCTGGGGATGGAGGATAGCAATGCGCTGGCAGGGGAGTGCAGAAAGCTTTACCGGCAGATGTATTACCGGGAACAGAGGCTGAAAAAAGAGTATAAGGAATATGGCGACGGGGATTTTCAGAGTACGGTTAAGCTGAGAAATTCCCTTTGGTTAAGCAATGCTTTTACCTTCCACCCGTCCTACCAGGAAGGGGCAGCAAGGGATTTTTATGCCTCCCTCCATTCGGTGGATTTTACGCAGCCGGAAGCGGGAGAGGCGATGGGACAGTGGATTTCCGACCAGACAAACGGTGTGCTGGCACCTTCGCTTTCTGTCGATCCAAGGACGGCCTTATCGATTATCAACACCTTATATTTTTACGGAAGCTGGGATACAAAGTTTTCTAAAGAGCGAACCAGGACAGAGGAATTTACCCTGGCGGATAAGACAAAGGTGGAGTGTCCGATGATGAACCGCGAAGAGGAAATGGGGTCATTTTACCGGGGGGACGGCTATACATTGTCCTCACTGTATACAAATAACGGCTGTCAGATGGTTGTTCTTCTTCCGGATCGGGATCGGTCAGTGCAGGAGTTTTTGCAGTCAAAGGATGCTCTGGAAAAGAGTCTGGGGAATGTCAGGCAGCCCGGGGAGGATGAATGGACGAGCGGAAAGGTGATTTGGAAGCTGCCGAAATTTTCCTTTGGAAGCAGTTATGATTTAATAGAAAGTCTGGGAAAAATGGGGCTGGAAAGGATGTTTGATGGAGAAAAGGCGGATTTTTCCGGGATTTCCGATGAAAGCTTATGGGTATCGCAGGTTATCCAGGAGAGCCACATCGGGGTTGACGAAGAGGGGATAGAGGGCGCTGCCTATACGATGCTGGCGGTTTGCGGCGCGGGGATGCCTCAGGATAAGGAAGTCGCCGAAATGATCTGTGACCGCCCGTTTATCTATGGAATCCGGGATGGAAACAGCGGGGCCTGGCTGTTTATCGGGGTTTGCCAGAATCCGGTTTTGGATTGAAGCTAAGAAAAGTGAGAAAGAAAAAAGGTTGAAAACGCAGAAAAGAAAAAAAGAATGAAAAGGGAAAGTGAAGAAAAAGTAAGATAGGAAAGGGGATAAAAGAAACATATGAGTGACAGGGAATTAATTCAAAAAGCTCTTGAAGCAAGAAAAAACGCTTATTGCCCATATTCGCATTTTCAGGTAGGGGCGGCGCTTCTGGCAGGGAATGGTCAGGTGTTTTCAGGCTGCAATATTGAAAATGCCGCCTATGGCCCATCAAACTGTGCGGAGAGGACGGCGTTTTTTAAGGCGGTCAGTGAGGGCGTTTATGAATTTCTGGCGATTGCGATTGTCGGCGGGTTGGAGGATGCCAGGGAACTGGATTTTTGTGCACCCTGCGGAGTCTGCCGTCAGGTGATGATGGAATTTTGCTGCCCGGAAACGTTTCGGATTTTTCTGGCAAGATCTGAGGACGAGTACCGGGAGTACAGTTTACAGGAACTTTTGCCTATGGGGTTTGGGGCCGGGAATTTAAGAAAGCAGGGATAAATGGAATTGTGCTAAACGAGGTGGAATGATGGACAGACAATTTGAATTTCTACTTTATCAATCCGCAGAAGAAAATGTGTCAGTCAATGCATTGATACAAGATGAAACTATTTGGCTGACGCAGCGGATGATGGGAGAATTATTTGGTGTTGAGAGCCATACAATCAATTATCATCTGAAAGAAATCTATAAAATAAAAGAATTGAATGAGGAGGCAACTACTCGAAAAATTCGAACGGTTCAAAAGGAAGGCAGTCGTTCAGTTGAACGTGAACTTTTGTTCTATAATCTGGATGCGATTATTTCTGTAGGTTATAGGGTTAATTCTTGCCGTGCAACGCATTTTCGCATATGGGCAACGGGTGTTCTGAAAGAATATATGATTAAAGGTTTTGCTATGAATGACGAGCGTCTTAAGCAGGGAAAAGCAGCATTTGGAAAAGATTATTTTCATGAGTTATTGGAACGAGTTCGTTCAATTCGTGCAAGCGAACGGCGTATTTGGCAGCAGATTACAGATATTTTTGCAGAATGCAGTGTTGACTATGATAAAAATTCTACGATTACGCATGATTTCTATGCTATGGTACAGAATAAGTTTCATTATGCCATTGTAGGACAAACAGCGGCAGAAATAATATATACTAAAGTTGACCGAGAAAAAGAACATATGGGACTTACAACATGGAAGAATGCTCCAGATGGACGTATTTTGAAATCAGATGTAGGTATCGCAAAAAATTATTTGGAAGAAAAACAAATTCGTCAGCTGGAACGTGCAGTAACAGGATATTTTGATTACATTGAAGATTTGATTGAAAGAGAAAATACTTTCACTATGGAGGAGTTTGCTGCCAGTGTTAATGAATTTCTGGCCTTTCGAAGATATGATATTTTAAAAGATAAAGGAAGTATTTCAAGGCAAGAGGCGTTGAAAAAAGCAGAAATGGAATATGCAGCTTTTAATAAGGTACAGAAAATTACTTCAGATTTTGATAAGGAAGTAAAAAAAATGTTGAAAGAGAACAACACTTAGTAATACAAAATATGTAGAAAATTATATTATTTTAAACAAACATAACTAGGAGAATACAAAATGATTGATCTTCACCTTCACTTAGACGGTTCCCTGCCGCCTGCCCTGCTGATCAAGCTGGCAGAGAAAGAGGGGGTTGTCCTTCCGGGGCGGACAGAAGAGGAGTTAATTCCTTTTTTAACCGCGCCCAGGGACTGCCGGAACTTAAATGAATATCTGGAAAAGTTTTCCCTTCCTGTATCCTGTATGCAGTCTGCGGCGACATTAACGGAGGCGGCAAGGGGACTGGCGCATGAACTGGCAGTTCAGGGCCTTATCTATGCCGAAATCCGCTTTGCCCCGCAGCTTCACCAGCAAAAAGGGCTGACGACAAAGCAGGTGATTGAGGCTGTACTTTGGGGGCTTTGGCAGGCAGAAAGGGAAGTCCCCTTACTGAAAACAAACCTGATTCTCTGCTGTATGCGTGGGACGGACAATGAAAAAGCCAACGAAGAAACCGTCCGGCTGGCGGCAGAATTCTTAAAGGGTGAGAATAGTAATGCATCCGGCACATCGAATACTTATCATGCAAAGGTCTGCGCCGTCGATTTGGCCGGGGCGGAAGCCCTGTTTCCGACGAAGGATTTCTCCGATCTCTTTGCCCTTGCCAGAGAGCTTGATGTGCCGTTTACCATCCATGCCGGGGAGGCGGCAGGGGCGGAAAGCATAGAAGCCGCCCTTTCCTTTGGTGCCAGGCGTTTAGGGCACGGTGTACGGGTGATAGAAAGTCCTAAACTTTTGGATGAAATCATCGAAAGGCAAATTCCGCTGGAACTGTGTATGACCAGCAACCGGCAGACGAAGGCATTGCCCGAATCGACGGTCTATCCTCTGCTTTACCTGCTTCGCAAAGGTGCCCTGGTTACGGTAAATACCGATAACATGACCGTATCCGGGACAACCGTCGCCCATGAATTTGCTGCGCTCAGGGCGATGGGCATGACGGCGCAGGAGGAAAAGCAGCTTCTTGTAAATGGAATAAAAGTTGCTTTTTTGCCTGAAGCCGAAAAAGAAAAATTAAGAGAAGCAATCCATGCTGTTTAATGAAAATGAAATTATTTTACCGTGACCCCGGGCTGCGGTTTATCTCGGTTTTGGGCGGCTGGGGAACGGTGGGCGTATAGCCCGGCCCTAAGCGATCCGATGGCTGTCCGGGGGCTTTCGTTCCCGGGCGGTTTCCCCGGTTTTCTTCGGAGTCTTCTCCTTCTTCATTACCTTCTTCTCCTTCACCTTCTCCCTCGCCTTCCTCCTCTTCAATAACCGTAGACATACTGTTGTGTATGGTGCAGATTCCCGGAATTCCAAATACGGAGTCGTCGGTTTCGCCGGTTTCGTCCTGGGGAAGGGCAAGGCAGACTTCGGTGCGTTTTTCCGGGCAGAATTCATTCGGGCGCTGGCCGGAGGCGGAACACACGGTGACAACGACATGTTTATCGCAGACTTCGGTGGGGACGGTTCCCTTGGCAAAGTACTCGGTGTAGGTTGCATTGCCGCGGGGATCGCGGTCGCAGACGCCGCCCACGGCAAGTTTTCCGGATTTCCGGCAGATCACCGAGGTTTCTATACTTTCGGGAACGGCAAAACCAGGGTCAGGGAGATTTTCATGAACCCGTGTCATAATATTTCGCCATATGGTTTTATGGAAGGATGTCCCGCCGTTATAGGAGGTTCCGCCGCGAAGCTTCTGGTTATTGTCGCAGCCGCCCCATACACCGGCAGTGTAGTAGGGGGTGTAGCCGACAAACCAGATATCGTTATAGGCGGTTGTCGTTCCGCTCTTTCCCGCACAGGACATATTGGGAAGGGCAGCGCTGGTGCTGGTGGAATTGACATTCACACCGGGGCGGGAGAACTTTCGGTTGCTCTGCATGGATGCGGCCATGGCATCCGTGAGCAGAAAGGCGGTGGAATCTTTTAATACCCGGCGTTTTCTGGTATCGGTCTGGAAAAGTACTTTTCCGTTATGATCCAAAATCTTGGTAAAAAACTGGGGTTTGATATAATTTCCGCCGTTGGCTATTGCTGCAAAAGAGGACGTTAAATCCAGGTTGGTTACGCCAAGATTCAGTCCGCCCAGAGCTGTTGCCGGGTTGATATCACTGTTGCTTAACGTGGTAAGGCCCATGTTCTGTCCGTATTCCACGCCAAGCTGCGGAGAACCGGTTTCCATCATACAGCGGATGGCCACGATATTCATCGAATAAATAATTCCGTCCCGGATACTCGAATAACCAAGGTAACTCTCGCCGTACCAGTTGCGGAAGGTTTTATTCCGGATGGTGTAGGGGGTGTCATAGTATACGGTTCCTAAGGTCGCACCGCAGGCGTCGAGTGCAGGGGCAAAGGCACTGATAACCTTAAAGGTGGAGCCTGGCTGTCTTGGCGTGTTGGTTGCGCGGTTTAAGGTCAGGCTGGCTGTCTTTTCTCCCCGGCCTCCACAGATGGCTTTCACTTCCCCGGTGGTGTGATCCATCAGGACAAAAGAGGTCTGCGGCTGCAGGGTCGTCTGTGCCCGCTCGGCTAATACGGTGTCGGTTTCGGTCAGGCAGTAGGCTTTATAGCGCTCGATATCGGCCATGGCTTCTTCTTCGGAAAGATAAAGCCCGTCAAAGTTATCGTGGAGTTCACTGCGGTGGAAGGCTTCCATATTTTTTTCGGAAAAATGTTCAGTCGTTCCATCCGCATGGGTTACGGAAAGGCGGTATTCTAAGGAATATTTGGCGGTATCGTAGTTTTCCGGGTTGTTGACTTCTTCATCGACAATCGCCTGGATGGTCGGGTCCTGCGTTGTGGTGATGGACAGACCGCCGCTGTAGAGGAGGTTGTGCGCCTGGGTTTCGCTGTAGCTCAACTGGTTTATCAGGGTATCCATCACCTGTTCAATCAGTTCATCCGTAAAGTAGCTGTAGGGAGAAGCGGCCGTTTCCCGGGTAATTAAATCGACATTCTGGATACGGGAATAAACGTCGTCGGCAAGCGCTTCCTCCTGCTGCTGGCGGGTAATATAGCCCTGCTCCACCATGTACTGGAGGATGATTTTCCGCTTATCCGCATTATTTTCCGGGCTGGAAATGGGATTTAAGTGGGCAGGATTTTGGGTAATTCCTGCAATAACCGTACATTCGGAGAGGGTGAGATCCGAAACCTCTTTATTAAAATAACGCCTTGCCGCAACTTTTACGCCCAGGGTGTTGTTTCCAAGGTTAATGGTATTTAAGTAATCGGTGATAATCCTTTTTTTTGCCTCTTCTTCGCTCCCCGTCATTGCCGTCAGCGTTTTTTCCAGGCGAAGCGCAAGATACTGTTCCTGAAACTTTCGCTCCAGGCGGGCACCGTTGCTGGTTTCCCTGCCGCCTTCAAAGACATTGTTTTTAATCAGCTGCTGGGTTAAGGTGGAGCCGCCGCCGGCGTAATCATTGGTTAAAACACCGACGACTGCACGGGCGATGGATTTCGGATCAATGCCGTTGTGCGTCCAGAAACGGGCGTCTTCGATGGCGACAAAAGCATTAATTAAATCCTCGGGCAGTTCTTCATAGGCGGCGGCTTCACGGTTTGAACCGGACATAACCAGGGTATCGGTCAGATTTCCCTGGCTGTCATAAACCCTGGTGGCAAAGCCGCTGGGACCAAAACTCAACGGGTCAACATCGGGGGCATTGTCAATAATGCCTTTCATTGCCCCAAAACCAATTGAACCGCCGATTAAGATGATAAATAAAAGAAGAATAAAAATAATTTTAATAATGGTTAAAAACAGCCGGCTGGCATATTTAGGACCTTTTGCATAAGATTTTTGAATTTTTTGTGTTGTTGCAGAACTTCCGTAATTATAGGATGAATTCATAAAAGCCTCCAATGCAGAGATAAAAATTACGATTCACACAGGTGTGCGCAAAATCTTCTGCTTGTGGTAGTATACCAAAATTTTGCAGTTAATTCAATTCATTATCAAATTTGTAAGATTATTTTTGGTTTTTGTTTGGATTTTCATTCGGATAGGATTTACATTTTTTTAAAGATTTGTTAGACTGGGAAAAAGAAAAAGGATGGTGATTGTATATGAACTATTTGTACATGAATCATAGGGCGAGGAATAAGGGGGAAGATTATGCCGGAAGTATATCGTATCTGTTATCAGGGCGGAGAGGGAGAGATTGTGGAGAAAAAGTCCCGGTTTATTGCAACGGTTCGTCCGGTGAAGACGGAAGAGGAAGCCGCAGCGTTTATTGAAGAAATGCGGAAAAAATACTGGGATGCGCGGCACAACTGTTATGCCTGGGTGTGCGGGGACAAAAATCAGCAGATGAAATGCAGCGACGACGGGGAACCCAGCCAGACTGCGGGAAGGCCGATGTTAGATGTCCTTTTGGGGGAAAACCTCCACGATGTCTGTGTAGTAGTGACCCGGTATTTCGGCGGGACGCTTCTGGGAACAGGAGGGCTGGTCCGGGCCTATTCCCAGGCGGTAAAGGAAGGACTGGCAGCGAGCCGGATTATGGAGCTGCACCTGGGAAGAAAGCTGACTGTGGAAACCGAGTATACGTCCGTGGGAAAAATACAGTATCTGGCCGGGCAGATGGGGCTGACCGTGCTGGATACGCAGTATACGGATAAGGTAGCCTTTGTTTTGCTGGTGCCGGACGAACAGACGGAAACGGTAAAGAATAAACTGACGGAGGCGACGAACGGAAAAGCAGGTATGACATGTTCCGATCCGTTTTATTTTGGGGAGGACGGGAAGGATAAGGTTATTTTCTGAATTTTTCTGTGAAGTTTTCTTAAAAGTTTTCTTGAAATCCTTATTTTCTGGTGCTATACTGTAGGACGTGTCTGGTTTTTAAGGAAATTAAAAACATAAACAGAAAACAAAAAGAAAGATGAAAAGAGCAGAAATGCATAAAAATTTGGAAATGGAAAGAAGAGTCGGCACGTATGAGAATGAAAAGAGAAGATATAAGGAATATTGCAATTATTGCCCATGTTGACCACGGTAAGACAACGCTGGTGGATGAACTGTTAAAGCAGAGCGGTGTGTTTCGGGCGAATCAGGAAGTTGTAGAGCGGGTAATGGACTCCAACGATATCGAGCGGGAGCGGGGAATTACCATCTTAGCAAAGAACACGGCAGTATTTTACAAGGGAACAAAGATTAATATTGTGGACACACCCGGACACGCGGATTTCGGCGGTGAGGTGGAACGAGTGTTAAAGATGGTGGACGGTGTGGTTCTGGTGGTGGATGCCTATGAGGGTGCGATGCCGCAGACCCGTTTTGTGCTGCAGAAGGCGCTGGAGATGGATCTTCCGGTGATCTGCTGCATCAATAAAATTGACCGCCCCGAGGCAAGACCGGAAGAGGTTGTGGACGAGGTTTTGGAACTTTTGATGGATCTGGACGCTTCGGATGAGCAGCTTGACTGTCCTTTTGTCTATGCTTCGGCAAAGGCGGGATTTGCCAAGAAGGAATTAAGTGACCCCGAGGAAAATATGGTTCCTCTGTTTGAAACCATTGTGGACTATATTCCGGCACCCGAGGGCGATCCGGATGCTTCGACTCAGGTCTTGATCAGTACCATCGATTACAATGAATATGTGGGCCGTATCGGTATCGGGAAGGTGGACAACGGTTTTCTTAAAGTCAACCAGGAGTGTGTTCTGGTGAATCACCACGATCCGGATAAGTATAAAAAGATTAAGATTGGAAAGCTTTATGAGTTTGACGGATTAAAGCGGGTGGAGGTTTCCGAGGCAAAGATTGGGTCGATTGTGGCAATTTCGGGGATTCCGGAGATCCATATCGGCGATACGATCTGTTCTGCGGACAATCCCGATCCGATTCCCTTCCAGAAGATTTCCGAGCCTACGATTTCGATGTATTTTATGGTGAATGACAGCCCGCTGGCCGGGCAGGAGGGCAAATATATTACGTCCCGCCATATCCGCGACCGGCTTTTTCGGGAACTGAACACGGATGTAAGCCTCAGGGTGGAGGAAACGGACTCTGCGGACTGCTTTAAGGTATCCGGGCGGGGTGAACTGCATCTTTCCGTGCTTATTGAAAATATGCGCCGCGAGGGCTTTGAGTTTGCCGTGAGCAAGGCCGAGGTTATCTATAAGTACAATGAGCGCAATCAGAAGCAGGAACCGATGGAAATTGCCTATGTGGACGTGCCGGAGGAATTTTCCGGTTCGGTTATCCAGAAGCTGACCACCAGGAAGGGCGAACTGATGGGGATGTCGCCCATTGCCCGGGGCTATACCCGCTTAGAGTTTAATATCCCTTCCCGCGGGCTTATCGGTTATCGCGGGGAGTTTATGACGGATACCAAGGGAAACGGGATTTTAAACACCATTTTTGACGGTTATGGGCCGTATAAGGGGGATTTGTCCTACCGTCCCACCGGGTCACTGATTGCCTATGAGTCCGGCGAGTCGATCACCTACGGACTGTTTAATGCGCAGGAGAGAGGAAGTCTGTTTATCGGGCCCGGCGTTAAGGTCTATGCCGGCATGGTAATCGGGCAGAACCCCAAGGCAGAGGATATCGAGGTCAATGTCTGCAAGACCAAGAAGCTGACCAACACCCGTTCCTCCAGCGCCGACGAGGCCCTGCGCCTGGTTCCCCCCAAGGTGATGAGCTTAGAGCAGTGCCTGGAATTTATTGATACCGATGAACTTTTGGAGATTACACCGAAATCTTTAAGAATCAGGAAGAAGATTTTGGATTCGATGTTGAGGAAGAGGGCTTCGTTTAAGAATAAACAATAAAATCGTGAAAAAAATAACTCCCCATGCAGAGATCGGATGAAGATAGCTGACGCGGGAGTTTTTGCAATTCCCGGCCCCAATAAAAATTTTGTCGAAATTTTTTGGTATGTTTTACTTCCTTTTCTTCATATTTTGGTGTATTCTTGCATAAGATCGCTATGTGCAGCAAAAGAAAAGCTGCCCGGATTAGGCGGTAGCCAATTGAAAGGAAAGAGGAGAGAAATACAATGTCAGAAAAAATGATTGAAAACAACAAGGTAAGCGTTATTGGTAAGATTGTGTCTGGGTTTACGTTCAGCCATGAGGTGTTTGGGGAAGGATTTTACATGATCGATCTGGAGGTGAACCGCCTCAGTGAGCAGGCGGATATTATTCCTCTGATGATTTCTGAACGGCTGATTAAGGTGGAAGAGGACTATCGGGGGTGCACGGTAGAGGCTGTCGGGCAGTTCCGCTCCTATAACCGCCATGAAGGGGCGAAAAATAAGCTGGTTCTTTCGGTGTTTGTGCGGGAAATCCATTTTATGGAAGAATTTACCGATTACACAAAGACGAATCAGATCTTTTTGGACGGATACATATGCAAGCTGCCGGTTTACCGGAAGACCCCGTTAGGGCGTGAAATTGCGGATCTTTTGCTGGCGGTCAACCGTCCCTACGGCAAATCGGATTATATTCCCTGCATTGCCTGGGGAAGGAATGCACGTTTTGCTTCCAGCTTCGAGGTCGGCTCCCGGGTGAAGGTATGGGGGCGTGTGCAGAGCCGTGAGTATACCAAAAAACTCAGTGAAACCGAGTGCGAAAAGAGGGTGGCCTACGAAGTTTCGGTAAGCAAGCTGGAGTGCGGGGAAGCCTAAATGTAAATAAATGTTTGCCAAATCGACAAATCTATGGTATGATTGGCTTCGTTGATAAAGGCAGCGGAGATTTATCCGCATGATTTAAGAGGTGCATTTCGATGAAAAACGGAACAGTTCAGGTAATCTGTGGTTCAGGAAAAGGAAAAACCAGTATGGCTCTGGGGCTTGCCATCAGTGCGCTGGCAGAGCAGAAGCGGGTAATTATGATTCAGTTTTTAAAGGGCAGTCTGGAGCCGGAGCGCATGGATGTGCTGACGCGCTTGGAGCCGGATCTTAAAGTATTCCGCTTTGAAAAATCCCCGGCCTTTTTTGAGCATCTTTCTGAAGAAGAGAAAAAAGAGGAAGAGCGAAATATTCACAACGGCCTGAATTTTGCTAAAAAGGTTATGGCTACAGGAGAATGTGATGTATTGATTCTGGATGAGATTTTGGGGATTGTTGACTGCGGAATTATAACCGCAGAGGATTTGGTGCAGAACCTAAAAGCCAGGGAAAAGGAGATGTCGGTGATTTTAACGGGGCTGGTATTTCCTTTTGGTCTGGAAAATGACGTGGATGCCATAACGACGATTCAAAGCAAGGATGTAAAGTAAAAGCGACAAAGATAAGCGACAAAGTAAAAAGAAAGTAAAAACGCGATCTTGGCATTGACAAGCAGAAAGAAACATGATAGGATAAATTGAATATTGAGGGTAGAGGTTGCGCTGATTATCAGTACACTGCCGGATGTGCCGGACACAGGGGAAAGCAGTAGAAAGGAAAAAGCGCCGAAGGATGGGAAGCCGGACTTTCCAGCCTGGGCATATGGTGAATAGTCATATGACTGTCATCCGGACGGATGGAGAGCTACTGAAGAAGAACAAGAAGGACGAATGTGTTCATGATTTCGGGGCTGACCAGAGGTGTTGGCCCTGTTTTTTCGCTTTATTTGGAATATTGAACGATTGAATATTTGATTATTACAGGAGGAAAAATGTATGGCAGTATTTGAAGGTGCAGGTGTGGCTCTGGTTACGCCGATGAAAGCAAACGGAGAGGTAAATTATGATAAGCTGGAAGAGATTTTAGAGGAGCAGATTGCAAAGGGGACGGATGCCGTTGTTGCCTGCGGAACTACAGGAGAGGCTTCCACATTGACCCATGAAGAGCATCTGGATGTTATCCGTTATACCTGTCAGGTGGTAAAAAAGAGAATCCCTGTTGTGGCAGGAACCGGTTCAAACTGTACCCAGACAGCGATTTATCTTTCCCGGGAAGCCGAAAAGGCCGGGGCTGACGGGGTGCTGGTGGTATCGCCCTATTATAATAAAGCGACGCAGAATGGTTTGATTGCACATTTTAAGGCGGTTGCCGATTCGATTAGGATTCCGGTGATTTTATATAATATTCCGGGAAGGACGGGCGTGAATATCCAGCCTAAAACCATTGTCACCCTCTGCAAGACGGTGGAAAACATCGTGGGGGTCAAGGAGGCCAGCGGAGATTTTTCCCATATTGCCTCGCTGATGAGTATGGCGGAGGGATGTGTGGATTTATATTCGGGCAATGACGACCAGATTGTTCCGGTGCTTTCCATGGGCGGGAAAGGTGTAATTTCCGTTCTTTCCAATGTGGCACCCACGCAGACCCATGAGATTTGTGCGTCCTATTTTGCAGGGGATGTAAAAAAGAGCATGGAACTGCAGATTGCCGCGATTCCGCTGATTACGGAACTGTTCCGGGAAGTTAATCCGATTCCGGTGAAGGCCGCGATGAATTTGATGGGGAAGGAAGTGGGAGGTCTGCGTCCGCCGCTGAGCATTATGGAGCCGCAGAACCAGGCACTATTGGAAAAGGCGATGAAGGATTATGGGATTTTATAACCGAAAATTGCGATGAAGGATTACGGGATTTTATAACCGAAAATTCAGATAAAGGATTACGGGAGTTTACAACCGAAAATTGCGATAAAGGATTACGGAAAACGATGGGTGGTTAAGCCCGGATTCATGATACAGGAGGTTTGGCGCAGATGATAAAGATGCTTATGCACGGCTGCAATGGGGCGATGGGGCAGGTGATTGCTCAGATCGTGGAGCAGGACCCGGAGATTGCGATTGTGGCCGGCGTGGATATCAATACACAGAAAAAAAATGATTTCCCGGTGTATGCTTCGCTTGAGGAAGTGAAGGAAGATGTGGAGGTTATTGTCGATTTTGCTTCGGCAAAGGCTGTGGACGGGCTTTTAGCCTTTTGCAAAGCGAGGAAGGTTCCGGTTGTCTTGTGTACGACAGGGCTTAGCGAGGAACAGTTAAGTGCCGTGGAAGAAACCGCAGAAAAAACCGCTGTTCTGCGCTCGGCAAATATGTCCCTGGGTGTGAATCTTTTATTTACCCTGGTTGCAGAGGCGGCAAAGGTGCTGGCAGGCTCCGGGTTTGATATGGAGATTGTGGAAAAACATCATAACCAGAAGATGGATGCCCCCAGCGGGACGGCCCTTGCATTGGCAGAAGCGATGAACGGAGCGCTGGAAAATGCCTATCATTACACCTATGACCGCAGTCAGCGGAGAGAGAAGAGGGATGCGCTGGAAATCGGTATCAGTGCCGTGCGGGGCGGATCGATCGTCGGTGAGCACGATGTGATCTTTGCCGGGAAGGACGAGGTTGTAACCATCAGCCATACAGCCTATTCAAAAGCCATTTTTGCCAAGGGTGCTGTGGCTGCAGCGAAGTTTCTGGCAGGGAAAGAGGCAGGGCGCTATACGATGGCGGATGTGATTTCGCAGTAAACTTTTGCAATAATTCCAAAAATAATAAAAATTGGCAAAAAATAGAGTATTATTTTTTCATCTTCTGAACATACTAATACGGCAAGAAAGGCTGAAAGGAGATGGAAATTATGAAAAAGGTAAGAGTTTTATTGCTCTGCATCATGGCAGTTATGCTGATGGCCTGTCTGGCAGGCTGTTCCAGCCGGAGGAATAATGATACAAACCAGAATACTTCGGCGGCTGGAAGCACTACGGCCGGGGAATCCGGTTCCGGTACGGCTGCACAAGGTACGGAAAGTACAAGACAGGACGGTACAGAAGATTCGACGAACAATTACGGTGACGACATGAACAGCACCGAGAATGAAAACGGCGCAGGAAGCACGGGAAGTACAGAAGGCGAAACCGGAGTACTTGACGGACTAATGGATGATGTAGAAAACGGCGTGGACGATATCATGGATGGCACGACAGGCACAAATTAGATACGGATAAATTAAAAAATGCAACAGGTGAAAAAAACCGCGGCAGGTAGATAGCTGCGGTTTTTTCTTTTGGGAAGTTCTTTGAAAAAGATTTTGAAAATTGATAGACATAGTTTGATGTAAAAGGAATATGGACGCAGTTTGATGTAAAAGAAACTTGACATTGCAGTGAAAGAGTGATAGAATAAAAATGTAAAAGAAACTTGTCATTAATGCTCTCTTCATAAATCTTAAAGGGTGGAAAACATAGTTTTTGCTGACAAAAGAACAGGCAGGTGAGTGATGGAAAATAAAGTAGAAGTGCTTCGGAAGGCGATGGGGATGAAGCAGGAAGATTTTGCAAAGGCCATTCATGTATCAAGGCAGACGGTGAGTGCGATTGAACGGGGAAAATATAATCCCTCTTTAGAACTTGCCTTTGTTATTTCGGATTTTTTTGCTTTGCCCATCGAAGAGATTTTCATAAGAAAGGAAGGATGAAGATGAAAAAAGACGTATTATGGTGGGGAATGGGGTATGTATTGGGTGCAGTTTGTCTTTTTCTTATTGTGTTGCTGACGGATAATGTGCTGAATTCCCTGCTGATGGGTTTTGCCATGAGCGGGATGTGTGCAGGTCTGGCGATGATAGGAAAATATATTTACTGGAACCGGCCAAAGAACAGGGGAAGATACCAGGAAAAAATGGAAAAAGAAACGATCGAACTGCAGGATGAGATGAAGGTAAGTTTGCGGGATCGGTCAGGGCGTTACAGCTATATTCTTGGGTTAGTGGTTATTTCGGTTTCGATTGTTATCTTTTCGGTTTTGGGTAAGCTGGGAATTATTATGTATTCGCGTCCGATGATATTATTTTTATCTGCTTATCTGCTGAGCCAGTTTGCGGCAGGGGTTTTCATTTTCCGGTATTTGCTGAAAAAATATTAGACGGAAGTATATGAAAAAATATTAGTATGGAAGTGCATGAAAAGAAATAAAAGGTGTAAATGATATGTATTTTGGGAAAAATAACTTTTGCAGGAATGGGACGAACAGGGAGGTTAGCGCGTGCTTTTACGATATATTGTGGGTAATTTTAAGTCGATAGGTCATCCGGTGGAATTTAGTATGCTGCCAACAGAAAAGAGCGAAGACGATCGTTTTCTAAAGACAATTAAAACAAAATTTGGTGACTGGAAGGTTCTGTGCCGTGGAGGATTTTTTGGTCCTAATGCATCAGGGAAAACTTCATTTATTGAATCTGTTGAATTTGCACGGGACTATATTATCAATGGGCAAAAAAGCGGAAAAGGAACAGGGATAAGTATATTTAAAGGAGATATTGAAGAATTTGGCGGAAGTTCTGTGTTTCAGTTCATGTTTTATTTACAGGGCGAGGTTTATGAGTACGGTTTTTCTCTGGATCGTCAGAAAGTAAATGAGGAATGGCTGATGCAGTTGACCAAGAAAGATTTTGTTCCTTTATTTACCCGTGCTACAGATGAAAAAGAAAAAACAAGTATAGAAATCACATCGGAATTTGCACGAAATAAATCAAAGGACAGGGAATTGTCAGAGGTTTTAAAGAACAGTATTCAGGAAAATCAGAAAAATCAGCTATTTCTTTATAAATTATATGAAAACGGAGTAAAAAAAGCAGAAAAAATTGTAGAATGGTTTAAAAGAATACAGGTTATTTTTCCAGAAACAAAGATCCAGGCATTGCCAATCCGAATGAATGCAGATGAAGAATTAAGGACGTATATTGGAACGATGCTGCACAAGATGGATACAGGGGTATATGAAATATCTGTGACAAAGGACGAAATTGATTTTCATGAGTTTGCCGAAAAGCTGGATTTGCCAAAAGAAATGATAGAGGAAATAGAAGAAATAAAAAATGGTATTGTCAGCTTTGCAGGAAAATACTTTATTTTTGCTGAAAAGAAAAAGAAAACCGTTTTAGTACAGTTAAAATTTACGCATCGTCTTAATCATAAACCGGTTCAGTTTAATATTGATGAAGAATCTGATGGAACGCAGAGGCTGTTGGATTTGCTTCCTATGTTATTTACGATTGGAAAAGCTTCTTCGATTTATTTTATTGATGAAATAGACCGAAGTCTGCATACAAAATTATCTCAGTTTTTGCTTGATGAATTTATTGATACTAATGCAGATGGATTTAATCAGATAATTTTTACTGCACACGATGTCAATTTAATTAATCTGCACAGCTTTTGTCAGGAAGAAATCTGGCTTGTAGAAAAAAATGCAAGTGGTGAATCACAGTTAAAACCTTTGTCAAATTTTGAAATAAAGGAAGGGCAGAATGCTTTAAAGGCTTATTTAAGCGGGCGTTTTGGTGCTGTACCTTTGTTAAGGAGGGATAATTCATGCCGATAGTAAAGAGCCGTATTCCGTTTACTCCACAGAATCCCTTTCGCCCATCCCGCCCGGAAACCAGCAAAATTATTTTTCTTTCTTTTGAAGGAAGTGTTACGGAAGAAGAATATTTTTCCCGGATATCTGAATTGTACAGCGAAATAAAACATAGGATTCAATTTATTTCTGTTGCTGAGGATGCTGTGCATACACTGCCTAAACGCAGAACTCCAGAACAGTTGAAAATGCTCAGTAAAGTGCGTCCAAAGCAGTTGGTAGAACGAATTGACCAGTTTAAAATAGAAAAAAATGAAAGCTACGAATTTTCTAAATATCCAGAAGATGAATTTTGGATAGTGACAGATGTGGACAATAACTGGTCAGATGCAGAAATAAGCAATGGAAAAACATTACAGGAAGAATGGATGGAGGCAATCGCCCTATGTGCGGAGAAAGGCTATCATTATGCGGTCAGCAATCCTTTTTTTGAATTATGGCTGTTGCTGCATCATGATGAAGCCTCTGATGAAGATAAAGCATTTGCTGTTACGGAAACACATGCTTATGAAAAAACCGATCATTTCCGAATACGGCTTAGTGAACTTGGTGCGGCATTGAAGGATAAAAAACACATTTGTTTTTCTGATTATAATATTGAAAAGGTGAACTTGGCAATAAAACGAGCAGAAGTATTACATAAAAATAAACAGGATCTTTGTCCAAAGTATTTTGCTACAACCGTGTATCTGATTTTAAATAAATTAATGGAAATGCTGCCGGAATCTAAGAATTAATATTTGTTGGAAAAAACAAGCTGCGGTTATTCGCTGTTATCTTCCAAAAGAAACAGATCACTGCCTTCCCCGGATAAAAACCGCAGAATCCACTCCGGGTTAGAACCATAATACAGGTGGGGGAATCCGGCAAGCATGTTTTTGGTTGCAACCATGCAGTCCCATTGCCGGGTGCTTAATGGTTTTACGGCCTTCCAGTCCTGCCCGGGGAGGGTGCTGTCCCAGTAATGAAATTCATGTCCGCGAAACATCCGGTTTCCCTGCGCATTGAATAAGGTAATATAGCCGAAGCGGGAAAGTTTATTGGTCTTAAAGCCCTTTGCGGGCAGTAAGCCAGCCATGGGATAAGAATCCGCGTTCGTCCCTTCCAGCCATTCGTGCAGGTAAAGGAAGCCCCCGCACTCTGCCAAAAACTTTATGCCGTGCCGGGAAGCGGTTTGGATTTCTTTGATCATCTCATGATTTTCGGATAATTCTTTCACAAATACTTCCGGGTATCCGCCGCCCAAGAGGATGGCAGAGATTCCGGCGCAGGGCAGGCGGTGATCGCAGAGCGGACTGAAGGGAATGAGCTCCCATCCTGCCTGCTGTAAAAGATCCAGATTGTCCTGGTAATAAAAACAAAAGGCTTCATCCCGGGCAATGGCAATCCGGCGAATGGTTTTTATGCGATTATCCGCTGCAGGAGTTTTTGGCAGCACAGATTTTGCCGATTTTTCCAGCATCGGTGCCTGATTCGCCAATTCCAGCAGCCCTTCCATATCCAGATATTCTTCCAGCCGATCTGCCCAGCGTTCGATTTTTTCCTGTAGCTTTTCCTGTTCGCCCGGCAGAGTAAGCCCTAAATGGCGGCTTTCCCAGTTGGCTTCTTCGCACACGGGAACGGCCCCATAGACGTGAATCCCAAGTTTTTCCAGACAGGGTTTTAAGCGCTCGGCCATGGCAGGAGAGGTTCGGTTAAGAATAACTCCGCGGATATGGCTGTCCGGGGTATATTCCAGAAAACCTTTGGCCAGCGCAGCTAGTGACAGGCTGCTTTTCTTTCCGTCAATCACCAGAACCACCGGTGTATCGGTGATTTTTGCAATCTCATAGGTGCTGGCATGCACCGTATCGCCGCCGATTCCGTCATAAAAGCCCATAACGCCTTCAATAACGGCAAAGTCAGCTTTCTTCGTTTTGGTTCTATTATTTTTTCGTGTACTATTTTTTTTTGTACTATTTTTATTACCGGAAAGCACTGCCGCCTTTTCAAACAGTAAATCTTTCACCTGCTCGGGAGAAAGAAAAAAGCTGTCCAGGTTATAGCCGGGAATGCCCAGCACATAGCGGTGAAACATAGGATCGATATAGTCCGGCCCGCATTTAAAGGAGATGCAGGACAGATTTTTTCTTTGCAGAAGCTTAAGAAATCCGCAGGTAACTACCGTTTTTCCGCTTCCGCTTCCCGGAGCGGCAAAGGCTATTCTGGGAAGATTTTTTGTTTTTTTTCGGTTTGTCATGTTATTTTCACCTGTCAAAACCCTTTCTCTGCCAATTGAAACCCCTTTTTCCGCCAATTGAAAAGCCTTTCTCTGCCCGTTTAAAAGCCTTTCTCTGCCAGTTCCTTCACCAGCCGTACATAAAATTCCAGGACATTAAATTCCCGGTAATCTTCCCTGGTTAAATCAATCATATCCCCGTGAGAAATTCCCCGAAGATACCGGTTAGTCACCACGCCCCGGAAGTTTGCCCACTGTGCCGATTCCACCGTAACCAAGCCGTCATTTGGCGCATCGATATGCTTTAATATCCAGTAGGGTATACATAAAAGCTTGCTGGAAAATCCGTGCTTCATTAAACTTGCATAGCTTTGATAATAAACGCCCGCAGCATCGGGATAGTTTTCATTAAATACTTTGGCATAATGACAGGAAAGCTGGCGGCTTGCCTGATAGGCATTGGGTTTCGTATCCCCAAGGGCCTTAAAATAGCTGTCAATCCATCGGCAGACCATCCGGTAAATTCCATCGGGCAGCTTCATCAGCCATTCGACCAGGGCAGAACCGCGGTGCGGCGTGTTGATGGTGGTGAGTGTTGCCACAAAGGGTGCCATGGACAGGCGGCTGATCAGATACCGGGCATCTAACCCGCCCTTGGAATGGGCGATAATATTCACTTTCTTTGCCCCGGTTTCCTGGCAGATGGCAAATATATTTCTCCTTAGAATCTCGGCATTGTCCTCTACCGTCCCCCAGGCTTCCTGATGCCCGTAATAAACCTGTGCCCCGTTTCGCTTAAGTTCTCTTGGAATCCGTCCCCAGTAATTAAAATAGTGAAAATCCCGAAAGCCCACCCCATGTACAAGAAGCAGGGGATAGCATGTCTTACAGATCTGGCGTTCCACACGCACATCATCCAGGCGGATTTTGTGGAGATGATGGTCAATTTCCTGCCGTGCAAGTCCGCGCACATAGAGGGCGAGGCCGTAATTGAACAAAGGAATCCAAAGCATAGTCCAGACAATGATTCTCTTGGCAATCCTTAACCTGCGGCAGATAATACAGAGCCAAAACAGTGCCGTAAACATCCAGAAATAGCTGAAGAGAAAGGCAAGCAAGGAAATGATGGATGTCCAGTGGCGAAGCCAGCCGCCAAAATCCTGAAAAATTGAATAGGTTTTCATCTGCGAAATCATCCAAAATCCGCTGACGGGAACGAGAAGTAAAAAAACCGTGAGCATCCCGGTAAGAAAACGCAGCAGAAATAAATGCAGCCGGGAGGCAGATTCCCTTGCGGATTCTAAGGCTTTTTCCATGTTTTCCTGTTTCATCGTATTCGCCTTTCGTATCCGTTTTTTATATTCACCATTTACCGTTAAGCCTTCTCCTCATCTTCAATCAGCCGCATCCCCGCCGTTTCTGTCACAGGGAGAGAAAAGACGATGGCCCGTGCCTCGCTTTCCAGCCCGGCCTGTTCCATAATCGCCTTCATAATGGCATTTTTCCCTTCCCGCCGCGTCACCATAAAAATCATTTCCTTTTCGACGGCAATGGAAACGCCCAGGAATTTTTCTGCCTTCTCTGCCCCGGTTCCCTTGGCATGGATAACCGTTCCTCCCGGTGCATGGGCCTTACGCGCTGCATCCATAATTAAATCGGTATAGCCCTGATTGGCAATGACCACAAGGAGTTCGTATTTTGTTTCTTTCAATGTGCTTTCCTCCCCTTTCTTAAATTCCCGCCCTTCGGTGAGATAAAGAAGCTGCTTCTTTCCGCCGATACTGCTTAAGGGCACGATAAAGGCAATCCCGCTTCCGGGAATATCAATCTTAATCTGTTTTTGTAAAGCACTTTTAATGTGCTTCCATTCTGTATCGGTGATAAAAGCAAAGAGAATCGCCTTTTCTGCCGCTTCCAGGCCAAACGCATCCAAAACCTCCGAGGCAGCAGTTCCCTCGCCGTAGGTCAGCAGCGTGACATTTACGCCGTATTCCCGGTAAAAGGCCAGAAACCGCCGTGTCTGGTTTCGATCGCTGATGGTTGCCATCATATATAATTCACTCATAAAAACCTCGCTGTTTATGTATTTTTACATCAATCCGGTTCATCATTTAACCTGCAAAATCCGCCCTGCCGGGCCGATTTATTCTGTTTTACCGTTCAATAATTTTACAGTTCAATAATCGCATCCTCATCCAACATATCCAGCGACAGTACCGGGCCGCCCAGAGATACAGATTGTTTGCGGCGCTTTTCCAGAAGCTTTGAGCCAAGTCCCATAATCTGAATCGTGATAAGAGGCGTCATGGCAACCATGGCAACCACGCCAAAAGCGTCCGTGACCATATTTCCGCCCAGGGCCGTACAGGCTCCCTGCGCCAGAGGAAGAAGGAAGGCCGCGGTCATCGGTCCCGAGGCCACGCCGCCGGAGTCGAAGGCAATCGCAGTATAGAGCTTCGGAACAAAAAAGGAAGTGCCCAGGGCCACGGCATAGCCAGGAACTAAAAACCAAAGAATGGAAATCCCTGTAATTACCCGAATCATGGCAAGCCCCAGGGAAATCGCCACGCCGATGGAAAGCCCGGCTCCCATGGCGTTTGCGGAAATTGCCCCGTCCGTAATCTGCTCGACCTGCTTGTTCAGCACGTAAACCGCAGGCTCGGCTTTGACGATAAAATAGCCCATAATCATGGCAACTGGAACTAAAATCAGGGGGTGGCCCTGGCTTGCCAGCACCTGACCCAGATAATTTCCCGCAGGCATAAAGCCGACATTTGCCCCGGTTAAAAACAATACCAGACCAACATATGTATAGGCAAGACCCACTAAAATCCTGCGCATCTTCCTTTTGGAGAGCTTAAGCATAAGGAACTGAAAAATCATAAAAAACGTAAAAATCGGAAGAAGGGAAACACAGATTTCCTTCATATATTCCGGCAGTCCGTGCGTAAACAGTCCCCAGAGCTGGCGGGAATTATCCACTTCAAGAACCGGTGTTTCGATGACTACGGCGTCCTGGGGATTAAAAATCATACTCAGCACCATCACGGCTAAAATCGGCCCCACCGAGCATAAAGAAACCAGTCCAAAGCTGTCGTCGGCAGCATGGCGGTCGCTTCGGATTGCCGACACACCCACGCCCAGAGCCATAATAAAGGGAACCGTCATCGGCCCCGTGGTCACGCCGCCGGAGTCAAAGGCGATGCTTAAAAAATCCCCAGGCACAAACATAGCCAGGATAAATACCGCCGCGTAAAATACCAGAAGAAGCGTCGTCAGCGGAATGGAAAAAAGCATACGCAAAAGGGCAAGCATTAAAAACAGACCCACGCCCACGGCGACCGATAAAATCAGCGTCATACTGGGCACGGCGGGAACCTGCCCGGCAAGCACCTGTAAATCCGGTTCCGAGATGGTAACGATGAATCCCAGAAGAAAGGAGAGGAAAATAATCATCGCCAGATTGCGGCTTTTCGTAAGACAGGAGCCGACCCTCTCCCCCATAGGCGTCATGGACATCTCCGCGCCCAGGGTAAAAAACATCATGCCCGTTAAAATAAGCACAGCGCCCATAAGAAAACAGAGCAGAATACTTGGGGAGATGGGGGCAATACTGAAGCATAAGACAAGTACGATTCCGATAATCGGCAGAACGGCCTGCACGGCTTCCTGCCATTTTTCCTTTAATTTTTTCTTGATTCCCAATGTTGTCTAAGATCCTTTCCTGATAGTTTAGAGTGTGTCTGCATATTGCGTGAATATAAACCTAAGTGTAAAAAGAACAGTTACCTACAAGTATAATACAGAATAACGTCCGGGGCAATGAGGAAAAATGTTACAAAATTGTTAGTGTTTTCTTACGTTACGGTTTATGTATTATGGTGAATACGCATAAACAGCAGCTTCTTTTTACGCATTGCCGTTCAAAGGAAGAAAGAATTAAATTGTCATTATGTGGAAACCATGCTATACTTGAACAAGAAATTTAAGAAACAGGAGGTAGTTATGGGCAAGATGGATTCCAATGAACATTTTTCTGTACCGCGTGCTTTCCCGGAAAACGATAAGAAAGAAAAAGATAATGCACCGAACCTGGTGGCCCTTCCGCGAACCATACATCTGGTTCCCATGGATCACATTGCCGGTTTTGATGTGCGTCCCGGATTCTATGAGATTAACGGGGCGACGGCGATTCCCGGCGGTGTGAATTTTACGGTGTATTCACATGGGGCGACGTCCATTGAACTGCTGCTTTTTCACCGCGAGGAGAACGAGCCCTTTGCCGTTTTACCGTTTCCCAAGCATTACCGTATCGGCAATGTCTATTCGATGATTGTTTTTAAGCTGGAAATTGGTGCTTTTGAGTATGCTTACCGGGTAGACGGCCCATATGATCCGAAAAAGGGACTGATTTTTGATAAGAATAAATATCTTCTCGACCCTTATGCCAAGGCTGTAACGGGACAGAGCCAGTGGGGTGAATCTTCGCCGCATGAACAGCACTATAAGGCCAGGGTGGTTAAGGATGATTTTGACTGGGGGACGATACCGCAGCCGCTTCTGCCCATGGAGGATTTGATTATCTATGAACTGCACGTCCGGGGATTTACCAAGCATGAATCTTCGGGGGTATTCCATCCGGGAACCTTTGCCGGATTAATGGAAAAGCTTCCCTATCTTCTGGAACTTGGGGTAAATGTGGTCGAGCTGATGCCGATTTTTGAGTTTGACGAGATGCTGGATTACCGGGAAGTAGACGGGGAAAAGCTTTATAATTACTGGGGCTACAGCACGGTCAGCTTCTTTGCTCCCAATACCAGCTATACCGCCAGCAAGGAGTATAACCGGGAGGGGAATGAACTCAAGCACTTAATCCAGGTCTTTAACCAGCACGGGATTGAGGTCTACCTCGATGTTGTCTTTAACCATACGGCAGAGGGGAATGAAAAGGGGCCGTTTTTCTCGTTTAAAGGCTTTGACAATAATATTTATTACCTGCTGACTCCGGACGGGAATTACTATAATTTCAGCGGCTGCGGCAATTCCTTAAACTGCAACCATCCCATCGTCCATCAGATGATTTTAAACTGCCTGCGCTACTGGGTAACGACCTATCATGTTAATGGTTTCCGTTTTGATTTGGCTTCGATTCTGGGGCGGAACGAGGACGGTTCGCCGATGAACAAGCCCCCGCTTTTGCAGTCCTTGGCCTTTGATCCGATTCTTGGCGATGTCAAGCTGATTGCCGAAGCCTGGGATGCCGCCGGGATGTATCAGGTGGGAACCTTTCCTTCCTGGAACCGCTGGGCAGAGTGGAACGGACGTTACCGCGACGATATGCGCCGCTATTTAAAGGGTGACGGAGGCATGGCCCAGGCGGCTGCCCTGAGGATTGTCGGTTCCCGGGATATCTACGAGGTCAGCAAGCGGGATAACGCTTCCGTGAATTTTATCACCTGCCATGACGGTTTTCCGCTGTACGATTTATTTTCCTATAATCAAAAGCATAATGAAAAGAACGGCTGGAATAACACGGACGGTGCAAATGACAATAACAGCTGGAACTGCGGCGCAGAAGGGGAAACCAATAATCCGGAGATCCTCCGGCTCAGAAAGCGCATGATCCGCAATGCCTTTGCCCTCTTAATGTGCAGCCGCGGAATCCCCATGTTCCTTGCCGGGGATGAATTCTGTAATACACAGTTTGGAAATAATAATGCCTACTGTCAGGATAATATTACCTCCTGGCTTGACTGGAGCCGCCTGGAGGAACACCGGGATATCTTTAACTTCTTTAAAACCATGATTTCTTTCCGGAAGGAACACCGCGTCCTCCGCACCAATATCAGCGACGGTGCCAGCGGTTTGCCGGATGTTAGCTTCCACGGTGTAAAGCCCTGGAGGGGACAGTTTGCCGCCCACGAGCACTATGTGGGGGTTATGTTTGCCGGACAGGAAAAAGGAGGAAAACCGGATATTGTCTATATCGCGTCCAATGCCTACTGGGAAACACTGGAAATTCTTCTTCCCGAAATTCCGGAATCCATGGTCTGGGAGGTGGCTGCCGATACCTGGGACGATTTTGAAAAGCCAAAGAAAGGAAAAAAGAGCTTGGATTCGGCCCATCTGTCTGTCCGCGAGCGAAGCGTAATTGTCCTTGTTGCCAGAACCCGTTTTTAAGTAAACGGGTTCTTTCCATGAACAATAACTCATGAAAAAAATCCTCCGAAAGAAAATCAAAAGTGTCTTGAAAAAGGTTTCTGTTCGAGTTATACTAGAAACGGATTTCGACAGATTTCGACAAGGAGAGTAGAGTATGAAAGGATCGTGGAGAGTTAAGGTGCTCAGCGGGGTGTCTGTCCTTGCCATTGCAGGAATGAGTGCTGCTGTTTTAGGCGCGGAACAAAATAAGGCGTCGCAGACAGCTGCCTGGGAAGAGTCCCTGCCGGAGATGACAGATACATCCGAGGAAATACAGAAAACAGAAGAAAGTACAGCCGGGGAAAGTGAAGATGCTTCCCGGGAAAATAGAGCCAAAACAGACGAAACACAGAAAAGCAGTGAAGCCAAAGAACAGGCGCAGGAGGAAAAAACGCAGGAAAAGAGCAGTACAAAAAAACATGCTGCGGTGATTACCGAGGAAGAGATTGATGCTTATTATGACCAGACAGTGTTTGTGGGCGACTCCGTTATGGTGGGATTCCGCAATTATGCCATGCACAGATCAAACACCTACCTGGGGCGGATTCAGTTTTTGGCTTCGGGGAGTTTTTCTGTCCACAATGCACTGTGGCCGGTGACCAATCCCAAAAGTGTCCATCCGCTCTACCAGGGGCAGAAGAGGGCTGTGTGGGAATCGATTGGCTTGATTAAGCCAAAGAGGGTCTTTATGTTTTTTGGCCTGAACGATATGAATATGGGACCGATAGAGAGTACCTGCGCATGTTACACGCAGGTGATTGAAAATATTAAGGCAAGTTCTCCCGATACGGAAATTCATCTGATAAGCATGACCTACACCATGCGGGGCCGGGGAAAAGGCAACCTGACCAACACAAACATCCGTGTGTTTAATGAATTGTTAAAGCAGATGGCACGGGATAACGGATGGGGATTCGTGGATCTGGCACCTGCGTTAGCGGATGCTAACGGCGATCTTTTGCCGGCATACTGCAGCGATAACTATGTCCATCAGACGAATGCCGCCTATGATGTGTGGTCGGTTGTTCTGCGGGACTATGCCCGTTCGCAGTTGGATGAATCGTCCGAGTTTTTTGTCGGAGAGAAGACACCGGAATTTATTGAAGCGGCAGGTTTTGGCGAAAACTGGCCGGATACGGAGGAAGAAACCGAGCCTTCACAGAGAAAGGAAATTTTTGGAACTTCGATAAATCCGTAGGGATGAAATAAAGAAAGATTTTGACAGAAATAAGGAGAAGCAAGATGAAAAAATTAAAATATATCAGGAAAGGTGCCTGCATCGGTGCCGCTGTTTTGATGTTAGGTGCCTGCGGGCAGAAAGAAAATGCAGATGCCGTATCCACGCAGGCTTCGGCAGAAACGACATTAGAATCTTCAGAACAGGAAACGGAAACTTCTGCGGAGAAAGAAGATAAAGAAAAGGAAGAAGAAACAACCAAAGAAACCTCTGTCGAGGAAACCGCAGAAGAAGAGGGGAGCAGCAAGGAATCACAGGAAGAAGCAGAGGAGTCTACAAAAGAAGAAGCTTCTTTAGAATCTTCAAAAGAGGAAACGTCGAAAGAAGAAACTTCAAAAGCAGAAGAAACCTCTGCGGCAGCAGAAGAAACACCGGCTGCAGCCCAGGGAAGTGCGAAAAATGTTCAGGATATCTATACCGAGATCAGCCAGGCGGTTTCTTTAAATTCGCCCATGCTTGTGCCGGATGATTTTATTATGAATTATTACGGGATTGATGTAAGTACGCTGGATGAATATGTGTTTTCCATGTCCGAAGCGGCGATTTCCGCGGAAACCGTGGTGATTTTAAAGGCGAAGGATGCAGGAAGCACGGGGGCCTTGAGTGCTTCTTTACAGACCGTGATTGACCAGAAGCGTTCGGAGATGGAAAATTACCTTCCGGACCAGTTTCAGATTGTCGATAAGAGTTCTGTTCAGGTAAAGGGAAACTATGTCTATCTGGTGATTTCCGAGCAGGCAGATGCCATTAACCAGATTATCCAGGCGGATCTTCCGTAGGATGGGGGAAAACTATGGTCTTTAGCAGTATTCCCTTTGTATTTTTCTTTTTGCCTTTGTGTCTTGTCTTATATTACGGCACATCTTTTTTGCCATGTCAGAGAAGGCGTTTGGATATCCAGACGCCTTCAAAACGTGGAAAAGCCCCGGCTGAGGAACAGGGTGTCCGGGGACGATCCCGGCGTTCTCCCGCTTATGGAAGGAGCCTTTTTCATGGAGAAGGGGCGATTGCCCTGAAAAACGGGATTCTTCTGGTGTTCAGCCTGGTTTTTTATGCCTGGGGAGAACCGGTATATATTTTACTGATGCTTTTTGCGTCGGCCGTGGACTATGGGAACGGGCTTTTGATGAACCGCTTTGGAAGCACGAGGGGGCGCAGAAGATTATTTTTATGCTGTTCGGTGCTGATTAATCTTTCGGTGCTGGCCTTTTTTAAGTATGCGGATTTTGCTGTGCGCACGGTGAACGGGATTTTGGGAACATCGATTCCACTGCTGAATATCGGACTTCCCATCGGGATCAGCTTTTTTACCTTTCAGACCATGAGTTACAGTATTGATCTGTATAAAAGGGAAGTGCCGGTGGAGAAGAATTATTTCACCTACCTGACCTATGTATCCATGTTTCCGCAGCTGGTTGCCGGGCCGATTGTCCGTTTTTCGACGGTTAATGAAGAACTTCACCGCCGCAGGATTGGCGCAGAGGGATTTCGGGAAGGTCTGCTTCGTTTTATGCAGGGCCTGTTTAAGAAAGTATTGCTGGCAAACCAGGTGGGGGCGCTCTGGGAGGAAATCCGTCTTCTCGAAGCAGGGCAGCTTTCTGTGGCTGCCTGCTGGATCGGGGCAGCGGCCTTTACCCTGCAGCTTTATTTTGATTTCAGCGCTTACAGCGATATGGCGATTGGCATGGGATGGATGCTGGGCTTCCATTTTCCGGAAAACTTTAACTATCCTTTAAGTGCCGTTTCAATCACCGATTTCTGGCGCAGATGGCATATTTCTCTGTCTACCTGGTTTCGGGATTATATCTACATTCCCCTGGGGGGCAATCGAAAAGGAACCCTTCGCCATCTGCGGAATATGATGGTGGTCTGGTTTTTAACCGGACTTTGGCACGGGGCTGCCTGGAATTTCGTGCTCTGGGGTCTGTACTATGGGCTGCTTTTGGTGCTGGAAAAATATTTCTGGGGAAAAGCGTTGGAAAAGCTTCCGGGAATTCTCCGCCATGCCTACACCCTTCTTATTGTCGTTATTGGTTTTGTTATCTTTGTATTCGATGATACGGCGCAGCTTGCGGCCTATGCCAGAGCCATGGTTGGAGGGCTGCATAATCCGCTCTGGGGGACGGAATGTTTATGGTATCTGTATAATTACGGCGTTGTGCTTTTGTTTGCGGTAATCCTTGCCTTTCCTGTCTATCCATGGCTGAAAAAACGCCTGGAAACCTGGGGCAGGGGAGGAAAGCTTTGTGTGTCCGTTGTCGGGACGGCGGGGTATCTGGGACTGTTTCTTTTGACCACGGCTTATCTGGTCAATGACACCTATAATCCGTTTTTATATTTCCGGTTTTAGCCCGGCCGCCGTCACATAAGTGCTGCGCTGTGAAAACAATGATGAAAAAGAATGAAGGACGAGTGTTTATGGAGGAAAAGACCATCGCTATAAAAATGGCGGCTTTAACCGCTGCCTTGCTTACCACAGGCGTACTGGCCCTTTCCATGGGCTTTGTATTCCTGGATAAACAGGAATTTTCGGAAAATGAAAACCGCTATCTGGAAAAACTTCCCAAGTTAAGCTGGGAAAAGATTGAGAGCGGGGAATATATGGAAGATATGAATGCCTATCTCTGCGATCATTTTCCGCTCAGGGATTTCTTTATCGGGATGAAATCAAAGACAGAAATTGCCCTGGGGAAGCGGGAAATTAATCAGGTGTATATTGCCGGGGACGGCTTTTTGATTGAGGAATATAAGAAGCCGGAAAATACGGAGCAGATTGCCGGGATATTGAAGGCATTTGGGGAAAAGGAAGCTGTCGCGCAGGCTCAGGTAAAGCTGATGCTGGTGCCGACCGCCAGCTCGATCTATCAGGATAAGCTTCCTGCCTTTGCGCCGGTAAAGTTCCGGCAGATGGAAACGGCACAGGAGATCTATCAGATTTCCGGCCTTTCGCCGATTGACTGCAGTCAGGATCTTCTGGCCCATAAGGAGGAAGGCCAGCTTTATTACCGCACGGATCACCACTGGACAACCTATGGGGCCTATATTGGTTATCTGGCCTACTGCCGGGAAGCGGGATTAGAGCCGGTAAGGCTTGAGGATTTGGAGGCAAAAACCGTTACGGAGGACTTTAAGGGAACGATTTATTCCAAGGTAAATGATTACAGCCGGTCGGGAGAGCCGATAACGGTTTATGAAAATCCGGCGGATCGGCTGACGGTGTATTATGAGGATACAAAAGAAACCACGGACAGCCTTTATAATCTGGATTATGTCGAGCAGAAGGATAAGTATTCTCTGTTTTTAAATAACCTTCATCCGCTGGTGGAGATTACGAATGAAACAGCGGATACGGAGAGGGAATTAGTGGTGATTAAGGACAGCTATGCCAATTCCATGGTGCCGTTTCTGGTGCATCATTTTAAAAAGCTGTATGTCTTTGATACCCGCTATTATAAATGGGGGCCTTCCGCCTTTATCGGGGATCATCCCGGGGTGACGGATGTTTTGATTCTTTACAATATGAATACATTAGATACGGACTTAGGGGTGCGGGGGATTTTTTAAGAAAAGTCCCCTGCATTTTCTCATGTGTTGACCGAACGGCAATTCCTGTTTTATATGCTTATTGGGCGATGTTTACACAACAAAAAATCCCGAAGCCTTATCATCTTAAAGCTTTCGGGATTTTTCCACACACACATCCACATCCTTATAAAAAAGGAAGCAGGGGAAGAGGGGCTCGAACCCCCATCTACGGTTTTGGAGACCGCTGCTCTACCATTGAACTATTCCCCTGTAGCGCTTTTTTGTTACTGCTTACACATTCACAGTAACTTTTTGAACGCCTGATTATAATACCACAGAACGGAAGGACTGTCAATCCTTTTTCGGCGAAAAGTCAGAAAAGATAAGAGTAAAAAAAATCGGGAAATTTGTCCGTTTTTTGGGAAATATAGACAAAGGAAAATAAGGATTTATCCTTTTTTACTAAGAAAGTTTTGTGAATATAGTTAAAAAGATGAAGAGAAAAAACTTGAAAGAAATCTCCTGTTTTGTTATAATCGTAGGAAATGGTTTTTATGTTGCTGTGCTTTGTGAACAGTAACCTTTTTATCTCAATATTTTTTAATTCTTTTAAGGGGGCTTTTATATGGCTAAGAAGGGTAATATTATTGTAGGTCAGTCTGGAGGGCCGACATCGGTGATTAATTCCAGTTTGGCAGGTGTTTATAAGACGGCAAAGGAGAGAGGATTTCATAAGGTTTACGGTATGCTTCATGGAATCCAGGGCTTTTTAGATGAGCAGTATGTGGACCTTTCCACACAGATTCATTCGGATATGGATATTGAACTTTTAAAGAGAACCCCTTCTGCATTTTTAGGTTCCTGCCGCTACAAACTGCCGGAGATTCATGAGAACCCGGAGATTTACGAGAAGATTTTCTCGATTTTGGATAAGCTGAATATTGAAGTGTTTATTTATATCGGCGGCAATGATTCCATGGATACGATTAAGAAGCTTTCGGACTATGCCATTGTCCGCGGACACCGTCAGAAGTTTTTGGGCGTGCCAAAGACGATTGATAATGACCTTGCGCTTACCGACCATACGCCGGGCTTTGGAAGTGCGGCAAAGTACATTGCCACATCGACGAAGGAACTTATCCGCGACGCCCTGGGCCTGACTTATAATAAGGACATGGTTACTGTGGTTGAGGTAATGGGACGGAATGCCGGATGGCTGACCGGTGCGACGGCTCTGGCAAAGACCGAGGAATGCGACGGCCCGGATTTGATTTATCTGCCGGAGGTTGCATTTGATGTAGAGAAGTTCTTAAAGAAGGTACAGGACTTATTAAAGAAGAAAAAATCAGTGGTTGTCGCTGTTTCGGAAGGGATTAAGCTGGAGGACGGGCGCTATGTGTGCGAACTTTCCGGCGGCCCGGATTATGTGGATGCCTTTGGGCACAAGCAGCTTCAGGGTACGGCGGCTTATCTTGCCGGTCTTATCCAGAATGAAGTGGGCTGCAAGACCAGAAGCATTGAGTTTTCCACCCTGCAGAGAAGCGCTTCCCACATGGCTTCCCGTGTTGATATCAATGAAGCCTTTATGGTAGGCGGTGCCGCGGTGAAGGCTGCAGACGAGGGCGATACCGGCAAGATGGTGGTTATCGACCGTGTAGCGGATGATCCGTACATGAGCGCGGCGGGAATTTACGATGTGCATAAGATTGCCAATAATGAAAAGCTGGTTCCAAGATCCTGGCTGAATAAAGAGGGCAATTATGTTACCGATGAATTTTTAAACTATATCGAACCGCTGATTCAGGGCGATTACCAGCCGTTTATGGTTAATGGTCTGCCGCAGCATCTTGTTCTGAAAAAATAGTGAAAGTTTATTCGTTTTGTTGTTAGGAAATCGGATACAGTAAGGCTGAAAAAGGTAAAATGATGGAGGGAACATCCGTTGTTTTACCTTTTTTTTCCAATCAATAAAAATCTGCCTAATGGACATTACAAAATCGTTAGAAAAAAGTGCAAAAAAGGTAAGAAAATTTTCAAAAAATTTCCAGTTGATAAATTGACATTTCTGGGAAAAAGTGCTATAACTAGGTCAACACACAAAACAAACCACATTTTACAAGAAAAGGAGATTATTACCATGAAACAGAAACAAATTCGGCTGACAACCATTAATGATGCGATGGAGTTCGTAAAGCGGGCTTCCCGGTGTGATTTTGACATTGATGTATTTTATAACCGTGTGATTATCGATGCCAAGTCATTGCTCGGCGTGCTGAGCCTGGATTTAACAAGGGTGCTTACCGTATCGATGAACGGCAGGGATGCAGAGTTTGAGAGTTATCTGGACGAGCTGAAGATTGCTGCTTAGCAGAGTGCAGGCGTGCAGCAGAATGAAAATAATGATGAGAGAATACCTTTTGATTTGGGATGGAGAATCGAAAGGTATTTTTTTGTTGCTTTCTTACGCACCTTTCATAGTTGTTGCATTATTGTACAGGAAATGGTATAGTGGGGGAAGGATAAGAACGTATGGTCTGGGGGGGTGAAGCTGTGGATGAAGAAAATAAACCATATGAAGAAAAACGCTTTGAAATCCGCCTGTCGGTAAGGGATCTGGTGGAATTTGTCCTGCGCAGCGGTGATATTGACAGTCGTCAGGCAGGCGGCGGGAAAAAAGAAGCCATGCAGGAGGGAAGCCGCCTTCACCGGAAGATTCAGCGGCGGATGGGGGCGTCCTACCAGGCCGAGGTGGCGATGAAGCATACCGTGGAAGAGGAGCATTTCCGGCTTTTGATTGAAGGCCGTGCCGACGGGGTGATGGAGGAAGGCAGCGGATGGGCCATTGATGAGATTAAATGCATGTACATGGATATTTCCCGGCTGGAAGCCCCTATTCCCGTCCATCTGGCCCAGGCGATGTGCTACGCCTATTTTTTGTGTCTGGATAAGGGGCTTTCCTCTGTGGGGGTGCAGCTGACGTACTGCCAGATAGAAACCGAAGAAATCCGGCGGTTTCGGGAGGAAAAGACGGCGCAGGAACTGAAAAACTGGTTTGCAGACCTGACTGGAGAATATAAACAATGGGCGGATTTTCAGTATTTCCATCATCTGCGCCGTCAGGAATCGTTAAAAAAGCTGACCTTTCCCTTTCCCTACCGCAGGGGGCAGAAGGAACTGGCGGTGGATGTTTACCGGAGCATTGTCCGCAGACGGAATCTGTACATCCAGGCACCCACCGGGATTGGAAAGACGCTATCCACGCTGTTTCCCTCGTTAAAGGCTATGGGGGAGGGGTACGGAGAAAAGCTGTTTTACCTGACCGCCAAGACCATAACCCGGCAGGTGGCGCAGGAGGGGCTGGATATTCTGCGGAAGAACGGGCTGTTTTTTTCTTCGGTTACGATTACGGCAAAGGAAAAACTCTGTGTCCTGGAAAAGCCGGAATGTCATCCCGACGCCTGTCCTTATGCTAAGGGACATTTTGACCGGGTCAATGCGGTGGTATTTGCGCTGATTAACCAGGAAACTGCCATTGACCGGGAAAAGCTGATTGCCTATGCAAAGCAGCACCAGGTCTGTCCTTTTGAATTTTGCCTGGACGTCAGCCTTTGGGTGGACGGGATTATCTGTGATTATAATTATGTTTTTGACCCCAATGTGCGGCTGAAGCGGTATTTTGCCGAGGGAAAGAAGGGGGATTACCTGTTTTTAATTGACGAGGCCCACAACCTTCTCTCCCGTGCCCGCGAGATGTACAGCGCCGCGCTGGTGAAGGAGGATGTGCTTCTTATCCGGCGGCTGGTGAAGGAGCGCAGTCCAAAGCTTGCCCGGCTGTTGGATGCCTGCAATAAGAGCCTTTTAGAATATAAACGCCAGTGCGAAACCTACGTGGTTTTGGAGGAAATCAGCCATCTGGCGCTTCAGGTGATGGGGATATTTTCAGAACTGGAAGTTTTTATGGAAGAATGTACAGACTTTTCCGATCGCGATCTGGTGTTGGAGTTTTATTTTCAAATTCGGGATTTTATAACTATATTTGAACAATTAGACGACGGCTATCGAATTTACAGCCAGATGACGGAGGACGGGCGCTTTCAAATCCGGCTGTTCTGCATTAATCCGTCCGGGCCTCTGCGATTGTGTATGGATCAGGGGATCAGCACGATATTATTTTCTGCGACCCTGCTTCCCATGCCTTATTATAAGGAACTGCTGAGCGGGGAACCGGAAGGCTATGCCATTTATGCCGAAAGCCCATTTCCCAGGGAAAACCGCCTGCTGGTGGTGGCCCGCGATATCAGCAGCAAATACAGCCGCAGAAACCAGAGGGAATATCAAAAGGCGGCAGAATATGTGGAGAAAATTGTGGGAGGAAGAAAGGGAAATTACATGGTGTTCTGTCCGTCTTATCAATATATGGGGGAAGTGGCACGGGCGCTTGAGGCAAGAAACAGAGGGAAGATAGGCGGGACTGACGGGGGTGATGCATCCGGCAGGACAGATGTGTCTGGCGGGGATGGTAAAGAACGGAGAGGGGAAGGAGAAGAAGAGGCAGGGGCAAGGGAGGAGATGCGGTTTCGCCTTCTGGTGCAGGAGAGCCGGATGGATGAAGAAGAGAGAGAAGCTTTTTTGCGGGAGTTTTTGCAGGATGGGCAGGAGGAAGAGCAGGATGGGCACGAGGAGGAAGAGCAAGAGAAAGATTTAAGCAGGGAAATTTTAAGTAGGGAAGATTTAAGCAGGGAAAGGATGACCGGAAAACAGGCAGAGAAAACAAAGAGTCTGGTTGCCCTCTGCGTAATGGGCGGAATCTTTGGGGAGGGGATTGATTTAAAGGAAGAAAGTCTTATCGGCGTTATCGTGATCGGCACAGGGCTTCCCATGGTTTGTGCGGAGCAGGAGATTTTAAAAAACTATTTTGAGGAAAAGCAAAAGCCCGGCTTTGCCTATGCTTTCCAGTATCCGGGGATGAATAAGGTGATGCAGGCTGCCGGGCGGGTGATTCGGACGGTGAAGGATGAAGGGGTGATTGCCCTTTTGGACGAGCGTTTTCTGTGGCCCGATTATCTTGCTCTTTTTCCGCGGGAGTGGGCCGATTTTAAGAGGGTTACGCTGTCTACGGTGGAACAGGCGGTCAGGGAGTTCTGGGAGGGCAGGGAGATTGTCCGGCAGAACAAAAACAACTAAAGTCCGCAAATTACAGCATATCCATAAACTGTTTTGCCGCCTGGGAAACGGGGATGTTTTCATTATAGGCGACGACAATCTGCCTGGCGGGAAGGCTTTCCTGAAGCTGTAGGATGTAAAGCTGCGGTTCCTGTTTTGGAATACAGAAATCCGGGACAAAGGCAATTCCCAGGCCAATCCGCGCAAGGTCGATTAAAAGGTCATTGCTGCTTAATTCGATTTCCGGCACAAGGTCTAGCTGGCTTTGCTGGAACAGGCGGTGGAGAAATTCGCTGGTGGTGCTTTTTCGGTCAAGCATTAAAATCGGATGCTTCTGTAACTCCTGCAGAGTGAGTTTTTTCTTTTCCAGAGGGAAATGTTCACGGTTTGCCACAAAGACGTCGTGAAATTCGTAGATCATCCGTACATTTTGAATATTGGAAAGCCCGGAGTTGGGATAGTTGGTAACGATAAAGTCCACCTGACCGTTTTCAAGAAGTCCGGCACAGGCCAAAGAGGTCTGGTTAGTCACCTTAATATGCACATTTGGATAGCGGAGATGAAATTCTTTTAAGTAGTTGACCAGGTAATAGCGGCAGATGGTGTCGCTGGCACCGATCCGAAGCTGTCCGCCGTTTAAGGTATTGGCCTCAAGAAGCTGGTTTTCGCCCTTGCGGATAAGGTTCATCGCCGGTTCCACATGCTTAAACAGGATTTCGCCCTCCGGGGTGAGCTGGACGCGCTTGGTGCTGCGGATGAAAAGGGTCTGGTTCAGCTTTTTTTCCAGAACCTTGATGGACTGGCTGACGGCGGACTGGGAGATAAAAAGCTGTTTGGATGCTTCCGAAAAGCTTAAGGTAACGGCAACATGGTAAAAGACTTTATAAAGTTCGTAATTGATGTCCATGGATTTTTGTTTCCCTTCATTTATTAGTCATTCTTATAAGTATAAAGTTATTTTACCACTAAGGATAAAGGATTGTAAAGAGAAGTTTGTAAAATAAAAGATTATGCGGGATAACGGTGAACAATGATGTTCAATTGTTGCTGTAAACATGTGAGCAGTAATGTTCAATTTTATAGATAGGAGAAAGCGGAATGAACGAAACCTATTACCAGATGTATTTAGATGAATTAAGGGGGATTAAACCCTGCGATGATAAGGAGAGAGCGGACTTGCTTCCGAAGGCGGCGGCAGGAGATCAGGGGGCCAGGGACAGATTGATTGAAGGCCATTTGATTTTTGCGCTGGCCGTTGCCAAGGATTTTCGGGATAAGGGGATTTATGCCAATGATCTTGTGCAGGAAGCTAATTTAGCCCTTACGGTGGCGGTTTTAGAATACCGGGAAGGGGATTTTCTCAGCTTTGCCAGGGACAGAATGCTTAAAGCCCTCCAGGAACTTTTAGCCGAACAGGAACAGGAGGAGAAGGCCGGGGAGGAGATATTGGCCCGGATTAATGTCCTGCAGGAGGTTTCTAAAAAAATGGCTGAGGAACTTGGCAGGGAAGCGACCGTGGAAGAACTGGCACAGCGGATGGGAACGACCAGCGAGGAAATTAAGCAGATGATGAAAACGGCGGTGGATGCGCTGAATGTGTATGGGGAGTAGGCAGAGAGCATGAAACAGGTGGTTCAGGAATCGGTCAGGATGTTAGAAATGCTGCCGGAGAGCGAACAGGAACTTGCAAGCCAGCTTATCAAACGGCTGGTACTTGCCTGGGACCCGGATTTTACAAAGCTGACGCCAGAAGAGCAAAAGCAGCTGGAAGCGGCAGAACAGAGGATAGACAGTGGGGAATATGTGAAAGACAGTGATATTGCATGGTAAGGAAAAAGCGGTTGCAGGCTGAAAAGGCAGGCAGCCGCCTTATTTCTGGGGCGTGTCCGTTTCGGTCATATATTGTTACTAACTATATAGTACCAACTCGCCTTTGTCGATGGGATTTTTGCTCACTAGCCTAGTTTAACATACGGTCAGCGCAGCAAGTGCGCATACCTATGTGAAGTAACTGAATCATACTTATTTTAATAATTTTTTATAAAAAGGAATTGTCTAAGAGCCAAGTTTCAAATATAATAGACATAAAAATATTTATAAGGGTTTTGAAGTATATGTATTCCTGTTAGATTAAGCTGCCAGATGGCACAAAATATATTCCACTCTCTCAAGCAGATATGGCTCCCTTGAATGGTGTAATCAGTATAACTATGAATAAGGTTTTCAAATAGCTAAGAGATGATAATTTATTGCTTTCAATTGAGGGAAAAAGAGGAAAGTATGAACTTACGGAAAAGGCAATTATTATAAAAGATATGGAAAAATTAGAAGATAAGATTGGAGAGATAGAATAGATGGCAGTATTTAATGAAGATACCAGAGTGAAAATTCCAGCCACGATTCAATTTCTAAGACTGGATTATAATTATCAGTCACTCAAAGCAGATGATATTGATTTAGATTTCAATACAAAGATTTTTGTAAGTAGGTTTAAGCCTGCGCTTGAGATAATCAACGGCAGGAAATTTACCTATGATGAGATTAAGAGCATTATTACAGATATTCATAATCTCCTAAAAAATAACGACTTAGGCAAAGAGTTCTATCATTGGCTTATTGATCCCAAAGATAAAGTAAAACTTATAGATTTTGAAGATATTTCTAAAAATGATTTTGCAGTTGTGGATGAATTTCCGTTTAGTGTGGTAGAGGGTACGGAGGAAGGCTCTTTCCGACCAGACATAAATATTCTTATTAATGGGATGCCTCTGGCGTTTCTGGAGGTAAAGAAGCCTAATAATGATGGTGGAATACAGAAAGAATTTGACAGAATGATAAACAAGAGATTGCAGAATCTAGATTACAGGAAGTTCTTCAATCTTATTCAGTTCGTTTCTTTTTCAAATAATATGGAATACGAAGAAGATGATGATGCGGAAGATGTAAAGGCTGGATCATTTTATACTACGCCAAATGGAAAGAATACTAGCTTTTCATTTTTCAGGGAAGATGATGAGCAGTATCACATCTTTTATCCATATAAAAATATTGGCATAGATACGATCAAGTACGTAATGAAAGACTGTGGTTATAATTCAGCCGAAACAGATACGCCAGAATTTGTTGAGAACTTAAAAGAAACAACTCCTTGTAATCGTTTTGTAACTTCCGTATTTGATAAAGAAAGATTTTTATATTTCCTGCAGTATGGGATTATGTTTATAAGCGGTCAGATTCCAGAGAAGCATATTATGCGCTACCCTCAGTTTTTTGCTACCAGAAAAATCATTGAAAGATTAGAATCTGGCGGTAAGGGTGGTATTATCTGGCATACACAAGGCTCTGGAAAAACAGCGATAGCAGCCTTTTCTAATCGCGTTATCAGAGATTATTATGCAAAGAAAGAGATCAGCACAAGATTTTTCTTTGTGGTGGACAGGCTTGATCTGCTTACACAAGCAAGTATTGAGTTTACGAATAGAGGGCTGAATACAATTCATTGTGAGAATAAGACAGCTTTTAGCAAAGAACTGAATAAGACTCTTTCAACAGATGTCGGCAGTAAGGCTATTGGTGAAATTTGTGTGGTAAATATACAGAAGTTTGAAGGTAAAATGCCAGAAGCAAAAAACGATTATAATGCAAAAGTGCAACGTATCTTTTTTGTTGATGAAGCACATAGAAGTTATTCATCCACAGGAGAATTTTTCAAAAACCTTATGACCTGTGACTTGGATGCTGTTTATATTGCGCTTACTGGTACGCCCTTACTTTCTAAGAAAGAGCGTTCTAATTTGAAATTTGGTGATTATATCCACAAATATTTTTATGATAAGTCAATAGCTGATGGATATACGCTAAGAATCAAAAAGGAGAACATTGATACAGTAGCAAAATCAGAAATCAAAAAGAATCTGGAAATAGAGGATAAGCAGCTTGAAGATAAAGATGTTTATGAATCGGATGCTTATGTAAAGTGTTTAGGAGAGTTTATTGAAAGAGATTTTATCAATTTCAGGCTCCAGAATGCAGATACATCTATTGGCGGTATGATTGTATGTAGAACGAATCCACAGGCGAAAAAGGTTCACCAGTGGTTTAAGGATAATTCCAAGCTAAATACCGGACTTGTCATCACAGATACAGATGATCCGAAGCAGAAGAAATTAAATCATAATAATCAGGTGGATTTTAGAGAAACGCTTGCTCCTGATATTCTGGTGGTGAATTTTATGCTTACCACAGGCTATGATGTAAAGCGTCTTAAAAAGATGTATCTTCTTAGAGGTCCACATGCACAGTCACTTTTGCAGACGATATCAAGAGTAAACAGACCTTATAAATCTCCGAATGGAAAGATTTATAAGTATGGCTATATTGTTGATTTTGTGGATATAGAACAGGAGTATGATAAGACAATAGAAGCCTACATAAAGGAGCTTGAAGCAGACCTTAATGAAAACGGAGAAAATGAAGGCTCTCTTTCTGGCCTGGTTGTTGATAAAGAGGACATCAACAGAAAATATCATAAGTATGTGGATGAACTGGAAGATATTATTTCTACGGATAATCTGGAGCGTTTTTCAAAGCAGCTTACTTTTTACAACAAAGAAACGCTGCTCAAAATCAGGAGGCTTTTAAATGGTATCAAAGAGTGTCAGACAGAATTTATTCTTTCAAGGGCTATGGATTATGCAGCGCAGATTGATTCTGACAAGAACAAGAAACTTCTGAAATTAACACAGGAGAGAATTGATTTTATAAATCTTTCCCAAAATACGGTTGATATGATGGATGTTATCTCAAATGATGAAGTAGTTGAAATTCTTTATGAGTTTATAAAAGTAAAGATTATCATTATGGATCTCGGACAAATGACACAGGATAATCCTAAGTTCCAGAGGTTTTCAAAGGTTGTCAGGGATATTCAAAATGAGATAAAGAAGAATAAAAACAAAAGCGATATTAAAATCAGAAAACTGGATGAGCTTTTACAGAAGATTTTTAATGATTTATCTATTTCCGATTTGAATGATTTGGATTCTATTACTGATGAACTTTTAGAAGCACTTGAAAGAGCAAGAAATATCAACTATGAAAATGAAAGATTGTCAAAAATTTACGGCGGTAATTATGCTTTTGTAAAAACATATCAGGATGCTATAGAAAAATATCCAGCCGATAAGTCAGAGATAGAAAGAACATTGGTCATTATTTATGAAGCGATAAAGGATGCCTTAGACAAAGAAATTGTGACCATTCAGGGAAGAAAGAATTTTGCCAATTCCATAAAATCAAAGGCAACGAATATTCTTCTGAAAGAAAAGTTACACGGAAAAATCAAAGGTTTCTATACACAGCTATTAAATGACCTTTATACGAATATACAGATGTTTAAATAGGAGGATTTACAATGCCAGATATTTTTACATTAGAGAACAAAATTAAGCAGATGATTGATGAAATGAAAGGGCTCTGTCAGACGAATGGATTGTCTAATCAGGCGAGCGAAGAAGTTGTTATTACTTCTGTATTCCTTTATAAATTCCTGAATGATAAATTTATGGCGAATATGAAAGATTTTGCAAAAGAAATGGATATGGATACAGGAGAAGTATTGCAAGATGAAGATATGTTTGCAGGTTTTTATGACTCATATCCGCAGGATGTGGCTTTTAGGTACGAAGATACGATAGAGTGCCTTATTAATAAAGTGGGGAATAACGATTTTTACAAACTATTTGATGATGCACTGGAGAGAATTTCTGATTATCCAGAGAATGAAGAATTTAGCATTGATACAGCAGATGGAGGAAGAAAGCCGTTGTTTACCAGAATTACAGAAAATGTAGAAGCATCCAAGAGAAATAATTTTGCTAAAAACATTTTTGGAATCATCAGTCAGGATAAATTTGATTTTGGAGAAGCATTTAAGAATAATTTTGACTTTTACAGTGCAATCTTTGAGTATCTGATTAAGGACTATAATGTTGCCAGCGGCGTATATGCAGAGTATTTTACGCCGCAGGCCATTTCTGCTATTATTGCAAAAATTTTGGTGGAGATGTCACCCGTAGAAGATAAGATATATGATGTATACGACCCGTCAGCAGGTTCTGGCTCACTGGTGTTGCATCTTGCAAATGCTTTGGGAAAGGGGAGTTTTGGAGATAAAGCACAGGTTTACACACAGGATATCTCAGGCAAGTCATCAAGATTCCTAAGGACAAATATGTTGCTTAATGGGCTTACCAACAGCCTGGACAACATTATTGAGGGAGATACGCTTGAAACACCAGCACACTATAAAGTGGCACATGATCCAAGTTCAGGAGTAAAGCAGTTTGATTATATTACATCAAATCCTCCATTTAAAATGGATTTTTCATCTACTCGAAACACCATTGAACAGAAATGGGAGGATTCCGAAGTAAGGGATGGGATTAAAAGATTCTTTGCAGGAATACCCAAAATACCGAATAAGAAGAAAGAATCAATGGGAGTATATTTGTGTTTTATTCAGCATATTCTGTGGAGCTTAAAGGAGGATGGAAAGGCAGCAATAGTAGTGCCGACAGGCTTTATCACGGCGCAGTCAGGCATTGAAAAGACAGTACGCCAGACTATCGTAGATAAGCACTGGCTAAAGGGCGTAATTTCTATGCCTTCAAATATCTTTGCAAATACAGGAACGAATGTATCCGTTCTCTTTATTGATAAATCTAATAAAGAGGGAAATATTATGTTGATTGATGCATCTAAGCTAGGTGAAAAGAGGAAAGAGGGAAAGAACCAAAAGACAGTTTTGCGTTCTGATGAGGTAAAGAAGATAGAAGATACCTTTATTAATCAGGATGTGGTGGAGGATTTTAGTGTTTGCGTTACCTATGAGCAGATAGCGGAGAAGAATTATTCTTTATCTGCGGGGCAATATTTTGAGGTGAAAATAGAGTTTGTGGAGTTATCACAGGAAGAGTTTGAAAAAAGAATGTTGGCATATTCCTCAAGACTTGAAGAGTTATTTACAGAGGGGAAATCTCTGGAAGATGAGATAAAGCAGAGGTTGGGGGAGTTGAAGTATGAAGAAGATTAAGCTTGGAGATATATTAGATGTCAAGCGTGGCGCAAGTTTATCAGGGAAATTTTATGCAGACCAAGGAGAGCGGATACGATTAACATTAGGGAATTTTAACTATCCATCAGGAGGATTCAAGGAGAATACTTCAAAAACAAACATATTTTTTGTCGGCGAAGTTAAGCAGGAGTTTATTTTGAAAAAGGGGGATATAATAACTCCTTTGACAGAACAAGTTTCCGGGTTGTTGGGAGAAACTGCGAGAATACCAGAGAATAATAAATATATACAAAGCGGTGATATTGGTTTGGTAATACCAGATGAGAACTTAGTAGATAATTCGTTTGTTTATTATTTGATATCGTCACCTATTGTAAAGAAGCAATTAGATGCTGCTGCACAGCAAACAAAAATAAGGCATACATCACCTGAGAAAATTAAGGATTGTGAGGTGTGGTTGCCAGATATAAGACATCAGAAATTTACAGGCGAATTGTTAGATGTGATTAATGAAAAAATTAAAAATAATAACAAAATCATTGCAGAACTAGAATCAATGGCAAAAACAATTTATGATTATTGGTTTTTACAGTTTGAATTTCCGAATGAAGATGGAAAACCTTATAAATCTTCTGGTGGGAAAATGGTTTGGAATAAGGAGTTAAAGAAAGAAATTCCTGTGGGATGGAAGGTAGGAAATCTATATGAGATTACTGAATTTATTAATGGATTGGCTTGTCAAAAATTTAGACCAGTAGATTATAATAAAAAAATTCCAGTCATTAAAATTAAGGAAATGCATGAAGGAATAAGTGAAAGTACAGAGTATGTAAGGGAAGATATACCAGAAAAAAATATTGTTAGTGATGGTGATATTTTGTTTTCTTGGTCTGCAACCTTAGAAACTATGATTTGGGCTGGAGGGAAAGGGGGATTAAATCAACATATATTTAAAGTTATTCCGAAAGAATATGCAAAATATTATGTGTATATGCAGTTGTCGGCTTATATTATTAATTTTGTACATATGGCAGAAGCAAGAAAAACAACTATGGGCCATATTACAACAGAACATTTAATACAGAGTAGAATTGCAATCCCTCCTAAAAAAATAACATATATATATGAAGAAAAAACACAAGGAATTTTCAATAAAATAATATGTAATAGCAGACAAAACAGGGAACTTATTTTACTAAGAAACTTCCTTTTACCCCTATTAATGAATGAACAGATTAGATTTAAAGAGCGAATGTAGGGAGTGAAGAATAGTGTACACGAAGATAGTAGAAACTGGATACTGTTATCCGATTTCGATAGATATAAATAATCCCAATAGCAATACCGACAAAAAGTATATTTGATGATACAGAAGCTCTTCTCAGATATTTAGATTATTTTCGAACGAATAAGGAAAACTCAACGGTTCCGTGTTTTGTTTATATAAGAACAACATGGAAGAATATTGCTCCATAAACTATACTCGTAAAAAGAATTAAACTTTCATGTAAATCCTACCCCGCATGTAATACATACGCTTGCTTCCAGCATACAATAGTGCTATAATAATTACAACCCGAATACGAAAGGAGAGATACCTATGGCATTAGCAACCTTAACCGCAAGGGTAGACGAAAAAGACAAGGCCAGCTTTGATGCCTTCTGTTCTAATGTAGGTCTTAATACTTCTACCGCAATCAATCTTTTTGTGAAAGCAGTTTTACGCGAAAACCGCATCCCGTTTGAGATATCCCAGACTACCGACCCATTCTTCTCCGAGAAAAACATGGCCTATGTGCAGAAATCTGTCCAGGAACTAAGAGCTGGGAAAGGCACCGCCCATGAACTGATTGAGGTGGATGATGAGTGAAAAAATATGGTCGGACGATGCCTGGGAGGATTACCTTTATTGGCAGGCGCAGGATAAAAAAATACTAAAGCGGATCAACCAGCTTATTCAGGATATCGAGCGGAATGGCTGCATGAAAGGGATCGGAAAGCCCGAACCCCTCTCCGGTGACCTGCAGGGCGAATACAGCCGCCGCATCAACGAGAAAGACCGCCTCGTCTATCACATGGAAAACGGGCGGCTCTACATCGCCCACTGCAGAGGCCACTATGGAGATAAATAACCCAACCTAATCGTAAGCAAATCCAGATCCCGGATAGAATGCCCCAACTGTATGCACTGGAGTAGAAACGGCGGCTTTTTCGACCGTTTACCCCATGTCCTGTATTTATAATATAATCTTATAAATACTATAAATGTTATTAATTTTACTAATTTATTATAGCTGTGATAGAATTAGGGCAGATAACCGGAAACCGGCTCTGCCTTTTTTGTGTACCAAAGTATATAGCACAGGAAAATCGTGCACAGACCATCGTTTGCACAGGAAAATCATATCCAGGCAGATTGCCGCCCCACAACGATACAGGAGGAATCTCTATGAGCGTAACCCGCATTTTTGTAGAAAAAAAGCCTGATTTTGCCGTGAAAGCAAAGGAACTTCAGGAAGAAATTAAGACCTATTTAAACATTTCCACCGTGACCGATGTCCGTGTTCTTATCCGCTATGATATTGAAAATCTGTCCGAGGAAACCTATCGGCAGAGTTTAATCACTATTTTTTCTGAACCGCCGCTGGATTTTGTCTATGAGGAAGAGTTTCCGGCAGGGGAAACGGACAGGGTGTTTTCTGTGGAATACCTTCCCGGGCAGTTTGATCAGCGGGCGGATTCTGCCGAGCAGTGTGTAAAGCTGTTAAATGAAAACGAGGAACCCGTTATCCGTTCCGCGACCACCTATGTGATTTCCGGTTCAATTACCGATGAAGAATTTTGCGCGGTAAAGAACTTCTGCATTAACCCGGTGGATTCCCGCGAGGCCGAAGCGAAAAAACCGCAGACCTTAATTACCGTGTTTGAAACCCCGGCGGATGTGGCGGTGATGGACGGTTTCTGTGCTATGGACGAAGCTGCACTTGGCGAACTTTATGCTTCCCTAAATCTGGCAATGACTGTCAAGGATTTTGCGCATATTCAAAACTATTTTAAAACTGAAGAAAACCGCGACCCGTCCATTACGGAAATCCGGGTGCTGGATACTTATTGGTCGGATCATTGCCGCCATACTACCTTTTCCACCGAACTGACCGAGGTTGAATTTTCCGACGGCGACTACCGCGAGCCAATCGAAGCTACCTATCAAAATTACCTGTCCGACCGCAGGGAACTGTATAAAGATCGCAAAGACAAGTTTGTCTGCCTGATGGATCTGGCGCTTATGGGGATGAAAAAACTTCGGGCCGAGGGAAAGCTTGAAGATCTGGAGGTTTCCGAGGAAATTAATGCTTGCTCCATCGTCGTTCCCGTGACGATTGACGGCGTGACCGAAGAATGGCTGATTAACTTTAAAAATGAAACCCACAACCACCCCACGGAAATCGAGCCCTTCGGCGGCGCGGCGACCTGCCTTGGGGGTGCGATCCGCGATCCATTGTCGGGAAGAACCTATGTTTATCAGGCAATGCGTGTGACCGGAGCCGCCGATCCCACAAAACCGTTAAGCGAAACCCTCCACGGCAAGCTTCCGCAAAAAAAGCTGGTGACGGGGGCTGCCCACGGCTACAGTTCCTACGGCAACCAGATTGGTCTGGCTACCGGTTATGTGAAGGAAATTTATCATCCGGGCTATGCTGCAAAGCGCATGGAGATCGGCGCGGTGATGGGGGCTGCCCCGCGCAGGGATGTTGTCCGGGAAACCTCCGATCCGGGCGATAAAATTATCCTGCTCGGCGGAAGGACAGGCCGCGACGGCATCGGCGGTGCTACCGGTTCGTCCAAGGTGCACACCGAGGCTTCCATCGAGGTCTGCGGTGCCGAGGTGCAGAAGGGAAATGCGCCGACGGAGAGAAAATTACAGCGCATGTTCCGCCGCCCCGAGGTTTCCCGTCTGATTAAAAAGTGCAATGATTTCGGCGCAGGCGGTGTTTCGGTAGCCATCGGCGAACTTGCCGCAGGATTAATGATTGATTTGGATAAAGTTCCGAAAAAATATGCCGGCCTGGACGGGACGGAGATTGCCATTTCCGAATCCCAGGAGAGGATGGCGGTTGTCATTGACCCGAAGGACGTGGATCAGTTCCTGGCCTATGCCGCAGAAGAAAACTTGGAGGCGGTAACCGTAGCCGAGGTGACGAAAGAACCCCGCCTGCGGATGCACTGGAGGGGAAAAACCATTGTTGATTTAAGCCGTGCCTTCCTCGATACGAACGGTGCTCATCAGGAGGCTAAGGTTAAGGTTTTGCTTCCCGCAAAAGAGGACAATGTATTCCAGAGAAAAGAAGTCGGCGATGTAAGAGAAACCTGGTTAAACCTCCTTTCTTCTTTAAATGTGTGCTCCCAGAAGGGTCTGGTGGAAATGTTTGACGGCTCCATCGGTGCAGGAAGTGTTTTCATGCCCTACGGCGGGCGCTACCAGCTGACCGAAACCCAGTCCATGGTGGCAAAGCTGCCTGTGCTGGAGGGAAGTACCGATACCGTAACCATGATGAGCTACGGCTTTGATCCGAACCTTTCAAGCTGGAGTCCCTACCACGGTGCTGTTTATGCAGTGGTTTCCTCTGTGGCAAAAATTGTGGCAGCCGGAGGTGATTTTGGCAAAATCCGTTTCACCTTCCAGGAGTATTTCCAGAGGATGACTGCCGATCCCGCACGCTGGAGCCAGCCGTTTTCCGCACTTTTGGGGGCGTATCAGGCACAGCTTGGCTTTGGTCTGCCTTCCATCGGCGGAAAGGACTCCATGTCGGGAACCTTTGACGACGCCGCCCACGGGGAAATTAATGTGCCGCCGACCCTGGTTTCCTTTGCCGTCGATGTAGCCAGCAATAAGACAATAATAACCCCTGAGTTTAAGCACCCGGGAAGCAAGCTGGTGGTCTTTAAGGCGCAGAGGGATGCCTGGGATCTGCCGGATTATGCGCAGATCATGGAAGGTTATGCTAAGCTTCACCAGGATATTAAGGATGGGAAGATTATCTCCGCCTATGCCGTGGAGGGAAATGGTCTGGCAGAAGCCGTGAGCAAGATGACCTTTGGCAATAAGCTTGGCGTGAAGGTAGAACACAATGTTGATCCCAGAGATTTCTTTGCACCTGACTGGGGTTCTATCGTCTGCGAAGTTCCCGACGGAAAAGTGGGCGAGCTTTCGATTTCCTACACCCTGATTGGCGAAGTGACAGACAGGGGAGTCTTGGAATACGGCCCGGTTTCGATTTCCATGGACGAAGCATTAAACGCATGGACAGGCACGCTGGAAAAGGTATTCCCGACGAAGTCCGGCGTAAAGCAGGAAGAGGTTTCCCAGGCCGTTTACCATGCTGACCCGGAAAGCATCTATGTATGCAGCCACAAGCTGGCGGCACCAAATGTATTTATCCCCGTATTCCCGGGAACAAACTGCGAATACGACAGCACAAAAGCCTTTACCCGTGCCGGGGCGAGGGTGAGAACCAGGGTATTTAAGAACCTGTCTGCCCAGGACATCCGTGATTCCGTAAATGCTTACAGGGAAGAGATTGCCAAAGCCCAGATTGTGATGTTCCCCGGCGGCTTTTCCGCAGGCGACGAGCCGGAGGGATCGGCAAAATTCTTCGCGACCGTATTCCGCAATGCGGTGATTAAGGAAGAAATCGAAAAACTCTTAAACGAGCGCGACGGCTTAATGCTTGGCATCTGCAACGGCTTCCAGGCATTGATTAAGCTGGGACTTTTACCGGAAGGGATCATCAGCCCGCAGAAAGAAGATTCCCCGACCCTGGCGATGAACACCATCGGACGCCATATTTCCAAGATGGTTTATACGAAGGTGGTAACGAATAAATCTCCGTGGCTGGCAGGTGCCGAGTTAGGGGCAGTGTATTGCAACCCGGCTTCCCATGGCGAGGGACGGTTTGTGGCAGATAAAGCGTGGATAGAGCGGCTCTTTGCAAACGGACAGGTGGCGACGCAGTATGTGAATGATCAAGGCGAGGCAACCATGGATGAGTTCTGGAACCCGAACGGTTCTTACCAGGCCATCGAAGGCATCACAAGCCCGGACGGAAGGATTCTGGGAAAGATGGCCCATTCGGAACGGCGCGGGGAAGCTGTGGCGATGAATATTTACGGCGAGCAGGATATGAAGATCTTTGCGTCTGGGGTGAGGTATTTTCAGTAATTCGACTATAATGGACACATGTGAACAATAACCGTTTTAAGTGATAGATGTTTCAACAGATGGGATTTCTTGATTTTATGCTGTTTTCGTGGTAAGATTATGATGATTTACGATTTTTTAATGTTCTAAGTCATTCAAGAAAGGGTGTGCATAATATGACATTGCAGCAGCAGGTACTTAAAGAGGCAGGTCTTCTTTCCGATGAGGATTTAGCACAGGTTATTCAGTTCATGGGGTTTCTGCGTGTTTCTAAGGCAGGAAAATCTTCAGCAGATATACAGCAAACCGACAGTAAGAAGTACAGAACAAGGGGAGGGCTTTCGGGTAAAGTTATTTTAACGGATGATTTCAATGAAACGCCGGAATGTTTCAAGGAGTATATGGGATGATTTTATTAGATACATGGTAGAAAAGTATAAGAAAAAGAGGAGATCATCATGAAAAAGGTAGTTAAGTTTGGCGGGAGTTCCTTAGCCAGTGCAAGACAGTTTAAAAAAGTGGGTGATATTATCCGCGCCGATAAAGCAAGACGTTACGTCGTTCCTTCCGCGCCCGGAAAGCGCAATGATAAGGACGAAAAAGTAACCGATTTATTATACCAGTGTTACGACGCCGCCTCCGAGGGAAGGAGCTATAAGAAAATCCTGGAAAAGATTAAAACCCGCTATGAAGAGATTATTGAGGGTCTGGAGGTGAATTTAAGCCTGGATCATGAGTTTGCCAGAATTGAGGAAAACTTTGTCAATAAAGCCGGGCGGGATTATGCAGCTTCCCGCGGCGAGTACTTAAACGGCATCATCATGGCGGCCTATCTTGGCTATGAATTTATCGACCCCGCAGAAGCTGTTTTCTTTGACAATGACGGAAATTTTGACGCGGAAGCGACCGATAAGGAGCTTGCCGAGCGCCTGGAACATGTGGAGCGGGCAGTTATCCCCGGCTTTTACGGCGCAAAGCACGACGGAAGCATTAAGACCTTTTCCCGCGGCGGTTCCGATGTTACCGGTTCGATTGTAGCCAAGGCGATTCACGCCGATATGTATGAAAACTGGACGGACGTTTCCGGCTTTCTGGTTGCCGATCCGCGGATTATTAAAGATCCTGAAGTCATTGAAACCATTACCTATAAAGAACTCCGGGAACTGGCCTACATGGGCGCAAGCGTGCTTCACGAGGATGCGATTTTCCCCGTGCGCAAGGAAGGCATCCCCATCAACATCCGCAACACCAACCGCCCGGACGATAAGGGAACCTTAATTGTGGAAAGCACCTGCCGAAAGCCGCGCTATACCATCACCGGCATTGCAGGAAAGAAGGGTTTTTGTTCCATCAACATTGAAAAGGCCATGATGAATGCCGAGGTTGGTTTTGGGAGAAAGGTTCTTGAGGTATTTGAGCGCAATGGAATCTCTTTTGAGCACATGCCTTCGGGAATCGATACCATGACCGTTTTGGTGCACCAGTCCGAATTTGAAGATTATGAACAGTCCGTGATTGCCGGAATCCACCGCGCCGTGGAGCCGGATTTTGTGGAAATGGAGTCGGATTTGGCGCTGATTGCCGTGGTGGGAAGGGGAATGAAGGCTTCCCGCGGAACCGCCGGACGGATATTTTCGGCATTGGCGCACGCCCGAATCAATGTAAAAATGATTGACCAGGGTTCAAGTGAACTGAACATTATTATCGGTGTAAAAGATGCCGATTTTGAAACGGCAATCAAGGCGATTTATGATATCTTTGTAAGTGCAGAGATGTAAGTTTTTGTAAAATCACAGGAAAAAGCAGGGCAGAGAAGTTTGTTTGCCCTGTTTTTTTTCTTCCCGATTTTTTTCGCGTTCTTCTCCTTATTTAATTGGATGTTTTCAGGAAATTTTTCCCGAAATTTTCCCGAAAATTCTCAATTTCACCTACCATTTTCTGGCAGATTGTGTTATGATAGAAGGTATAGAATTTCTGAAAAAACAGAAAATAGCAATAAGAAAGTTACTGTTCACGTAGGTCTGCGCACCTGCTGCTGTGAACATGTGAACAGTAACGTAAGAAAAGCAGTTCGGAAGTATTGGCAACACATTGGCAACACAAAGGGTTGCTGTTTAGACGTTCACAGTAACCTTAAAGTTATCATCATCAGGCTACAGCAAGCAAAAGGAGGATATGAGAATGCTGGAAAAAATTGATTTGTCGGTGAAGGTGAAGAAGGAAAAGTACAAGGAAGCTATGGAAGAGATGGAGGCGAAGCTTGGTCTGCTCCAGCGCCAGTGCAAGGAAGCAGGGATTCCTGTGATGATCCTGTTCGAGGGAATGGGAGCCGCGGGAAAGGGCGTGCAGATTAACCGTCTGATTCAGGCCATGGACCCCAGAGGCTTTTCGGTTTACGCCAGCAACCGTCCTACGGAGGAGGAGCATTTCCGCCCGTTCTTGTGGCGTTTCTGGACAAAGACACCGGCAAATGGCAGGACGGCGATTTATGACCGCGGCTGGTACCGCAGCGTGCAGGTCGATCGCTTTGACGGAGAGATGAACGAAACGGAGGTTGTAAAAGCCTTTCAGGATATTTTGTCGTTTGAAAAGCAGCTTTCCGACGGCGGAACCGTGATTATAAAACTGTTCCTCTATATTTCCAAAGAAGAGCAGAAAAAGCGCTTTAAGAAGCTGGCAGACTCCAAGGAAACCGCATGGAGGGTGAGCGAGTCCGACTGGAACCGGAATAAGGAGTATGAAAAGTACCTTCGGATTAATGAAGAAATGCTGGAAAAAACCGATACGGAGCACGCACCCTGGACGATTATCGAGGCGACCGATAAGAACTATGCCGCGATGAAGATTATGTCCACCGTGACCAGCCGTCTGGAATACGAACTGGAAAAGAAAAAGGCAGAAAAAGCAGCCGCCAAGGCATCCGCGAAAAAAACCGTACCTTCGGATAAATATAAAAACGGCGTACTCTCCGGCGTGGACTTATCAAAGAAGCTGACCAGAAGCCAGTATAAGAAGGAACTGGATGAACTGCAAAAGCGCCTCCAGATCCTTCACAGTGAAATTTACCGTCTGCGGATTCCGGTTGTTCTGGGCTTTGAGGGCTGGGATGCCGGAGGAAAGGGCGGTGCGATAAAGCGACTTACCAGCAACCTTGACCCCAGAGGCTACCAGGTAAACCCAACCGCTTCTCCGAACGACATTGAAAAAGTTCATCATTATCTCTGGCGTTTCTGGAACAATGTACCCAAGGCCGGACACATCGCCATCTTTGACCGCACCTGGTACGGCAGGGTAATGGTAGAGCGGATCGAAGGCTTTTGTACCGAAGCCGACTGGAAGCGGGCCTACCAGGAAATTAATGAGATGGAAGCCCATATGGCAAATGCCGGAGCCGTGGTATTAAAGTTCTGGCTGCACATTGACAAGGACGAGCAGGAGCGCCGCTTCAAAGAAAGAATGGAAAACCCCGCCAAGCAGTGGAAGATCACCGACGAGGACTGGCGCAACCGCGAGAAATGGGATTTATACGAAGAAGCCGTAAACGAGATGTTAGTCCGCACCTCCACCACCTACGCGCCATGGATTGTCGTTGAGGGCAATGACAAGCTCTATGCCCGCGTAAAAGTCGTAAAAACCGTGGTTGAGGCATTGGAGAAAAAGATTAAAGAAGTAAAGAAAGAACAGAAAAAGTGAGCCGGGTCATTGTAGTCGGCGGCGGCCCCGCAGGAATGATGGCTGCCTGGGCCGCCGCAGCCAAAGGCCATAAGGTCATGCTCCTGGAAAAAAACGAAAAACTGGGAAAAAAGCTGTTCATCACCGGAAAAGGCCGCTGCAACGTAACAAACGCCTGCCCCGCAGAAGAATTTTTTTCCAAAATCGTCACCAACCCGAAATTCCTCTACAGCAGCTTTTCCCAGTTCACCAACCAGGAAGTCATGGACTTTTTTACCCAAAACGGCTGTCCGTTAAAAACCGAGAGGGGAAACCGCGTATTTCCCGCATCCGATAAATCCTCCGACATTCTCCGAACCATGGAACACGCACTTTCTAAGGCCGGCGTCCAGGTACAGCTTCACACAGAGGTTCTGGAACTTCTGATGGAAGAAGAGGATGAAGAAGTTTTCAAAAACGTGGAAACCAAAACCAGCACCAAAGAAAAAAACAACATCGAAGCCAAAACCTGTATCGGAGTAAAACTCAAAAGCCAGGGAAAAATCCGGGAAGAAAAAGCCGATGCCGTCATCGTCGCCACCGGAGGCTGTTCCTATCCCTCCACAGGTTCCACCGGAGATGGCTGGATATTTGCCGAAAGTGCAGGACACGCGATAAACCCTCCTGTCCCCGCACTGGTTCCGCTGCTCTTAAAAGAAGAGGACGCCAAAGAACTCCAGGGCTTATCCCTGAAAAACATTGAAATCCGCGTTATGCAGGGAAAAAAAGAAAAATACAGAGAATTTGGTGAGATGCTCTTCACCCATTTCGGCGCAAGCGGCCCCGTGATACTTTCCGCAAGCAGCTTTGCCGCCAAGGAAATCCGCCGGAAAAAGAATAAAGATAAGAACAAAGCTGATAATAAAGATAAAACAAGACTAGATGAGCAGCTTCAGCCAGCAAAACAACCAGCAGAAAACGACACAGCTTTTTTAACCCTGCTTATCGATCTAAAACCCGCGCTGGCCACCGAACAGCTTGACGCCCGGATTCTCAGGGATTTTGAGGAAGAAAAAAATAAACAATTTAAAAATTCTCTCTCCCGCCTGTTGCCAGCAAAGCTGATTCCTGTTATGATAAGGAGAAGTCAGATTCCGCCGGAAAAGCAGGTAAACGAAATAACCAGGGAGGAACGCCGCCATCTGGCCCAATTGATAAAAGAATTTTCCTTTACCATTACAGGAACGCGAAGCTTCACCGAAGCCATTATTACCCAGGGAGGTCTGTCCGTAAAAGAGATTAACCCGTCAACCATGGAATCCAAAAAGGCAAAACATCTTTACTTTGCCGGAGAAATGCTAGACACCGATGCTGTCACCGGCGGCTACAATCTCCAAATCGCCTGGTCAACGGGCTGGACAGCCGGGAATGCGGTTCCGTAAAAATTTGAAACCAGCGAAGCCGTTTATATTCGCTTTGAGCCAGTAATGCAGCGCAGGCAGGGCATATTCCGTGAGGAATACCCTATAGAACGCCGGCGCTTGGTGAGGTATTTCACGAACCTAGCGTCCGCTGCGTTCTATGCGGAGCGAGAGCGTGTTTCCGATGGAATATGCCCTGCCGGAGCGGACGGACCCGACATTTCCCTCCCAAAACCGAATAAAAACCAGAAATCGAGGACACTAACCCATGCAGCATTTTACCATTGCCATCGACGGCCCCGCAGGCGCAGGAAAAAGCACCATTGCCAAAGCCGTTGCCGCCAGACTAAATTTTATCTATGTAGACACCGGTGCCATGTACCGCGCCATGGCCTTATATTTTGTCCGGGAAGGCTTTACCTCCTTCAACGACACCCTATCTCTCCAATCTATCTGCGCCCAGGCCCAAATCACCATACGCTACGAGGAAGGCACGCAGCAGGTGCTATTAAACGGTGAGAATGTTTCCTCACTCATCCGCACCGAAGAAGTGGGAAAACAGGCGTCCATTATTTCTTCCTATCTCCCCGTGCGCCAAAAGCTTGTTGAACTTCAGCAGCAGTTAGCCAGGGAGGCCAATGTTATCATGGACGGACGCGACATCGGAACCTGCGTCCTTCCCAAAGCCCAGGCAAAGATTTACCTGACCGCCAGTGCCAAAGTCCGTGCCCGCCGCCGTTTCCAGGAATTAAAGGCCAAGGGCCAGGAGAGCAGTCTTGAAGAAATCCAGAAGGAGATTGAGGATCGGGATTACCGCGACATGCACCGCGAACATTCCCCGCTGACCCAGGCCGAGGATGCCGTGCTGGTGGATACGTCGGCGATGACGATTGAACAGGTGATTGACCGGATTATCCAGATTGCCGAAGAAAAAGGACTGCATGAGGACAGCACATGGAAGTAATCGTAGCAAAGACCGCCGGGTTTTGTTTCGGCGTGGAGCGGGCGGTGAATAAGGTTTATGAACAGATAGAAAAAACCAGTCAGCCGATTTACACCTACGGTCCCATTATTCACAACGAAGAAGTGGTTAAAGATCTGGAAGCCAAGGGCGTTAAGGTTATCGCCGACCAGAAAGAGCTGGAAGCCTTAGCCGGGGGCGAGGGAGTCATCATTATCCGATCCCACGGCGTCAGCCGCGAAGTCTACGAAATAGCCGAAAAAAAAGGACTGACGATCGTAGACGCCACCTGCCCCTTCGTCAAAAAGATTCACCGCCTTGTGGAGCGGGAATGTGCCGCCGGAAATCAGGTGGTAATTATTGGAAATGAGCAGCATCCCGAGGTTGAAGGCATTAAAGGCTGGGGAGATGCACATACTGTAGTTATACAAACACCGGAGGAAGTGGAAGATTTCGTCCCAAAAGCGGGCGCTAAACTGTCCATTGTATCCCAGACGACATTTAATTACAATAAATTTAAAGAATTAGTTGAAAAATTTTTCAAAAAGGGTTATGATATACTTGTTTTAAATACGATTTGCAATGCAACACAGGAAAGACAGGTGGAGGCAAAGGAAATCGCTTCGAAAGTGGATGCCATGATTGTGATTGGCGGAAAAAACAGTTCCAACACCCAGAAGCTGTATGAAATTTGTCTTAAGGAATGTAAACATACTTATTATATCCAGACGCTGGGCGATTTCGATCCTGAAAGTGTAAATTCTGTGCGCAACGTAGGTATTACAGCAGGGGCGTCAACCCCGAAAAACATTATTGAGGAGGTTCATGCTAATGTCAGAGCAAAGTTTTGAACAAATGTTAGAGGAGTCATTTAAGACAATACGTACAGGAGAGGTAGTCACTGGTAAGGTTATCGATGTGAAAGAAGATGAAATCGTCTTGAATATTGGTTACAAATCCGACGGTATTATTACCCGAAGTGAATATACAAACGAGCCGAATGTTGACCTGACCTCTTTTGTACAGGTGGGCGAAGAGATGGAAGCCAAGGTAATTAAGGTAAACGACGGCGAAGGCCAGGTTGCTCTTTCTTATAAGAGATTGGCGGCTGACCGCGGAAACAAGCGCTTAGAGGAAGCATTTAACAACCAGGAAGTCCTGACGGCAAAGGTTGTTCAGGTGCTTGACGGCGGTTTAAGCGTTATGCTGGAAGAAACCAGAATCTTTATTCCTGCAAGCCTGGTATCCGATATGTATGAGAAGGATTTATCCAAGTACGCAGGTCAGGAGATTGAATTTGTTATCACCGAATTTAACCCGAGAAGGCGCAGGGTGATCGGCGACAGAAAGCAGCTGATGGTTGCCAGAAAGGCAGCGATGCAGAAGGAACTGTTTGAGCGTATTGCCGTTGGCGATACCGTAGAAGGCACGATTAAGAATGTTACCGATTTTGGTGCATTTATCGACCTGGGCGGAGCTGACGGACTGCTGCACATCTCCGAGATGAGCTGGGGCCGCGTGGAGAACCCGAAGAAGGTGTTTAAGAGCGGCGATACCCTGAAAGTTCTGATTAAAGATATCCAGGGCGAGAAGATTGCCTTAAGCTTAAAGTTCCCGGAAGCAAATCCGTGGGCGAACGCTGCAGAGAAATATGCCGCAGGGAATGTAGTATCCGGCCGCGTTGCACGGATGACCGATTTCGGTGCATTCGTAGAGTTAGAGCCGGGCGTGGATGCCCTGCTTCATGTATCGCAGATTTCCAGAGATCATGTAGATAAGCCTGCCGATGTATTAAAGATCGGTCAGGAAATCGAAGCTAAGATTGTAGACTTTAATGAGGCCGATCACAAGATCAGCTTAAGCATTAAGGCATTGGCTGTTCCCGCCAGAGAAGCCGAGGCGGACGAAGATGTTGCCGATGTTGATATTGAGGCTATGGCAAACACAGAAGAATAATTGATGCAAATCGAAAAATATTGATGACATGTGCACAGATAATGGAGAATCTCTTCCGGGAACTGGGGGAGATTCTCTTTTTTCTCAGGTGCGGTGTAAGATAAACGAAAAAAGGAAAGGAGTTCACATACGCTGTGGGTGAGCAGGATGTGAACAGTAAAGGAAAGGACTTTATGGAAAAGGATATTCTGCTGTTTGATTTGGATGGGACGCTGACCGATCCTATGGTGGGGATTACAAAGTCGGTGCAGTATGCGCTTCGCCATTACGGGATTATCGAAGAGGATCTTACCAAGCTGATTCCCTTTATCGGGCCGCCGCTTCGGGACAGCTTTCAGAAATATTATGGATTTTCAAAGGAGCAGGCAGGCGAAGGGGTTTTGGTTTACAGGGAATATTTCAGTGAAAAAGGGATTTTTGAAAATAAGGAGATTCCGGGAATCCGGGAAATGTTGGAGGTGTTAAGCGCACAGGGGAAGAAGCTTTATGTGGCAACCTCAAAGCCGGAGGTGTATGCAAGGAAAATTTTAGAGCATTTTTCGCTGGATCATTTCTTTAACTTTATCGGCGGGGCAGATTTTGAGGAAACAAGGGTGAATAAAGCAGCCGTGATCCGCTATGTTCTGGAAGAGGCAGGAGTGGGAGGTGCGGGTAAAAAAACGACTGATGTGATCGAAAGGGCAGAAGGAGCAAAAAGGACAGACAACGCAAAAAGGACAGACAACGCGGAAAGGACAGAACCAGGGAAGAAAAAAATCGTGATGGTTGGAGATCGGGAGCACGATATTATCGGGGCGAAGGAAAACAGGATACAGAGTGTCGGGGTTTTGTTCGGTTATGGAAGCCGCAGGGAACTTGAAGAAGCCGGAGCTGATCGGATTGCGGAAACGGTTAAAGATTTGACGGATAGTTTATTGATGAATTAGGTTGATTAATCAACTTATAGAAAAATATGTAAAAATCAGGGCAAAATCTGGAATAAACTGGAATATAAATCAAAATTTTCCATTTTTTCAGGCCGATATAGCGCAGTATAACCGACAATTATCGCAGCTATTCTTTTTATTCATTTGACAAATGGGGTTTCTGTTGCTATCATAGGGATGTTGATAAGCAATAACTTACTTATTATAAAAGAAATAAAGGCGAGTGATATGATGAATGATAATCGAATTGTGTTATCCCTGCTGGTTGATAATACGGCAGGTGTGCTGGCACGGGTTGCAGGATTGTTCAGCCGCCGGGGCTATAATATTGAAAGCCTTACGGTGGGCGTGACCGCAGATCCGCGCTATTCCCGGATGACGGTGGTTTCTCTGGGCGATCACGAGGTTTTGGTGCAGATTGAAAACCAGCTGCGCAAGCTTGAGGACGTCCGGGATATCAAGGAACTTCCGGCAGGGCGTTCGGTTTACCGGGAACTGATTATGGTGAAGGTTCGGGCGGATGCCAGCCAGCGCCAGGCGGTGAACGCGATTGCCGATATTTTCCGTGCGACGATTGTGGATGTGGGAAAAGATTCCCTGACCGTTATGCTTACCGGAGATCAGTCGAAGCTGGATGCGCTGATTAATCTTTTGGAGGACTATGAGATCCTCGAACTGGCAAGGACGGGCCTTACAGGACTGGAGAGAGGGGCGGAGGATATCCGTTATCTCCCATAGTGTACGGTCTTGAACCTATAGAGATAAAGCTGAAGAATGAAGCTGAATATGGAGGAAAAGAAGATGGCTAAGATTTATTATCAGGAGGACTGCAATATATCGCTGTTGGAGGGAAAGACCATTGCGATTATCGGCTATGGCAGTCAGGGACATGCACATGCATTAAACTTAAAAGAGTCTGGATGCAACGTTATCGTGGGACTGTACGAGGGCAGCCGCTCCTGGGCAAAAGCCGAGGCACAGGGTTTTGAAGTTTACACGGCAGCCGAGGCAGCAAAGAAAGCCGACATCATTATGATTCTGATTAATGACGAGAAGCAGGCGAAGATGTACAGAGAGGATATTGCTCCCAACCTGGAAGCAGGAAATATGCTGATGTTTGCTCACGGCTTTGCTATCCATTTCGGACAGATTGTTCCGCCGGCGGATGTGGATGTTACCATGATTGCGCCCAAGGCTCCCGGTCATACCGTAAGAAGCGAGTACCAGAGGGGAAGAGGAACGCCATGTCTGGTTGCTGTACATCAGGACGCTACCGGAAAGGCATTGGAGAAGGCATTAGCTTACGCGCAGGCATTGGGCGGGGCAAGAGCAGGCGTTCTGGAAACGACCTTCCGCGTGGAAACCGAAACCGACTTATTCGGCGAGCAGGCTGTGCTCTGCGGCGGCGTAACGGCATTGATGAAGGCCGGATTTGAAACCCTGGTTGAGGCAGGCTATGCACCGGAGAACGCTTACTTTGAATGTATCCATGAGATGAAGCTCATCGTTGATTTGATTTACGAGAGCGGCTTTGCCGGAATGCGCTATTCCATCTCCAATACGGCAGAGTACGGCGACTATATCACCGGGCCGAAGATTGTTACCGACGAAACCAAGAAGGCGATGAAGAAGATCCTTGCCGATATCCAGGACGGTTCCTTTGCCAAGGAGTGGCTGTTGGAGAACCAGGCAAACTGCCCGCATTTCAACGCCATGAGAAAGAGAGAAGCCGAGCATCCGTTAGAGCAGATTGGTGCAGAACTGCGCAAGCTCTACAGCTGGAATGACGGGGATAAGCTGATTAATAATTAATGGAGTGTTTTCAGGATTGCGGGAGCATAAAGTGCAAAGCAATCTGAAGCATAAGACGAAAAACGATAAAACCGCTGCGGGAAGAGATGGGTTTTCTGCTCTTTCCGGGCGGTTTTTGTACTTTTTGTTTTATTCATCTGACAAATGCTGTATAATAAGGACAGCGGTAAAGTAAAGAAAACTCCTTAATGAAGTTAGAAGGGGAATAAAAGTCTGCTGGGCGCACTTGGAATACCTGAACGGATGCTGGCTAATTGGCGGTGGATGTTTAAAGTAACCACAAAAGGAGAGTAAGATGCAGAAAAAGAAACTTCCTATCGGAATTGAAAATTTTGAAAAGCTTCGTCTGGAAGACTTTTATTATATCGATAAAACAGGATTTATCAGGGAACTTCTCAGGAATTGGGGAGAAGTTAATCTGTTTACCCGTCCGCGGCGGTTTGGAAAATCTTTGAATATGAGTATGCTGGAGCATTTTTTTTCGCGGAACGGAGATAAACGTATTTTTGACGGACTGGAAATTGCAGAGGAAGAAGAAATCTGCCGGGAATATATGGGAAAATATCCGGTTATTTCTATCTCGCTAAAAGGGATTGACGCATTAACCTATGAAACGTCCTATCAGATGGCGGTTCAGACCGTTATGGAGGCTGCGGCAAGGTTTTATTTTCTTCTGGACAGTGAAAAACTGAATGATTATGATAAAGCAGAATACAGAGAACTTTTGCGTAAGGATATGAAGGAGGGCATATTTGGCAGCAGCCTGAAGCTGTTGTCGGGGATGCTGGAAAAACATTATGGAACGAAAGTTATTTTATTGATTGATGAATATGACGTTCCGTTGGCAAAGGCTTATGCGAATGGTTATTATGAACAGATGATTTCTCTTATCCGCAGCTTGCTTGGACAGGTATTAAAGACCAATAACAGTTTAAAATTTGCCGTGCTCACCGGATGTCTTAGGATTTCCAAGGAAAGTATTTTTACCGGACTGAAAAATCTGAAAGTTCGTTCAATTACCGATGGACGTTTTGACCGATATTTTGGATTTACGGATGAGGAAGTAAAAACATTTTTAGATGATTACGGATATTCTGACCGTTATGATGAGGTGAAAAAATGGTATGACGGATATCGTTTTGGAAATACAGATATTTATTGTCCCTGGGATGTTTTAAATTACTGTGATGCCTTATTTGATGACCGAAAGGCGCAGCCGGAAAATTACTGGATCAATACCAGCAGCAATGATGCCGTAAGGCGCTTTATCCGGGAATCCGCAAATTCTGCGACAAAACGGGAGATTGAGCACCTGGTGGCGGGAGAAGTTATTGTAAAGGAAATTCATCAGGAACTTACCTATCCGGAGATGTATCAGACGATTGACAATATCTGGAGCCTGCTTTTTATGACAGGTTATCTGACCCGGCGGGGGAAGACCGAGGGGAGGCAGATAAAACTGGCTATTCCGAATTTGGCCATCCGGGATATTTTTGTGACGCAGATTATGGAATTTTTCAGGGAAAAGGTCAGAGAAGACGGGGAGAGGCTGAAACGTTTCTGTTATGCTCTGCAAAATAAGGACGCAAAAAATGTGGAAAATATTTTTACCGAATATTTGAAAAAAATCATCAGTATTCGGGATACAGCCATGAAACAAGAAATGAAAGAAAATTTTTACCATGGAATCCTTCTGGGAATTTTGGGCGTGAAGGAACGGTGGAGCATTTCTTCCAATAAGGAAATGGGTGAGGGCTATGCCGACATCTTGGCAGAGCCGGATTGCGGGGATGTCGGCATTATTATCGAAGTAAAATATGCACATGATGGAAACCTGGATGCTGCATGTTATCAGGCGTTAAAGCAGATAGAATCGACCAGGTATGAAGATGATCTTGCGGACGACGGGGTAGAACATATTATAAAATACGGAATCGCATGTTATAAAAAACGGTGCAGGGTCATGGCGGCAGAAAATTAGGTTCTTAGCCGTGTCTTAATACAAAAACTCCAAAAACGTCTTCAGCGCCATAGAGTGGTTAATCGGGCGGAAGGCAAAGCCAATGGTTCTCTTGGGGATGGGAACTTCCATGGGGATTTCCACCAGGCGTCCGGATTCCAGTTCTTTCTGTACCAGTTCTTTAATCACACAGGCAGCACCCAGGCCGATTTTTACAAATTCTATCAGCAGATCCATGGTGGTAACCTCCAGGATCTGCTTTGGTTCGATATGGGTTTCCTTTAAATATTCGTCCACATGGTGGCGGGTCATATTGTTCTGGTCTAAAAGCATGATATTTCCGCAGGCAAATAAATCCGCGCCCGCTCCCTCCCTCTGGTAAAGATGGTGGAGGTACTGGCGGGTGGAAACAAAGATATCGCGGATATCCATAACCGGGATAAAGGAGAGATCCGAGCGCAGGGAAGGTTCGGCAATCAGTCCCACATCTAGGGTGTGCTGTTCGAGCATGGCGATGGTTTTTGCCGTGGCCTGGCTTTCAATCATAATTTTTATATGGGGATACTGTTCAATAAAGTTCTTTAAATAAGGAAGCAGAATATATTTGCACAGCGTATTGCTCACCCCGATCCGAAGCTGGCCGATATTTAATTCTTTAATCCGCTTTAATTCCTGCTCCCCCTGATCTAAAACCTGGAAGGCTTCCTGGGTGTGTTTAAATAAGAGTTCACCTTCCGGCGTAAGCTGTACGCCCCGTGAACTTCGGGTAAATAAGGTGACCTGTAAACTGTCTTCAAGCTTGCTGATGGCCTTGCTGATGGCGGGCTGGCTGATGTAGAGCTCTTTTGCCGCCTTGGAAATATTCCCTGCCTTGGCAACTTCGTAAAAAATTTTATACTGGGAGAGATTTTGGTCCATGGATGCCTCCTCTTTGCGGTATGGTAAAGGCTGCGGTAAATGTGGGTGAATGGCAGTTGACAGTGTTACTCTTTACGCAGGTCTGCACACTCGCTGCTGTAAATCATTGCCCTATAACTATATTTCATGGATTATATTCTTATTATGTATTTTTATTATAGCAGAATTTATGTTAAAATGTAAAGCGTTGAACAGGAATTTCAGAAAAATGATAATGGAAATTAAAGGAGGATAAATTTATGGGAATGACAATGACCCAGAAAATTCTGGCAGCCCATGCGGGGCTTTCGGAAGTAAAGGCGGGGCAGTTAATTGAAGCGAACCTGGATTTGGTTCTTGGAAATGATATTACCTCCCCGGTAGCGATTAATGAGATGAAAAAGATGGATAACCAGACCGTATTTGACAAGGATAAAATCGCCCTGGTTATGGACCATTTTATTCCGAACAAGGATATCAAGTCCGCCGAAAACTGTAAGTGCTGCCGGGATTTTGCGGGCGAGCATAAGATTACCAACTATTTTGACGTAGGGGAGATGGGGATTGAGCACGCCCTTCTGCCGGAAAAAGGGCTGGTGGTTGCCGGGGATGCCGTGATTGGCGCGGATTCCCACACCTGTACCTATGGTGCCCTGGGCGCGTTTTCGACCGGCGTGGGCAGCACGGACATGGCAGCCGGAATGGTTACGGGAAAAGCCTGGTTTAAGGTTCCCTCGGCTATTCGCTTTGAATTGGTGGGAAAGCCGGGTAAGTGGATTAGCGGCAAGGATGTGATTCTGCACATTATTGGGATGATTGGCGTGGACGGCGCATTATACCAGTCGATGGAATTTACGGGTGAGGGAATTCAGTACCTGACCATGGACGACCGCTTTACCATTTGCAATATGGCGATTGAAGCCGGTGGAAAGAACGGAATTTTCCCGGTGGATGACTTAGCCGTTGCCTATATGAAAGAACATTCCACAAAAGAATTTACGATTTATCAGGCAGATGATGATGCCGAATATGAACAGACCTATACCATTGATTTATCGCAGTTAAAGCCCACGGTATCCTTCCCGCATCTTCCGGAGAATACAAAAACCATTGACGAGGTAGGCGAGATTGCGATCGATCAGGTGGTTATCGGCTCCTGTACCAATGGACGCATGGACGATATGCGTGCGGCAGCGCAGGTACTGAAAGGGAGAAAGGTAGCTAGAGGCGTGCGCTGCATCGTTATCCCGGCAACCCAGGCGATTTACTTACAGTCCATGCGGGAAGGGCTTCTGGAAACCTTTATTGAAGCCGGTGCCGTGGTCAGCACTCCGACCTGCGGGCCATGTCTGGGCGGTTACATGGGCATATTAGCTGCCGGGGAACGCTGCATCTCGACGACGAACCGAAACTTTGTGGGACGCATGGGCCATGTGGACTCCGAGGTTTATCTGGCAAGCCCGGCCGTAGCCGCAGCCAGCGCCGTACTGGGCCGCATTGCCTGCCCATGCGAATTATAGAACGGTTATCGTGAACGTATGTAGAACGGTTATCGTGAACATATGTAGGACGATTATCATGAACGCACGCAGAACGGTTATCGTGAACACATGTAGAACGGTTATCGTGAACGCATGTAGAGCGGTTACGTGAACGCATGTGGAAAGTATCGTTAATTCAGAATATAAGGAGAAAGATTTATGGAAGCAAAAGGTCATGTGTTTAAATATGGAGATAATGTAGATACCGATGTTATCATCCCTGCCCGCTATCTGAACGCGACAAAGGGCGAGGAACTGGCAAAGCACTGTATGGAGGATATTGATAAAGAATTCGTCCATAAGGTAGAAGCAGGGGATATTATTGTGGCAAATAAAAACTTTGGCTGCGGTTCTTCCCGCGAACACGCGCCGCTGGCGATTAAGTGTGCCGGAGTAAGCTGTGTGATTGCCGAAACCTTTGCCCGGATTTTTTACCGAAATGCGATTAATATCGGACTTCCGATTATCGAATGTCCTGAAGCCGCCAAAGCGATCCAGGCAGGCGACGTCGTTAAGGTGGATTTTGACAGCGGAGTAATTACCGATGAAACCACCGGTCAGTCCTTCACCGGCCAGGCATTCCCGCCCTTTATGCAGGAAATTATTACTGCCGGAGGTCTGGTCAACTATATTAATAAGAAGGCATAGGAATTGGCTGATATGGTTGACATAAAATAAAATATTTTTTTAACATAAGCGATGGGATGAGAAAAAATGTAACAAAAACGTAACATTTATGTAACAATGATTTGCAGCAGGACGTTTGGTTTTTTGAGAAAAAGCAGCCTTTGTTTGATCAATATATCCGAAAACGAAAAAAATAAGCTTTTATCGAAACAAAAAAACGCCGAAAATAAAGCTGTGCTATTGACCATTGAAAACAAAATCCCATATAATGTGCCCGTTACCCGCTAAAATGTGCAGAAAGTGGGGGAATACCCATGAAAAAAAGCACAAAATGAAAGAAAAGAGGGGAATGAGGTAAATTATGTTAAAAAAATGGCATTGGATAACTAAAGCAGCCGCCGCTGTAGCCATCCTGGTTTTCGTGCTTGGATGTCTTTCGGCTGGTTCTACAGAAGCCAAACCGTATGTAATATCAGATGGTGCAGAAGCAAAACTGTATGTAATATCGGATGATGCAGAAGCAAAATCGTATGCAATATCGGATGATGCAAAAGACGGGCAGTATAGCCGGATTGACTTTGCGGAAACAGAACAGGATGTACAGACGGAATTTGCGGCAGTTTATGCACAGCCAAAGATAAACTTGATGATACAGAGAACAAAGGAAGAGGAAAGTACGCAAAAAGAACAGATGCCGGAAACATTGGCAGAAGCAGCGAAAGAAGAAGCCGCTAAGCAGGAAACGAAGGCAGAAAAAGCAGAGCAGGAAATCAAGACAAAAAAAACAGAACAGGAAATCAAGACAGAAAAAACAGAGCAGGAAATCAAGGCAGAAAAAGCAGAACAGGAAACGAAGATAAAAAAAGCAGAGCAGGAAACGAAGGAAAACAATAAGGAAGAAAAAACCACCGGACTGCCCAGTGTTTTCTGCACGGCAAAGGACTATCAGGTTCTGTTAAATATTGTCCAGGCAGAGGCGGGCGGCTGTGATGCCATAGGAAAGATTTTAGTGGCGAATGTTATTCTTAACCGGGTGAAAAGTGAGGTTTTTCCGGATACCATTACCGATGTTGTCTATGAAAAATCGCAGTTTTCCCCGGCAATGAACGGTACGATTGACCAGGTAAAGGTGAGTGACAGTACGAAAAAAAGCGTAATACGTGCCTTAAGCGGGGAAGATTATTCCCAGGGCGCTCTTTATTTTATGAACCGCCGTTCGTCCCAGTCGGGAAATACAAGCTGGTTTGATCGAAAGCTGACTTATCTGTTTCAGTATGAAGGTCATGAATTTTTTAAATAACCCTATAAACGAATCCAAAAAAACTAATGAAATAACCCAGTGAAGCAACTCCAACCAGTGAACTAAGAGCTAACGTTAATAAAGAATGACAAATGTCACGCTCAAAGTGACACCTGACATCTGGGAGAATATGCATTTTTCCCCTATAATTATCGTAAGAAGAGAGAACAAAGAGTAATCATTAAAACGATAAAGAAAGGGGATAAAAAGATGAGTATATATTCTGTAGTTGTTATCTGGCTGCTTGCCCCATTGATTGAACTGGGTGTGATTGTCTGGCTTGCGTCGGAACGGGACCATTATAAACGTCTTCTTGAAGAATCTGCAGGAAAAGGAGAGCAGAAAATATCTTCCGGGCAGAAAAATTTATATACATCTTATGGGATTTGGCCGACGCAGACGCAGGCTTCACCGCTTCAGACACAGAAGACGCAGGCTTCACCGCTTCAGGCACAGGCGCAGGCTTCACCGCTTCAGGCACAGAAGATGCAGGCTTCACCGCTTCAGGTACAGGCGCAGGAAAGCGAGCCTCTGCTTTCTAGGCAACAGCCTCTGCCTTTGCTGCCACAGACACAAAAGGCACAGACACAAAAGGCACAAGAGCCGAAAAAAAAGCCCGAGCGTGTGCCCAAGAAAGCCAATCTGGGAACGATTGCTTTGATTCTGGGAATGATTTTTATTGTGCTGGCGGGAGTTATCTTTGCGACGACGACCTGGAAGATTATGGAAGACAGCAGTAAGGTGTTATTTATCTTTGCATCGGCAGTATTGTTTTTCGGGGCAAGCGGGATGGCGAAAAAGTGGTTTGGTATTCGTAAAACCAGCAATGCCTTTTATCTTCTGGGCAGTATTTTCCTGTTTTTATCGGTTGTGGCAGCCGCGTATTTTCAGGTGCTTGGAACGACGTTTGTCCTGATGGGGCAGAACCGCTGGAAGGTTTTATGGGTGGGAAGCCTTGTCCTGGAAGCTGCTTTTCTGGTGGGACTTAAAGGGTTTAAAGAAAAGATGTATGTGCAGGCAAGTCTTTGGGGCATGAGTGTCAGTATGCTGTTTCTGGCGAAGGCTCTGCAGATAAGCTGGGCGGATTTTATTTCCCTGATGACCCTGTATTCCTTTATTTTCCTGCTGTATGTTTTAAAAACCGGGAAGAAAAAATCGGCGGCTTCGGTGTTTGCCCATCTTCATTTTTGGCTGTTCGGTGCGGCGACGATGCTTTGGGGGCTTTTTTCGATTACCAGGTTTGCTTCTTTTAAGATGCTTGGCCTTATCGCTTTGGGTGCTGTGGCTGTAGGGATGCGCTGTCTTCGTCAGAGGGAGGAAAAAACGGCTTATGAGGCGCTTTACCTTATCTCGGTTGCCCAGTTCTGCCCCTATGCATCGATGTTTCTGGGCGATAAATTCCTTTCGGCAGAGCTTATTTCCATCATCCTTCTGGCTGTTCTTGCCCTGTGGGATGTCTGGAAAAAGGATGGACTGGAACTTGTGCTGCTGATCATGAGCGGGGTTGCGCCATTGTATTTTTATCTGGAACAAGGAACGGATGTCTGGTGGTTTGTCTACACGCTTTTTCTGGCTCTTTATCTGTTTCGTTACCGAAAGGATGGGAACTGGAGAAAACCGGCACTGTCGGCTTCGGCCTTTCTTTTCGTCCTGGCTTTCTGGGGGCAGTCCTTTATCGACTGGCCGGACTGGATAGCGCTGGAATGCAACCTTCTGCCTGCGGCCTTATGGATCTGGGCCATGGGAGAAATCTGGGGAAAGGGCCACGGTATCCGGCAGATGCAGAATATCGGCTACGGAATCTGCCTGGGAATTTTGGTCTGGGACGCCTACAGCGGAGGAATGATTGTGGATGCACTGCTTGTTGAAGGGTGCTGCCTGGCAGTTTTTGTCTTTAACCAGATGAAAAAAAATGTCTGGTGGGTGAGGATTTCCGGATGCTTAATGCTTTTCATCGTCCTGCTGATGACCAAGGATTTCTGGATGAGTATTTCCTGGTGGATTTATCTTCTGGCCGCAGGGATTGGATTAATTCTTTTTGCCGCAGTGATTGAAAAGAAGAAACCGTAAAGTAATGGAGGGAATAGGTAAGATGACAGCAGTTTTACTTCAGTTTGCTTATCTTTGGGCAATCGGGTTCTGCCTTTATACCTCGGGCTGGCTGATTTTGCGGGCAGACAGGAATCGGACAACGATGTCCCTGGCTGCCTGCCAGCTTTTAATTATTATCTGGTGTGTGCCGCAGCTTTTTCTTTCTCTTCCCATGAGCCGGGAGATAAAGTATATTCTCTATGGGATTTCCTATCTTGGCATAAGCTTTATCGGTCCTTTCTGGCTTTTATTTTCTTTTTTTTACTGTCAGCGCCCGATAAGGCTCTGGGCAAAAATCCTGCTTTTTGGCGTATCCCTGACGGACTACGCCATGTTTTTAACCAATGAAGGACATCATTTCTTTTACCGGGTCTTTGCCGTAGATCATGTGGTTTACGGGCCGGTTTTTTATGTGCACATGCTTTTTACCTATGCCTGCGTTTTCTCGGGTATAGGCGTGGTGCTTGCATGTTTTCGGAAAAAACAGGTGGCGGTGCTTCACATGCTGGTGATTATCCTGGCGGCGGCCATTCCTCTGGGATTTAATCTTTTGTATCTGTCCGGGGTGGTAAAAACCGGATTTGATTTAACGCCTCCGGCTTTTGCTTTAAGCAGTTTTTTTATGCTGGTGGCTGTTTTTCGGTATGATTTTCTTGATATCCACGTTCTTGCCTTTGAACGCATCTTTTCAGCCATATCCGAAGGTGTGGTGGTGTACAATAAGCGGGGCGTGATTACCTATTTAAACCAGGCCGCGAAAAACTGGCTGGGAGTTAAAAAAGGGGACGACGGGAGAACGCTGTGTGAAGAACTTGAACGAATGGAGAAAGCGTGGAAAAAAGAAAACGAAACTTTGCCGGGATTAGAAAAGGAAAACGATCTGCTGGCCCTTCCCACAGGAGAGAAACTCCGCCTTAAGCACTATCCCCTTCGGAACAAACGGGGAGAGGAAACGGCGCAAATCCTGCTCCTTACCGATGTCGGGGAATATTTTGAACTGCTCAGGCAGAACCGGGAACTGGCGGTTTCCGAACAGCGCCTGGCCATTGCCCAGGAGAGGAACCGGATTGCCCAGGAAGTTCACGATACGACGGGGCACACGCTGACGATGATTTCTTCTTTAGTGAAATTAAGCCGGATTGCCTGTGAAAATGAAAAAAAGAAAAAAGGCGAAGGCAAAGAAAAAGATGAAGAAGGAGCAGAAGAAAGCGGCAGCAACAATAATGGCGACAGCATAGAAGATTATTTATATCAGGCCCAGGAACTGGCTTCCCAGGGAATTAAAGAACTTCGCTGTTCCATTAACCATCTGCGCCAGGGAAATGACCGGGAGCTGGTGACGGAGGGTATTTTTCAGCTGACCAGGCAGATAAAAGAGATTGAGGTCGAAGTGGAACTCCAGGGGGAGGACGGCGAGAGGTATTCCCATTTATCTTCCGTTGTCTGCCGATGCCTTAGGGAGGCAATTACCAACTGTTTAAAATATGCCCGGGCAACGCACATGGATGTTATTGTGAAGTTTGGGAAAAATGATTTGAGTCTGTATGTTTTTGACAATGGACAGGGCTGCGCACGGATTGAAGAGCACAATGGTATTCGGGGAATCCGGGAGCGGGTGGAAAAGGCCGGGGGACATGTACGCTTTATTTCCGCAGAGGGTGAGGGATTTCAGATGGTGATCCAGCTTCCCCTGTAAGTTTAGTGGAGGAAAAACGAATGATTCGTGTAGTGATTGCGGATGATATTCAGATTTTGCGCCAGGGACTGAAGGCGATTTTAAGCCAGGATAAGGAAATCGAGGTGACGGGCCTGGCTTCGGACGGAAAAGAGGCATTTGAACTCTGCAAACGCCAGCATCCGGACGTGGTTCTGATGGATATGCGTATGCCGGAGTACGACGGAAGCTGGGGAATTTCGGCGATAAAAAAGCATTTCCCGCAGATTCGTGTTATGGTGCTTACCACCTTTGACGATCAGGAAACCGTGGACGCCGCGATTAATAGCGGGGCAGACGGCTATATCTTAAAGGAAATGGAAGATGAGAAGCTTATCCGGGCCGTAAAAACGGTTTACGGGGGAATCCGGGTCTTTGGGGACAGTGTTTTTGAGGGAATCCGCCAGAAGCTGGACGGATACAAGGGCGGGAAGAAAGACAGAAAAGGAGCGCCGCTTCCCGAACTGACATCCCGGGAAAAGGATATTATGCGCTGTGTGGCGCAGGGGATGGATAACCGGGAGATTGCCGCAAAGCTGTTTCTTGCCGAGGGAACGGTGCGCAATAACCTTTCCCGTCTTCTGGATAAATTAAATCTAAAGGATCGGACACAGCTTGCGGTATTTGCCGTAAAAAACCATCTGGATGAGGAGTTTTAGGAAAAGTTAAAAATAATAAAGACAGAATGCAAAAAACATGGTATGATGGGTGTACAAAGAACAATAGATAGGATGTTGAAACCCATGAATGAAAGTAAAGCGTATTTACCGAGGATAAAGGGCAGGTGTACTGCCTGGGGGCTTTGCCTGGTTCTTTTTCTGCAGTCCCTGATGGTGATTTCGGCTCATGCCGCGCCGCAGTGGCCCTATGACACAGGAATCGAGGCAGAAGCGGGAATCGTGATAGACGCGGATACGGGAGCCGTACTTTACGGACAGAACCTTCACCGCACCTATGCCCCAGCCAGCATTACCAAGATTTTAACCGCACTGGTTGTTATTGAAAACTGTGCGTCCCTAGACGATGTTGTGACCTTTTCCCATGATGCCGTCTACGATGTGGAATCCGGCAGCGGAAATGCCCTGGCCCTGGAAGAGGGGGATCAGCTTACGGTTCGGGACTGCCTTCACGCCCTTTTGCTGCGCTCGTCCAATCAGGCGGCGAACGCCCTGGCAGAATACATTGCCGGGAGCAGGGATGAATTTGTGACGATGATGAATGAAAAAGTCCGTTCCCTTGGCTGCTTGCAGGAAGAATGCAACTTTGCCAACCCTTCCGGGCTGAACGACGAAAATCAGTATGTTTCTCCCTACACCATGGCAAAAATCGGACAGGCTGCCTTTGCCAATGAAACGCTGATGGAGGTGAACGCGGCAACCAGCTATCAGATTGATCACACCATCAACCATCCCGACGGACTGCGGGTGGAAATGGAGCACAAGCTTTTAATTACCACGGACGAAGGAAGCGATACCTACTATCCGCGTGCAGTCGCCGGAAAAACAGGCTGGACCTCCATTGCCGGAAATACCCTGATAACCTGTGCCAAAGACGGTGACAAGACCTTAATCAGCGTGGTTTTAAAGAGCCGTCAGACCCATTACTCGGATACCATTGCCCTGTTAAACTTTGGTTTTCGGAATTTCCAGAACCTGGATTCCACAGGTGCGGAGGCAGGTTTTTTTGATCCGGAGGGCAATCTTTCGGTTGACGGAAAGACCTATACGAGAAGCGATCTGGACATCCAGGGAAGCCGTCTGGTTACGGTTCCTTTAGAAGCAACCTTGGCGGATACCCAGATAGCCCTGGTCACCGGAGAGGCGATGGAACTTCCCTATCCCGAAGGAGCGATTGGGGAAATTCGTTTTTCCTATAATGAAAGAACCGTGGGAAGCAGCTATTTTGTTCCCAAACCCGAAGAAACCGCTCCGGAAGAAACTCTGCCGGCAGAATTAGAGGGAAGCGGGGACGACACCGGGGATGAAGCTTCAAGCCCTTCGGAGAGTGAGTCCATGGAGGCTTCGGGGCAGCCGGAAAATCCAGCAGGCCCAAAGATAAACCTGCCGCTTGATAAGATGATTTTCATCCTTCCCGTAGCCGGAGGGATTGCCGTTTTGGCAGGAATTATCGTCTGGTCGGGAAAGAAAAAGAAGGAGCGGCTTCAGCTAGAAGAAGAGCGCCGCCAGAAGAGAAAGAAACGTCTGGAAGAAATCGGCTATACCGAGGAAGATTTCCAGCGTATGCTTGAAGAGAGGAACAGAGAGAGGGGCAGATAATCCGCCCCTTTTTTGCTTTATAGGAAAATGCGTCCTATAAAGCAAAAACCCTCCGGGGGATGCGCACTCCGCGCTCAAGGAATATGGCTGCCAGGGCAGCCGCGCTCCGGCGCGAGAGTCCGGCAAGCCGGACTCTTTGTTAAAGCTTATAGATTTTTGCCCGCTGCTGTGAACACGTAAACCGCAACATTTTCACGACTCTAAAACTTCACTTAACACATTCTGCGGCTCATCGATAAAGACCAGATCCGCCTGCTTATCCAGAAAATGTGCCCTCTGGTGTACGATAATGATTTCCTTTCCGTCAAAATACCGGATATAGTTGGAAAACAGTTCGGAATTCATATTTGTTCCCAGAAGAATCAGCAGTTCCGCCTTCTCCATCTCCACCGTAGCCCTCGTCATGACCTGGCTGTCAACCATCTCTCCAAAGAGGGATACGAGGGGGCGGACGACGGAATGACAGTGTTCGCACCGGGGAATGGTTTTGGCCTGCATAATATAATCCAGGGAATACTCCTTATGGCAGTGCGGGCACCAGTTTTTGTAAATGCTTCCGTGAAGATTAATGACATTTTTGCAGCCGCACTGCTGGGCAATCTCATAGATATTTCCTGTGATAATGCAGTCAAGTTTCCCTTCTCTTTCCAGCCGTGCCAGGGCATTGCCGGATTTTGTCGGTTTCTGCCTTGCATCTAAAATTTCTTTCTTGTAAAACTCAAAAAATTTCTCCGTGCGGGTATTGTAGTAGGCGCTGGAAAAAATATATTCCGGGGAAACGCCGTAGGCTTGTTCAATGGCATAGGCCCGCTCATCGGCCCGGATAACCGGGGTTCCCCCTTCTTCCATCATCCCTGAACCACAAAGTGCTACCGTATAGTGGCTTTTTTCCAACAATGACTTAAATTTTTCAATTTCTTTTCTTGCCATAACCTTATCGTCCCCCTTTTTATATTTTTTGTGCTGTTTGTGTGTGTTTACAGCAATTTTATTTTTTCCAGGTTTGCGGCAATGCCGGCCAGAACCGCTGCCAGGATGCAGAAAGGATAAAGCAGAGGCAGACGGCAAATCCACGGATGTATCAAGGATAAAAGAAGCAGTACAAGCACTGCGGGATAAATACAGTTTATGACGGGCAGAGAAAAAGTAAAAACCAGTTCCGGACGAATGACGGTTACGGCAAAGCTGATGCCGGAAAAAACCGCCGCCCAGACCGGATAAGGGAGTTTGGGAAACTGCCGGGAAAATATATCGCTGCAGCAGCAGATCAGCCCGGCACTGACATTGAGGCAGGAAATGAAAAAAATCACGGCCAGAAGGTAAAGTCCGTTTTTTCCGTAAAGTTCATTCGCGGCCCAGGAAAGGATCTCCGCTCCGTTCTTAGCCGTGGGAAGCCCGGTTCCGGCAAGGCTTCCGATAAAGGCCAGAGCGCCGTAAATCAGGGTAAGCATAACACCGGCAATAACTGCAGTGATAACGGCTTCTCTACGGATAAGGTTATCGGAAGTCACCCCTTTTTCCCGGACAGTCAGCATAAAAACCGTACTGCATGCCAGGGCCATAACGATGCCCATTTCCTGATAACCCTTGAGGAAGCCAAAAAGAAGCGGGTGCCCTGCAAAGGAAGGCGATAAAACGCTGCGCTGTCCCATAGGCCAGAAGACACAGCCGATAAAGATCAGGGCAATTAAAAATAAAAGGCATGGAACCGTCACTTTTCCTATGCGGTTGCTCAGCCTTTCCGGACGCAGACTGAACAGGTATACGAGAATAAAAAATCCCAGAAGACAGCACAGATATAAATTCGGATCGGGTTTTTCTTCATTAAATAGAAGAGGGTTCAGCAGACAGGAAGTCTGGGCTGCTTTGGGAAGGACAAAAAGAGGTCCAAAAAGCAGAGAAAACAGCGGGGGGATAATAAGGGCACATCGGGGATGAATCCGTGCAGCCAGCTTATTAAGCCCTCCGGCAGACGCAGCCGCTCCTGCACCCAAAAGAGGAAGGAAAACCCCGCTCACCCAAAAACCGGCCATCCCGCGCCAGAGGCTGCTGCCGGCACAGAACCCCAGGTAGGGGACGAATGGTAAACTGCCAGCGCCCAAAAACATGGAAAATAAGGTGAATCCTATCCAAATCCGGTTGGCAAAAGATAGTTTTTGTTTCATAACCCTGTTCCCTTCTCTGCCTTCATTTTAGCTTTTCTAATCTTTAGTCTTATTTTACCGTTTTCCCGGCAATTAATCAAGCCCGGCGTCAACTTTTTTGTTTTTTCCGGGCTTTTTTTGTGCAATTTATATAGTTTTTCTTTTTCTGCCTGCTGTATGGCTGTTTTGCTTTTTTTGTTATCTTCTTTTAATTGTTTTTGTAGGAATCCAGAAGTGCCTTCTTGATCTGCCACAGTTCATTGGATAAATCAACATGAACCTTGTGGGGGTTGACCAGACGGCGGGATTCCTCCCAGAGCGTGGCTTGTTCCTTCTTGCAGTACGCCTGGATATCCATAACCTTGGGCGAGGAATAGATGCAGGTTCCCTTCTTAAAGACTGGGACAAGAAGCTCCCGCATGGTATAGCTCTTTGGTGCCAGGTGGGTCTTTTTCCAGGTCTGTATCGGGTCGAAGAGCAGCAGGGAATTGGACTCGTCAAATTTTTCGTCGGCAAGGCAGATTAAATCGGCGATAATTTTCCCGTTTTCCCGGCTGTAAATACGCTGAATCGTCTTATTCCCCGGATTGGTAATCTTCTCTGCATTTTCGGAGAGTTTAATCTTGGGGATGAATTTTCCGGTGGCTTCATCCTTTACCGCTGCCAGCTTATAGACGCCGCCAAAGGACGGGCAGTCCTTCGCGGTAATTAAATTCGTTCCCACACCCCAGGAGTTGATGGCGGCCCCCTGCAGCTTTAAGCTGTTGATTAATTCCTCGTCCAAATCGTTCGAGGCGGAAATTACGGCATCGGAAAATCCGGCTTCGTCTAACATCTGCTTGGCCTGCTTGGAGAGGTAGGCCAGGTCGCCGCTGTCTAAGCGGATACCGTAAAAGGTCAGCGGGATACCTTCCTCGCGCATTTCCTTAAAGACCTGAATCGCATGGGGTACGCCGGAGTTTAAGGTGTCGTAAGTATCTACCAGCAGGATGCAGGCGGAGGGGTAAAGATGCGCGTAGGTGCGGAAGGCTGTCAGTTCGTCCGCAAAACTCATAATCCAGCTGTGGGCATGTGTCCCCTTCACCGGAACGTCAAACATCTGTCCGGTCAGCACATTGGAGGTTCCTATACAGCCGGCAATCATCGCCGCACGGGCACCGTAAATCCCCGCGTCCGGCCCCTGCGCCCGGCGCAGACCAAATTCCATCACCCCGTCGCCCTGGGCTGCGTGGACGATGCGGTAGGTTTTCGTGGCAATCAGGCTCTGGTGGTTAATAATGTTTAATAATGCCGTTTCCACCAGCTGGGCTTCCATAATCGGGGCAATGACCTTGACCAGGGGTTCCCGGGGAAAGACCACGGTTCCCTCCGGAATAGCATAGATATCGCCCGAAAACTTAAAATGCAGCAGGTAGTCTAAGAAATCCTCCTGAAACATCCCGGTAGTGCGCAGGTAGTCCACGTCCTCCTGGTCAAAGTGCAGGTTGTTAATGTATTCAATTACCTGCTCTAAGCCCGCGCAGACGGCAAAGCCGTTGCCGAATGGATTATTGCGGTAAAATACGTCAAAGACAACGGTTTTATTGGCATCCTTCTGTTTAAAATAGCCCTGCATCATGGTCAGTTCATAAAAATCGGTTAGCAGCGTCAGGTTTCTTTGGTTCATGGGTGGGGTCTCCTTTTTGTCGGCGCAGGAGCGCTTTTTTTTCCAATCATTATAACATAAATTTTCGGTATGGCAAGAGTATTGTTAAATAATTCACAACTTTTTTTGAAATTTTCTGGAAGTTCTTTTGTAAAAATTGGAAGGTATTAGGGTTGATTTGGAAAATAAACTATGGTAAAATTGCATAAAAACAGATGGAATAAAAGAAGAAAAAACGAAAAAATTTATAACAAATGCCATATTTTAAGAAAAAGTAAAAATTGGGTCATTCGTCCTTTTTATTCCTGGGGTTTCTCCGGTATAATAGGGTTATACAAAGGGAGGGGCCATGGAGATTTTTAAGGAACTGCCGTTAGCAAAACAAACATATATGGAAGTATTGTTCCAGAACTGCACAGAGGAAGTAAAATATTATATGCGGGCGATGGAGGTCGGAGAGGATGAAACGCTGATTGAAGCTGGAGAGAAGTGCAGCAATATTTACATTATCTTATCCGGCAGGGCAACGGGGATTGAGTGGCCCATGCACAACCAGCCCTATTCCTTTAAAGATTACGGGCCGGGGGATTTTTTTGGGGAGATTGAATACTTTGCCGGTCTTTCCAATTACCGCATCAGTGTGGTAACGGCCACCCGCTGCCGCCTGCTCGTTATCCCGGTGGTCTACTATATGGACTGGCTGCAGACGGATGTGGATGCGCTGTGGATGCGGACGAAGGAAAATACGCGCCGCCTGGTCGAACAGACGTCCGAAGCCAGGAAATATCTGTTTATCGAGGGCAGGGAACGGCTGATGATGTACCTTATCCGCAAGTATGAGCAGAAGCAACCCGCGGGAAAGGTGCTGGAATTAAGACAGAACCGGGAACAGCTTTCAGAGGAAATCGGGTTTTCCGTAAAAACCTTAAACCGAAGCATTAAAAAGCTGAAAGAAGCAGATTTGATTCAGATGCAGAAGGGAAAGGTCGTGATTGCCGAAGCCGGGTATCTGCGGATGAAGGAACATATGGGGAACTATGTCAATGATGAAATGGAACAAAACAATTCTTAGGAGGGTGATTGAATGTATGTAGGAAAGAATGCAACACGTGTGGATGCCCGCGATAAGGTGCTGGGGCGCACAAAGTATACGGATGATTTGTGCGATAAGGGTGCCTACATTGCCCAGGTTTACCACTCCACCATTGCCCACGGACGGGTAGTATCGATCGATGTTTCGGAGGCGGAAAAGATTCCGGGAGTGGTTAAGGTGTTTACCTGCTTTGATATCAAGGAAAAGCACTATTTTCCGACGGCAGGCCATCCCTGGTCCACCGACCCGTCGCACCAGGACGTGGCGGATCGGCTGATTTTAACGGAAGAAGTCCGGTTTTACGGGGATGATATCGCGGCGGTCGTGGCAGAAGATGAGGTGGCAGCGGCAAAGGCAATCCGGGCCATTAAGGTGGAGTATGAGGAATATCCCTTCGTCCTGGATGTGCAGGAGGCGATGAAGGACGGTGCGCCGCAGATTCATAAGGATTACCCCAACAATATTTTAAAGCACACCACGATTCGGAAGGGAAATTATGAGGAGGCGATTAAGGAACCGGGACTGGTAAAGGTCGAGGGCTGGTATGAAACGCCCACGGTGCAGCACTGCCATATCGAAAACTTTATCTGCTATGCGGAGATGGAAGGGGATCGGATTACCGTGGTGGCCTCGACGCAGATCCCGCACATCGTCCGCCGCGTGGTCGGGCAGGCGCTGGGCGTTGACTGGGGCAAGATCCGGATCATTAAGCCCTATATCGGCGGGGGATTCGGCAATAAGCAGGATGTTCTGTACGAGCCGCTCTGCGCGTGGCTGTGTATGCAGCTTGGCGGGCATCTGGTAAAATTAGATATTCCCAGGGAGGATACCTTTGTGACGAACCGGGTGCGCCATTCGATCCGCAGTCATATTATTTCCTGGGTTCGCCCGGACGGTACATATGCGGCGCGAAAGCTGGAAGCATTCTCTGATCAGGGTGCTTACGCCTCCCACGGACACAGCATCGTCGCCAAGGGTGCGGGGGCGTTCCCGCAGCTTTATCCCTGCGACAACGTGGAAGTGGACGCCTATACCATTTTTACGAATAAGTCCGTGGCAGGGGCCATGCGCGGTTACGGGATTCCGCAGGCGATGTGGGCGGTGGAGTGTCATACCGAGGACGTGGCGGCAAGGATGGGGATGGACCCGGTGGCGTTTCGGCGTAAGAATGTGATGCCGGTGGGCTTTGTCGATGCCTTTTCTAAAAATGAACTTTACCACGACAGCTTTAACCAGTGTCTGGATAAGGCGATGGACGCTATCGATTACGAAAGAAAGTTTAAAGAATACCAGAACCAGACCGGGGAGGTGCGCCGGGGAATCGGCGTGGCGGTATTTTGGTATAATACGGCGGTCTGGCCGATTTCCTTAGAAACCTCCTCCTGCCGCATGGTGTTAAATCAGGACGGGTCGCTGCAGGTGCAGCTTGGGGAAACGGAGATTGGACAGGGGGCGGATACGGCTTATGCACAGATGACAGCAGATGTTTTGGGTGTGCCGATGTCTGCGGTGCACATCGTTTCCTGCCAGGATACGGATGTAACGCCGTTTGGAACCGGAGCCTATGCTTCGCGCCAGACCTACACTGCCGGATTTTCCATCCGCCAGACAGCGTTGCTTTTGCGCGAGAGGATTTTAAAATACGCACATGAGCTGACCCGGATGCCGCCCTATAACCTGGATATCGTGGAGGGAAATATTGTCCGAACGACGGATAAGCGGGTGCTGATGAGTTTAGGGGAGCTGTCCACCGAGGCGCTCTACAGTCTGACCAACAGCCAGCATTTATCCGCGGAAAGCACGGCGCAGATTAAGTCGAATGCCTATTCCTTTGGCTGCACGATTGCCGAAGTGGAAGTGGATATCCCGATGTGCAGGGTGAAGCTTTTGGATATCGTCAACGTGCACGACGCGGGAACGCTGATTAACCCGGCGCTTGCCGAGGCGCAGGTGCACGGCGGGATGAGCATGGGGATTGGCTTTGGCTTATCGGAAAAACTGATGTTTGATCCCAAGACCGGGCGGGCACTGAATAATAATTTACTTGACTATAAGTTATCGACGTTTATGGATCACCCAAGGTTAAAGGCCCTGTTTGTGGAAAATCCCGAGCCGACCAGTGCATTTGGCACAAAGGCACTCGGCGAGCCGCCGACCTGCTCTGTGGCTCCGGCGATCCGCAATGCCGTCTATCAGGCGACGGGCGTGGGCGTGAATGAGGCACCGGTGAACCCGCACAATCTGTTTCGGCGGTTTACGGAAGAGGGACTGTTTAACTAAGGGAAGGAGGCTGGATTTATGTATGATATCAAGGCGCTTTATGAGGCGGAAAGTGTAGAGGATGCCGTGCGTTTATTAGTGGAACATCCCGAAGCACAGGTTATCGCGGGGGGAAGTGATGTCCTGGTGCAGATGCGGGAAGGAAAACGGGCAGGGAAGGAACTGGTCAGCATTTACGGGTTGGATGAACTGCGCGGGGTGAAGCTTGAAGAGGACAAGACGATAAGGATTGGGTCGCTTACAAGCTTTTCGCATATTACGAAGGACCCGGTGATTCAAAAGTATATCAATGTTTTAGGTGAGGCCGTGGATATGATCGGCGGGCCGCAGATTAGAAATATCGGAACGATCGGGGGCAATACCTGCAACGGCGTGACCTCGGCGGATTCGGCTTCGACCTTACATGCGTGGGATGCCATCGTGGAGATTACCGGACCGGACGGGGTTCGGCGGATTCCGATTCATGATTTTTACATTAAGGCGGGAACGGTGGATCTTAAGCCGGGCGAGATTCAGACGGCGATTTTAATTCCCAAGAAGGCGTATGAAGGGTATTTCGGGCACTATATTAAATATGCCATGCGGGAAGCGATGGATATCGCGACGACGGGATGTTCGGTGAATGTGAAGCTGTCGGAGGATAAAAAGACGATGGAGGATGTGCGGATTGCCTACGGCGTGGCAGGGCCGGTGCCGATGCGGGCACCTTCGGCGGAAGCGGCGGCAAAGGGGAAGGCATTGACGAAGGAAACCGTAAAGACCTTTGCCGAAACGGTTTTAGAGGATATTCGTCCGCGTGACAGCTGGAGGGCATCGAAGGCTTTCCGGCAGCATATCGCGGTGGTATTGGCAGAACGTGCGTTACGAGAGGCTGTACGGCTGGCAGGAGGTGAAGTTGATGAGTAAACAGTATAAGCTGGTTTCCTGTACCATTAACGGAAAAAAGGTAGAAAAGATGGTGGATGTCCGCGCATCCCTTACCGATATGCTGCGGGACGATTACCGACTGACGAGCGTGAAAAAAGGCTGTGAGGTCGGCGAGTGCGGGGCGTGCAATGTGATAATCAACGGGGAATGCTTTAATTCCTGTATTTACCTGGCTGTCTGGGCCGAGGGGAAGGAGATTCTCACCCTGGAAGGGCTTGCCGGGCCGAACGGGGAGCTTTCCGATATCCAGCAGGCATTTATGGATGAGGCGGCGGTGCAGTGCGGATTCTGCAGTCCGGGCTTTATTATGAGCGCGGTGGAGATCCTTGAGGAGAAGAGGGAACTCTCCGACGATGAGATCCGAAAGAAGATGTCCGGGCATCTCTGCCGCTGCACCGGGTATGAAAATATCTTCCGGGCAGTGAAGAAAACCATGCTTCGGCGGCTGGGGAAGAACGAAGAGGCAGAGGCGGTATAGGATTTCTTGCTGCGCTGATGGGATTAGCGTTGATAGGGTTTACAGCATGGGAACATGAACTGTAAGAAAACCTTAATGAAAAACCTTCTGGAAAATGCTTGGAAAAATGGTATACTTTCCTAAAAGAATAGATTATGTTTTTATACCTTACCGGACACTCATGAACGAAAATCCTTTCAGGATGGGCGGACTTTGCCCGGATGGGTATAGTTAGGAAAGGAAGGCCGGGATGATAAAACAAAGAGTGATGGAAACTGCAGAGAAAATGAAAAAAAGCGGTCTGCCTGTACTGATGGCAGCTGTGATTTTTCTGTCCGGGATGCCGGGGATACCAGGGATAGCTTCGGGAATATGTCTGGAGGCATTTGCACAGGAAGTAGAGCGGATAGGGCCAGGGGGACAGACAGCTAATGTCCAGGAGGTAAAAACGCAGACGGCGGAAAATCAAGTGAATCCTGTGCCGCCAAATCAGATTCCGGCAAATGCATTAATAAGCCAGGTCGGAGGGGTAAATCAGGCACAAAATCCGGTTTCTGTGAATAACAGCGGGGAATTAAAGGGAGTTTGGATTTCTTATCTGGAATGGGAAAAGCTGCCCAAGGGCGAGGCAGAGTTTAAGCAGGCGGTGGACGGGATGATGGATAACTGTGTGAGCTGGGGCTTAAATGCGATTTTCCTTCATGCCCATTCCCATACGGACGCCATGTATCCCTCGCAGATTCTCCCTTGGTCGAAGTTTGCCTCGGGGGTGCAGGGAGTCAGCCCGGGGTATGATCCGTTCGGATATTTTGTGGAAGCCGCCCATGCCCGCGGGCTGCAGGTTCATGCGTGGTTTAACCCTTATCGGGTTACGGGCTATCATATGTCCTGGGATGATGTGTCGCCTTACGGGCCGGTGAAGCAGTGGCTGAATGATGATACGACGGCAAATGATCGCTATGTGCTGCTGCATGACGGGGAATACTATCTAAATCCGGCAAGTCCCGAGGTACGGGTGTTTTTGGCATTGACGGTGCGGGAGGTTTTGGAGAAGTATCCGATAGAAGGGGTGCATTTTGACGATTATTTTTACCCGAATGTCAAGGATGACGACCCGGCGAGATGGTTTGACCTGCCGGAATATGCGGCTTCGGGGAGTACTTTGTCCATAGCGGACTGGCGGCGGGAGAATGTCAGCCAGCTGGTTTCCCTGGTGTACCAGACCGTAAAAGCTGTTCGCCCGGAGGCTGTGTTTGGGATAAGCCCTCAGGGTGTGATTGGGAATCTGCGCAGCAATACGGGGATGTATGTGGATATTGACCGCTGGCTGAGCAGCGAGGGGATGGTTGATTACATCATGCCGCAGCTGTACTGGGGGTTTGAGGCAAAAACCTCATCGAAGCAGCCGGCCTCCCATGCATTTGCTCCGAATCTGAATTCATGGATAACGCTGAAAAATAAGGGAAAGGTAAAACTCTACCTTGGTCTTGGCCTTTACCGGGCGGGGACGAACGTTGCCGATCACAATGATGTTTCGGAGTGGCTTCGGTATAACGATATTATGAAGCGCCAGGTGGAAATGGCAAGGGCGACAGGACAGGTTTCAGGATTTTGCTTTTTCAGCTACAGTTCGTTTTTAGAAGCAACTTCGGCGGCGGAGGTGCAGAATCTTTTGCCTTTGCTGAAGCAGCAGTGAAGATGAACGGGGTGAAGAAATGGATGAAAGGATGGAGAAATATATTAAGCGATAAAGAAATAAATTAAGTGATAAAGAAATGGGCTTTCTGGTTGGGAGAATCGGAGAGCCTGTTTTCTTTTAGCGTGTTAGTTAGAATTTGGGGTTGGTCGGTTTAGAATTTAGCCGATTTAGAATTCAGCCGGCTTAGAATTTCGGTTTAGCCTTGACAAAAGTTGATTCTACAGTATACTGTGAAGTAGAATATTATATTAAAAAGTATAATTATTGTGTGGCAGTGAATCTGCAAAGGGGAAGGGAGAGTTGCGTGGATGAATCGGATGATAGGGATTGGGTATCAGGATTTTGAGGAAGTAAGAAAAGAAAATATATTTTATATTGACAAAACAAATTTTATTCGGGAGTGGTGGGAATCGGCAGATCAAGTAACCCTGATTACCCGTCCCCGGCGCTTTGGGAAAACTCTGGCCATGAGTACCGTAGAGAAGTTTTTCTCGGTGCAGTATGCAGGCCGTGAAGATTTGTTTGAAGGGCTTGCGATATGGGAAGAGGAAAAGTACCGAAGACTGCAGGGAACTTATCCGGTTATCAGTTTGTCTTTTGCCAATGTAAAAGAAAAAACCTATGCTGCCACTGTCCGTAAAATTAATCAGATACTGTTAAATCTGTATTCCATGAATGATTTTCTTTTGCAGGATGAAAAGTTGAATGATAAAGAGAAGCGATATTTTTCATCGATTGATGTGGATATGGATGAAGTCACGGCAACGATGGCGATACATCAGCTTGCAAGGTTTTTGTACAGTTATTATGGGAAAAAGGTAATTATTCTGCTGGATGAATACGATACACCGATGCAGGAAGCTTATGTGAATGGATATTGGGAGGAATTGGTTTCTTTTACGAGAAGTATGTTTAATGCTGCATTTAAGACGAATCCCTATCTGGAACGGGCTATTATGACAGGTATAACCAGAGTGAGCAGAGAACCCTCTTTTTCAGGTTTAAATAATCTGCAAGTGATTACAACAACTTCAGAAAAATATAGAGATATATTTGGCTTCACAGAGGAAGAAGTATTTGCCGCATTAGATGAATATCAGCTATCCGAACGAAAACAGGAAGTGAAAACATGGTATGATGGCTTTAACTTTGGAAGCCAGAAGAATATTTACAATCCATGGTCAATTCTTAACTATTTAAGTACTGGAAAACCAGAAGCCTACTGGGTAAATTCTGGTTCAAATCGTCTGTCTGGGAAGTTAATCCAGGAAGGGAGCGGCGAAATTAAACAGAAGTTTGAGGAACTGCTTTTGGGAAGGCATTTGTTTGATGCGCTGGATGAAGAGTTTGTGTATGATCAGTTGGATAATAATGAAGAAGCCATTTGGAGTTTTTTGCTTGCCAGTGGATATCTTAAAATTGTTTCTCATGAAACTTATGAAGATTATGATTTGACTTATGATTTTCCACGGCCAAAATATGAACTGGCCGTTGCCAATTTAGAAGTAAAGCAAATGTTTCATGAAATAATTTGTGGTTGGTTTGAAAAAGAAAAATCAAATTATAATGCCTTTATCAAAGCATTGCTTATTGACGATGTAAAGTCGATGAATATTTACATGAACAAAGTTGAGATGGCTGTGTTCAGTCATTTTGATACGAGAAAAAATCCTTTATGGGAAGAGCCGGAGAGGTTTTATCATGGTTTTCCAATGGGTACAGAATATTTGGGATTTATTCAGATATAGCCAGTGGACTTAGCTTTGAAAAAAGGAAGGATTTTTTCAGTCTTCTGGATGAAGTATTGGACGGCAGAGTGGAAAAAGTAGTCATTACCTATAAAGACAGGCTGTCCAGAGTGGGCTTTGAACTGTTTTATCATTTATTTAAAAAATACCATTGTGAGATTATTGTGATGAGTGAAATTGGATCGGAAAAACTGGACAGCGAGGAGTTTTTTGAAGAAATTGTTTCGCTGCTGCATTGCTATTCCATAAAGCTTTACAGCAAAAGAAAAGCAGGAAGGATTAAGAAGGTGCTGGAAGAAGATGATTGTACAGAGAGTTGAAAAGCATATTCTAAAACCATCAAATAAGCATTACACAATGCTAGACTATTTTTGTTTCCTTTCCAAGAATTTGTATAACCATGCCAATTATATCCTGCGTCAGGAATTTACAGGCAGCGGCAAGGCTGTCCCTTATGGCGATTTGGATAAGTTACTAAAAGCAGATACAGAATATCCCGATTACCGGGAAATGCCAGCGGCACAGTCCGCCCAGCAGGTTTTGCGTCTGTTAGAAAAGAACTGGAAGTCCTTTTTTGTATCCATAAAAGACTGGGCAGGGAACAAAGAGAAGTATACAGGCCAGCCAAAGCTTCCCAAGTATAAAAAGAAAGACGGCAGAAATATCCTTATCCTGACCAATCAAAATGTAAAATTAAGAGATGGCATTTTAAGATTCCCAAAGAAATTTGAAGGCTTTGAACTAAAACTGAAATGCTGTGCTAAGAATAATTTTCAGGCATTCAACCAGATAAGGTTTATACCAAAGCAGGGTTATATTCTGGCAGAAGTCGTTTACCGTATATCCATTGATGAAGTAAAGCCAGATAACCAGCGCTACTGCAGTATTGACATCGGCATAGGCAACTTAGCAGCCGTAACAACCAATGTAGGGGACAGAACCTATATCATCAACGGCAGGGGTCTTAAGTCGGTGAATTAATACTACAATAAGCAGATGGCATATTACAGGGAAACGGCGAAGCGGATGAATGGCAGGGATTTTACCTGGCGGATGTCACGGATGACGGCAAAAAGGAACCGGAAAGTGGATGACTATATGCATAAGGCTAGTCGAAAAATAGTCGATTATTGTATAGACAGAACTATCCATACCATCGTAATCGGTTATAACAAAGACTGGAAAAGGGATGCAAATCTAAGCAAAACAGTAAACCAGAATTTTACAGGTATTCCAACCCAGCGTTTGATTAAAATGCTGCAGTATAAAGCACAGGAAGCCGGGATTAATGTTATTCTAACCGAAGAATCCTATACATCCGGTACAAGCTTTCTTGACGATGAAATGCCGGTAAAGCAGAATTACAGGAACATACGGCGCATCCACAGGGGATTATTTGTCAGCGAAAATGGAATAAAAATTAATGCAGACGTTAATGCGTCCTATCAGATATTGAAAAAAGTATTCCCGACAGCCTATGCGAACGGGATAGAGGATGTGGGGTTACATCCAGTCAGAGTAAATGCAGCTTTTTTATAAATTGTATTGACTGATATACAAATTTTATTAAAATTACTATATTTGTATAGTGACTTTGATGAATTTGATAACCTGATACGATGCTGATAGAAAAAGGTGTTCCAAAAGAAAAGATCCGAAGCTATGGATTTGCGTTTCGGGGGAAGGAAGTGGTGATTGGGGGATTGGATGAGTAAGATAGTGTAAATGCAGGTATTTCAAGTGCGCCCGGCAAATTTTTATTTATGTCGGTATGCTTATTTGCGGGCGCATAAGGGTTTATTTGGGTCATTATTTTGGCTGTTATAGGATATCCCTGTCGGTTAAGTTTAAGACAATTTATAGGATATCCATGTCGGTTAAGTTTAAGACAATTTCCCGCCTTGTGTTTAGCAGAGCTGCCAGAAAGCAGAAGGCACTGTTGGACATAATCATCGCCTGGCACTGGCTCATAAGCTGCATATCGCGGTAGTTCTCGCCGTGGATGTTTCCTTCGACGAATGTGACTTTTTTAAACAGGTTGAATTGTAGCTTTTGTGCATGTTCTTTGCACCAGGGGATATCATCCGAGAAAACGAAGAGATTCCAGTCGCCGCCGTATTGTACAAAAAAGGTTTCTGCACATAAGCTGTAAACTTCATCAGGGAGAGCCATGTTTAAAGTAATGTAATCTCCTCGCCGGATGTGGATGGATACTGATGGTGAGGAGGTGATTTCGTCCAGGTAATGGAGATTTCGTTCATCTGTGATTTCAGGAAAATGGAATTCTTTCAGGAAAACATCCCGGTAGGCGGCAAACCATGCTGTGTTCAGCCAGTAGCCGTGGTAATAGATATTTTCTTCGGCTTCCGGGATAGAAAAAACTTCCGGGCAGTACTGATGGCAGCGGACATGGAAACGCCTTCCCTCAAATGGATTGAAGCGGTGGCACTCCTCGCCGACTTCGGAAACCATATCAATAGGAATTTGATTTTCCATAAGAATCTGGGGAACGCTTTTATGTTCCCTTTGTCGGGCATCCAGGATAAAATTCCATACCCGCTCATCGAAACAGGAACTGAGCATGTGCGGGTGGATACCAAATACTTTTTCCAGTTCATAGCCATTGTGGACGGTATTCAGGGCAAAATAGCTGTCATCCATGTACATTGTGTCGCCGGGATGGGATAATTCGTAGTGCCTTGCAAAGATATATTGGAATGCCTGATTGGCCAGGCCGCCGTTTAGAAATTGGATTTTCATAAGTTTTATGTTCCTCCTGTTGGGGCAGATGATGTGTGTGGGGAGTTGTCTGTGGTACTTGGGCATTTCTTTTGAAATTCTTCTGTGTTTCTTCTGTGTTACGATATCTAATCATACAATAGGAAGAGTTGGATTTCAATAGTTCCTGTGAAATTCTTGAGTTATCCTATCCTAATTCTAAGTTGTTTCAGGCTATTTTAAGCAGAACATTTTCAAAAAAAGTTTTAAAATATCCTTATCCCGCTTTCTTTTTTGCCGATATAAAAAACAGAAACAGTTAAGAAGATAGTGGAAAATACGTGGCAGTCAGGTTTAGCAGGGAAGCAGAAGAACCGGCTGCAGCGGTGGAAGGTGGTTGATAGATTTGATTATACAGCATAATATGGGAAGCTTGAATGCTACCAGGAATAAGGGTATATCTGAAGGCAAGATGAAGAAATCCCTGGAAAAGCTTTCTTCCGGTTACCGTATCAACCGAGCTGGGGATGATGCCGCAGGATTGGCAATTTCCGAGTTGATGAGAAGCCAGATTCGCGGATTGAATCAGGCGATGAGGAATGTAAACGACGGTATCAGCATGACCAATACCGGTGAAGGTGCATTGAGTGAAGTTCACGCTATGCTGGGAAGAATGAAGACGTTGGCTGTACAGTCGGCGAATGCTACGTATACTACCGTGGCAAGAGAGAATCTGGATTTCGAGCGCGAGGAACTGATTGCGGAGATTAACCGGATTGGGGAAACATCGGATTTTGATGATATTCCTTTGTTTGATGCAACCGAACAGTTTATTCCGTCAGGAGCACCATTTCAGCCTCCGGTAAAGGCAGATAAGATTACTCTTCAGATTGGTCATTCCGCAGATGAAATATTGAATGTAAATCGATATGTAATGACGGATAAGGGATTGGGATTGGATGCAATTAATATCCGTACACAGGCAGATGCAAATGCAGCAATTGAAAATATTGAGATTGCCATAGAGGCAGTTGCAGATATCCGTGCAGAATTTGGTGCAGCCTATAATCATCTCGAACATACGCACAATAATTTAAGTGTTACTTCAGAGAATATGACCTCTGCGGAGAGCCGTATTCGTGATACAGATATGGCAGATGAGTTTACTTCCTTTACCAGAGATAATATCGTTTATCAGGCAGCCAATTCCATGGTAGCTCAGGCGAATGCCGTTCCGCAGCAGATATTAAGCCTGCTTCAGTAAGGTAAAATTTTATCTGTAAACAAAAAATAAAAAGCATAAAAAAGTTAAAAAAAATCCTTAAGTTTTATGAAGTAGTGACGATAATTAAGAATGTAAGCTGAAAAGAACATATAAAAGCTTTACAGACTTTTTCGAGGTAGGGCCCTCTTCGAAAAAGAACCGGGGACAGGGAAGTTCCTGGAAAAGTATCATAGGCTCTCGGAATCTTGAGCCTGCCGACCAAAGAACAGTGGCTGTCCGAACAT